>NZ_KE386599.1:150961-170323 GCF_000427865.1 Corynebacterium sputi DSM 45148 | reverse complement strand
CAGTGGCGCAATCTGGTTGCGCGGGCCCGCCGGGCCCAGCCGATTGTGCGGATGCTGCAGAGCCTGCGGATCATGGCACCGGACGAGGGCCCCGAGCAGATTATCTCCGCGATTAGNGAGCACGAGGCGAGCAAAGCTGTTGCCGCTGCCGCGCGGCGAGCTGAGGCTCGAGATGCGCATCAGAAGTTCAAGGCCCGCCGGTACCAAGGGCAGGTGCGCTCGTTGGAGCCGGTCAAGGATCCAGATCCGCCCAGTGTTGCTCCGCCGGATCCGGTGGTGGGGATGATGCAGGTGTATCTGTGTGAGCGTGATCCGATGGGGGCGCTGGCTGCGGTGGGTCCATTGCTCAAGCGGGTGGAGTTGGATCAGTTCGATGTGTGGCAGCGCGGGTTCGCTGATGCTGCGTCGTTGCGGGAGAAGGTTGCCCGGTGGCGTACCCGCAGGTTCCGCCACGTCACCCGACGACGGAGTTAGCTGCCATCAAGAAGCCCGAACCACAACCGGAGCGGCGATCTGGGCGTGCTCCTGCCAATCCGAGCATTCGCCCTCGAGGTATTTCCCTTACAGCGAGAACGGCCTGGAGGATTTCGCTTTCGCACTCCTTGCCGCTAGAGCGGAAGGAGTCAGAGCCAATGTGGTATCCCGCAATCCACTAGTGATCGGACCATGCGCCTGGGCGATCCTGCCCATCATCCTGGAGTTCTTCCACATTCCGGTCACGCGTGGTCGTCGGATCTCGTCGAAGCGCCGCAGTGCCTCATCGCGTCCGGATTCACGCAGCAACAAGACCAAGGCTGCGGAGTCCTCAATGGCCTGACCTGCTCCTTGGCCGAGATCAGGGGTCATCGCGTGTGCAGCATCTCCAATAAGTACTCCTCCAGGGACAACGAAGGAATCGGGTAAGCCGGTGAGGTCGTAGATGTCGTGGTGGAGGATGTCGTCGGGAAGCGTTGCCTCAATGAGATCTGGCACCGGGCGATGCCATCTCCCAAATACCTCACGCAAGCTCTCGTGGTTGTCTGCGAAAGTCACGCCCGGATCGGTGCGGAGGGTTGCGAACCAGTAGGTGCGGTCGCCCGGAAGCGGAACGATGCCGAACCTAGCTCCACGGCCCCACGTCTCACCTGCGACATCAGCGCGCATCGCCGTAACGCCACGCCACGCGGTGTAACCGGCAAAGCGAACCCCCTTGTCCAGGCCCCACGCTTTGCGGGCATCACTGTGCACGCCGTCCGCGGCGATGATTAGGTCGTACGAGTTCAGGTCAGAGACGGCAGTGGAAGCGCTGGCGTGGATGGAGCCGTCGGGAAGCAGCTTTGAAAGAGCTTGATACAGCTCGGCACGGTGGAGCGTACGGACCTCTGGCGCATCCTCAGCAGCGATCTTGAGCAACCATCTCCCCGTCGGCCTCCGTTGCCCCGAAGTCACGCGAACTTCCGAGCTAACGTCCCGCGCGAGATCGCCGAGACCATGCCCGATCGCATCGAGGGCTGAGAAGGAGTTCGGGAATAGTGTCAATCCGGCCCCAATCGCCCCAGGGGACGCACGCCTCTCAAAGACGGTCACATCATGGCCGTCACCCTGGAGCCCGACCGCGGCAATCAGTCCCCCAATTCCCGCTCCGATGACTGCGATTCGCACTCGTCTGCCCTCCTTGCACTCAGAATAGCCAGCAACCGAAATCCTCCCGGCCATGACGATACGGTTCATAACTTTGAGTTACACTATGCCCCATGAACACAATGAGGGTTAACAATGACGGAGGCTCCATCGCCGTCGAGGTGCATGGCGACGGACCGCTCGTCCTCTGTGTTCCTGGGATGGGCGAATCTCGCTCCTCGTTTCGACACCTGTGCCTGGCCGAGTCCGGCTTCCGCGTCGCCATCTTGGATCTGCGCGGACATGGGGATAGTTCCGTCGACTTCGAGGATTACGACGACCCCGCTACTGCCCGCGACATCCTCGCAGTTATTAGCCATCTAGGCGGCCCAGCGACGGTGATCGGCAATTCAATGGGAGCGGCAGCGGCGGTCATCGCCGCCACCGAGTATCCCGACGCAGTCAACGGACTGGTCCTCATTGGCCCGTTCGTCCGAGACCACGGTCCCGCCGCCGCGCTTAGGTTCGCTCTGATGAAGCCGTGGGGGCCGATCGTGTGGACGATGTACCACCGCAAACTCTTTGGCGACATCACGCCCGACGATCACGCTGAGCACCTCACTCTCACTAGGCAACTGCTAAAACGCCCAGGCAGATGGCGCGCTTTTGAGCGGACGGCCCGCACCTCCCACGCCCCTGCGGAGGCGGCGCTGCCGAAGGTCAACGTCCCAACCCTCGTCATCATGGGCGACAAGGATCCAGACTTCCGCGACCCGGAGGCCGAAGCTATCTGGGTAGCCGGCAACACCCGCGGCCGCCATACGATGATTCCAGGTGCCCGCCACTATCCAATGGCCGAACAACCAGAGGCCGTTTCGTCCGTCATCACACCGTTTCTCAAGGAGATCACCAATGGCTAAGCGACTCAGCCGCCCGGAAGTCGTCGAACGTGCAGCGCTGCTCGCCGACGAGGTTGGCCTGCACCAGCTCTCCTTCACCAGGCTAGGCCGCGCCCTCGGGATTGCTCCGCCGGGTGTGTACCGGCATGTCGCGAATCTCAACGAGTTGCGCGCAGCCATCAACGCTCACGCAGCTCGTCAGGTCACCGCCGCGCTGTCATCGGCGTGCGCTGGATTGTCGGAAAGGGATGCCCTGGCAGCCCTCGCGCAGACCCTTCGCGTTTGGGCAAAGGAGCACCCCGGGCAGTATGAGGCGCTCCAAATCGCGCCCGAGCCGGACGACGGCGCCGGTCAGATCGCGGCCGAGGCACTTCTCTCAGTGATCACCGCGTCAATCAAGGGATATTCGCTTCCCGACGTCGACCTCACCGACTCCATCCGCCTCATCCGCAGCACCGTCCACGGTTTCGTGGCACTAGAACTTGCCGGCGGATTCAAACAACCCCGAGACATCAACGTCTCCTTCGAGCGCGCCATCGATTCCCTCGATTCCACCCTGCGCACGTGGGCGATGCGACCTGATCCCGCGCCGTGGTGAAGTTGAGGTAGTCTCCGAAGCTCCCAAAGCACCTCACCCAAGGAGCCCGCTGTGCTCACCGACCCGTTCGAGGACCCACTGGAGGAATTCCTCGACGACTCGCCGTTTCCCGTTCCTGGCACCTACCAGGGAGATCATTCGCTCATCGAGCTTGTCCCGGACTTCTTCGTCGAGCGCGGCTGGATCCTGCACGTCAACGGGGTACCGAGTTCTCACATTGTCGAGGATGACCCCCGCTCACTCGTCTTCGAGTACATGAAGTGGGTGGTGGCTGCGGTAGAGGAAGTGGGCGTCGGGAAGCGAAATCTTGTCCATCTTGGAGGTGGAGCGCTCACGCTCCCCCGATACTTCGCGGAGTCGGACAATACTGTCGTGGAGCTCGACGGCAAGTTGGTAGAGCTGGTGCGAGACTGGTTTGGGTTGCCGCGCGCTGATATCCGAATCACCGATGCACGGTCTTTCGTGCGCGAGATGCCGGACGCTAGCGCTGACGTGATCATCCGCGACGCCTTCGACGGATTTACCGCACCCGAGTCACTGCGCACGATCGATTTTTACCGCGAGTGCCGGCGCGGCCTCGTAGAGGGTGGACTGTATGTCGCTAACTGCGGCGATGAACCTGACCTGACGGTCACGCGGCAGGAGATCAACGGCCTAACTCGCGTGTTCGCGCATATCGCAGCGGTTTCCGAGGCCGAGATGATTGCCGGCCGCAAAAGCGGGAACGTCGTGGTGCTCGCCTCTGACTCGCCGCTTCCAGAGAAAATGACCTCGCTTCCCGACGCCTCCGTCTACCTCCCCGAACCCCACACCAGGGCACTAGCAGCAAGACTCTGATGGCACGCTAGGTCGCGTGGGAATGTGGTGTCGGCAGGTACCCTTAGAAATCCCAACTCACCGCCGAAAGGACCCGTTCGTGGCACGCAAGAACAAGGGCTCAACACCAACTCCGGTGGCGGGCACCTACGAGGGCGACTACTCGATGATCGAGCTGGCTCCGGACGTCTACGTCAACGACGGTTGGCTAGTCAGCATCAACGGCGTCCCGAGCTCACACATGGTTCTCGAAAAGCCACGGATGCTCATCTTCGAATATATGCGGTGGGTCGCTGCCGGCACCGAGACATTCATCAACCTCAACCTGGACCCACAAAAACTCCGCATCACCCACCTCGGTGGCGGAGTGTGCACGATGCCTAGGTACTTCGCGGATGTCTACCCCGCCTCGCGGAACACCGTCGTCGAGCTCGACGGCGAACTGGCCCGCCTCAGCCGAGAATGGTTCGATATCCCCCGCTCGCCCAGCGTGAAGATCCGAGTGGATGATGCCCGTGAGGTCGCCGAGGGATTCACGCCGGCAAGCCGAGACGTCATTATCCGTGATGCCTTCGCAGGGGCTTTTACACCTCGCGATCTCACCACGGTGGAGTTCTTCCAGCATTGTCACCAGGGCCTGGCTCCCGGCGGGCTGTATGTCGCGAACTGCGCGGACAAGCCCGACCTCGCGGCTACGAAAGAGGAGATCGCGGGGTTGTACGAAGTCTTCAACTACGTCGCCGCCATCGCCGATCCTCCGATGTTCAAAGGCAAGCGCATGGGCAACGTAATTCTGCTTGCCTCCGACACACCGCTCATGGTCGAAGATTCAGCTGAGACTGCAGAAATGACCCGCAGTCTCCTCGGCGGTGGAGTCCCCGCGCACTATCGCGGTGACGCCTGGGTGCGGAAGTTCGCTTCAGGAGCGCACCCGCGTCACGACGCTTAGCGCTGCACCTTGAGCTGAATGATCCTGTCGTCCTCAGGGCCGGGTTCGCCTCGACCATCGGTGTTGTTGGTGATGACCCAGAGCTGACCATTCGGGGCGACCACTACATCGCGGATCCGACCGAACTCTCCGACGAAGTCCTCAATCGACTCCGAGGGATCTGACAGCGGAACCTCCGTCAATCGCTCTCCACGAAGGTTCGCAATGTAAATGCTGCGGCCAAGAATCGTCATGCCGCTGGGGCTAGCCTCGGCGGTCTCCCAGACCTGGACCGGATCGATAAACTCTCCTTCCACGTCCTCAACTTCTGACAAACCCTCGATAAACGGCCAGCCGTAGTTTCCTCCAGCCTCAATGATGTTCAGCTCATCCCAGTCATTGGCGCCGAATTCGGTCGCGTAGAAGGTGCCAGAACGACTCCAGGTCATGCCCTGGATATTGCGGTGGCCAAAGGAGTACACCAGCGAGTCTTCGAACGGGTTGTCCTCGGGGACCTCACCTTCGGAGGTCATCCGCAGGATTTTGCCAGCGAGGGAATCGAGGTCTTGCGCCAGATCCGGGTCGTTCGCGTCACCCGTGGAGACGTACAACATCCCGTCTGGGCCCATACCAATGCGACCGCCGTTGTGGGTTTGTGCAGCTGGGATGCCGTCAAGAAGCACTTCCTGCTCGCTGAGCCACAGATCCGATCCCGCTCCATTGAGCAGGTACCGCTCCACGCGGTTGCCCTCGGCACCGGTGAGGTAGACGTAAAGATGCTCGCCACTCGCGGTCAGTCCCAGCAGGCCACCTTCTCCGCCGCTGACAACGCCGGACACGGACAAGGTCGTCAGACGATTTCCTTGCAAGTCGAAGGCTGCGATTCGACCGGAGTCTCGTTCACTCACCAGAGCCGTGCCGCCGTGGAACGTCACCGACCACGGCGAAGACAGGCCATTGGCGAGGATCTCCGGTTCGGCGAACTCGCCCTGAGCAGTTACTTCAGGCTCTGCGGGAGCAGCGCTTTCCTCCCCGATGGGGCTCTCCGCGCCCGGGTCCGGATCATCGGCACAGGCGGCCAGAACCGTCATGCCGACGATGGTCAGAGCGAGCAGAGACTTCCGAGTGCGCATCACAGATCCTTCTGGGTGTCATGTGGATGCCACTATTCTCTGTGATGCACACCAGCAATGTCATATCGACTCACGCTCGTCGAGATCCGTGAGAACCTCCATATGTTCATCACTGATCCTGAAATCGAGCTGCGTGTTGGTGCGCATGTGCTCTGGGTTCGCAGTCTTCGGCAGCGGTTGTGCACCCACTTGGAGTGCATACCGGATGCACAGCTGCGGAACGGTCACTCCGTACTCTTCCGCAATCGCGGTGATGCGCGGTTTGCCAAGCACTGCGCCATGGGCGATCGGGGAATAGGCCTGCACCAGGATGTCTCGCCGCTGGCAGTAGTCGATCACGTCCGTGTCAGTGCGGCCAGCATGTAGCAGGATTTGATTCACATGCGGAACTATGTTGCCACCGTTGATGATATTTTCCAGGTCCTTGACCTCGAAGTTGGACACTCCAATTGCGGTGGCCTTGCCCTCGTCGAACGCTTCTTCCAGTGCCCGCCAGACCTCGAGGTTCTCCTCGAAGTAGTCCCCGCCTCTGAAGTCTTCCCATGGCTGCGGAGAGTGGATCAGCAATAAGTCGACATATCCGCCGAGCTTCTCCAGTGACTTCTCGATGGATGCGACTGCACCTGCGTAATCTTTGATCTCTGCAGCAACTTTCGTCGAGACGAAAAGTTCGTCGCGAGGTACCACGGCGGTTCGCAGGCCCTCCCCGACCCCGGACTCATTGCCGTAGGCCTGGGCGGTATCGATATTGCGATATCCGGTCTCCACGGCGGTGCGCACCGCCTGAGCGACCTGGTCATCGTCGATGTACCAGGTGCCGAGGCCTAGCTTGGGCACGGTCGCGCCAGTGGCAAGGGTCTACGTCTCGTTCAGGACCATCGGGGCGCTCCTCTCCATGTGGCCGCCAGGCTACGCCCAAGCTGGGGCAACAGGCTCCGCCTCTTGGCCTATCAAGTTAGGCTTTCAATAAGAAAGCCATTCCCCATACCGAGGAGTCATCATGTTGCAGACCGCGATCGACACGATCAGCCCCTATCTCCCGGGTGAGGCGCTCGGATACATGGCAGGCATCTTGAACACGCTTGAGCAGATGGGCAGCCTGGGAATGTGACCGATCCTCGTGGCGTTGGTTGGGGAACATCCATACCACACGAGAGGATCAGAATGACCATCACGAGCCACCAGATTCGAATGGCGTCCCGCCCCGTCGGCCTGCCCACCGCGGAAAACTTCTCCATTGAGGACCACCCAGTGCGTCAGCCGGCAAACGGCGAGGTTCTGCTCAAGACGCTGTATCTATCGCTGGATCCGTACATGCGTGGCCGGATGTCCGCCGCGAAGTCTTACGCCGCCCCGATGGAGGTCGGCGACATCATGATCGGCGCGACGGTCTCCGAGGTGGTGGAATCCCGCGCGGAGGGATTTGAGCCAGGTGACGTCGTCCTCGGATATGGCGGATGGCAGACCTACAGCACCGAATCAACGGGGCACCTCCGCAAGCTCGATCCGGAACAGGCACCGGTGACCACCTCGCTCGGAGTGCTCGGAATGCCTGGATTCACTGCATATTCCGGCCTACTCAGCATCGGAAAGCCACAGGAAGGCGAAACGCTCGCTGTGGCGGCTGCGACCGGTCCGGTTGGCAGTGCCGTCGGTCAGATCGCCAAGCTCAAGGGCCTGCGCACTATCGGTATCGCCGGTGGCCCCGAGAAGGTCGAACAGCTCAAGGAGTTTGGCTTCGACGTTGCCCTAGATCACCGCGAGGATGACCTGGCGGGGCGACTCGAGGAAGCAGCTCCGGAAGGAATCGATGTCTACTTCGAGAACGTCGGGGGCCCTGTCTGGGATGCAGTTTTGCCGCGACTCAACACTTTCGCTCGCGTCCCTGTTTGCGGGCTCGCCGCCAACTACAACCTCACCGAGGCACCGGCAGGTCCGGACCGCTCCCCTGCACTGATGGGCGCAATTCTCGCAGGATCCCTCACGCTGCGAGGTTTCATTCAAGCCGAGTTCGTCCCGACGATGTTCGAGGACTTCATCCGTGACATGGGCCAGTGGGTCCGCGAAGGAAAAATCGCCTACCGCGAAGACATCACCGAGGGCCTCGACAACGCCCCGGAGGTCTTCGCCGGAATGTTGCAGGGCCACAACTTCGGCAAGACGATCATCAAGATCTAAGCCGAGCCTCGACGCCGTCAAGGATCACGCCGAGACCAAAGGTGTAGACGGCGTCATGGCTCACGGCCGCTTGATACTTCTCCCCCACCGTTGACCCGACCCGACCAGACACGGGATACGCATCCGCGGGCATCACCTGATCGAGGATCGGTGCGTTGACCGCCCACCAGTCCGCATCGGTGGCGCCGGTTGCCACTGCTAGCTTCCCGGCATTGATCCGCGCGGCTGCATTGGATGTCGCGTGTGCCCCAATGAGGGCGATGATGTGGTCCATCGATTCATCGTCGAGCCCAAACCCCTCAATCGCATTAAGGGTCCATTCATATCGGGCAGAGGTGTGAGGGCCGATCAGGGGGCGGTGGCTCTGGGCGTCGATAAGCCAGGGATGCCGCAGGCATTCCTCACGGGTTATGTCCGAGACCACGGTGAGCCGCTCGCGTACCGTCCCCTCGTGCGGCGGCAGGTCAATCCTGCCCATGACCTGGTCAATCATTAGCCCGAGGAGCTCATCGCGCCCCTGCACATACGTGTACAGCGAGGCCGCTGACGTACCGAGCTTGTCCGCGATCTTCCGCATTGACAGCCCATCGATCCCTTCGGCATCTGCGAAATCGATGGCTGTATCGACGACCTGATCCAAGGTCCACTTCTTCCGCGGCCCTCGCGAGCCTTCCTCCTCGCCGAGCTTGTGTCGCCAGACAAGTCGAATCATGCGATCAGTGGTGTCCATGGTCCTAGGTTACGTCGCAACACTTGCCCCCTTACTCCGAACACTGTACGTTAAATCTTCCCACGAAGTCCGTACATCGTTAGGAGTTATTGATGTCGCTTGCCATCCAGGCGCGGGGCCTGGTCAAGAC
Source organism: Corynebacterium sputi DSM 45148 (assembly GCF_000427865.1). Lineage (GTDB taxonomy): Bacteria > Actinomycetota > Actinomycetes > Mycobacteriales > Mycobacteriaceae > Corynebacterium > Corynebacterium sputi. The sequence continues at coordinate 161,312 of NZ_KE386599.1, read as the reverse complement.
ATACGGGGAACACAACGCCCTCGACGGATTCACCCTGGAGGTCCCCACCGGAACAATCCACGGGCTACTCGGGCCCAACGGTGCCGGAAAGTCCACCGCAGTAGGAATTTTGACGACTCTCACCCGACTCGATGGCGGCACTGCAACAGTCGCCGGCATCGACGTTAACGACGGCCGGGCCGTTCGCGAACGCATCGGTCTGGTTGGGCAGTATGCCGCAGTCGATGAGATCCTCAGCGGCCGTCAGAACCTCATCATGTTCGGCCGCCTGCTCGGAATGAAAAAGAAGGAGGCCGCCGCCCGGGCCGAAGAGCTACTGAAAAACTTCGCGCTTTCCGACGCCTCCGACCGCCCAATCTCCGGCTACTCCGGCGGAATGCGCCGACGACTCGATATTGCGGTCTCGCTGATCACAAAGCCAGAGGTCCTATTCCTGGATGAGCCGACCACGGGCTTGGATCCCCGTGGCCGAATCGACGTATGGAACGCCGTGAAAGACGTCGCTGCCGATGGCACCACGGTGCTGATGACCACCCAGTATCTCGAGGAGGCCGACCGGCTGGCGGATCGGATCTCGATCATGAAGGCCGGACAAATTGTCGCCGAAGGAACCGCGTTAGAACTCAAGGCTTCCCGAGGTGACGGCCAGATCGACATCGCCTTCCCCATTGACACTGACCGCTCCGCGGTTCAGCAAGCTTTGGGCGTTGACCCCTCGGACAACCTCCGAGTCACTTACCCCGCCCCGAATGGCGCCGCTGACCTAACCGAGGCCATCCGCCGGCTCGACAACTTGGGACTTATTCCCACTGATATCGCCCTGCGCCAGCCAACCCTTGACGAAGCCTTCCTCTCCATCACAGAAAAGGACGCAGGATGACTCGCAACGGACTCATTCTCACCGGCCGGGAACTTCAACACTGGGTCCGCCAACCATGGACCCCACTATTTGGCGTGATGTTTACAATCATGCTTTTGGCCATGTTTGCCCTGCTCTTCGGCGGTTCTATTGAGCTGCCCGGCGGCGGAGACTACATCGACTTCCTACTGCCCGGCATGATGGCGCTGGCCATGATGTTCGGTGTTGAAGCCACCACCACCGCAATGGCCAACGACGCCAAGAAGGGCATCACCGACCGCTTCCGCTCTATGCCAATTGGTGACACCTCAGTAGCATTCGGCCGAGTCGGCTCAGACATGATCACCTCAGCAGTCGAACTGGCTGCGCTCATCGTCGGCGGCCTGATCCTTGGCTGGCGAATCACCGGATCCCCGCTTCAAGCAGTGCTCGCAGTATTACTGCTGCTCTGGTTCCGCTTCGCCGTCCTGTGGATCGGCATCTACCTTGGTCTGACTATCGGCCGAAACGAAGGAGCGGGCATGGCCGTCCAGGTATTGGTGTGGCCGATCGGATTCCTGTCGACGGTGTTTGTCTCTCCAGAGTTCATGCCGAACTGGCTTGCGCCGATCGCCACTTGGAATCCCGTGTCCTCGACAGCAACCGCAGTACGTGAATTGTTCGGCAACCCCGTTGGATTCACCGGTGGAACGCTCGCCGACCATGCTGTTCTCGCCGCATTTTTGTGGCCGCTGGTTTTGGTGGCGATCTTCATCCCACTGTCGGCCCGGGCGTACCGGAATCTGCGCAAGTAAAGGCGGCGTCGATAAGCGAGATCTCTTCGCGGTACGGCGCGAGAATCTCCTCGGCATCGCCGTTCCAGGCGCCGGTCTTCACCTCCACATGATCAAGAACCTTCATGTGCAGGCCCTGGAGCACCTCGGCGAACTGGGCGGCGGCGCGATTTCCACCCCGAGAGCCATAGGTGAGGAAACTCGCGGGCTTTCCGCTCCACTCGTCATAAAGAAAATCGAGGGCGTTCTTGAGCGCAGCAGGATAGCCCCAGTTGTACTGCGGTAGCACGAAGAAAAAGCCCTCATAAGAATCGGCGATCGCGCTCCACTGTTTAGTGTGCTCGTGCTCGTACTGGTGGAGGGCTGCCATAAGGGGTTCGTCGAGAAGCGGGAGGTTCAGATCCGCGATGTCGACGATTTCATACTTCACGTCGCCATCACCGGAGGCCAAGCATTCCCGCACCCAGTTGGCAATGCTGGGACAAATTCTGCCCGGGCGCGTGCTTCCGATGACAACCGCGATTCTCATACACAAAGCCTAGGCTTAACAGCGCATCGCAGCTGCTCGTAGGTAGAGCAGCTGATCGTTCGACACCGCGGCGCTGCGGGCGGCGCCTGCGCTGCCGAGCGTCGGGAGGCTACACGCCACGGCAACGATGAGAGCTGCCACAGCCAAGCCCGCGATCGGATTCGCCGTGGGCACCAGTAGCGCCGCCACTCCACCCAGGATCGCGAGGATCGGAAGAATTCTGCCGCTGCCCTGGATTATTTTCCCCACACCTCCAACGAGCATGGCAAGGCCGATTGTCGCGGTAATCACGGAGACCAACATGGCGGTTCCTCCTCGTGAGGGGTTGAGCGGTTGCCCTCAGGCTAGGAACCCTTCGTTTCCCCAGGATTTCCCCGGCGACGATGCCCCGTTAACTATCGGAGCCACAGGTAGTGTGGCGGACATGGATTACCGCACCGAGGAGCAAAAGGTCGCCGCCGTTCAGGCGTCCATGTCCATGTCCGGGCACCCAATGAATGAGGAGACGATCACGGTCGGCCGTCGCATCCTCCGGGGTGAATTAACCGCCGATGAAGCGGTGCTGGAGGTCCTGAAACAGCACGGTTATGGAAGCACGATTAAGGCCACCGAACTGCGCCGTCGTCACGAACGGAAGGTGTCATGAACTTCATCTACACCGCGAGGGAAAACTTCCTCGGCGAATCGGACACGCTTGTCCTCAATGACGTCGCGAAGGCCGCCGCAACCTTCCGGTTGTTCGAGCTAGAGAAAAGCTCACGGCTGACCACTTTTGCCCTGGCCGACCTGGCCAGGATTCACGCAGTGCTTTCCCAGGACATTCATCCGTGGACTGGGGAGCTTCGCTCCACCGAGCTGATGGAAATGGACCTGCCTCTGTGCCGCGTCCAGTTCATCGAGGGTGAGATCGACCGAGTGATGCTCAGCATCCAGTCGAATCCGCCGTCCGAGGTTGACCCTGAATCCGCAGCGGAGACCGTCGCCGAATACTGGTCGGAACTCACTCTCATCCACCCGTTCCCCGGCGGCAATTCCCGAGCCCACCGGTATTTCTTCGACCAGATGCTGCAGTACTCGGGATGGACGCTCGATTGGACACTGATCGACCCCTACAAAGTCGAGGCCGCCTGCTACGTCGGCGCGTTCACTACCGACCACACTTTCTTGAAGAATTTGCTGTACAACGCGATGAGCAGGTCCTCCGAGATCAAGGACACCGGTCGAATCGCTGCCGCGGAAACAAACTCCGCTGGCTCCTACATCGAGATCTTCCACGACATGATGCGGTTCCGTCTAGACAACCCTGGAGTGCCGTACCCCTGATCCATTTTGTGCCTCGCCGGGGCACACCCATCTTGAAAAATTAAACCAGTCGGTTTAATTTTGGACTATGCAGTCTGAAAGCAAGCCAGACGGTCGTTCCTTCATCGAGCAGGCCCGGCGCGCCCAGATCCTCACGGCCACTGCCGAGGTCGTAGCTAAAGACGGCTTCACCAAAGCCTCGTTATCGCGCATCGCAGAACACGCCGGCATTAGTAAAGGAGTGGTGACGTACCACTTCAAGAACAAGGCCGAGATCCTAGAAAAGATGGTCACGGAGTTCTTCGAGAGGTCCTGGGAGTACATGGAACCGCGGATCACCGCGGAACCGACTGCCATTGGCCAGGTCAATGCCTGGGTCACCTCTCAGATCGAGTTCCTCACTGGGCACCCCACGGAGTTCTTTGCCATGTCCTCGATCATCATGAATCACCCTGATGCTGACAGCGCATTCGATATGGACAATTCCGAAGCCATCGAGGGCCTGGCCACAATCCTCAAGTCCGGCCAGGACGAGGGGCAATTGCGGGATTTCGATACCGCCAAATTCGCGAACATCATCCTGCGCAGCATTGACGGAGTGGTCAATTCATGGGCCTTCAATCGGGACATGGACACCGCGGCTGACATCGAGGCTCTCAAGGACTTCATCAGTCACGCGATCACGACAGAGGGAAAACAATGACCCCCACACTGAAAGACCCCGAGAACCGTCTCGACCGGAAAGCCATCGCCTGGTGGATGCTGCAGTCCACCGCACTGTTCGTCCCGATCCTGGTCGTCATCGCTGCGGTCGGCTGGTTCTTCGAGGCCACCCGCCCATATCTGCCATTCTCAGTGGCACTGGCAGTGGTCCTGTGGGCGGTCGGGTTATTCGTCGAACCGTTCTGGCGTTTCCGCGTCCACCGTTGGCAAGCCACAGGCACGGCCGTCTACAACCGCACCGGTTGGATCGTTCGTGAGTGGCGCGCCGCTCCCTTGTCCCGGATTCAGACTGTCGATGCGACCCAGGGGCCGATCGAGCAGCTCTTGGGCTTGTCGACGCTCACCATCACCACCGCATCCTCCAATGGCGCAGTTGAAATCGGCGGCCTGAGCAAAGACCTCGCCGACCGTGTCGCTGTGGAACTCACTGAAATCGCAGAGCTCACCGAGGGTGACGCGACATGAGTGTCATGCCTGAACAATGGAGCCGTCTCAGTTCCCGCATCATCTGGGTTGACCTCGTCATCACCGCACTATCCCTCATTCCGATGCTTATCGCGCTGGCGATCGACACCTCCGCGACGCTTTGGCCCCTCATCGGTATCGCGGCTTTTGGAATTCTCAGCGCCGTTCTTGACGCGGTGCGCTGGGTTTTCACCTTCTACCGCATCACCGATTCCCACATCGAGCTGCGCACCGGAGTGTTATTCCGACAGCACCGCTCGATTCCGTTGGACCGGATCCGCAGCGTCGACATCGAAGCCAGACTGCGCCACCGCCTATCCGGCCTGCGCATGATCAACATCGGCGCCGGTCAGCAATCCACTGCCGGAGAGACTGCCTTCACCCTGGATGCGCTCTCCGGAGACGACGCCGTTGCACTCCAGCAAGGCCTCCTCTCCGAAACACCTCCTGATAATGATGGTATCCTCGCCACCTTCCGCCCAGGCTGGGTCGTCTACAACATGTTCAATATCTGGGCGTTCCTCATGGCAGCAGGTCTCATCGGCGGTGCGTGGGGCATCACTTCGCTGGTCGGCGTCGACATGTTTAGCCTGATCACCGGACTATACGAATGGGGCTCCCTCAGTTGGACGACCATCATCGCGATCATCGTCATCGGAGTAATGCTCCTGGGCTGGATCGGCCTGACGGTCAACTACTTCACCGAGTTCTGGAACTTCGAGCTCTCCCGCGTGCCGGGACCAGAAGGCACGCAGATCCGCACCCGAAAAGGTTTGTTCACCACTCGTGAGGTCAATCGTTCGGAGAACCGCATCCGTGGCGTGCAGATCGCCGAGCCTCTGCTCTATCGCTGGCTGGGCGTCACCGATACTCACGTCATCACTACTGGTCTGGATATGTCCTCCATGTCCGATCCCGCCGCTGTTCTGCCGCGCACCGACGGCGCCACAGCGCGTCGGGTTGCGCTTGAGGTCATCGATGAAAAAGATCCGCTTTTCGACGTCCCTCTCACCCCACACCCCACTCGCGCACTGAGACGCCGACTCTGGTGGGCCACTCTCCTTACTATTCCGATCGCCATCCTCGTCGCAATGTTTGCTCCGCAGTTCCTGCTGGCCACGCCCGCGATCTGGGTACTCATGCTCGTTTTGGCGTGGGTGGCGTACCGGAACCTCGGCCATGCGATTCACGGTCCGTATCTAATTATGCGGTCGGGGTTGTTGACGCGGAGCACGGTAATTCTGCGTCGGGATGCGGTGAGCACTATCGCCGAGACCGAATCAGTCCTGCAAAAGCGGCTCGGGCTGCGCAGCCTGAAAGTAATGACGGCGGCCGGTCACAGCGCCTACGACATTCCCGACGTTGATGTGCGCGCCTCCACCGACCTTGCAGCGAAGTCTGCACCTGGGGTGTTAGACGAATTCATCGAGGTCAAAGAGCCTCCAGAACCACAGCCCAGGGGTCCGCAACGCAGGATGCCCGCGCCTGATCTGGCCCGAGGTGTCATGCTGCTGCTCATCGCAATGGCCTACGCATCGGTCTATGTCGGCGCTGAGTTCGGTGTCCTCGTCCACGAGGAACCCTGGTGGGACCAGGCCGCGACATTCATTTCGACACTCTTCCTCGATAACCGCGCCTTCCCCATGTTCGCGATCCTCTTCGGTTTCGGGCTCGCGTTAAGTGTCCGTCGTCAACAAGAACGTGGCGTCGACGAACTAGAGATCCGCTTCAGCCTCCGCCGTCGCGCCTGCATGCTCCTGGCCATCGGCCTCGTCCACGCGATCCTGGTGTACTCCGGTGAGATCCTCACCTCCTACGCCCTGGCCATCTTCGTCACCGGCTGGATGCTGTTCCGACCCGCGCGAGTGCTGACCCGGGGTGTGATCATCACCGCGATCATCTACCTCTTCACTGTCACCGCCGGCATAATGTTCTTGGCGTATGGACGCATGTCCAACACCATTGCGATCGCCCCGGGATACGCCACCGCCGACGATTGGATCGAGCGGATCGCCGCGGCACCCTTCCTCCCCTTCTATCTCGCGATCTCGTATCCCCTGTTCTTGCTTGTGATCATTGGATTCATCGCCGGCCGACTCGGCCTCATCAAAAGTCCTAGACTCGCCGCGATCAGTATCGGTATCTCCGTTCTCGGCGCCCTGCCGTCGGCACTGATTTTCGTCGGAGTGTGGCAGCCGTCCTGGATCGGCGAAGGTGTCATCTTGGCCCTGCAGGTGCTGACCGGTGTCGCCGGTGGCGTCGGGTATGTCGCAGTGTTTGCGTTGTATTCCGACACGATTGCGAAGTGGTGGGGTGCGGGGGCGGTTATGGCCGTCGGTAAGCGGTCCCTGACCTTTTACCTGCTCAACTCGATCATCGTCGCAGTGGTCCTCAACCGGGACCTGCTCGGGCTCCCAACCGGAGCGCTCGGGGCGATGGGAGTTGCGTTCGGAGCGTGGCTGATCTCCGTCGGGCTCGCTGTCCTCCTCGAAAGGGCCGGCAAGCAAGGCCCAATGGAAGTGCTCATGCGAAAGGCAGTCCAGCGAGGATCTGCGCGGTGACACCGTGGCCCGCTTCTGCCACCTCACGCGGCGTACCCATCGCAACCACCTGACCTCCATCGGGGCCAGCCGCCGGACCCATGTCGATGAGCCAGTCCGCCCCGGCCGCGGATTCCATGTTGTGGTCAGCCATCAGGACCGTGTCACCCATGTCTCGAAACATCCTGCTGAGGACCCGAGCGTCATCGGGATGCAAGCCGTTCAACGGCTCGTCGAGAATATAAAGAGTCTGCTTGCCTCGAGTCCGCAATGCTGCGGCAAGGCGCAACCGCTGTGACTCACCGCCAGACAACGTCGAGGTGGACTGCCCCAGCAATAGCCCGCCCAATCCGACCGTTCGCAGCACCTCGAAATAGTCGGCGTAGTCGGGGAATCGCTCGGCCGCTTCATTGACGGACAACTCGAGAACATCAGCGATAGTCAAGCCATCAACCGTGACTGCAAGCGTCTCTGGACTGAACCGCTTACCTTCGCATTCTGGGCACCTACCGCTCGATGCCGGTAGGTGGACCAGGTCAACAGTGATCATGCCGAGGCCTTCACACCGGGAGCACCGGCCCTTTGCGGTATTGAAGGAGAACTGCGACGCGCCGAACTCCGAAGCCTTTGCAAACATCGACCGGATCTTGTCGAACACCCCGACGTACGTCCCGATCACCGACCGCGGCGAGCGTCCGATAGCTCTCTGGTCGAAACTCACTACTCGAGCGAAAGCATCAAGGCCCTTTGCCGTTGCGCCCTCCAGCCCGCGCCGTTCAGCAGCGCTGACCTCATGCGAGTCCTCCGACAACTGCATTCCAGACAGCGACGCTACAGAACGGAGCAAAGAACTCTTACCGCTTCCCGACGGCCCCGTCACCACAGACACAGCCCCGACCGGGAACGTCACCGGACATCCCTTGAGATTGTTCGTCGACAGTCCATCGACCTGAGCCCACTCACTAAAATCTTCCGGCTCGCGCCATGGGATGGGTGGAGTGGAGTTGGTGAGGGGAGCGTCGGGAAGCGGTCCTGAATACATCAACTGACCGCCCTCCGGGCCACCACCGGGACCGAGTTCAACGACCCAATCGCAGCGTCGGACAGTCTCCATGTCGTGCTCAACGAGGATGACTGTGTTGCCAGCGTCGCGGAGCTTCTCGATGAACGTAAACAGATGCCGGATGTCCGCTGGGTGCAGGCCCGTAGAGAGCTCATCGAAGACATACAGCATGCCGAACAGCCCACTGTGCAGATGCGCGGCTAGGCGAAGGCGCTGAAGCTCACCTGCCGAAAGACCTGCTGCCGGCCGATCCGCCGACAGATACCCGACGCCCAAATCCGCAATCACCCGCACCCTTTTCTCCAGCTCCGACAAGAGGAGCTCAGAGGCCTTGGTGTTGGCCTCACCGGAGGTGCTGACGTGCGCCTGGAGGAACTCAACCATGTCGGTGAGCGAGCGCTCGGCAACCTGCGCGATATTCTCGCCTCCGATGGTGACAGACAGCGACGCCCGAGCCAGACCAGTGCCATCGCAGACCGGACACGGGTCGTCGGTGAGGTAGCGCAACACCTTTTCCTTAGTCATGGCACTGCCTGCGCCAGTCACCGTGTCCAGCAAATAGCGGCGTGCGCTTCGGAACTTTCCTTCGTAGGGACGGCTTCCCGATTCTGGGTGGACCGTCACAGTGGGGGTCTCCTCCGTCGTTAGAACCCAGTCGCGGGTCTCCTGCGGCAGAGTGCGCCAGGGCGCGTCAATGTCGATGCCGAGCACCGCACAGATCCGCCGGTAACTGAGTCCAACCCAACCACCAGGCCAGGCGTCGACCGCACCTTCCCAAATGGAAAGATCAGGATCAGGCACCGAGGCCTTTCGGTCAATGTCGTGGACAGTGCCTTTAGCAGCACAATTCGAGCAGGCGCCCTCGACGGTATTGGCGGAGAACGCCGACGCGAGCAAATGCTCCTGGCCCTTTGGGTAAGTGCCCATCCGGGAATAAAGCACCCGCAAAAGGTCAGCGACCTGCGACAAAGTGCCGACGCTCGAATGCTCCGCCGGATTCGACACCAATTGCCGGACCGCGACTGCGGCGGGCAGACCGGAGATGCTGTCCACCTCCGGGGAGGCGACAGAGCCCAACAGATGCCGAGTAAACGGTGACACCGACTCCAGATACCTGCGCTGGGCTTCGGCGTAGATGGTATCGAACGCCAAGGTCGACTTTCCTGAGCCTGACCTGCCACAAATCGCGATCAACGACCCGTGCGGCATCGACACAGTGATGTCGGCAAGATTGTGTTCGCGGGCGCCGTGGACGGTGAGTTCAGACATGGTCGTGCATGATACCTAGCTATGGCTGAAACTACGTTCTCTAACTCCAGATCCGTTGTGCTGGTGATGCCGCTCGTCATCGCTGCTCTCTCCGCTGTTCTGGTTATTGGCCTCAACGGCTTTCTCCCAGAGACGACAATCCAGCAACGGAGCACCGATGGCACTCCGACCACAGTGAACAGTCCCCTCAGCAACATCTTCTCCCCCATAGTCGGCGCCTCAGTAGCTGTGGTCGGCTGGTTAATGCTCCCTCGATGGGCCCAGACGAGCATCGGACAGGCACGGTTTGGTGGTTCGATTACCGTTGGCACGTCAGTCATCGTGAGCTTCACAGGCGTGTCGCTCCTGATCCCTCAAGCATTCGGAATGACATCCGGATTAATCCCCGTGATCAGCCTCGGTATCGCACTTGCCTGCGCGATACCCGCCGGCTACCTGGCTTTCCGGAAACTCACCTGATACTTATCCGGGCGTTCACCTCAGGTTTAGTTTTTCTGGACTATCTATGCATGTTCGTTCTCTAATCTCCTCCACGGCCTTGGTCAAGACGATGGAAGAGAACGGAATGTCAACAGAACTTTCCGGCGATTCACTCGACCGCCCGACAGAAGTCGAGGACGCGGTATCCGCCATTGAGGCTGATGCCTCGAATGAGCCGACACCGAAGAGCCCCTTCGAAAAGCTCGGACTGCAGGGCAAGACCCTCGCTTGGGCCAACTGGATCGCCGTTGTCCTTGGCATCTACGTCCTGATCACAGCAGTTAGTGTCGTCGGCAGCGGATTTAAGATCGCCACCGGCGGCCAGGCCGAGGAGCTGTTCTCCTTCGC
>NZ_KE386599.1:0-150671 GCF_000427865.1 Corynebacterium sputi DSM 45148 | reverse complement strand
TGCAAGCCGCAATGGTCCACGTTCTCTACAACGTATTCGCACTACTGGTGATCTTCGGCCTGCCATTCCTGCGATGGATTCCACTATGGGGAGCAACCACGCTCGCCAAACTCGGTGCCGAAAACAAACTCTGGGTGGCCGGATGGGTACTCGGAGTGTTCCTTGTTCTCCCTGCGACGCTTATCGTGTTAACAGTTCTGCTCTAGGAGAAAACAGTGTCTAATCATCAGAACACCCCCACCGCCGATGAGCAGCTGGAACTGATCATCAGCCAGACCGAGGCTGCTCTGCGAGTACTGCGCGCAGAGTTGGAGGCACATCGGGAGATCCGAGCCCAGTACGAAGCAGTCGACCAGATGCCCCAGCTTTTGGACGTGACCAAGGACCGCTGGCGAAACGTAGCCATCTTCATCGATGAGCTCACCTCTGAAATCCGCGCCCACCGCCAGCACAATCGGAGCAACGCACATGAGAGCTAGCCGAACTTTCGCCGTGCTCGCTGCCGGCTCACTCACACTTACTGCCTGCTCCAATGACACCGACCCGATCCGCGCCTCAGGTTCAGCCACCGTGTATCCGATTACCGAGGCCGTCGCCCGAGACTTAGATGTCTCTATCGTCCAGCGCTCTGACGGAACCCTCGACGGCTTCGAGAAGTTCTGCTCCGGAGACACCGAGCTCGATAACGCCTCAGGGGCCATCCCCGGCGCAGGCCAGAGCACCGACTACATCCAGATGTGCGCCGACAACGGCGTCGATTTCATCGAACTTCCGGTCGCCCTCGCCGCACTAAGCCTTATCCGCAATGAACAGAACGGAGAGGTCGGTGACCTAACGATGGACGAGGTGCGTTCCATCTGGGAATCCAACTCAGCAGTCACCACCTGTTCCGATGTCCGACCGGACTGGCCAGACGAGGAGATCGAGCTTCTTGGCCGCGGCCCAGGCTCCGCAACCTTTGACTACTTCACCTATTGCGCCGCCGGCGAGACGGGCGAGATCCGCGATGACTACGAAGCAAATCGACGACCCCTCCGACCTGGCGAAGCGGGTAGCAGATTCCCCGTATGCGCTCGGATTCACCGCAGTGGGCAGTTACCTCGCAGAGGCGGACCACCGTGAACAGATCACGACTATCGACATTGATGGTGTCCAGCCGACACTGGAGAACGCACAGAACGGGACCTACACACCGCTAACTCGGCCATTGTTCATCTACGTCTCCACCAAGGCTTTAGAGAACAATGCCGACCTCGACAGTTTCGTGTCCGGGTACCTCGATAATGTCGCAGGAATCCTCCCCCACGTCTACTACTACGCTCTGTCCGATTCGGACTACGAGCAGGTCAAAATGCGTTACGACGACCGCATCACCGGCACCATGTTCGACGGCGACCCGCACAGTGACATTGAATTGTCCTCAGCGCTGACCAATTAACTGCCTCACCCGTGTGCCCCCGGTCCGATCGGACCGGGGGTTTAGCGATGAATTTCACACTACGCCCCACACCACCCCGCAACATCCCGGAAACATGCAGGTCAAACATGAACAGAACCCAACGCTAGCCTGACACACCTGTCGCAACAGTGTCATAAAGGTGAAGGTAAACCGACAAATCTCCCGCCGTTCACCCTTTGTTCACTTTCGATGCACTCTTCGGACAGTTTGGTTTCCTAGTCTCCCTCTCAGCCTCGCACCAACAATGGGAGAACATGAATGACGATGAAGCTGTCCCGCAACTCCGCTAACAAGCCAACGGAGATTGAGGAAGCTGTGGTCGCTATCGAGAATGACGACACCTCTGAAGCGACACCGTTAAGCCCGTTCGAAAAGCTCGGACTCCAGGGCAAAGCCCTAGCCTGGGCCAACTGGATCGCCGTCGTTCTTGGCATCTACGTCCTGATCACAGCAGTTAGTGTCGTCGGCAGCGGATTTAAGATCGCCACCGGCGGCCAGGCCGAGGAGCTGTTCTCCTTCGCCTCAAACCCGCTCGTTGCTTTGATGATCGGTCTGCTTGCGACGGCGCNTATCCAGTCCTCCACCACGGTGACTTCGATCATTGTGGGCCTGTGCGCTGGCGGTCTGCCGATGGCTACCGCCATCCCNATGCTCATGGGTGCGAACATCGGCACCACTNTNACCAGNACTTTGGTCAGCCTCGGCATGGTCCGCGACAAGGAATCCTTCCGCCGTGCCTTCGGCGCTGCGTCGATTCACGACTTCTACAACCTTCTCGCGGTCCTCATCTTCCTGCCGCTGGAGCTAGCGCGCTTCCGGTGCGCTCGCAGGCTCGATGTCCGGCAGCGACGGCGGCCCGGTGGCCGCAATCTTCGGCGGCCTCGGCAACGCTGTCACGGCAGTAACCGATCCCCTCGGCGACCTGATCATTTCCGCCTTCAGCTCCCTGCCCGGTGCCTGGGGCGGAATCACCTTGATCATCGTCGGCATCGGGTTGATCCTCGCCGTCATCTCCTTCATCGGCAAGCTCCTGAAGGTCGTCATGGTCGGAAGGGCCAAGAAGGTCCTGCATAACGCGATCGGCCGCGGCCCCATCTCCGGCATCACCTCCGGAACACTCATCACCGTGATGGTGCAGTCCTCCACCACCACCACCGCACTGGTCGTCCCGCTGGCAGGCTCCGGCACCTTCTCCCTCAAGCAGGTCTACCCGTTCACCCTCGGTGCAAATGTCGGCACCACGCTGACCGCACTCATCGCAGCGTTCGCGTTCTCCGGCCCAGAGTCGTACTTCGCGATGCAAGCCGCAATGGTCCACGTTCTCTACAACGTATTCGCACTACTGGTGATCTTCGGCCTGCCATTCCTGCGATGGATTCCACTATGGGGAGCAGCGACACTGGCCAAGCTCGGCGCTGAAAACAAACTCTGGGTGGCCGGTTGGGTACTCGGAGTGTTCCTTGTTCTCCCTGCGACGCTTATCGTGTTAACAGTTCTGCTGTAGGAGAAAACAGTGCCTGACAACGAAGATCCGCACCTGACTGCGGATGAACAACTAGAAAAGATGATTAGCGAGACCGAACAGGCTCTCGCGGAGCTTCGCGCTGAGCTTTCGGCGCACCGCGCTGAGCGCGACCGAGAGGAAGCGCTCGACCAGATGCCTCAATTGATGGACGTCACCAAGGCCCGCTGGCGCAATGTCGGGGTGTTCATCAGCGAGTTGACCAGTGAGATGAAGAGCCAGCGCGAGTCCCCTCACCGTTACGTTCTCCGTGATGACAGTGAGGACTAGGCGCGTCCTTCTACCCTCCGTGGTCGCAATGTCGCTGGCATTGACCGCCTGCGGGACGGAGGAGACGGAATCGCTTTTCTCGGATCTGAACCTCGTGGGGGAGTCGGAGGGTCCTGATACCACTCTCGGTCGGGCCCTCTCACTTATCGACGCCGATGATTTTTCCTACATCGGTTTCACCGACCAGACCCGGGTCTCATCATTGGGCACCGCTGAGTGGGGTCTTCTCACCGCAATTGGATCACCGCTGGCGAACTACGACAGTTCTGCCCTTGACATCGATATTGATTCTGCTGATCTGCTTGTCACCCTCGGCGATTCCTCGCTCATCCATGGCGGCCAGTCGCCCGCAGAAATCATCGAGGCCGCTGAGTCTGCCGGCTGGGAAGGGGACGGAATTCTCCACCAGTCCCCCGTCTCCACTGAACCGCTGACCATCCCGGCGCCGTCGATCCTCCCCTTCGACGAATCAGTGGCGTACGGCAGCGTCGTTGAGGGCTTCCAGCCCTCTGAAACCTCGCTTTACGACGCCCCCAGCGCCCACTCCCTCACCCTCTGCCTCGCGGACGTGATCTCTGCGGTCCTGATGCCAGGAATCGCTGTCGGAGTCAGCGACGACGGAGGTGTCATCTGTTCAATTCCAGATGCCTCTGAGAACTCCTCTGATCTCGCCGACGACATCGTCAGTCACCTTGAGACATCCCCCTACGTCACGGACCTAGAACCCGAGACCACCGATGACGCAGCGAAGGTCACCTACACGCACACGCGCGATGCTGACCCGACGACAATGATCAACGAGCTGACTTCCGGCGGGTACCGCACCGGCTTTACTAGCTAAAAAACCCCCTGAATTCAGGAGGTTAAGTGTGCCCCCGGTGAGACTCGAACTCACACTGGACGGGTTTTGAATCCGTTGCCTCTGCCAATTGGGCTACGGGGGCGCGGTCGAGCTTTGCTCAACCCGATTTATCTTAGCGTGCCGATGCCCCAGCAGAAAAACGACGCTGCAAAAGCGCTACTCCGCCGACGATCACAATGCCGAGAATGACCATTCCCAGCACTGCAAACCAGTCATCACCGATGCCCATAAGGCCGCCATCTTCGGTCTGCCACGGCCACAGTGCACGAAGCGAACCGAGCAGCAGACCTGCCGCTGCAGCCATGGTAAGGGTGTGGTGCTTGGTCAGGAGCCTCTCCAGGACACGGACGATCACGATGACACCGGTGATCGCACCGAGGATGAAGATGCCGATGTATCCGAAGTCGAGGTTGTCCACAGCAGCCAGGGTCGGTGCGTAGAGACCCATGAGAAGAAGGAAGAACGAACCGGACATACCCGGCAGCAGCAGCGCAGAGATCGCGATCGCCGCGGCTCCGAAGATGATGTACCACGGCGGGTCGACCAGAGTGGCCGACGGCAGCGAGGTGATCAGGAACAAACCGATCGCAAAGACCACAAATAGGATGATCGCTTTAGTCCGCATCCCTGGTTCTTCCAGGGAGGACGGGCGGATCTCCTGCAGCGGCACAATCACTGAGATGAGGATCATGCCGAAGAAGAGGCCGTTCGACAGCGTCGGATGGTTAGTCACGAATGACTCCATGTAGCCGGCGACGATGAACACCATCGCGACCATGCCGATGCCCAGGGGGAAGAGCAGTTTCCAGTCGACCCGCTTCAGGCCGCGCTTGAAATTTCCTTCCATCGCCATCTTCGGCAACCTGACGATCGCGTAGGCCGAGAAGATGAGCCGTTCGTAGATTCCCGTCACCAGTGCGACGGTTCCGCCGGACACGCCCGGGACCGTCTCGGCGATGCCGATGAGGCCGCCCCGGAGCAGGTTGGTCGCCGTTTCAGGGACCTTTGGCGACTTGGTTTGTTCGTTGGTATCCATCGCGGAGAACAGTACCCGAACGCTGCCGTATTCCATCGGTTCATTGACGCAGATCACGGCTGGACGTGTCATCAGTTTGGACCGCCAGTGTGTACGGTCGGCAGTAAGTGTCTAAAAACAGGGAGGATCCGATGCCGAAGCGTGGCGTACCGAAGGTACTGCTGGCGGCAGCAGCTGCCGTGGGGCTGTTCCTCGCCCTGGGCCTCTTCATCGTCATTCCCCTGTTCTATGGGGTCGACGGTCTCCTTCCGGCGATCCTGCTTGCCGTCGCAGTCGCACTGCCCGCCGTGTGGTGGATTCACCACGAACTGCGTGAGTACCGCGCCGCGAACGACCCGAACGCACCCGCGGGCGTCATGGACCGGCGCTGGCGGTACATCGTGCCAGTGGCCGTCGTCATGGCGTTTTTGGGAGGCCTCACTCTGGCAATGGCCAACCCTCTGTCGTCCGATAACAGCAATGACGAACCGACGACTACCTCCGAGACGATGAGGCCGCCGTCGCCCACGAGGGGGACGTCGTCAAGCATCACGACGTCAACCCCGACCGCCACCCAAACCCCCACGAGCACGACCACCACAACTTCGACGCCCACGAGCTCCACCACGACCTCCGAGCCGCCGACGACGACCTCAGAGACCACAACTTCCGAAACCCCAACGACAACTGAGCCACCCACGACGACGGAACCAACAACGGAACCAACAACGGAACCGACGACGACCACGTCCGAGCCCACCGAGAGCACCCCACCTCCGGAATAAACTTATAGTTTCTTACGTCGAATGGGACGCCTCCAACAGGATTTGGCGGTAAAGTTAACTTTTGTGCGTACGCGCCCGCGGCCACAGTGACCCGAGTCTCCCGAGGAGTTAGACCGCTACATGGATACCGAGAAGATGGCACCGATCACGGACGAAGAGATTTTCCGCGCTCACGAAGGTGGAAAACTCATCACCTCGTCGACGCTTCCTCTTAACACCACCCGGGACCTGTCCATCGCGTACACCCCGGGCGTAGCTCGGGTCTGCTCCGCAATTCAGGATGATCCGGAACTGGCCCGCACCCACACCTGGTCGGGCAAGAATGTCGCTGTCATCACTGACGGCACAGCTGTTCTCGGACTCGGAGACATCGGGCCGAAGGCGTCCCTCCCCGTCATGGAAGGCAAGTGCCAGCTCTTCGGCGGCTTCGCTGGACTCAATGCTGTTCCGCTCGCGCTGGACACCACAGACGTCGACAAGTTCGTCGAAGCAGTCAAACTTCTCGCTCCGTCCTTCGGTGGCATCAACTTGGAGGACATCGCGGCTCCGCGCTGCTTCGAGATCGAAGCCAAACTGGACGAGGCATTGGATATCCCGGTCTTCCACGACGACCAGCACGGCACCGCAGTTGTCATCACCGCCGGCTTGCGTAATGCCTGCCGCATCCTCGACAAGGAACTGTCGGAGCTGAAGGTCGTCATCTCCGGTGCAGGAGCTGCAGGCATTGCCACCACGCGCATGCTGCTGGCCGCCGGTGTCCGCGACATCACCGTTTGTGACTCACGTGGCGTGATTCATGATGGCCGCTCCCCCATGAACTCTGTGAAGACGAACATTGCAGAGGTCACCAACCGTGCCGGCGTTACCGGCACAATCCGCGACGCATTGGTCGGCGCAGATACTTACATCGGACTCTCCGGCGGACAGCTCGAAGATGCAGACCTGGCGGGCATGGCTGAGAACTCGATCCTATTCTCCCTGGCCAACCCGAACCCGGAGATCTCCCGCGAGCTCGCTGCGAAGTACGGCGCAATCAACGCCACCGGTCGCTCTGACTACCCGAACCAGATCAACAACGTGCTGGCTTTCCCGGGAATCTTCCGTGGAGCCCTCGATGCCGGCGCGAAGCGCATCACCGGAACGATGAAGCTCGCGGCTACTCGCGCCATCGCGGAGGTCGCGCAGGACAACCTCTCCGCTGATTACATCGTGCCGTCGCCGCTGGACCCCCGTGTCGCTCCGACTGTTGCCGCTGCCGTCGCAACCGCTGCGCGCAATGATCGCCTCTCCGGTGCTCCGCAATTCACTGATTCCACTGAGGAATAGTCACCCAGGGAGTTACCAGCGCGAAATCAGCTGCCGGTAAGGTAGTGCCTCATGACACGACCTATCCGAGCGGTGCTTCTCGCTGCCGCCGTCATACCGCTGATGTTCGGTGTGACGGCGTGTGTGACGAACACCGAGAGTGACCACCCGGAAGGCTGGTACCAGGTCCATCCGGAACCGGTGCCGGAGATCATCGCGATGCTTCCCGACGCCGTCCGCGATGGCGGAACCCTCTCCATCGGCACATTCCCTCCGTTCGCCCCAGCCGAGTACAAAAACTCCGAGGGCGAGATCATCGGCTCGGATATTGACCTCGCTCAGGGCGTCGCAGATGTGCTCGGGTTGGATCTCGTCGTTCGTGAGCAGGACTTCGCGATGATCCTTCCATCGATCACTGCGGGCACGCTCGATTTCGGCGCCTCGGGTTTCACTGACAACGAGGAACGGCGCAAGCGCTACGACTTCGTCAATTACCAAGAAGCCGGCATCCAGTGGGCTACCCAGCCGGGCAATGACATCACCCCAGACACAGCCTGCGGCCGTACCGTGTCCGTGCAACGCAGCACCGTCTCGCACACAGACGACCTGACTGCTCGAAACCAGGCCTGTATCGACGCGGGATTGCCAGAGATTGACGTCTTGGCGTACCCCGACGGCGGGACCGCAGCCACCGCAGTTGTCCTCGGCCGTGCTGATGCGATGTCCGCAGACTCCCCTGTCACTCAGTGGGCCGTGGCCAGGTCCGACGACAAACTCGTGACCACCGGCGAGGTCTTTGACGGCGCCCTGTACGGTTGGCCAGTCGCCAAAGGCTCGGACCTAGTTCCCGCTCTAGCAGCGGCTCTGCAGAATTTGATCGATGAAGGCTACTACGAGGAAATCCTGCAGATGTGGGGCCTTGAAGAGGGTGCACTGCCCGTAGCGACAATCAACGGAGAGGAACCCCGATGAGCCAGACCACCACAGATGGCGCACTGGACGTGCCCATCAAGGCCAAGCGACTTCCCCATCCGGGCCGATGGATCGCCTCCGCGATCATTATCGGCCTGCTGGCATGGTTCATCATCGGTGCCGCAACCAACGAAGCATACGGCTGGCCGGTGTACCGCCAGTACCTCTTCGACACTCGCATTGCAGAAGGTGCCCTGAACGCACTGATCCTCGCGGTACTCGCGATGGTCATCGGTGTTGTCGGCGGTGTCTTACTTGCGGTTCTTCGAATGTCAGACAATCCGATTCTCCGCGGTTTCGCCTGGCTCTATCTGTGGATCTTCCGTGGCACTCCGATCTACGTGCAGCTGGTTTTCTGGGGCCTGCTGGGCAACATCTACTCGGTGGTCAACATCGGAGTAGCGGAAATCTCCCTCGAAGACCTGCTGTCGAACTTCTTCGTCCTCGCTTTCATTGGTCTGGGTCTGAACGAGGCCGCGTACATGGCGGAGATCGTCCGCGCCGGTATCCAGGCGGTACCGGAAGGCCAGACTGAAGCGTCCAAGGCACTCGGCATGAGCTGGTGGAAGACCATGCGCCGTACGGTCCTCCCCCAGGCAATGCGCATCATCATTCCGCCGACGGGCAACGAGTTCATCTCACTATTGAAGACCACGTCCCTCGTCGTCGTGGTGCCGTACACCAATGAGCTCTTCGGCCGGTCAACAGACATCGCGAACGCCTTGTTCGACACCATCCCGCTGCTCCTGGTCGCGGCCACTTGGTACCTGGCCATGACGTCGATCCTAATGGTCGGTCAGCACTACTTGGAGCAGTACTTTGCCCGTGGTGCGACGCGCCAGCTCACCGGACGTCAGTTGGCCGCTCTGGCTGACGCAGAAGGTGTCCCGCCTGCCAACACCATCGTCGTGGAGTCGACAGACAAGTCCCAGGAGGATCACCGATGACCGCTACTGACCGTCCCATGGTCGAGGCTCAGAAGGTCCGTAAAAATTTCGGACGCTTGGAAGTCCTCAAAGGCATCGACCTCACAGTTCCGCGCGGTTCCGTGACGACGCTTGTTGGCCCCTCCGGGTCCGGCAAGTCCACGATGCTGCGCTGCATTAATCACCTCGAACAGGTCAATGCAGGACGTCTCTACGTCGACGGCGACCTGATCGGCTATCGGGAGCGCAACGGTCGTCTGCATGAGATCTCCGAACGTGAGGCAGCTCGTCAGCGCCGCGAAATCGGCATGGTGTTCCAGTCTTTCAACCTGTTCCCGCATCGCACCGCGATCACGAACATCATGGAGGCTCCGGTTCAGGTCAAGGGCGTGAAGCCCGCCGACGCCCGCAAGCGCGCCATGGAATTGCTCGAGCAGGTCGGCTTGGCGCACAAGGCTGACGCGTATCCGGTACAGCTTTCCGGTGGACAGCAGCAGCGTATCGCCATCGCTCGGGCGTTGGCGATGGACCCCAAACTGATGCTTTTCGACGAACCCACCTCCGCCCTTGACCCTGAGCTCGTCGGCGAGGTCCTGAACGTCATGCGGGGTCTGGCTGACGAAGGAATGACGATGATCGTGGTCACCCATGAACTGTCGTTCGCCCGCGAGGTCTCGGACCAGGTGGTGTTCATGGCGGAAGGCCAGGTCGTCGAATCCGGTCCGCCGTCCCGGGTTTTGGAGAGTCCGACCGAAGATCGCACGAAGGCTTTCATCTCGAGTCTCTTCTAGTTCTCAGCAGTCATCAGGCGGAGGTGTCCACCTCCGCCTTTTGCATACCAACAAGTGAATTTTCGATAACTCTATCGAAACATGCCCCTGACCTCTTGCGACGCACCCTCGAACGATGCAATCATCGAACATGCAAGCGAACATATTCGATAACGAGAGGAGGGGCAACCGATGTCCACTACCGATTCCACCGCCGAGTGCCCCTTCGAGGCTGCACTTGGAGATACTGCACCGAAATGGGGCCACGAAAATTCGTCCATACGTGCCCAGCTAGCGCTGGCCCGCAATCGTTCCGAACTTGCCCTTGCGGCCCAATGCCTCTGTGAGCCGGAAGATGACGCTCGCCATCACGTCACCTGCCTTACCGCCGACCTTGGACAGACCGAGGCCGCAGTCCGGGATTACCGGAAGGTCGGACTCATGATGGAGCGCCTACCGAAGCTCGCAAACGTTCTCACCGTGCGTGGATTCGCGCCCCTGAAACTGCTCAAGAAGTTGGCCGCGGCGACCCTGCCTATCGGAGAGGAATTCTTCGATGAGGTGGAGCCCTTGCTACTCAAGGCACTGACCCCCTCTACAGACAAGCTCGGCCTACCTGATTGGAAGGAGCTGTTCCCGAAGGTCCAGCGCGCAATCGACGCTGTCCACCATGCTGCCCGACCGGCTGACCTGGACGGAGGACCAGTCCCGGCGGAGGTAGAGGAGACTTTCGATAGGCGCCGCCCCGAAGCACCAGACAAGGCTCACCGAATCGCACTGAATCTCGCTCCGGCGCACGCAGAGGAAGCACACCGGGTGATCTCTACGATCTCCGCCACCAAGGAATGTGACGGCGCGGAGGCCTTCATGCACCTTGTCCGAGGCACCGCGGAGGTCGGCATCAATCTGCACTTATACCGCAGCACAGACGGAGGGCCTGTCTGGATGCCTGGAGTTGGAGTGCTGTCCGAGGCGCTAACTGCGGAGTACATGGCGATGGTCACCTCTGTAGATACCCTTAGCCCGAGCGTTGCCGGTGGATACGCCGCCACAGCGAGCCAGAAGGCATTCATCATCGGCCGCGACGGCACCTGCATGTTCCCAGGCTGCGCGAAGAGTCCTGTCGATGCCGACATGGACCACATCACCAACTTTGACGACGGCGGCCCTACCTCGACCGATAACCTTCATACCCTGTGCCGGCGACATCACAACGAAAAGACCAAGGGCCTGTGGGACGTCACTCGATCTCTGGCTGGCACCGAATACTGGACCTCCGCCACTACCGGAGTACAGGTGGCCACTGAGGCATCCGGACCTGTCCGTCATCCCGGAATGATTCCCTTTTCCGCCAGTGTGCGGAAGGCCGGTGAATTGAGGAAGGAGCATAACGAGCGTCGAGACTTGGCACGCGCCGAATACCGAGAGAGTGTCGAACAGGCTCGCAATGTCCAGCCGCTTGTGCGAATGCTCCAGGAAATGCGAATTATGGCAGCAGACGAAACTGCCGATGAATTCATCGCCTCAATTACCAAGCATGAGGCCGCAGCCGCTACCGAGGCGGCTGTCCGCCGCGCTAAGGCTCGTCATGAACGTCAGCACATGAAGATCCTCCGCTTTAAGGCGCAGGTGGAATCCTCGGAGCCAATCCGAGTTCCCGACCCGCCGACGGTGGAGAAGCCGGAACCCATCATTGAAACGATGCAGATCTACCTCAACGAACGCAATCCGGTGGCAGCACTGACTGCGATTGGAAAGCTACTGGCGAAGTTCGACACCGGCGAGATCAAGACCTGGGAAACCAACTTCGCCGACCCCACTCCCCTTCGTCAGAAAATTGAAGAATGCCGACTGCGTCGTTTCCGACTGAAGGTCCGTCGGGCTACAGCAGCACGAGCCCGCGAACCAGGGTGATCACCGCACCTGCCACTGCCAATGTCATCGCGACCTTCCTCGCGTTGGCTGCTGAGACATACCCTGAGAGCTTCGTGCCCGCCCACAGTCCAATGAGCATGCACACGATGCCGATGATCCAGACGGACCCTGGGACGTCCGGAAGGACCATGTGATCCGCAGAAGTCTCTTTCACCAGCACCGACACGAAAGCAGCGAAGAAGAACAGCGGCTGCAACGTTGCCCGGAAACTATTCTGGCTCCACCGCGAAGCCTGGGCGTACACGGTCAGCGCAGGCCCGGCGATTCCGGCGAGCGTATTCATGAACCCAGCGGCAGCACCTGAACCCATTGCGAATGAGGTTCCGGTAACTGCGGCCTGCTTCGGGATGAAGGTCGTCACCAACAGGCCGATAAGTACTAATGCACCGACGAGCACCTGCAACACCGCCGTCGACATGTTGTGGACCACCCATGCCCCGGGCACCGCCCCGATAACCATCACAGGACCAAGCAGAAGGAACTGTCTCCAGTCGATGTCTTTGCGCAACGCCATCGATTGGAACACTGCGTTGATGGCAGCGAGCACATTCACGATCAGCACTCCGACGACAGGGCCCAACACCAGACTGAGAACGGGAGCACCCAACAATCCAAGACCCATGCCTGAGATCCGTTGCAGGCATGCCCCGATGACCACCACTGCAGCAATGACGCCGAGGATGAGGAGCGTGTATTCCATTGGTCCAAGTGTGGAGAGGGGAACGTCGTAAAGCAAAACCGCCGCCTCCCGAATGGGAGACGGCGGCCGGTGCGCAGAAAAACTAGATGACGCCCTGAGCGAGCATCGCGTTGGCGACCTTCTTGAAGCCAGCGATGTTGGCTCCGGTCACGTAGTCGTTCTCGTGGTCGTACTCACGTGCAGTATTGGCGCAGGAGAGGAAGATGTTCTCCATGATGCCCTGCAGACGGCTGTCGGTGTACTCGAAGGACCAGGAGTCACGGGAGGCGTTCTGCTGCATTTCCAGAGCAGAGGTGGCGACACCGCCAGCGTTGGCAGCCTTACCCGGTGCGAAGTGGATGCCCGAGGCACGGAAGACCTCGACGGCCTCCGGGGTGGACGGCATGTTCGCACCCTCAGCGACGTAACGGACGCCGTTGGAGATGAGAGTCTTAGCGTCTTCACCGTTGAGCTCGTTCTGAGTGGCACACGGAAGTGCGACGTCAGCCTCGAGCTCCCACACGTTGCCGCGCGGGTGGAAGGTAGCACCCTCAGCCTCCTTGACGTACTCATCAACGCGGGCGCGGCGCACCTCCTTGATCTCCTTGAGGAGTTCAACGTCGACACCGTTCGGGGTGGAGACGTATCCGGAAGAGTCAGAGAAACCAACGACGGTCGCGCCGAGCTGCTGAGCCTTCTCAGTGGCGTAGATAGCAACGTTTCCGGAACCGGAGACGATAACCTTCGCTCCGCTGATGGAGTCGCCCTGGTCTTCCATCATCTTCTGGGTGAAGTAAACGCAGCCGTAGCCGGTTGCCTCGGTGCGGACGAGGGAGCCGCCCCAGGTCAGGCCCTTGCCGGTGAGGACACCGGACTCGTGGCGGCCGGCGATGCGGCGGAACTGTCCGAACATGTAGCCGATCTCACGGCCACCGACTCCGATGTCACCTGCGGGGACGTCGATCTTGTCGCCGATGTGGCGCTGCAGCTCGGTCATAAAGGACTGGCAGAAGCGCATGATCTCCAGGTCGGAGCGGCCCTTCGGGTCGAAGTCCGAGCCACCCTTGCCGCCGCCGATGGGCAGGCCGGTGAGGGAGTTCTTAAAGATCTGCTCGAAGCCGAGGAACTTGATGATTCCCAAGTTCACCGACGGGTGGAAGCGCAGGCCGCCCTTGTAGGGTCCGAGGACCGAGTTGAACTGCACGCGGAAGCCACGGTTGACGTGCACCTGGCCCTGATCGTCGACCCACGGGACGCGGAAGATCAGCTGACGCTCCGGCTCACAGAGACGCTGAACCAAGCCGTAGTCACCGTAGTACGGGTCCTTGTTCAGGACGACCTTCAGCGAATCCAGAACCTCGGACACCGCCTGATGAAATTCCGGCTCCCCCGCGTTCCTGCGGAGGACCAGCTGGTAGATGTCCGACACCTTCTCGTCGACGTTCACGTGCACACCTTTCTGCATGCCCCGCCCCGGAACAATTTGTTAACAGCCTGTTTCCGGAACGCGGGTAATCGATTTCCATCAGTGATTGTTTCACGACCCTGGGTCGATACGAAACAGAAACGCACATACGCCTTACATTTCCGTAATGTTTCGCCCCTGTTTCTACTGAACATCAACGCAGGTTAGGGGTGGCTACATCTGTTCACATATTTCGGGATCATTACATGTTTCGGGAACATATACGCGCTGTTTCGGTGACATAAATCACACAAAATAGGGCTATGAGGGCTGGATCTCAAGGTGCCACGGGTAGTGTGCGACGGCCTCCAGGAGGTCATCGAACTGACGGTAGACCGGGTCCGGCGGCAGATCTGCGTCCGGAGTCAGGAGCTTCGACAGGGACATTGCCAGACCATTTACCGAACCGGTGACTCCGTTGACATCGATGCTGTAGCGCCGCATTTCACGGCCCTCCACGCTGCTGTCCGGGTTCTGGCGCTCCCACTGCTCGATGAGCTGCGAGTCCTCGTTTGCGGCATTGACATCGATCTCGGCTCCGGAGAGTTTCCCTTCGGCGATGAGCCCGTCAATGCGCGCGCGGAAGGCGTCGGCCAGTTGCGGGGCTTCTTCCGGAAGTACCAGGCAGTTGAAATGAATCTTCGTCATGGGTAGAAGGGTACCCTAATATTATGCCCCACGCCGTCATCTGCCCTGACTCGTTCAAAGGCTCCGCCACCGCCGTTCAGGCTGCCGCAGCGATTGCCCGTGGTTTTCAGGAGGAGGGCTGGACCACCGCACAATTTCCGTTAGCGGACGGCGGTGAAGGCACCGCCGAAACCCTGCTTCCCGACGCCCTAATCCACACCGTCCCCACTACCGATGCCCACGGCGACCCTGTCACCGGAATCTGGAGAGGTTCCGGGGTCCTTGACCTTGCCAGCGCATCAGGGCTGCCACAGGTGGGTCGACTCTCCCCTGAACTGGCGTTGGCTGCCAGCACTCGTGGAACCGGCGAGGTGATCGTCGACGCGCTGCGGGCAGGTCACCGGACGATCGTGTTGTGCCTCGGTGGCTCCGCGACGACCGATGCTGGCGCTGGTCTAGTCGATGCAGTCTCCGCGGTATCGGATCTGCTTCCCGACGTCACCTGGCGCCTCCTCACCGACGTCACCACAACCCCTCGCGACTGCGCCTCCGTATTCGGTCCACAAAAAGGAATGGACGCAGCCGCGGTGACAACTGCGACCGAGAGGGTTCTTAGAGAATGTGAGGTAGCGGGAGTCTCCCCAGACGAACCTCGGTACGGCGCAGCCGGGGCCACTCCGGTAGGTATCGCCGGCCTCGTCCGAGACTATGGCGGTTCGCTATCGGTGGAGGCAGGAGCTCCGGCTGTCGCCCACGAAGTCGGGCTTTCGGAAGGGATGCTGATGGCGGATGTGGTGGTGACGGGTGAAGGGAGCGTCGATAAGCAATCTTTAAGTGGGAAGGTCGTCGGCTACGTAGCGTCAGTCGCTCCTGCTCCGCTGCTGCTCATCGGTGGGCGCGTGGATGCCCAGGCGGCACGAGCGTTAGGCGCGACGGATTTCCGGAAATTGTCTGGCGACCTGGCTGCGACGGAGCAGGACCTCACTGCGGCGGCCAGGGATCTGGCGGCGACATACACTCGATGGGTAGCCGCACCCGATGAGGAGTAACAGATGAAGACCGAACAAGCCGCCGCCATCTTCCGCGACCACGGAGTGGATCTGACCTGGCAGCGTGACGTGTACCAACATCTGCACGCTACGCCGGAGTTGTCTGCATTAGAAGAGAACACTGCATTGTACTTGGCGCAGCGACTGCGGCAGTTGGACGGGTACGAGGTCATCGAGAACATCGGTGGTCATGGACTTGTCGGTGTGCTGCGCAATGGCGACGGCCCCACGGTTCTCTACCGCGCTGATATCGATGCACTTCCGGTCGAAGAGCAGACCGGAGTTCCGTTCGCCTCGACGGTTAGCAGTATTTCCCGTGAAGGCGTGCCATCGAAGGTCATGCACGCTTGCGGCCATGACATGCATATGACGGCTGGCCTAGGCGCAGCGGAGGTTCTGCACGGCACGCGTGACAAGTGGTCCGGAACTGTCATCATTCTGTTCCAGCCGGCAGAAGAGACGGCTTCGGGAGCCCAGGGCATGATCGACGACGGACTGGCCGGACTCATCCCGCGTCCCGACGTCTGCTTCGGACTCCATGTCGTCCCGGGCCCCGCTGGTGTTGTCATGACTGCCCCGGGCCCAGTGCTAGCTGGCTGCGACACCATCACAATTGACCTAACCGGCCGCTCGGCTCACGGTTCCATGCCGCAAAACTCAGTCGACCCGACATACCTGGCGGCATCAATCGTGCTGAGGCTGCAGGGAATCGTTGGCCGTGAGGTGTCCCCCCACGAGTTCGCGGTAGTCAGCGTGGGAACACTGCAGTCCGGTAACTCGAACAACACCATTCCGGGAACGGCACGCATCGTGCTGAACATCCGGTTCTACGACAATGACGTGCGGACCATCCTGGTGAATGCCATCGAGCGGGTCGTGCGTGGTGAGTGCTATGCCTCCGGCGCACCGGTGGAGCCCGTGATCACCTACTCCGACCACGGCGAGGTCACCGATAACGATCCTGCGGTCTTCGCACAGATGCGCCCAGCATTCGACGAGATCTTCGGCGCCGACTCTGTCGACGCTGCTCGGTGGACCGCTTCCGAGGACTTCTCTGACATTCCGCGCGGCCTCGGCAGCCCGTACCTTTACTGGACAGTCGGGGTGACTCCGCGAGAGAAATGGGACGCCGCCGTCGCGACCGAGCGGGTCATCGAGGACATTCCCTCGAACCACATGTCCACCTTCCTTCCTGACTACGGCCCGACAGTGCATTCCGCGACGTCGTCCGCTGTCCTGGCCTGCCTGTCCCACCTCAACGAAGCATGAGGTTCCCCGTTGGCCGTTTGACCCTGGGGATCGGCGAACCACTCACCAATGACGGCCCCGTCCCCGACATGACCCACGACGCCGAACGCGTTCGCATGGTCGAGGACGCGGGTTTCCACACCCTGTGGTTCCGCGACGTCCCGCTGCACTCATACGAGTTCCGCGATGCCGGACAGATCTACGATCCCTTCGTGCACATGGCCTATGTCGCCGCGTGCACGTCCCGGATTGGATTGGCCACTGCCGCGACCGTCATTACTCTCCGTCACCCCATCCACGTGGCGAAGATGGCTGCGAGCCTGGACAACCTCTCTGGAGGCAGGTTGGCACTGGGTGTAGCCACCGGTGACCGAGAAGAAGAGTTCCCGGCGTTCCGGCAGAAGCGGGCTGAACGTGCGGAGAGTTTCCGCGATTCGATGGACTTCATTCGGAAACTGTGGCGCCCTGGCACGCCGAGGACGACCGCGAACCGCTGGGGCGGCGTCGACATGGGTTTAGAGATGCTGCCGAAGCCCTCCTCCCCTATTCCCCTGCTCGTCACCGGCAATTGCGGTCAGAGCCCACAGTGGATCGCAGAGAACTCCGACGGTTGGATCGTCTACGGAGACAGCCCGGAGCGAACTGCGACTGCAACCGCGAAATGGCGGTCAATGACGCCAACTCCCCTGCCGTACATCAGCACCACTAACGTCGATCTGCTCGAAGACCCCGACGCACCAGCAATGCCACTGCGATATGGCTTCCGTGCCGGCCGAAACTTCCTGCTGAAGTACCTAGAGACGATGGAGGCTGCCGGCGTCGACCACCTAATCATCAGCCTGCGGCAGTCCTCACGGCCGGTTCCGGACGTCATCGCTGAACTCGGCGAGCACATCCTTCCGCGCTACCCCAGCGAGGGATAATCGACGTACCCTTCGGGTCCATCTGAGTAGACGAGGTCTTGACGGATATCCGCCAGCGGAAGGCTCTCAGCCAGACGGTGCGGAAGATCCGGGTTCGAGATGAACGGCCGGCCAAATCCGACTAAGTCGACGAGCCCGCTATTGAGTACCTCGTCGGCACGTTCGCGTGTCATACCGCCGGTGAGGATCACAAGCCCAGTGAACTCTTCGCGGAAAGTCTTCAGGAATCCCTCCGGGATCCCCATCCGCGGGCTATCTCCTGAGCTCGCTTGGTCAGACAAGTGTGCGTAACCGACCCGGCGGCGCGACAGCTCCGAAGCCAGGACCAGATAGGTTGCCTCAATTTCGGTATACAGCGGCATCCCATTCAGTGAACCGTACGGGGAGACCTGGAAACCGACTCTTCCTGGCCCGTGTCCCGCTCTGGTGACAGCCGTGACTACTGCATCGACGACGGCCAGGGGGAACCGCAAGCGATTCTCTAACGTGCCGCCCCATGCATCCTCACGGGTATTTACGCCCTTATTGAGGAACTGGTTGATGAGAAATCCATCGGCGCCGTGAATCTCCACGCCATCGAAACCAGCAGCCATGGCGTTTGCAGCGGCGACCCCGAACTCCTCGACGACAGCGAGGATATCCTCCTCGGTCATCGCTCTCGGAGTGGACGGACGCACGAAGCTGCGGTCACCATCACTGCCAAAGATGTACGCGCGGCCGTCAACGGCCACTTCGTCGGTGGGGCCGATCGGGCAGGCGCTATCTGGTTGCAGGGCAGTATGCGAGACCCGGCCGGCGTGCCAAAGTTGGGCCACGATGCGTCCGCCGTTGTCGTGCACCTCGTTTGTTACCTGCCGCCAGCCGGCGACCTGGCGGTCACTCCAGATCCCCGGTACTGCGGCGAAACCTCGGGCAGTCGGCGAGGTGAAAGTACCTTCAGAGATGATGAGTCCCGCGGAGGCACGCTGTGCGTAGTACTCCGCGGTGAGGTCGTCGGCCCGTTGATTGACCGAGCGCACCCGCGTCATCGGTGCCATCACGATACGGTTCGGAAGGGTCAATCCTGACCACTTAACCGAATCAGTTACATCCAGCACCGGACTACCTTTCTTCACGGTTAGTTGAGTTCTTCGCCCAACATATGCACGTGGATGAGGTTGGTGTTGCCCTCTTCTCCCGGCGGCGTTCCGGCGACGACAACCATCATGTCACCGTGGCTGAAGCCATCCATGTCCACCAGTGCGTTGTCGATGGCACGAAGCATATCGTCCGTGGTGTGCACGATGGGCGTTTCGTAGGACTTCGCACCCCACACGAGCGACATCTGGTTACGCACCTCCTCGTTCGGTGAGAACACCAGCAACGGCAAACGCGAGTGAAGGCGCGCGACGCGGCGGGCAGTATCACCGGAGGTGGTGAACGCGACCATGGCCGCGGCATTGAGCCGCTCACCGATGTCGCGGGCGGCGTAGGAGATCACGCCGCGCTTGGTGCGCGGAACGTGGGTCATCTCTGGGACGTCACCGTCACGCTCGGCGGCCATGACGATGCGGGACATCGTCTCGACCGTCACCTGCGGGTAGCGACCAACGGAGGTCTCTCCGGAGAGCATCACAGCGTCGGCGCCGTCGAGGACTGCGTTGGCGACGTCGGAGGCCTCAGCGCGGGTCGGGCGCGAGTTGGTGATCATGGAGTCAAGCATCTGCGTCGCGACGACCACGGGCTTGGCGTTCTCACGAGCGATCTGGATCGCGCGCTTCTGAGCCAGCGGGACGTCCTCCAGTGGAACCTCAACACCGAGGTCACCACGGGCGACCATGATGGCGTCGAAAGCCAGGATGATGGCCTCGAGGGAATCGATAGCTTCGGGCTTCTCCAGCTTCGCCATGACCGGGACGCGGCGTCCCTCCTCGTCCATGATCGCGTGGACGAGTTCGATATCCGCCGGGGAACGGACGAAGGACAGGGCGATGTAATCGACACCGAGCTTCAGGGCGAAGCGCAGGTCTGCGATGTCCTTCTCGGACAGGGCGGGAACGGAGATGTTCATGCCCGGAAGCGAGACACCCTTGTTGTTCGATACCGGCCCACCTTCGGTGACTCGGCACACGACGTCATTTCCGTCGACCTCGATGCACTCCAGGCCAACCTTGCCGTCATCGACGAGCAGGCGGTCACCGGGCTTGGCGTCCTGGGCCAGTTCCTTGTAGGTCGTCGAGACGCGGTCATGCGTTCCCTCGACGTCCTCGGTGGTAATCCGGACGATCTCGCCGTCCGCCCAGTACGCCTCGGTCTCCTTAAAACGACCGAGGCGGATCTTGGGGCCCTGCAGGTCGGCGAGGATACCCACCGGCCGACCCGCAGCCTTAGCGGCTTCACGGACCCACTCATAATTCTGCGCGTGATCCGCGTGCTCTCCATGAGAGCAGTTGAGTCGCGCGACGTTCATGCCGGCGTCGATCAGCCCGCTGATGTCTTCGAGGCTGGCTACTGCCGGGCCGAGGGTACATACGATCTTGGTTCGTCTCTGCTGCACGGAACCCAGAGTATCCCTGTTAGCTTCCGGTGTCAGACTCAGCTTCTTTTGAGGCGACCTCCGACTCCTCAGATACGGCCTGTTTCCTCGACTTTCGGGGAACATCGTGTCCTGCGTCATAGGTTTCTCCGCGAACGTATGCCGGGACCTCTCGGTGCCGTCCGCGCATCATCCACAAGACAAAAACAGCCAGCAGGAAAACTACCGCCGAGACGATCGTGTTGATGCGGATCGTCTCAAACACCATCGTGGCGTCGTCCGTACGCATCATCTCGATCCAGAAGCGGCCTAGCGTGTAGGAGGCAACATAGAGCGCGAAGACTCGGCCGCCACCCATGTTGAACTTCTTGTCTGCCCACACGATGAATGCGGCGGCGAGGAGGTTCCAGATCAGTTCGTACAGGAAAGTCGGGTGCACCACGTCCATGACCAAACCGGTGGAGACACCGGAGATCGGTGCGAGACGGCCGGCTTCATCGACGCGCTCATAAATCTCTAGTCCCCAGGGAACTGACGTGGAAGCGCCATAGAGCTCCTGGTTGAACCAGTTGCCTAGACGTCCGATTGCCTGACCCAACAGCAGCGCTGGTGCGGCCGCATCAAGCGCCGGGGCGAACGGGACACCACGCCAGCGGCAGACCGCCCAGGCGGCAAGCACACCAGCAACAACGGCGCCCCAGATACCGAGTCCACCGGCAGTGAGGTTGAAGACTTGCGCAGGATTCCCGTCGGGCCCGAAGTACTTATGCCAGTCGGTGATGACGTGGTAGATCCGGCCACCGATGATGCCCGCGGGCACCACAGCGATGGCGATGTCGATCATCAAATCCGGATCGCCACCACGAGCAGCGTAACGACGCCTAGCCCAGATCAATCCAAGAATGACTCCGAGGATGATGGAGAGGGCATAACCGCGAAGCGGCAGCGGCCCGAGGTACCACACACCCTGGGACGGGGACGGGATGTTGGCAAGTACGTCAACTATCACGGCGAACTCCTGCGGCCAGTTCCTTGGCCAGATCAACTAGCTGTTCTCGGCTTTCACCGGCTGCCTTGATCAGTGCGGAGCCGACGATGACACCATCTGCGAACTGAGCGATTTCCGCAGCCTGTGCTCCGGTGGAGACTCCAAGTCCGACAGCCACCGGAGTGTCAGTGACCTCGCGGGTGCGGGCGACCAGATCGCCAGCGGCCGAGTCCACTGACACCTGAGCCCCAGTGACTCCCATGTGGGACGAGGCGTACACAAAGCCCGAAGCAGCCTTCGCGGTCCGATCCAGGCGCTCCGCGGTGGAAGACGGCGCGACTAGGAAGATGGTCTCGATCCCGTGCTCCTCAGCAGCGGCAAGCCAACGGCCAGCCTCCTCCGGGATCAGGTCCGGGATGATCACTCCGTGACCGCCGGCGTTCTTCAGGTCTTCAGCAAAACGCTCCGGGCCGTACTGCAACACGGGGTTCCAGTACGTCATCGTCACGCAATTGCCACCGTGTTCGGTGACCCTGCTGATGACCTCGAAGAGGTGACGAGTCCGGAAACCATCGGCCAGGGCAATATCTGCGGCGGCCTGGATGGTCGGACCGTCCATCATCGGATCCGAGTACGGCAGACCGACCTCAACAATGTCGGCACCAGCGTCAACGATCGCGTTGATCGCGTCCACCGAGTCATCGAGGGTGGGGTAACCGGCCGGGTAGTACGCGATGAAGGCCGCGCGGCCCTCTTCACGGGCGGTCTCGAAAACGGGTGCCAGGCTCACTTGGACTCCTCCTCGATGACGGAGCCGTGGGCGGCCGGGTGTTCCGTCTCCTCGTTCTCCGTGCTCATGCCGAACCACTTCGCTGCGGTGTCGACGTCCTTATCGCCGCGACCGGAGATGTTGATGATGATGACCGGTTCCCGGCCGAGCTCCTCAGCCAGCTCCGGGGCAATCTTTTTCGCCGCGGCGACGGCGTGCGCCGACTCGATGGCGGGGATGATTCCCTCTGTGCGGGAGAGCTGCTGGAACGCCTCCATGCACTCGGTGTCGGTGACCGGCAGATAAGTGGCGCGACCGGAGTCGGCGAGCATCGAGTGCTCGGGGCCGACTCCCGGGTAGTCCAAACCTGCGGATATCGAATGGGACTCCGTGATCTGGCCATCCTCATCCTGCATCAGGGCAGCGAAGGAGCCCTGGAATACTCCCGGGTTTCCGCCTGCGCTGATCGGAGCGGCATGGCGACCGGTGTCGACACCGTCACCGCCTGCCTCAGCGCCGACCAATCGCACCGACTCATCGTCGATGAAGGGATGGAAAATGCCGATCGCGTTGGATCCGCCGCCGACGCAGGCGACCACAGCGTCGGGAAGCACGTTTGAAGCAGCCTGAATCTGCTGCCGTGCCTCGACGCCGATGACCCGCTGGAAGTCGCGAACCATCATCGGGAACGGGTGCGGGCCGGCTGCAGTACCGAAGGCGTAGTAGGTGTCGTCCGCGTTAGCGACCCAGTACCGCATGGCCTCGTTGATCGCGTCCTTCAGCGTCGCTGAACCGACCTCGACCTCGATGACCTCCGCGCCAAGCAGTCGCATGCGGGCGATGTTGAGGGCCTGACGACGAGCATCCACGCCACCCATGTAGATGCGGCACTCCAAGCCGAGGAGCGCACAAGCAGTAGCAGTGGCCACGCCGTGCTGGCCGGCACCGGTTTCAGCGATTACGCGGGTCTTGCCCATGCGCTTGGCTAGGAGAACCTGACCGAGCACGTTGTTGATCTTGTGCGAACCGGTGTGGTTTAAGTCCTCGCGCTTGAGCCAGACCTGGGCACCCACAGCCTCGCTGAAGCGCTCGGCCGGGTACAGCGGGGACGGGCGGCCAACGTATTCGCGCTGCAGATCGTCGAGGGTTTTGCGGAAGCCCTCGTCGACCCGCGCCTTCGCGTAGCCGTCGGTCACCTCTTCAATAATCGCCATCAGGGCCTCGGGGAGGAACCTGCCACCCCAGTCACCCCAGTGGCCGTTCTCGTCCGGCTCGTGGGCTGTCGGCTGGGCGATGACCTCACCCATCGTGGGCATCGCATCGCCTGATGCGTCCTGGTTCTTGAAGTCCGTGTCACTCACGCAAGCCATTGTGTCCCATCGGGAAACTTCGTGTGTGAATCGGGGTCAAGTTCTCCCGTACGCCGGGTGTGCACCCGCGGCAACGAGACGCTTGCAGGCCTCACCGGGATCGCCGGCGGTAACCAGTCCTTCACCGACCAGGACTACATCCGCGCCGTCGTTGGCATAGGCGGTGAGATCCTCCGGGCCACGCACACCAGATTCGGCAACCTTCACAGCGCCGGCGGGAATGAGGGGAGCCAGTGTGGTGAAGGTAGACATATCGACCTCGAGGGTCTTCAGGTTCCGAGCATTGATGCCAATAATCTTGGCTCCGGCGTGCTCCGCGCGAGCTACCTCTTCTTCGGTGTGCGCCTCGACCAGAGCGTTCATGCCGAGGGACTCGGTACGATCTAACAATGCCTCGAGGGCGGGCTGGTCCAGTGCCGAGCACATCAGCAACACCAGGTCAGCACCATGGGCACGGGCCTCATGCACCTGGTACGGGGTGACGATGAAGTCCTTGCGCAGCACCGGGATGTTCACAGCAGCGCGCACGGCATCCAAGTCCGCCAAGGATCCACGGAACTTGCGCTCCTCAGTCAGGCAGGAGATAACGGCAGCGCCATTGTCGGCATATTGCTTCGCCAGAACTTCCGGATCCGGAATATCAGCCAGCGCACCCTTGGAAGGAGACGCACGTTTGACCTCGGCTATGACCTGCACACCAGGGCGGGACAGTGCCGTCACCGCGTCGAGCGCGGGAGGTGCAAGTTCCGCCAGGCGCTTGATCTCTGCGTACGGAACCTTCGCCTCACGTGCGGCAAGGTCTTCCCGCACACCCGCGATGATGCCGTCCAGGACATTTGCCATGGTGACTCCTTACGAAACCGAATTGGACTGTGTTCAGGTTATCGCTAGCTATTTTCTGGCCGAGTCTCGGGGGCGTCAGTGGGGTCCATGCCAGCGTCGATGGCGTCCCAGAGGGCACGACCAGAGGTCGGCGATTCGGCGAGCCGGTCGCAGGCCTTCTCTTTGCGCACCTCGGGGGTTTCGTAGGAACCGGCGCGACTTCCGCCTGCCTTCTGTCCCGGTCGGATCATGAGGAGCACTCCCCCGAAGATCCCGAGTGCCGCACCGATCATGAGGATCACTGGTCCGGTCATGTTCGTGGAGACGCCTTCGATGACCGCCCAGTCTGCGACCGAAATCGGGTCGCTGGCACGCTGGCTGACCTGACCGGACTGCAATAGACTCAACGCTCGCTGCGGGTCCGCGCCGGAGGTCATCAACTGCAGCGCGGTCCACGACGCCGTCACGGAAATCACTGCCACCAGAGCACCAATGATGCGCCTACCGACGGACCCGAGGATGAGAGTGGCGGCGACAGCAGCCAACAGAGTCAGTGCCAAAGGAGTGGTCGCGGCAGCCCAGGCGGCACCAGGAATTTCCTCGGTGGAACCGCCGGAAAGATCATCGCCGACCTCTGCGATTACCCACGTCGGCCTGATGCCGAGCCACATCACCAACGCCGACAGTGCGATCAGCGCCATGGCCAGTGCCGGTCTGCGGTCGTTCTGCTCGGTCACTTCGTCTCCTCTACTCCCGCCGTGCGGAGCGTTTCGGCGGCTGCGACGGCGCGAAGCACCGCGGCGGCCTTGTTGACAGTCTCCAGATCCTCGTCGTCCGGGTCCGAGTCAGCGACGATACCCCCTCCGGCCTGAACGAACACGGTGCCGTCCTTGACCAGCCCAGTGCGGATGGCGATCGCCTGGTCGGTGTTGCCGCGGAAATCGAAGTAGCCGACAGTTCCGCCGTAGACCCCACGACGGGTGTCTTCGAACTCATCGAGGATCGCCAGCGCAGACGGCTTCGGGGCGCCAGAGAGCGTTCCTGCCGGGAAAGTTGCCGCGAAAGCGTCGACCGGGCCTTTGTCTTCTGCGAGTCGTCCGGTCACCTGGGACACTAGGTGCATCACGTGGCTGTACCGCTCGATGTGACGGAAGTCGTGCACCTCGACTGTGCCTGGAGTACAGACGCGACCCAGGTCATTGCGGCCAAGGTCAACGAGCATCAGGTGCTCACTGTTCTCCTTCTCGTCCTCCAGCAGGTTCTTCTCATGAAGCACGTCTTCTTCATAGTTCGCGCCGCGCGGGCGCGTGCCTGCGATTGGGTTGGTCACGGCGAGGCCATTCTGCACCCGCACGAGCGATTCAGGAGAGCTCCCGACGATCTGGAACGCCGTCCCTGTGAAGTCAGGGTTCGGCACATTGACCAAGTACATGTACGGGCTGGGGTTGGTCACCCGCAGCATCCGGTAGATGTCGAAGGCGCTTGCCTGGGTGTCGATTTCGAAGCGTTGGCTGAGCACGATCTGGAAGGCGTCGCCGGCGCGGATGTGTTCCTTCAGCAGACCGATGCGGCGCTTGTGCTCCTCTGGGGTGCGCTGACGACGCACGTCCGGAGTCGGTAGATCCATCTCGGCCGGTGGGAGCACCGTCGGCTGGGACAGTCGCTGGAGCATCGAATCGATGCGTCCAACTGCGGCGTCATAAACCTGGTCGACTCGCTCGTCGGAACCGTCCCAGTTGATCACGTTCGCGATGAGCCAGATGACGCCCTCGTGATGGTCGACGACAGCGAGGTCCTCTACCAGCAGCTGGACCATCTCAGGAACTTGGAGGTCGTCTTCGCAGGAGTCCGGCAGCTGCGTCTCAATGAAGCGCACGATGTCGTGGGCGAAGTATCCCACCAGTCCGGAGGTCAACGGCGGCACATCGCTGTCATTGACCGGCAGCTCAGTGTGCAGCAACGAGAGAGTTTCGCGGATCGCCTCTAGCGGGTCGCCGCCAACAGGAGCGCCTTCCGGATGCTGACCGATCCAGGTAGCGACACCATTTTCTACCGTCAGTGCTGAACGGGAACCACAACCGATCAAGGACCAGCGGGACCACGATTCGCCGACGTCGGAAGACTCCAAGAGGAATGTCCCCGGTCCATCATCGGCGAGTTTGCGATACGCGGAGAGCGCACTCTCCCCGTCCGCCAGAACCCGCTTGACGACGGGTACGACCCGGTGGTTCGCCGCCAGTTTCCGGAATGTCTCCCGGTCGGTCATAGAGGTTCGCGTCATGGCGGTAATTCTGCCATGAGGTCTCTCAGTCGAGAGGATCGACCTCGAAGCACGAGTGAGCACCGGTGTGACACGCCGCCCCGGTCTGCTGGACCTGCATCAGGACCGTGTCGTGGTCGCAGTCAAGTGCTATGTGGTCGACGTGTTGGAAGTGGCCGCTGGTGAGGCCCTTGATCCAGTACTCCGAACGGGACCGCGACCAGTAGGTGCCACGTCGGGTATCGATGGTGTACGCCAAGGCGTGAGAGTCCATCCATGCGAGCATCAGCACTACACCAGTGCCGCTCTCCTGCACGATGACGGGGATGAGTCCGTCGGAGTTGAACTTCACCCGGTCCGCGAGATCCGGGGCAAGCTCCCAGGTTGAGGGATCATCGCTCATAGCCGGACCACCTTTCCTGCTTCGGCGAGAGCTTCCTTGACCTCGGGAATGCTGACTTCGCCGAAGTGGAAAATGGAGGCTGCCAGAACTGCGTCGGCACCTGCATCGATGGCCGGCGGGAAGTCGGCGGCACTGCCGGCGCCACCTGAGGCGATCACCGGAACGGTCACGGCGTCACGGACCAGCTTGATGAGTTCGACGTCGAAGCCCTGCTTCGTTCCATCTGCATCCATGGAGTTCAGCAGAATCTCGCCAACTCCGAGCTCCTCGCCCCGCTTGGCCCATTCGATAGCGTCCAGACCTGCAGAGCGAGAACCACCGTGGGTGGTGACCTCGAAGCCGGAGGGCTGCTCCTCGCTCCTGCGTGCGTCAACGGACAGGACGATGCACTGTGCGCCGAAGCGCTGCGAGAGCTCGCGGAGAAGTTCAGGACGCGCGATAGCGGAGGTGTTCACAGACACTTTGTCCGCACCGGCTCGCAGGAGCTGATCCACGTCGTCGACGCTGCGGACGCCGCCACCAACGGTCAACGGAATGAAGACAGTTTCAGCGGTTCGGCGGACCACGTCGAGCATGGTTCCACGGCCATCTTTGGAGGCAGAGACGTCCAAGAACGTCAGCTCATCGGCGCCTTCCAGGTTGTACCGAGCGGCCAGCTCGACCGGGTCACCGGCGTCGCGGAGGTTCTCAAAGTTCACGCCCTTGACCACGCGGCCCTCGGTGACATCGAGGCACGGGATGACACGTACTGCTACAGACATTGTTGAGTCTTTCTACTTAAGAGATCAGGCGACGAAGCTCGGCGGCGGGGCGATACCCCGAACCACCTCGAGGAGACGGGCGTGCACCGTGGGCAGACCAGCGAGCACTCCCACGGAGCCGACGCGCCACGGCGCACCTTCGAGATCGGTGACCACTCCCCCGGATTCGCGAATCAGCAATACGCCGGCGGCGTTGTCCCACACGTGTGGAGAGAACGTCACAGTACCGCCGAACGCGCCTGCTGCAGTGGAGGCAAGGTCGACTCCCACGGACCCGGAGATCCGGATCGCTCGGTAAGCGTCCCCTACCCCGGAGAGCAATTCTTGGCGCCAACCACGAGGGAAGGAGCCGTCGCCGCGGGCGATGACGGAGCCGAAGGCAATGGTCACCGGTCGACTTTCACTCAGAGTCATCTGCACGGGCCTACCGTTGACGTGAGTACCGGCTCCGACAGCAGCGGTGACCCGCCGGCCCAGGAACGGCATATCGATGATTCCCACAATCGGCTGTCCCTCATGAATCAAGGACAAGACAATCGCGCAGGCGGGGAAACCCGCGGCGTAGTTGGTAGTGCCGTCGATGGGATCGATGACCCATACCGTCTGGTTCCCGGGGAACTCGCCACCATATTCCTCGCCATAGACCGGAATACCGGTCATGGAGACGAGGATCTTGCGCAACTTATTCTCGATGGCCAAATCCGTCTCGGTAGCGAAGTCACCGAACTCTTTTACGACCAGGGGGTCAGAACCGAGCCCGGCACGGAATTCACCCTGGACCTCGTCGATCGCAGCCTGGCCGATAGCCAGCAGGGCGTGGGGGTCGAGGTCCATCATCGTCGTTACTTCGCTGCCTCGAGCGCCTGCTCCATGGTGAAGCGGCCGGCGTACAGAGCCTTGCCCATGATGGCGGAGTCAACACCCTCTTCGACGAGTTCACGCAGAGCGCGCAGATCGTCGAGGGTGGAGATTCCTCCGGAAGCGACGATCGGTGCGTCGGTGGCGGCCGCGACGTCGCGAAGCAGATCGATGTTCGGCCCCTGAAGGGTGCCGTCCTTGCCCACATCGGTGACGACGAAGCGGGAGCAGCCTTCGGAGTCCAGGCGCTCCAGGACCTCCCAGAGGTCACCACCATCGGTGACCCAGCCACGGCCACGCAGGCGCCATTCGCCGTCGATGTTCCGGGTATCCAGGCCAATTGCAACGCGGTCGCCGTACGAGGAGAGGATGCCTCGGCACCACTCCGGGTTTTCCAAGGCCGCGGTACCAATGTTGACCCGTCGGCAGCCGGTGGCCAGTGCGGCCTCCAGGGACTCGTCATCGCGAATTCCGCCGGAGAGCTCCACATTCACGTCGAGCCGGCCGATCACGTCCTTGAGCAGGTCGTAGTTCGATCCACGGCCGAATGCCGCGTCGAGGTCCACCATGTGGATCCACTCTGCGCCGGAGTTCTGCCAGTTCAGAGCCGCGTCCAGCGGCGATCCGTACCCGGTCTCTGATCCAGCTTCGCCCTGGACCAGGCGAACGGCCTGGCCATCAACGACATCGACGGCGGGCAGAAGGGTGAGGCTCATGTGGTCTGTGACTCCAACTTCTTTATGTTGACGAATACTCACTGAGCATACCGGGGACGCTTACCTACAGAGTGTCGACCCAGTTCTGCAGAAGCTTCAGGCCGGCGTCTCCGGATTTCTCTGGGTGGAACTGTGTCGCCCACAGAGGTCCGTTCTCTACGGCAGCGACGAAGCGGCAGCCGTCGTGCTCGGCCCAGTGCACCAGCGGCGCGGCGATGCGGCCGGTGTCTGTGAGCTTCCAATCACGAGCGGCATAGGAGTGCACGAAGTAGTACCGCTCCTCCTCCGACAGGCCCTCAAAAAGCTTCGAACCCGCGTCGACATCCACCGTGTTCCACCCCATGTGCGGCAATACCGAGGCCTCAAGACGGTCGACAGTTCCTGGCCACTCAGCGCAGCCGGGGATGCCGACCGGTCGGGCGTCAGGAACCTCGTCGGGGGTGTGCGGGCCGTCAGCGAACTCCACGCCGCGCTCAAAAAGAACTTGCATCCCGACGCAAATGCCAAACACCGGCCGCCCCCCAGCCAGACGCGACCCGATCATGCGCGGGCCCTGCACACGGTGCAGTCCGTCCATGCAGGCAGCGAAGGCGCCGACGCCGGGAACAAGGAGTCCGTCAGCGTTGAGAACAATGTCTGGGTCAGCGGTAACCGTGACCTCTGCACCAGTGGAGGCAACCGCACGTTCTGCGGAGCGCAGGTTGCCGGAGCCGTAGTCGAGAATTGCGACTGTCGTCATGTCGTTGATCCTACTTTCGGGTCAGTTGTAGCTGCCGATGAGCCACAGGATCGCGCCGACCAGCGCAACCAGGGCGATGATGCCGCAGATGATCATGCCAACCTGCGACCCGCCCTTGTAGGCGCTGAAGGTTCCGCCGACGAATAGTCCAGCGATAATGAACAGGAGGTAGGTCAGCGCTGCTCCTCCTCCGAGTGCCGCCTGGGCGAGGATCACAGGGTTCCCTTCGTTGACGGGACGCCGGTCACGCGGGGGTCCGCCTCAGTCGCGGCGCGCAGTGCGCGAGCAACGGCCTTGTACTCAGCTTCGGTGATGTGGTGCGGGTCGCGTCCGTACAGGCAGCGAACGTGCAATGCGATGCGAGCATTCAAGGCGAAGGATTCGAAGAAGTGCTCGTTGATGACGGTAGCGTAGTGTCCGCCGATCACCGCGGAGATCATCTGATCCGGTTCACCGGTGATGACGAAATACGGGCGTCCGGAGACATCCACCACGGCCTGAGCCAGGCATTCGTCCATCGGAATATAGGAGTCAGCGAAGCGGCGAATGCCCTTCTTGTCGCCTAGTGCTTCTCCGAAGGCGGTGCCCAAGACAATGCCGCAGTCCTCGACGGTGTGATGCCCGTCGACCTCGATGTCACCCTTGGCGTGCAACTTCAGGTCGAAACTGCCGTGCTGGCCGAAGGCGGTGAGCATGTGGTCGAAGAACGGCAAGCCGGTATCGACGTCCACGACGCCGGTCCCGTCCAGATTGATCGTGCAGGAGATAGAAGACTCGCGGGTCTCCCTCTCGATGGTCGCGATGCGGTCGGTCACTTCTCACTCTTTTCGTTTGCGATGGCGCGGGCGGCGTCAAGGAAGGCGTTGTTCTCCCACTCCAGACCGATGGTCACGCGAAGATTACCGGCAACACCAACATCTCGGATTAGAACGCCGCGGTCGAGGAATGCCTGCCATGCGGCGGGGGCGTCGTCGAATTCACCGATCATGATGAAGTTCGAGTGGGACTCAAACACGTGGTAGCCCATCGTTTCCAGCTCGGCGACGACACGGTCACGCTCCGACGCCAACTCCGCGACAGTCGCAAGAGTCTCATCCGCGTGGCGCAGCGCAACGATTGCGGCGGCCTGGGTCAGCGTAGACAGGTGGTACGGGAGGCGAACCAGCATCACTGCCTCAATGAAAGCCGGCGCCGCAACGAAGTAGCCTAGGCGCCCACCTGCGAAGTCGAAGGCCTTCGACATGGTCCGGCTGACCACGAGCTTGGTCGGATACTCCTCAAGCAGGTGCATCGCGGACGGGGCATCAGTGAATTCCGCGTACGCCTCGTCCACAATCACGATGCCCGGCGCGACGTCGAGGATCTTCCGCAGATCAGCCTCGGGGATGATGCCGCCGGTGGGGTTGTTGGGGGAGGTTACAAAAACAACATCAGGACGCTTCCCGACGATTTCTTCTACCGCCACCTCCACATCAATTCCGAACTCCTTGGTCCGCGGCAGCCCGATGAACTCGGTCTGGGTGCCCGAAGACAGGATCGGGTGCATGGAGTAACTGGGCACAAATCCCATGGCGGAGCGACCAGGGCCACCGAATGCCTGCAGTAGCTGCTGGAGCACTTCGTTGGAGCCGTTCGCGGCCCAGACGTTGTCCGCGGTGACCTGCACTCCGGTGCGCTCGGAGACATAGGCGGCTAGGTCGCGGCGCAGTTCATCGGCATCGCGGTCCGGGTAGCGGTTGAGGCTGCCGGCAACCTTGCTGATCTCGTCCACGAGATCGGCGATTAGGGCGTCGGACGGCGGGTGCGGGTTTTCATTAGTGTTCAGTCGCACCTCAACGTCGAGCTGCGGCGCTCCGTAGGCCTTTTCGCTGCGCAGCTCGTCGCGGAGGGTGAGGTCGTTGAGGGAGACGTCGTTAAGCATTGCTTTCTCCTGCGGTGAGATCTTCGAACCGGGCGCGGATTGCTTCGCCGTGAGCGGGGAGGCGCTCGGCGTCGGCGAGGGCGATGACGTCCGCGGAGACGTCCTTCAGGGCGGCTTCGCTGTAGTCGACCACGTGGATGCTCTTGAGGAACGTGTGGGTGGACAGGCCGGAGCTGTGCCGGGCGGTACCTGAGGTCGGCAGCACGTGGTTGGAGCCTGCTGAGTAGTCGCCAAGCGGGACGGGCGAGTAGGTGCCGACGAAGATCGCGCCAGCGTTCTTGATGCGTCCGGCCACCGCTGCGGCATCGACTGTGTGAACCTCTAGGTGCTCGGCGGCGTAGGCATTGGCGACCTGAACGGCAGTATCAAGGTCGTCGACCAACACGGTGCCGGACTGATCCCCCTCCAGGGCCTCACGGACGCGGTCGGCGTTGAGGGTGACGCCATACCGGCGGTCGATCTCCGTGTTGACTGCATTCGCCAATTCTTCGGAGTCGGTGATGAGGACCGAAGCTGCCATGACGTCGTGCTCGGCTTGGGAGATCAAGTCGTAGGCGACAGCGACCGGGTCCGCGGACGCATCCGCAAGCACCGCAATCTCGGTGGGTCCAGCCTCTGAGTCAATGCCAACCACAGAGCGGCACAGGCGCTTGGCGGCGGTAACGAAGATGTTGCCGGGGCCGGTGACCATGTCGACCGGCTCGAGGTTCTCATCGCCGTAACTCATCAGAGCGACTGCCTGCGCTCCACCAACAGCCCACACCTCGGTGACGCCGAGCAGCGCACACGCGGCGAGGATTGTCTGGTTCGGCCACCCGTCGTTGTCTGCCTGCGGCGGCGAGGACACCACCAGGGAATCCACGCCAGCTTCCTGCGCCGGGATAACGTTCATCAGCACACTGGACGGGTACACCGCGTTGCCGCCGGGAACATACAGACCGACGCGGCCGATCGGGACCCACTTCTCAGAGACGAATCCGCCGTCGACAACCTCTACCGTGAGGTCTTTCGGCTTCTGCGCGGCGTGGAATGCGCGGATGCGGCCGATGGAAGCCTCCAGCGCCCGCCGAACATCTGACTCAAGAGTCTCCAACGCCTGCTCAATTACCTCGGCAGGAACGCGGAGGGAGGCTGGGCGGACGCCGTCGAAACGCTCCGAGTACTCATGCGCCGCTGCCTCACCGCGGTCTCGAACGTCTTCCACCACCGGACGCACCGTAGGAATCATCGAATCGACGTCTGCAGCCCCACGCGGAAGCGCGCGCCGCAACTGGGCGGTGGTGGGCGTCTGACCGCGAAGGTCGGTGATGGAGAGCATGTATAAGAGCCTTCCGAACATGAGGATGGTTGCGGGATAAAGCATAGTCACCGTGCTGTGTTGCTCCGCGCAGGGCCGGGGACGGACAATGGTCAAATGGTCTGGTGGCGAGAAACTGACGGCGATGGCAACGAGATAGCCGCGTGGGAGCGACGGATGGGGCCTCGCGCGATCGAGCCGCGCCTGCCGATGTACGCCCCAGAACCGGTTCCGGCGGACCTCGAGGATCTGC
This sequence comes from Corynebacterium sputi DSM 45148, assembly GCF_000427865.1. GTDB lineage: Bacteria > Actinomycetota > Actinomycetes > Mycobacteriales > Mycobacteriaceae > Corynebacterium > Corynebacterium sputi. Next base: position 117,187 of record NZ_KE386599.1, on the reverse strand, counting down.
TGAACTTCTCCCGCACCGCTGCGCGCACTCTCGATCACGTAGGCAGTTGGCGGGCGGTCTCTGCGTTTGCTCGTGATCATTGGTTGAAGGAGGCTGACGGGCTTCCAGATGACGTCACCGGAGAGTTCTACGCCCTCCGCCATGCCGTTGCGGATCAGTTGGAGCTCCCGGATGAAGCCGCTGAAGCTCGTACCGAGTGGCTTGAGTGGGCCCGTCGCACGAATCGCCCCGCCGCAATCTTGCACGCCCAGGCCTTCGGCGCTTACGCGGAGGCCGAGCGTTTCGCAGACGCCACCCCGGCCCCGAACCAGCCGGCGGATGAGGACATTCCCGAACTCATCTCTGTCTCCTCGGACATCCTCGCTACTACTCCAACCGGCGAAGAGGCGTACCAAGCAGCGCTGGCTGCCACGATTGTCGGCGCCGCAGCTTCGATGTGCCGGCGTGCGGACTTGGCCGGAGCACTGTCCACTTGGGCTCGCGAGCATTCTCCTCTCAAGTCTGCGGCTGACGACCGTCGGCTTCTCGACGCCCAGATCGCACACGGCCGCGGCGACCTTCATGGCGCTGCCCTGATGTGTGAGGCCGTCGCGGAAGATCCAGTCTCAGAGCCGGTGACCTCCACAATTGAGGCTCGACAGATGCTCGCGTGGCTGTCGGTGGAATCCGATCAGGAGGCCGAAGCTATCCGCCAGCTCCGTCCGGTCGTGCGGGCGGGAGTGGAACTTGATCTGACCGTCGCAACGCTGCGTTCTCACCGCCTGCTGACCGCGCTGCTCAATGGCGCCGGTGAGTACGAGGAAGCACGCGACACTGCTAACCGCATTCTGGCGCATACCGCCGGTATGCCGGTGAATCCGTTGACGATGGATCTGGATCTCATCCTCGCTCGTTCGCTCTTCGACGCCGGCGAATACGAGGCTGCCCTTCGCCACGCCGAGCCGGTCGCACAGTGGTCGACGATGTCCGACGACGAAGAGCGAACCGACGCCGCCTACACCATTTCCGCTGCCTCCTCCGTCGCGATGGGCCGGACCATGGGAGCCACTATGTTCTTGCTGGAGCACGCCGAACACCTGCAGCGAGTCGGCGATAACGCCGGCGCATCCTCTGCGATGCGCCAGGCTGCCCGTACCGTGGTTCGCCCGATGACCACCCACGATTCGCTTGACGACGTCCCTGTCACCATGGACTCCCTCACCGAAGGCGCCCGCGTCGACCCAGACCTCGTCGTCTCCACCGGCAAGGCACTGGAACTGGCGGAGGAAATGATGCTGCGTGCTCGCGGCATGATTAATGATGGCTGGTCCATCGCTGATTGGCACGACGACTTGGCTTACATCTACTGGGCAACCGGCAATGAGCAGACGGCTCTCGGTCACGTCGATACCGCCTCCGCTGGCTACCAGGAAGCAGGCGACGGAGTGGAAGCTGCCCGCGCCCTTCTCACTGGAGTGCGCTGTTGCCTCGATCTCGACGACGAGGAGGGTGTGCGCCGCTACACCATCCGCATCAACGAACTACTGCCAGAAGAGAACTGGCACGGCCATCCGGTGCGCGAGACATTGGCGGAGCTTCTCGGGGAGTAAACTCTGCCCCCATGACCGAGCCCAAGGCCCTACTGGCGGCCGCCGAATCCCTCGCCCACGACAACAAGCTGTGGGAGGCTGCTGACCTCCTGATGGCCGGTTTCGCCGAACTCGGTGACGCCGCCGATGCTCCGGAGACTGACAGCCTCGGTCGTCCCATCCGCGGCTCCTCCCCAAAGCTCATGGACCGGGCCGCGGACTGGCTCGAGCTTCTCGACAACCTCGACGAGCCCCCTGCCGCTCCCCCGCGTCACCTGCGCTGGGCGCAGTGGCACACCCTCAGCGGACAGGCTGAAATCCGCCGCGGCCACCCCGGTCGGGCTATCGACCACCTCGAGATGGCCTCCGGTCTCTTTGAGTCAGAGCAGATGCTGAACCAGGCCGTCCCCCTCGTCGGACTGATTGTGCAGTGCCACCTGGATACCGGGGACGTCGGGCGCGCCGAGACCGCCTTGCACCGAGCACGAGTGATGGCAGTTGATGACGAGCGTTTCAAGCCCGTTCTCGACGACCTTGGCCGCGCGGTCGCAGAACGCCTCTAACTGCCGCCACTATTACCGTCTTGTTCGGAACCTCCCAGTGATTGACTCTTATTTTGAGAGCAAAATCACATTGGAGGAATTATGCGGACACGACATTCACGAATCGCGCTGGCAGCCACACTCGGGCTAGCTGCGGTCACCGCGACCGCATGTTTCGGCGAAAAGCGCAGCGTAGCGGCCTTCTGCAACACCATCGAGAAACACCAAACCCGCTACACCCAACAAATGGACCAGGCGATGGCCTCTAATTCACTTGATGGACTCCTTTCCGCCGGTTCAGCGATGGGCGAGCTGAAGTATCTATGGTCTGACCTAGCGAAGGTCGCACCAAAAGAAATCCAAGCTGATGTCGAGATCGTCGACGAATCGTGGCACGCTCAAGAACAACAGGCACTGTCCGGCGACTGGCTGTCTTCGATTTCGACCGGGTTTTCTAGCAGCAACGCAATGATGCGGGTCAACAACTATGCGACCGCCAACTGTGGCGACGCCTACCGGATGTTCTGATGAATGACGACTGGGCATTACCAACGGCCCCAGATCACGACTGGAGCCTGCCGCCACAACCGAAACAGGACAACTTCCGCAAATTTGCGGACATCCTCCTGAACCCACTGGTCATAGTGGGAACAACGGCCTTCCTGATCATCCTCTATCTCATTAGCTTCAGCATGGTGTGGGCTCGCTACCCAAATGACGAAGTCGTCGTCAACGGTTTCGGCTGGTCCCAAATGAACGTACTTAATGAGTCCTCCGGGTTCATTGGGCCGTGGTTTTTCCTTTCCATATTGCTGGTGGTTGCCCTTGGCAAAGGTGCCTTTATGGTCGCCTTCACCGACAAGAGGAAACTTGGTATTCAGGAGATCCTCGGCGCCGGCGGCATGTTCATCGTGTACGCAGTTTTCGCGATGATGTCGAAAATGCTCGTGGGTCTCTTCATCGACTTTGAGGATCCCTACAGCGCCGCTCTACTCGGCATTCGGAATCCGCTCGATGACCTCACAGCGGTCAGTGGCGCGGGACCCGCATTCTGTCTGTTCATTGGCCTACTCACTGTCGTGTTCGGTGGGTTATTGTTCGCCGCGCTCCCCGAAACACGCATGACGATGACCAACACTCCGAAGGCACCACCTGTCCCACCCTCGATTCCACCTGATGCGGTGTACCCCACCGCATCAGAGGTTTCCGCCCGAGCCATCGCTGAGTTCTGGCAATGGTGGCCAACCGGAGACACTTCGCAGTTGGGAGCCCGAGTCGCGGCGATACATCCGGACCTGGTCTGGGACGTCGACCCAAACGCGCGTCGGCTCACCGTTTCCCCGGGCATTTTCCCGTCTCTTCGCGCAACCGCTCGGCGCTGGTTGAACGCCGCCCCGCAGTGCGAGTGGACCTTCTCCGATCGCCTCGCGGCGGCACCTGGAGTGCCAGTGGTCGTCAACGGAATCGACTATGACCCAGCAGAAGCAATCATTGGGGAACCAGACGGCATGCTGTGTCCCAGCATCGAGATCTGGCATCCGAAATGGGGTGGCTTGCGCTCGTTGTTTTCCTCAGAGGGCAGCGGAAATGCGGATCCGCGGGCTGCCGCTCTCCTGATCAATCGGGCATTGGGAGATACTGTTGCCTTCTCATGGATCAATGACATCGATGCGGTGGGCACTGCCCCAGACACTCACGCTCCGCTTCCTGCGCTGCCGGAGATCATGACCGAATTCGCTGCGATCTACGACGGCATCCTGTCCAGTGGGCAGCGCTGCGAAATCGACGCCGTGTCACCGGATGGATTCCCGGTGACGATCTCGTCTTTCCTGCCGTTAACTTCCGAGTTGGCCCCACAATGCGATCTACATGTCCACCTGACCTATCAGGTTCACGACACCATGTATGCACAACAACAGCCCGTCGATGTGCCCGGTTCTGTCAAGGAGCTCACTCAAGCACTCGACGCGATGTTAGCCGAAGTCTCCGGAGTCCTTGTCGTCTACACCGTGCAGCCTCATCACATGGAGGCCCACCTCTATGTGGATTCCCAAGACCCTGGTCTGCAGATTCTTCTCGACCGGATCTATCAGGTACTGAACACCTGGAAACTCGGCCCCGTAACGATGAAGACTGATCTCGACCCCTCCTGGTGGAGGATTGACCAGTTCAGGTCCTGAGCCCTGCTAAAAGTCGAGCCCCAAGTCCAGCACCTTCACCGAGTGCGTCAGCGCGCCGACGGCCATAAAATCCACGCCACAGGAGGCATACTCACGGGCAACATCCAGAGTCAGACCACCGGAGGATTCCAACAGCGTCGCCGGCGAGATCTTCGCTCGACGCTGCACTGCCATCTGCGTCTGCCACACCTCGAAGTTGTCGAGCATGACCATCTCGGGCTGAAGTTCGAGGACAGCGTCGAGCTGCTCCAGGGTGTCTACCTCAACCTCGCACCGCAGGACCGGATAGGCGGCCCGAACCTTCTCCAACGCCTTCACGACGCCCCCCGCCGCCACCACATGATTATCTTTAATCAGCGCTTCATCTCCCAGACCATTGCGGTGGTTGACTCCTCCACCGCAGGTAACTGAGTATTTCTGCAGGTTCCGCATGCCTGGCAAGGTCTTGCGGGAATCACGGATCCGCGCACCGGTGCCGTCGACGGCGTCAACCCACCGTCTGGTGTCCGTCGCGATGCCGGAAGCATGGGTCACGATGTTCAGCAGAGTCCGCTCGGCTGTCAACAGGCCTCGGGTCGGAGCCTCGATCTCTGCAACGACAGTGCCCGGCGCGACTCGCTCGCCGTCTGCGCTAAGGATGTCGACGGAGAAGTCGTCGGCAATAACCTCCTCCAGAGTCCACCTGATCGCGGCGCCGGCTGCGATGACTCCGTCCGCGCGACTGGTCACCGTTGCCCGTGACCGCTGCTGCGGGCCGACGGTCGCCAGAGAGGTCACGTCCGGCCCATACTGCAGATCTTCCTGCAGCGCGGTGCGGATCAGGCCGCGGGTGATTGCTTCGTCGAGCATTGTTCTCCTTGGGTGAAGTGTTAATCGAGTCGCGTGTGACAGCCGAGCGTCTCGGTCCGCGCCTGCGCCGCGGCCACTACTCGCTTAGCGACGGCCACTGCCCCCGCATCCGGCAGCCCCTCAAGGGCCTCCACCGCACGTTCGAGTGATTCCGCTGTCCGCGTCACGCCAGCGCCTTCGGTCATCGCTGCCTGCATTGTCATGCGGTCTTGGGTATTGAGCCTGGGGCGGTGTCGGCCCTTGATTCTCTCTGGCGTCGTGGCTCCGACACCGGAGATCTCCGCTTCGGCGACTGCCTTACCCACGACAAGACCCTCCAACAGCGAATTCGAGGCCAACCGGTTTGCTCCATGAAGTCCGGTCCGGGCGCATTCTCCGGCGGCATACAGTCCGGGGACACTCGTCGCTCCGTTGCCGTCTGTGGCGATACCGCCGCAGCTGTAGTGCACCGCAGGGGCCACCGGAAGAAGGTCAACGGCAGGGTCTAGGCCGAGGGATCGGCAGCCGGAAGTGACCGTCGGGAAGCGGGTGTGAACGTCCTCGATACTGCGGGCATCGAGGAACACATTGTCTTCCCCAGTCTCGCGCAGGCGCATGGCGATCGCCCGAGAGACGATGTCCCTCGGAGCCAAGTCGCCGCGAGGGTCGTCAGTAACGACGGGCCTGCCATGGCTGTCCTGCAGAGTTGCTCCCTCACCGCGAAGAGCCTCCGTCAAGAGGGGCCTGCGGCCATGGGCGCGGCTGTCGAAGAGGACCGTGGGGTGAAACTGGATGAATTCCAGGTCGGACAATTCCACGCCTGCGTCAAGTGCTAAGACGTGACCGTCACCGAGGGACCCCTTCGGGGCAGTCGTTGCCCGGAACAGGTGGCCAAGACCCCCGGTCGCGATCACAGTCTTGCGGGCCGTCACCGCGCCAAGACCTCGCGGATCGCGGATCAGCGCACCTTTGGCCACACCATCCTCGAGGAGGATCTCCTTGGCATTGGCATTCTGCAGCAGTCGAGCCCCGATTACAGATGCCTCCAGAGCACGTTGGATCTCCGCACCAGTGGCGTCCCCACCCGCGTGGAGAATCCGTCGGTACGTGTGTCCGCCCTCGCGGGTCCTGGAATATGTGCCATCAGGCTGAGTATCGAAGTTTGTCCCCAGGCCGATCAGCCAGTTCACCGCGTCAGCGCCACGCCCGACAATCGACTCCACCACGGAGCGGTCGCAGTGCCCGGACCCGGCATTCAGGGTGTCGTCCACGTGGGAGGTGATGGAGTCGTGGCTGGGGGCGTCGGGAAGCCCTACAACAGCGATTCCGCCTTGTGCCAGATTCGTTGCGGCATGGACGAACCTGGGCTGGGTCCGAGCGCCGTCGCGCCACCGACCCTTGTCGACGATAAGTACATCCAACCCCAACTCACGAGCCCTACGTGCCGCCGACAGCCCGGCGACACCTCCACCAATGACCAGCAGGTCACAGTCGAGGTGCCAGTCCCAGCCGTCGGCGAGCGCCATCTACTCCCCGCCGCCCGGGTTACCGATGGAGATCATGCGCTCGACGGACTTGCGAGCCTTCTCCGCGACATCATCGGCGACAGTGACCTCATCGGTGCCCTCAGCAAGGCAGCGCAGCAGCGCAGACGGAGTAATCATCTTCATGTACGCGCACGAGGCGCGATCATTGACGGCCTCGAAAGTCACGTCCGGCGCGGCCTTCTGCAGCTGGTGCAACATCCCAATCTCAGTGGCGACCAGAACCTTTCCAGTGCCCTTCTTCTCTGCAGCGGCGGCAGAGGTGAGCATCTCACCGGTGGACAGCATTTTCACGCGATCCGGTTCGATAGTGCCCTCGCCGGCGAGGTAGATCGCGGAGTTCGCGCAGCCACACTCGGGGTGGATGAACAGGTCCGCATCCGGCTCTTCAGCAGCGCGGCGGGCCAGCTCATCGCCGTTGATGTTGGCGTGGACGTGGCACTCGCCGGCCCAAATCTCCATGTTGTCTCGGCCAGTCTCACGACGCACATGCGCACCGAGGAACTGGTCCGGCCCAAAGAGAACCTTCTGGTCAGCCGGAATCGAGGCGACCACGTCGACAGCGTTGGACGAGGTGCAGCAAATGTCTGTCTCGCCCTTCACGTCTGCGGTGGTGTTGACGTAGCTAACCACGACGGCACCCGGGTGCTCAGACTTCCACTCACGGAGCTCCTCAGCAGAGATCGAGTCAGCCAGGGAGCAGCCAGCGCGCTCGTCCGGAATAAGGACGGTTTTCTCCGGAGAGAGGATCTTCGCAGTCTCGGCCATGAAGTGAACGCCACAGAAGATGATGACATCTGCGTCAGTTTCTGCGGCGATACGCGACAGCCCCAGGGAATCACCGGTGACGTGCGCGATGTCTTGGATCTCCGGCAGCTGGTAGTTGTGCGCGAGGATCACGGCATTGCGGGCCTTGGCCAGCCGGCGGATCTCATCGGCCCACTCAGCGTTTGCCTCAACGCCGGTGTACCCCTGGCCGGTATCGACGACCTTCGCCGCCAGTTCCGACTCGATGGGCGCAAGGGACTGGACGGTGGTCGGCACGGCTGCTTCGGTCATCGTGCGGCCTCTCCTTCGTGTTGCTCCCACGCGTGGCTGTCGTGCGGGGATGCTGGGGCTCATTGTTCCGGGGACATAGTAGCGCCTGCGGATCGTCGATTGTGAGTAAGTAAACTTTTGAACATTGTTCAAGTCGTGTGAGTACAGGAGCAGAGATGGGCATTTCGCCGTTGTGGGGTTTGGAAGGTGTCAGACGAAAACGTCGGAAAGCAGGTCTTGACCGCCAGCTGCGCCCACGCGCACCGGACGACACCGTCCTCGACCTCGCATCCAACGACTATCTCGGCCTCCACCGCGACCGGCGCGTCATCGCCGCTGGAGCCCAGGCATTGCACGACTACGGGTTAGGTTCCACCGGATCACGGCTGGTCACCGGAGCTACACAAATCCACGACGACCTCGAAAACGCCCTCGCCGAATTCCTCCGCTTCGGGTCCGCAACCGTGCTTTCCTCCGGGTACATGGCGAACCTCGCGGCGGTCACCTCCTTAGTCGGCCGTGGCGACCACATCATCTCCGACGCCGCCTCCCACGCCAGCCTCATCGACGCCTGCCGCCTCTCCCGCGCGCAGGTCACGGTGACTGCAGTCGGCGACCTTCAGGCAGTCGAACAAGCTCTAACCACGCTTCCCGACGCCTCCCGCACCCTCATCGTCACCGACTCCGTCTACTCCGCCGACGGGACCGTTGCCGACATCCCGGGCCTGTATCGTCTTGCCCGCGAACACGGTGCGACACTCCTAGTCGACGAGGCGCATGGTCTGGGAGTGCTCGGCCCTGGTGGTCGGGGCGCAGTTGCAGCGGCGGGACTGTCCGGTGCCGAAGATCTGGTGGTCACCGTGACATTGTCCAAGTCATTGGGATCGCAAGGCGGAGCGGTTCTGGGCCCGGACTTGCTACGCGCGCACGTGCTGAACCATGCGCGGCCAGCAATTTTCGACACTGCCCTGGCGCCTGTAGCTGCGGCCGGGGCCCTCGAGGCTCTACGCATCCTGGAGGCAGAACCAGAGCTAGCGAGCGCGGTGACGGAAAATTCCCGACTAATCGCTCAGTTGTGGGGCGTCCCAGCAGTTCCTTCTGCGGTGGTACCGGTGATTCTCGGAGATCCAGTTCGTGCCGTTGCCGCAAGGGATGAACTGCTCGCGCGCGGGGTCCTCGTCGGAGTATTCCGTCCGCCGAGTGTCCCAGAGGGGACCTCCAGGCTTCGAATTACTGCTCGGGCGAATCTGACGTCGGAACAGATTCAGCGGGCTCGTCCGGCGTTTGTATGAACAGCAGGCAGACCCAGTAAACAATTGCCGCGGCGAAAGCCGAGTACAGCACCACTGGGAGAACAGAGACCATCGGCAAGAGCTCTAGTGCGTCGCCGATCTCCGCGTTCTGCAGGTCCGGCTGGCGAACTGCCGCGGCCACATCGCCGGCACCCGTGGCGATCCACACGCACGCTGCGGCGATGAGAGTAATCCACCACAGTGTCGCCGCTCCCCTGCGCTCCGGCATCCGAAAGAACGAGATAAGCGCGAGCGCAACGCCAAGAACCACCGCCGCCACCGCGGCCCACAGCAATCCAACGAAACCTGCGTCGAGGGTGTCGGCATTCAAACGCATCCCGCCCTCGACAACGGTGACCGATTGAGCAGGTCGCAGCAGGCCCCACGCCGCACCAAAAACGGTTGCGGCGATGAGTGCACCTGCCATCAGCCAGAGGAACCTGTTGCGTTCCTTCGGTGACGCTGGTGCGGTCGTTGCGGTGTTCTCCATATCGGTAAACGCTACCCTGCGTCATAATTGGAGGATGAAACGAGTTTCCGGAATCACCACACTCTCTGCCGCCATGATGGTGGCATTCGGACTCGTCTCATGCGGAACCCAGGAGCAGACTGTGAATCCGACACTCGGCAGCAGCACCCAGTCCACTATGCGTGAGGCTCCCACCGGGGACTTGTCCTCACTCCAGGGCACCACAATCTCCTTGGACCCGGGCCACGCAGGAACCCCTCCACCGGCGTCCGACATAGTCACCGATGGCCGCGGCGGACTGAAACCCTGCAACACCTCCGGAACTGCGGCCTCCGACGGATGGCCGGAACACACCTTCAACTGGTTGATTACCGGGCAGATTGCCTCCATTTTGGAAGAGAATGGAGCGACAGTTCTGCTATCCCGCGAGGACGATTCCGAACGGGCCGCTTGCATCGACGAACGCGCCTACATAGAGAACGACTCCGACGCTGACGCAGTCCTTAGCCTCCACGCTGACGGCAATACCGAGGGAAATCGGGGTTTCCACCTCTCCGCCATCTCCGACCCGCTTCCAGAAAATGACGCCGATGGCTCCACCAAACTAGCCGAGTCCCTCCAGTCCTCGATGCTCTCCGCCGGCTTCGAACCGTCCAACTACCTTGGGGTCGACGGACTATATCCTCGCTCCGACCTCACCGGCCTTAACTTGTCGACCAAGCCCAAGGTCCTCGTCGAATTCGGAAACATGCAGGACTCCACTGACTTCGCGCTGCTCTCCTCCGAGGAGGATCGTGAGCGACTAGCCGAGGCAATCGCGGCTGGTCTCGCGAATTTCCTGCAGCAGTAGTGTTTCCGAGATAACTGAACCGGTATTTGACAAGAAAATTGATAGTCTGGACCCGGTTCGGAACACTCAACGGAGGACGCATGAGCGGTGCTGTGAGATACGCCGGGAAACACCGTGCCCGGCGAAAGGTCTTCCCGTACCTACCGGCTGTGATCCTGCTTTCCCTGCTGTTCCTCGTCATCAGTGGCTTGACCGCATCGCTCTTTCACGCGAGCTCCACCCAATCCCGTCTGGCGGCAGAGGCTTCAGCCGCCGAGGTGGGTGCTGAATCAGAAGCCCCGCTTGACGACGGCCCGGCGTACGGCTCCGGACTCCCCGTCCTGGAACAGTGCCCCGATGCCACTTCAGCCACCGCCAACTTCCGCGGAAAGGGTTTCGCGGGATGTGACTTCGTCACTCTGGTTGGTAACGAGCTAGCTGGTCCCCCTCCAGCGGAGTACCAATATCTATCGATCGTCAATCCAACTACTGGCGAGCCAATTGACGTCAACTGCCAAGCCACCCAGGATCCAGCCATGAATGACCTGTGGCTCTGCGCCACTCACTACGGCAGCCAGATGTACATCTACCCGTAAAACACGGGGTCACACGGGGTTAAGGCTCGATACGCACGTCATTTTGCCTGCTAATCTAAGTACCTCTTCTTCATTTCCCATGGAGGTCAGGATGAACGGCTATCCGAACGGTCCCTACGGAGGCGGGCCCCAGTGGCAGGCCCCTCCCCCTCCGGGTTGGCAACAGCCGCCGGCACCTCAAAAAAATTCCGCCCTAGTACCGCTCATCACGGTATTGGCGGTGATTCTCGTGGTGGCTCTAGGTTTCGTCGCATGGTTGGTCTTTTCTCGGGACGGCCAGACTCAACCGGCTGCTGCGGATCCGGTTCCGGCAGCTGAATCTGTCATCGACACCACTGTGCATGTTCCGCAGAACACCACCTATGTCGAAACCGTCACGGAAACGCAGGTGCAGCAGAATTCTGGGAGCTCCAACAGCGGCAGCTCTAGTGGTGGTTACGGCGCGGGACTGCAAGTGCGGGAGCGCTGCTGGAACGGCACCTCCGCCTCTGCCATCTTCCGCGGCGACGGTACGGCGAAGTGCAACTTCATCGCGTTGGTCGGTAATCGACTCTCCGGGTCGTCGGCTTCTGGATACCGCAGCCTCACGGTCACCAGCCCTAACACCGGAGAAGCAATCCGACTGTCCTGCCAGCAGGTCCAGGACTCGAATCTCACCCAGCTCTGGCGCTGCGATACTCACCACGGCAGCCGCCTGTACGTCTATCCCTGATTTCTGGTGAAGACCTCCTTCGGTCTGGGCGGGTCCTCCGGGCGCCTCGGCGAATGGCCGTTCACTGGCGGGTGATAACCCGTCCGCAGTGGAGCTTCGGGCTGGGTTTTCAGGTGATCTGTGTTGTGCGCCGAGACCGACACCCGGGCGATTGGCTGGCCCAGAAGACTGCGCCGTCGCCGTTGCCCCAGTCGTCGTGGACGTGCCATCCGAGAAACGAATGACCTCGAAAAGTCCGCCTGTCTTCACATTGTGGTGGTGCTGGCAAAGTGCGTGCAGATTCTCAGTGTCAGTGGGTCCACCCGCCGCCGGATTGTCGTGGTCCAACTGGCATTTATCAGAGCCGATATCGCAACCGGGGAACATGCAGGTTCCGTCGCGACACTTCACGAATGCCGACTGAGCATCGGTCGGACGGTACCCGTCGGCAGTGCAGTCAGGAATGATGCGGATCGAATTGACCCGATCGGGCCTCCGTTGAGGCGGCAGTACAGATTGACGGTCACATCCACCGACGTGCTGCCTCGGACCAAGTGAAGCAGTGCATCGACGCCAGTGCAGTCTTCCTTTTTATGGACTGCAGTGTCAGTCATCGGAGACTGCGACTCGCTCCCGCGACTGATCCTGGTGGGCGAAGCATCTCGTCGTACGCCTCGATAATCGCTTGCAGCCGACCGTGAAAGGTCCGTTCGGAGATCATCTTTTGGGTGTCAATGCTAGGCAACGTCGGCTCCACCTCCTCCAGCAGCCCAGTCGATACCTCAAGAAGAGGAGCGACCGCTCGAGAGACAGCACTTTTAGGTGTTCAAGGGCGAGGTGCGCCCGATGCTCAATGACATAAGCCAATTGTGATGGCGCAGGATTCGGAGTGGGCGGTGATGTCGTCGTGAAGCGAACACAGGCACGTCTTCGCCAGAAGTACGTGGCTGCGGTTGGTGACGATCGAAGTCTCAGACTGAATCTCGCCCGCCTTCTCGTGAGCAAACTTCTTATCGGTCGGACTAATTGCCGCATCGAAAGGCGAATCCGCCCGGCGATCCCCCGGAATCTGATGTGTCAGTGCGGTTGACCTCCCCCACGGGATCAACTCGCTTTCCCCGCACACGCTGAGCCTTACCCACAGGTCAGGCAACCGGAGCGGAGATTTTGACTCAGCGGCGCTCCAGTGCCGTCGAATCCACATCACCGTGGCGAGAACACAAAGCGGACCAGCCGTCCGGACGCACCTGAACCACCATGCGGCGTCCACACAACTGGCAATAGCGCGGTGCCTCCAAACCGGCCCGTGCACCTGGACTCTGATCGCCCTCTTCTCCGGCTGCTAGGTGTGCGCCGGTGAAAGGGTCGAAGTCAGGGGCGTCGCCGAGCAGCATGGCGTGGAGCAGTTCGTTGCTGTCAGGCCGGCGAGGAGGACGCGGCCATTGCCGAGGGGTCGTGGACATCAGACGGTGGCGTTCAGTGCCTTGATCGGCAGTCGAATCTTGCCGAGCATGTCGAGGTCCTGCTCCACCGGACGGCCGAGAGTGGTCAGGTAGTTGCCGACGATGACTGCATTGATGCCGCCGAGGAGTCCCTGCTCAGCACCGAGATCACCGAGGGTGAGTTCGCGTCCACCGGCGAAGCGGAGAATTGTCTTGGGCAAAGCGAGCCGGAAAGCGCCGATGGCTCGCAGGGCATCCTGGGTCGCCATCGGCTCGCGGCCTGCAAACGGGGTGCCTGGACGCGGGTCGAGGAAGTTCATCGGAACCTCAGTCGGGTTCAGCTCCGCTAGATCAGTGGCGAACTCAGCACGCTGCTCGAGGGACTCGCCCATACCGAGGATGCCGCCACAACAGACTTCCATTCCGGCTTCGCGGATCATTTCCAGAGTCGCACGGCGGTCCTCCCAGGAGTGGGTGGTCACCACATTCGGGAAGTAGGAGCGAGCGGTCTCCAAGTTGTGGTTGTAGCGGTGCACGCCGGCGGCGGCTAGACGGTCCACCTGCTCCTGGGTGAGGATGCCCACGGAGGCGGCCACGTTGATGTCGACCTCAGAGTGGATGGCGGCGACAGCCTGCTCGAGCTGAGATAACAGCATCTCGTCTGGGCCCTTGACGGCTGCGACGATGCAGAATTCGGTCGCGCCGGACTTCTGGGTCTGCTTGGCGGCGTCGACCAATGCGGGGATGTCCAACCAAGCAGAGCGGACTGGGGTTTCGAAAAGGCCGGACTGGGAGCAGAAGTGACAATCTTCCGGGCATCCACCGGTCTTCAGCGAGATAATGCCCTCAACCTCGACTTCTTCGCCGCACCACTTCAGGCGGACCTCGTGGGCGAGGGCAAGGATCTCTTCGATCCTGTCGTCGCCAAGTTCAAGGACCTGAAGAGTCTCCTCTGTATTGAGGCCTACGCCCTCCTCGAGGACTTTCGTGCGGGCGAGTTCGAGAATGTCAGGCATGGAAAACCTCCGGGGCTGGATCAAACTTGATCAGTGTTCAAGTTCCTTCTGGAACAAACTTATAGCCTCCCTGAACACCGTTCAATACCCGTCCCTGCGGCGACCTCCTCCAAAATTCCGATACGGTAGACAACGTGCAGCTCAGCAAGGACATCATCGTCGACTCAGCCCTGGAAATTCTCGATACGTACGGACTGCAGGACCTGACAATTCGTCGACTCGCGCGTCACCTCGACGCCGCGGCGGGCGCCATGTACTGGCACTTCCCGTCTAAACAGGCACTGCTCGGGGCGGTCGCGGACCGCATGCTCGCATCGCTCGCAGAGAGCGATAAAGACTCGCTTCCCGACGCCCTAGCCCTTCACTTCCACACCCTCCTCACCAATCACCGGGATGGTGCAGAGGTCGTATCTGCCGCGCTAGCAACTGGGACGGCGACGATTCGACCAGAAGAGATCATCGCGGAAGCACTAGGCGATGAGACGGCAGCGGATGTCGTAACCTTCTTCATCCTTGGAGCGACGGTCGAGGAACAAACTGCTCAACAACTGGCCGAGGCAAATGCAGATGCACAGCAAAAAAGCCCGAAGCCGGACCGGATTGGTCGAGGCGTCGAGCTGATTCTGTCGAGATACAACTAATTACGCAGCGTCATACTCCCGCTGGGTCTGTATCCAGAAGTCCGGAGTAGTCCCGAAGTAGCTACCAAGACGCTGGGCCAGGTCAGAGGTGACCCGCAACTGTCCGGTACGGAACCGTTCCATGGTGGTGCTCGACACGCCGATCGCCAGGGCGAGGCGGTGGATGCTCAGTCCCGCAGGGGCCATGTAGTTCCTGGCCATTGCTTCGCCCGGGTGCAGGCGGTCGACCTTTACCGAGTTCGTCATTTCGCATTCTCCCTTCAGACTTGCCCACCTGGGTGCGGCGGGAACAACGTTGCGACACTTTAGCGGGTACCGAAAGTCCGTTTTCACCGACCCCACAAAAACAACATTCCGGTTACACCCGAACGTTGTTGTCACGTCCAAGATCCTAGTAGACAGTGTTACCTGAAGCATCTCGTGGGTCAGTGTCGGCGGACACTCTAGAATCATTGGTCATGAGCACCTCTCCAGCGGTCATCGCACACCTCTCCGGCGCCACGGTTCAGGTCGACGCCAGTTCGGTCACGGTGTCCCGGCTGGCCCGCACCAGCATTAAGGACAATGGACCGGTCTCCGCGAACGTTGCGGACGTGGCAGTGTCGGTACGTGAGCCTGGGGCCCTCTCCCCTGGTCTTTTGGATCTGGGCCCGTCATTGCCATCGGTGCGGGTGACCGGTTCGACTCGGGAGGCAGCCTCGGCCATCGCTGAACTGATCGGGTCCGCAGCCGAAGGCCGATTCGCGGACGCTGCGACGGCACTGCTGGAAAAGGAGATCAGGGGAATTGGCGAGGATGACGAGCCTGCGCCAGCACCGGCCGCTCCAGTGGAACTGCCGTCGATAGATTTCATCGCCTTCGACGTGGAGACCGCCAACGAAGATTCAGGATCCATCATCCAGCTTGGGCTCGCTGTAGTGCGCGCTGGCGAGGTCGCTGAGACGTACTCGTGGTTGTGCCGTCCGCCGAAGGGCCTTGAGCAATTCGATGACTTCAATATTTCCATCCACGGGATTCGGCCTTCCGATGTCGCCGGTGCACCGTCGTTTGCGGAGAGGTTGGAAGAGTTTGAAGAGGTCGTCGGGAAGCATGAGGTTGTTGCCCACAATGCAAAGTTCGACTTCACTGCGCTGCACCGCGCGGCACGAGCAGACGGGCTGACCGCGCCGGAGATTGATTTTGCGTGCACGTATCAGTGGGCTCGCGCGGCTCGAGTGCAGACGACAAACATGAAGCTGAACACGCTGGCGGCTGCGGCTGGGCATGATCTCAAGGCACATCACGACGCTGCTGCGGATGCGGTTGCCTGCGCCGAGGTCGCGCTGTGGCTTATGCGTGGAGATGCGGCTCACCAGTTCGAAGCCACTACTTCGCCGTCCGCGTACTCCGCAGATCTAGGCCTTGATATGGGGCATATCGGCGGCAGGCGGTTGCGTCAGGTCGGACCTAAGCGGGTATCGCGCTGGGATGCCGCCAAGACTCCGGACACGATTCCCGAGGCCAATACTGACGCCGATCCGAACAACCTATTGTTCGAGCAGAACGTCACTCTCACTGGCGATTTCGCACCGTATGACAAGGGTCAGTTGTGGGCGTCGATTGCGGAGTTGGGAGGGACCGTCGGGAAGAATGTGACGAAGAAAACCACGATCCTCGTCGCCGGACCGTGGGATTCGGTCACGTCAAAGGAGAAGAAGGCGCGGGAGTACATGGAAAAGGGCCAGGCCATCGAGATCTGGACCAATACCCAGCTTTACGACGTCCTCGGCCTCGAAACCACTCCCCCCTTCTAGGAGTTTCGACCTCGCAGTCGGTCGATCTCCCTCCGGTCACGCTTGGTGGGCCGACCGGCGCCACGATCGCGGATTGGAGGGGCCGCGAACAACTCGCGCGGCGGCGGCGCAGGGGTCTTGTCGACATAACAATTCCGCGCGAGGGGAGCACCGACGCGCTTGGAAATGGTGTCGACGACCTCCACGATCGTCTCCTTGTGATGGATCCAAATCCGAACCTCATCACCTGGGGTGACGTTATAGGCAGGTTTGACTGCCACTCCCCCGACCTTCACGTGGCCCGCGCGGCAGGCTTCGGCCGCAACTGACCGAGTCTTGGTCAGGCGCACCGCCCACAGCCAGGCGTCGATCCGGACGGACATGGGGGGTTTACCTGTCCTTGTAGTTGACGATGTTCTGCACCTTGCGCCAGTTAACGACACCGCCGGCGATACCAATGATCGCCAGGACCACGAAGAGGGTGAAACTGCCGGCAAGGATACCGAGCGCAAGTCCACCCACGATGCCGCCACCGGCCCACACGACGGCGCTACGGCTGTGCTGACGCACGGCCTGCTTGCGCTGCTCGATGGACGAACCGGGACGAATCTCCATATTGCTCATGCAGATAATACTAACCGGACTATCACTACACGGGTGATTCCACCCAGGTAGAGCCAGCGTCAGCAGAGAGAAGAGAGCCGTGGGTGAGAGATTGGAGGGTGCCGTCGAGAAGCTCTGCTCCTCCGTCTGGATCCACAGCCACAACGTAAGTGACTGCGGTGCCCCACACCGTGTCGGTGATCGTGAAACCGCGGCTGCGCAGTTCAGATTCAATCCGGCCAGCATCTGCAGCAGGGGCCTCGACCGAACGAAGATCCCGGCGCTGACGGACATGGACCGGGACCTGCGGAAGCAGATGAGAGACCGCGTCGGAGTACGCGCGGACCAGGCCGCCAGTGCCCAGTTTCACACCTCCGAAGTAGCGAACAACCACGGCGGAAATATCAGTGAGGCCGGATCCGGCGAGGACGTCGAGCATCGGCCGTCCAGCAGTACCGGACGGCTCACCGTCATCGGAGGAGCGCTCAACCCGGTTCGCCCCGGCCACCTCGTGGAGGTAGGCACTGCAATGGTGACGAGCATCCGGGTACTCGGCGCGAGCCATGGTGATCAGCTCCCGCGCCGCCTCCTCGTCATCAGCGCGGGAGATCCACGTGATGAATCGGGAACGCTTAATCTCCAGTTCACCCGAGACAAAGGTTCCCTTCGCGGGGACGAGGAGTCGATCCACGCGGCTACTCAGGATCCTTGGTCAGGTCTCCATCGAGGGCGAAGGCAACGAGGGCGTCGGCGATGAGGAGGTCACTCATCACGAGGGTCGGCACTAGGTCCGCCAGCGATGCCCACTGATCGAGGAGGTCGCGAACGACGGAGTCGTCAATGCGCTGTTCTTCGGTCGCCTGGGCATTGAACCTTGCGATACCGCGGGCAGCAACGGCAATGAGCAGTGAGGTGCCCGGAACCAGGGTCCAGTGCAACGACGGATCATCAGCGTCGATGCCATCGAGCTTGTGGAACCGCACGTTAACGGCCTTGCGCAGCTTCGGCGAGACCTTCGTCACTGCCTGGAACAGAGCCCGGGACTGCTTAGCCAACTGGAGCATAAGGCCAGCCTCGACGATGTCGTCACGACGCTCAACGACCTCGTAAATCGCAGTAAAACGAGCATCATCATCGGTCAACGGGCCCGGAACCATCCGGTGCGGATCAAAGACCTCCGCGAGGATGAGATCCGCCTGAGCCTTCGGCAACGACGCGATCTGCACCGAGGACATATCGATCTTCGCCGACTCCAGCGTTGCGTCCTGTCCGGTCGCCAAAGCCCGAGTAAGGGCCTCGCCACCGATAGCGCGCAAATAATCGAGCTGCTCGTGAGCGGCTTCGAGATCGCCAGCAGCCCGAGCGGCACTTAGGTCCGCCAACGAAGACAGTGCACCGAGCCACGGCACGCGGCGACGACCCGGCGTGGGCTTACGAACAGCGAAGTCACCGAGAACCAAGCCGGAACCGATAAGCATTCCTGCCTGGTCGCCGAGGCGAATCGAGGTGGAGTTCAACGTCTGCAAGCCAACGCGCGGATCCTCAGTGAGGAAGCTACGGATCTCCTCGGCCGGCATTGCACCGGGAGCGGTTGCCAAGGTGATTGCACGAGCTGCTCGTCGCGCCGCCAGGAGGGACCAGAGTCGGGCCATATGGGGTGTGGAGAGGGAGACGTCGGAAAGCGATTCGCCTTGTCCTTCATCCAGGACAATCGACTCCGGGGTAGGCCAGACCGGGCGGCGCTCCTCCGGAGTGCCTACGACAGCTTGAACAACGTACGGGCCAGCCCCAAGCAGTTCCTCCGGCAACTCACACGTGCCACCAGCGACCGGAATACCCACTGGGGCGTTCCACGGTCGACCAGCGGACCAGACGTACAGAGTGATCGGGTGGGTCTGCCCAACGGCTGTCAGACCGACGGAAATCTCACGGTCATCCAACGAAATAGAGGTCACCGGGTCCTGAGAGGTGGCCTCAACCAGAGGAATCGAGAGGAGCTTGCGGCCGGTGACACGAGTCCAGTCGAGGCTCACCGTCACTGCCCGAAGCATCCCGACGCGATCTGCATACGACCCCAAATCACCGAACGCCTCATCGCCACGACGAGTCAGCGGGACACGACAAATGTCACGCTCCCCCGAGCGCACGGCAAGGTGAGCGTGGCGCAGTTCGCCAGGGGCGTTGATGCGGAATTCGCCGTGGACGTCGAGGCGGCCAGGGCGGGTAAGCATGGTGCGGGTGCGCACCACTGGGTCCTCGTCGGTCAACGGGATTTCAAACCTCAGCACGCCTGGGGTCACCTGGACCGTGAGTGCAGAGCCCTCCTCAGTGGAGAGCTCCACCACGCCCGACTCATCAGCCGCGCGCAGGCGCAGCATCGCCGGTTCCGACTCCAGGGGCTTCTCCCCCGAGACGACACGAATATCCGCCGAGGTCAGACCACCTTCAGTCGGGATGCGGAAACCATCGCCGCCACCCGGGAAGCTCAGGTCAATGTGAGCCTGCTCAGCGACAGCAAAGTGTGCCTGGAAACTGCGACCTCGCGGATTGGTCAGGCGGACAACGAACTCGCCGAGCCACGGGTAATCATCATCGGTGAGAATCTCCACCTCACCACCGGCAGCGGGAACCTCAAGTTCGTACTCCATGACCAGTTCATCAGCGAATTCGCCATAACCGGTGAACTGGGCCACCTGGACGTTCCACGACTCATCGTGGCCAGAGAGGCTCCGCGGGAACAGTGCGACCGGACCACCATCGTGCACCGGGGTACCGAAATCGGTGACGGTGTTCTGTAGACGGGCATGCGGGTTGGTCAGCCGAGCACGACGCTGCGGGGATGCCGAACGCACCTCACCTGCGGCGCCGGGGCGGATGACCTGGACCGCAGTAACGTCGCGAAGATCAGCCTCGGCGATCTGCCACAGATCCCACCGTGATGGGGCGGGGTCGGTGATCATTGGCACGTCGAGTCCGGTCGCCGGGTCGATCAGTCGAGCGTCATTCGGGTACAGCACGTGGACGGACTCCGAATGGAGGGAGACCTTGTCGGAGACCGACTGCCCATCCGCGCCGAAAATGAGGACCGGGTCTTCGGTATCGACGGCTGGAACTAGCCAGTGGCGGGCGTCGCCGAGCTCCACGAGCACGTCACGAACAGGCTCTTCGATAGCGACGAAGGGGCGACCAGCACCGTCTTCCAACGCGACCGCAGGGGTCTGAACAACGCTGCCACCGTAGGTGACGGTCCACTCCGGCCGCGTCGGCGCCACCGGAGTCGGCAACTGAATACCGATGATTCCGGTGTCTTCCTGGAAAAACAGCTGCGGGCGTCCCGTTGTGGAAACCACACCGATTGCTTGACGACGCTTCGGTGTCCCCACCGGACGCGCCCTCAATTCCTCACGAGCCTCCCCATAGAGCAGCGGAGGCAGACCGGTCTCTTCCGGGCCGAGGTCATCGCGAGATTCCCAGTTTGCGGGATCTGCAGCGGTGGCGATCAAGAAACCGTGGGTAGCCGATACAAGTTCTTTAGCCCGGACCGGAGCCGAAGCAGCAAGGACTCGAAGCGCACGGGGAATGTCATCCTCTGCGTCGTCAGCGAATCCTGCGACTAAACCGTCGAGCGAGTCCTTCACGGCAACGAGGGCCTGAACGACGTCAGACGGCGACGGCTCTTCCATCAAGGTCAGACCGGCAGCTTCTTCGATCCGTTCGATAATCAGCGGCATCACTGACTGCTGCACACCAGCATTGAGCATGATCAGGCGCGCGGAGTCCTCCTCGGAACCTCGAGTGGCGGAGGAGCCGTCGAGAAGCGCGGTGCTAGCCAGGCCCAGTTCCTCGAGCATTTGCGGAGTGCGGGACGCCAAGTGTTCGGTCAGCGGCGCAGACAGTCCAAGACCGGCTGCCCAATCCGACCACAGGTCAGAGGTCGTGGCGACGCGGGAGGCACGCCCCACCAGCGAGGAAAGAACAAGCGCAGGATGCTTATCGACGACCTCATGCGCCGCAGCCTCCGACTCCGACAATGCCGCATTAATCAGACCGGACAGGAACGCATCAAAACGTTCGACCTCGTCCATCTTCAGCCCAGAGAATGCATACAGTGCCTCCGGCTGAACCGGAGTGCCCATGATTGCAGCGGCGGCGGCTTCGTCGTCGCTAACGGAGACGTCGGAAAGCGATGCGAGGCGCTCCCTCAAAGCCGCCTCTTGGACCGCGAGCCAGGCCGCGAGTTCCGGGCCGTGTTGTGCAACTGAGGATCCGACGGGCTGGCTCATTACGGAACTGGTTCTCCTTGTGTGTGCGCGGGATGGTGCCCCGACATTCTAGACTCAGGTAGCAGCTGAAATTAGGTGAGGTACTCGTATTCTGCGGTACCCGGCTCCAAACGACGGCAGTCCAGCGGGGAGTTGGCCATCCGCTGTAGAAGTGCATCCAGGTCGCCGGCGTTGCGCAACTCCAGGCCAACCAGCGCAGCACCGGTCTCTCGATTATTGCGCTTGAGGTATTCGAACTGGGAGATGTCGTCGTCCGGCCCGAGGACGTCCTCAAGGAAGACCCGGAGCTGACCGGGCTTCTGCGGGAAATTCACCAGGAAGTAGTGCTTGAGACCGCGGTAGACGAGGGACCGTTCCATGATCTCTGCGTACCGCAGTACGTCATTGTTGCCGCCGGAGATGATGCACACCACGACCTCGCCTGGGGTGATCTCCAGCTGCTCCAGCGCAGCCACCGACAGGGCGCCGGCAGGCTCAGCGATGATGCCTTCGTTTTGGTACAGCGCCAGCTGCTCGACACACACGGAACCTTCCGGAGCGGCGATGATATTCAGCCGCCTGGAGTTAGCCTCGACCGTGGCGAAGGGCAGCTCTCCGATTCGCTTCACTGCCGCGCCATCCACGAACGGGTCCACCTTCGGCAGCGTGACCGGTTCCCCGGCCTTCATCGCTGCTGCAAGGCACGACGCCCCCAGCGGCTCGACCCCGACGATCTTCGATCGCGGCGACATATCCGCAAAGTAGCTAGTCACACCAGCAAGCAATCCGCCGCCGCCGACAGGGACGCACACAGTGTCCGCGGTCAGTCCCTGCATTGAGAGCTGCGAGACAACCTCCGCCGCAACAGTCCCCTGCCCGACAATGGTGTCGAAGGAGTCGAACGGTTCGATGATCGTGGCACCGGTTGTCTGCGCATCTGCGCGAGCAGCCGATGATGCCTCATCGAAGCTATCCCCCGTCACGATGATCTCCACAGCATCCCGGCCGTGATACGCGATCCGGTCACGCTTCTGCTGCGGCGTCTGGTTCGGCACGTAGATACGGCCTTCAATGCCGAGGGTCTTGCAGGCATAGGCAACGCCCTGGGCGTGATTTCCCGCCGACGCCGCCACCACTCCAGCTGCCCGCTGTTCATCGGTCAACTGGACCATGGCGTTGTATCCGCCACGGATTTTGTACGAGCGCACGTCCTGCAAATCCTCACGCTTGAGGAACACTCGAGCGCCGGTCGCCTCAGACAGGCGCGGGCAGAACTGCAGGGGGGTTGCCTCAATGACCGACGAAATTCGCGCCTGAGCGGCTTGAATGTCAGCCGCGTGGACGAGGCGGCGGGTCGTGTCGGTCGATGTTGAGGCGGTGTTGGTCATGGCAGTTAATGCTACCCGCATGCGTCGAAACGCACGTAGTGGGCAAGGAGGACCTCAAAGATCTGCTTCCCGACGCCCCCACCTACCCCTTACTTCCCTTTCGGACCCAGCGCCATTTGAAGAAGCCCCCCAAGAATCGCGGAGTTCTTCAGGAACTGGACAGTCTGCATCTTGCGGGCGCCCTTGTCCTCCGCCTTCCAAAAAGCGTGTCCTGCCAGGGTGGTCGGGATCAAAGTGAGTCCCAGAACCGCAGCCGAGGTCCGCGGAACGATGCTGAGCGCCAACATGCCGCCGGCCGCCGCCTGAGCTGCGCCATTCGCACGAACGATCAATGCGTCATTCTCCGGGAGCGGCGCGAACTTGCGGATCGCCGACAACGTCGGTCCGGCCATCCCGACGCGCGGACCCGGCTCGCGGGCGGCATCTAGGCCAAGCAACGCGAAGGTCTAGCCCATCAGAAATCGTGCGGCAGGCTGTCCCGAGATGTTCATGGTTTTCCCTTTCATACGACGTCGTGACGGCTGTGCAGGCGCCACGCTGCCGATAGTAGGCCTCCTCCAGAGACTGCAACAGACGCGCAACCAGAAAGGGACAGTGCCAATCCGAAAGCCAATGAAACACAGTTAAGATACCCTTTTGGCAACACAACTACTAACGAAGGGGTCAATCATGTCGCAAAAGAAACAGGACATCGTCTGGAAAGAGAACATTCCAAATGGCTTGCAGCGTACCGGAGAAAACGAGGCGATTGACTTACTCCGCGAGTATTTCGCGGTCAACAACGAGGGCTTCCCTTTTCGATCAGGAGCGATGTTCGGTCACCTAAGCCCAGAGTCGACCGAAACCGATGAGTTCACTTTCAGGGATATCAATGAAGTGAGCATGCTCAGCATCAACATCTCCGGCTCGAATTCATTGCGGCTAACAAGCTCATTCAATCGCGAGGAAACCAAGGAAATTTGGCAAAGTCTGTCGAAGATTAAAAAGGACGTGCCTTTTGCCAATACTTCCGGGGAAATAGGAGACCCCAACATTGACGCACTTTACAAATTGTATGACCGGCTCGACAAGATCAAAGGCCTCGGCCAGACGTCAATAAGCAAGCTTTTGGCAGTCAAGCGACCACGGTTGGCGCCCGTAGTTGATAGCTGGATCAAACGGGAGCTTTTCAAGGAAGGAGACGTCGATAAACTCTGGTACAGCACGTTCAATCGAGAACTGCACAAATACCTAAATGCAAAGCTAGACGGGGAAACGAACGCAGAATGGCTCGATCGCCTCAAATCGAAGGCGCTCGAACCAGTTCAGTCAGAAAATGACCCATCCAAAAACCTTGAATCGATGTCGACGATTCGAATCTTCGATGTCATCGTCTGGATGAGCCACCTCAAACGGCGTGAAGCTGAATCAGGAACATAACAAGACGTCTAAGCTCTTTACCCCACAACCCCCGTACCCATCGTCGCCTTCAGATCTCCGAACAGTGAGCTAGAGCGGTTCACTCGGAGGTGGTCGCCGAGGACCATGACCGTCGAGTTTCCGCCATCGACCAGGTTGAGGTAGACGTCAGAGTCGCCCGGGTTCGCCATCAGGACGCGCTTTAGCTTGCCGATGTTTTCCGGGGTGCACTCGTAGGTGTTGAGCGTCAGGCGCAGCGGAACTCCAGTAGAGCCGTTGATGCCGAGATCCGGGTGCTTGAGGTCATTGCAAATGATCGACAGTCGGTCGTCTCGGTACTGCACAGTGGCGTTGACGAGGACGATGACGTCTTCGGCAAGAAGCGTCGAAACCTTTTCGTAGGTGTTCGGGAAGATCAGGACCTCGACGCTGGCGCCGTTGTGGTCCTCGACTGCGACGATCGCCCAGGGGCGACCATCCTTCATCACTCGGCGGTCGACGGAGGAAATAATGCCGCCAATGAGGACCTCGGTATTGTGCTTGATTTCGCCACCGACGATGGTCGTCAGGGCAGTGTCGGACTGCGCTGCCAGTGATTCCTCGTAGCCGTCGAGCGGATGTCCGGAGACGTACAGGCCGAGCATCTCCCTCTCGAGTGCAAGTTCGTGCTTCCGTTCCCAGTTTTCTTCCGGGACCTGCACCTGGAAAACGCTATCGTCGCCGCCTTCTTCTTCGCCGAAGCCAGCGAAGAGGTCGAACTGCCCCTTGTCGGCTGCTTTCTTCGTCGGGAGAGCTGCATCGACGGCATCCTCGTGAATGAGATGCAGACCCTTACGCGGGTGGTTCATCGAGTCGAAGGCGCCGCCCTTAATGAGCGACTCAGTCACCCGCTTATTGCAGGGCAAGGTATCGATCTTGTCGAGGTAGTCGGAGAAGGAACGGAATGCGCCCTTTTCCTCACGGGTCTTGACGACAGAGTCGACAACATCTCGGCCGACGTTGCGGATTGCCCCCAGTCCATAGCGGATGTCTGAGCCGACGGACTGGAAGTTGAGGACTGATTCGTTAACGTCGGGAGGCAAAACATGGATGCCCAGGTGCCTGCAGTCCGCGAGGTAGATGGCGGTTTTGTCCTTGTTATCGCCGACGGAGGTCAGCAGCGCTGCCATGTACTCCGCGGTGAAGTTTGCCTTGAAGTAGGCGGTCCAGTAGGACACCAGACCGTAGCCGGCGGCGTGAGACTTATTGAAGGCGTAGGAGGCGAACGGCAGGATCGTGTCCCACAGCGTCTTGATGGCCGCTGCAGAGAAGCCATTCTCCTTCATGCCGGCCTCGAAGGTAACGAACTCCTTCTCCAGCACCTCAGGCTTCTTCTTACCCATGGCCTTACGGAAACCATCTGCTTGACCGGCGGTGTAGTTCGCGACCTTCTGAGAGATACGCATGATCTGCTCCTGGTACACGATCAGACCATAGGTCTCTTCTAGGATCTCCTTGAGCGGCTCCTCAAGCTCCGGGTGAATCGGAGTAATGGGCTTGCGGCCGTTCTTACGGTCGGCGTAATCCATGTGGGCGTTAACACCCATCGGGCCGGGTCGGTACAGCGCCAGGGAGGCGACAATATCGTTGAAGCCCGTCGGCTGCATACGCTTGAGCAGCTCGCGCATGCCTCCGGAGTCGAGCTGGAATACGCCTAGGGTGTCGCCACGAGAAAGCAGCTTGTACACGTTCGGATCATCAGTCTGCAGGCTGTCCAGATCCACCGTCTCATTGCGGTTAGACAGGATGTTCTCCTGGCAGTCCCCGATAACAGTGAGGTTTCGCAGACCCAGGAAGTCCATCTTTAGCAGGCCAATGGCCTCACAGGCCGGGTAATCCCAACCGGTGATGATCGCGCCATCGGCGGGCCGCTTCCACATCGGGATGTGGTCGGTCAGCGGCACCGACGCCATGATCACGGCACAGGCGTGAACACCCGTCTGCCTCACGACGCCCTCAAGTCCACGCGCCGTCTCATAAATTCTTGCGACGTCGGGATCAGATTCGATGAGCTGACGGACCTCGGTGGCCTCACCGTAACGAGCGTGCTCGGGATCGACGATGCCGCCGAGCGGGATATCCTTGGCCATGATCGGCGGCGGCAGGACCTTCGTGATGCGGTCGGCCATCTGGTAGCCGGGCTGGCCGAACTGGACTCGCGCGGAGTCCTTGATGGCCTGCTTGGTCTTGACCGTTCCGAAGGTGACCACCTGGGAGACCTTGTCCTCGCCCCACTTGTCGGCCGCGTAGCGGATCATCTCGTCGCGGCGACGGTCATCGAAGTCGATATCGATATCCGGTGCGGAGGGGCGCTCTGGGTTGAGGAATCGCTCGAACAGCAGACCGTGCTCGATGGGGTCAATGTTCGTGATCCACGTGGCGTAAGCAACTAGCGCGCCGGCGGCGGAACCACGGCCGGGGCCAACCTTGATGCCGATGTCGCGGGCGTGAGCAATGATGTCGGCCACGATGAGGAAGTATGACGGGTACCCCTTGCCGTCAATGATTTCGATCTCGTATTCGGCGCGGCGAATGTACTCCTCGGGGACGTCGGCGCCGTCGAAACGCTTCTTTAGTCCCTCCATCACCTCGTGGTGCAGCCAGGTGGTCGGCGTGTAGCCCTCTGGCACATCTGCCTTGGGCATGCGGTCATGCGAGTGCTCTTCCCAGATCTCGTCATAGTCGCCGACTCGCTCGGCAATCAGGAGGGTGTTGTCGCAGGCGTCCGGGAGGATGTGGTCCCACTGGGCGCGCATCTCGGCGGCGGACTTGATGTAGTAGCCGTCGCCGTCGAACTTGAAGCGGTCAGGGTCGTGCAACGTCTTGCCAGTCTGGACACAAAGCATCGCCTCGTGTGCCTTGGCCTGATCGCGGGTGACGTAGTGGCAGTCATTGGTCACCACCGGCGGCAGGTTCAGCCGCTTGCCCACCTCTAGCAGTTCAGTACGGACCCGGTTTTCGATGTCGAGGCCATGATCCATCAGCTCGAGGAAGTAGTTGTCCTTGCCGTAAATGTCCTGCCACATTCCGGCAGCCTGAACTGCCTCCTCGAACTGCCCCAGACGCAGGCGAGTCTGGACGTCGCCAGAAGGGCAACCGGTAGTGGCAATGATGCCGTCGGCGCGCTCAGCAATGAGTTCGGAGTCCATGCGAGGCCACTTGCCTAGCTGACCCTCATATGACGCCATCGAAGACAGATAAAAGAGGTTGTGCAGGCCCTGCACGTTCTCCGCAATCATCGTCTGGTGCAGGTACGCGCCCGAGCCGGACACGTCATCGCTCTTCTGATGCGGGTCACCCCACTTCACTCGCTGCTTGTTGAAGCGCGATTCAGGTGCGATGTAGGACTCGATGCCGATAATCGGCTTAATTCCCTTAGATTTCATCGTCCGATAGAAGGAATCCGAGCCGAACATATTGCCGTGATCGGTCACTCCCACCGCTGGCATCCCCTGCCGAGAGACCTCTTCCGCCAGCAGGTCAATCTTCGCCATTCCGTCGAGCATCGAGTACTCGGTGTGATTGTGGAGGTGCACGAACGATGAATTGGCCATGTAGGGGATCGTAGCCGCGCGACCGACAGCAATCCACGCCCGCCCCAAAAAGTATATCTACCTGCACATACTCATCTTTTCAGACGTGTGCGAACTCACGTTATCGTTTCTTTACTTTGCTAACCATGTTCCCCATACTTGAGGACAACCTCATATTTTGACCGGAAGGATCCCAGCATGTTCGCACCACTCCGCGAAGGCGTCTACACCCCGTTCACTCAGGAAGCCATCGACAAGACGATCGAGGCTATCGACCGTCGCCCGGTCGCCGCAGGCATCGCTGCTGACGGTGAAATCCTCGACTTCCCGTCGAACGAAGCCCGGTACTCCTGGCTCGTCTAGGACCTCTCCGAACGTCGACCGGCACGAACTCTCGTGCCGGTTTCTTCGTTTCCACACCTGCAACTTTTAGGGTCGATACCTTCATTGCATGAACAGCTCACCGGCGGTGCCCAACCACGTCCGCTCCGCCGTGTGCGACGAGAGGCTTCCCGCCCTCGTCCTCGATCTCGCTGCCATCGATTCCAACTGCGATGACTTGCGCCGACGCGCCCGCGGAACCCCGATCAGGGTCGCGTCCAAGTCCCTTCGGATCCCCTCGTTGATCGCCCATGTGCTGGAAAAACCGGGCTTTCACGGGGTTCTCGCGTACTCGCTGCAGGAGGCGATCGATCTCGTCCGGGCGGGGATCTCTGACGATGTCGTGGTGGCGTACCCAAGCGTCGATAAGCAAGCTCTTTTATCGCTTTACGACGACCCCAGCCTCTCCTCCTCCATCACCCTGATGGTGGACTCCGTCGACCATATCCAGTGGCTCCAGGACAATATCCACGAGGCGAACTATCCGATCAGAATCTGCCTGGATGTGGATGCGTCGTGGCGGCCAGGCGGTGGTGTACACGTCGGGATGCTGCGGTCACCTACCCATAACCCCGCCGAGGCGGCGCGCGTCGCTGAGGCCATCGTGCGCGCTGACGGCCTGAACCTGGTCGGCGTAATGATGTACGAGGGGCACATCGCCGGGGTCGGTGACGCAGCAGGCGGAATCCGACAGCGGATTATCCGCGCCATGCAGAAGGCCGCGCGGCCGGCGCTGGCCAAGCAACGTCGGGCAGTTGTCGACGCTGTCACTGCCGTTGCCGGGCCCCTGGAATTCGTCAATGGCGGCGGCACCGGGTCGCTGGAATCAACCTCAGCCGAGACTGCCGTGACCGAAGTCGCCGCTGGCTCCGGCATCGTCGGCCCCACCCTCTTCGATACCTACGCGGCCTTCTCCCCTACTCCCGCGCAGTGGTTCGTGCTGCCGGTGGTCCGCAGACCCCGACCAGGCACCGTCACTGTCGCCGGCGGAGGTCGGATCGCCTCCGGACCTGCGGGCGAGGACAGGCTGCCCACGCCAGTCTGGCCAGAAGGTCTGGAGTACGTCTCCACCGAAGGGGCAGGCGAGGTGCAGACGCCATTGACCGGTGCTGACCTCGCCCTGGGGGACCCGGTCTGGTTCAGACACGCCAAAGCCGGCGAATCGGCAGAACACGCAATTGAAGCACTCGTCGTCACGGATTGCGCGGTCACCAAACGGTGGACCACCTACCGCGGTGAAGGAAGGATCTACACATGAGTTGGTCGAACTGGGCTGGCACGACACGGTGTACCCCGACGTCGGTCCATAAGCCGCAGACAGTCCGTGAGCTAGCAAGCATCGTCAAGGCTGCTGCCTTTGCGGAGTCCACGGTGCGCCCTCTCGGAGCTGGGCATTCCTTCACGCCGGTGGCTACCACCAGTGATATCCGTATCCAGCTCGACCATCTGTCGGGGATCTCAGGGCTGGACATGGAGAACGGTACGGTCACATTCCGCGCTGGTACCCGTCTTCGCGACGTCCCCGGTCTTCTCGGCCCCATCGGCCTCGCCCTCTCAAACCAAGGCGACGTCGATCCTCAATCGGTCGCCGGCGCCGTGTCCACGGGCACCCACGGGACAGGGCTCGGATACACGGGTTTTGGCGGGATGCTCCGGAGCTTTCGATTGGTCACCCCAGACGGGCGCGAGCGGCTATGTTCCCCAGACGCCGATGGAATCGACGCCGAGATCTTCCGCCTCGGCCGAATTGGCCTGGGCCTTTTCGGAGTTCTCACCGAGCTGACCTTCGACACGGTCCCGGAATTCCACCTTGCCGCCGACGAGCACGCTGAGAACTTCGAGGAACTTCGCCAGACCTTCCCCGAACGCGCCCGATCCGCCGACCACCTGGAATTCTTCGTTTTCCCTGGCACTGACACCGCCTTGGTGAAGGAAAATACCCGCGTCCCCGCCTCCGAATATGACGAGTGGACCCGGCGCGACGGCGGCAGCCACCGGACCCCGTCGAAATTTCTGACTGCACAGAAGTTCTTCTCTGAGGAGGTCGTCGGCAATGCCGCCCTCTGGGCGATGTGTGAAGCCTCGCGCCTGCGTCCGAACCTGACGTCCCGTCTGAACACCATCGCGGTCGGCTCCGTGCCCGAGCAGAAATATATCGACGAATCACACAAGGTATTCGTGTCGCCGCGACGCGTCCGTTTCTCCGAGATGGAGTACGGGATTCCGCTTGACGACGCTCCCGAAGTCCTCTCCGAGATTCGCGCTGCCATCGACCGAACCAATAGTTGCGTGTCCTTTCCCCTGGAAGTTCGGACCGCCGCAGCAGACGACGTCGCGTTGTCTACCGCCTACGGACGCGAGACTTGTTACATCGCTGTACACCGGTACCACCGGGAGAACTGGCGGGGCTACTTCGGCCTTATCGAGCCGATTCTGCGTGCCGCCGGTGGCAGGCCGCACTGGGGCAAGCTGCATTCGCTACAGAACTCAGCCCTTCGCGAGGCATACCCTCTGTTCGATGAGGTCAGTAACCTACGCCGCCAGGTCGACCCCGAAGGGCTGTTCCTCAACCCGTACTTGTCGAATCTCTTCGACGGGTAACTACTGGTTGATCCCGCGGACGCCAAGGCGGCTGACCACCGCGTCCGTCGGGAGCACCTCCACCGCGGTGGCTCTTGGGCGTATGTCGTGAAGCTGCTCTGCGTCTGCCCACACCAGTAGCCCGACGATTCGAATCCCCAATGCCGGATCCTCCCCTGCCAGCATCGTCCGGAAGGCAAACTCCCTCTCGATGACCTCAGTGCGGGACATCCCTTCAATGGGTTCTGGGAGAGTCACCGGGACTGATTCCACAGCCAATACTCGAGCGACTCGGACGTCTGCAGGCACGACGCCGCCAACATCCTGAGGCGACACCGGCGGGTCGAACGACACTAGCGCCCACCGGTTCTCGTCGCCCTCTGCCTCTGACAATGAGGTGTCAGCGCGTGCGACGTACTCAGACACCGACTCCTCCCCGTCAGGACCCAAGGAGTCACCTTGGATGTTCATCCGACCGTGTACCCGGTCCGAACCCGCGGCGAAGAAAAACATCACCACCAAGCCGATGGTGCAGACGACCGCCACGAGAGCCATCAGAGGATGGATAGTGCCTTCCTCCGGCTGCTCCGGAATCTGACTGTGCGCGCCCACTAGTCGTTCCTCAACACGTCCAACGCATGCTGCAGGTCATCCGGGTACGGGCAGTTGATTTCCATCCAGCGGCCATCCGCCGGGTGGTGGAAGCCGACCTGCACCGCGTGCAGCCACTGGCGATTCAGGCCGAGTCGCTCCGACAACTTCGGGTCGGAGCCATACATCGGGTCACCGCAGCAGGGATGATTCATTGCGGAAAAGTGCACGCGGATTTGGTGGGTCCGCCCTGTCTCGAGCCGGACGTCGACAAGCGAGGCGGGTGCAAATGCTTCCATGGTCTCGTAGTGGGTGACCGAGGCCTTGCCGTCGTCACGCACGCAGAATCGCCACCCAGAGGACGGGTGGCGCCCGATCGGTGCATCAATGGTTCCGGAGGACGGGTCAGGGTGGCCCTGGACCAGAGCGTTGTAGCGCTTGGAAACCTCACGGTTTCGGAAGGCGCGCTTGAGGTGCGAATACCCGCTTTCCGACGCCGCCACCACCATCACTCCAGACGTTCCCACATCCAACCTTTGGACGATTCCCTGGCGCTCCGGCGGACCCGAGGTAGCAATCCGGAATCCTGCGGCTTCCAGCCCACCGACGACGGTCGGACCATCCCAGCCCACAGTCGGGTGTGCGGCGACGCCCACCGGCTTGTGCACCGCAATCAGGTCAGAGTCGTAGTACAGAATGTCCATGCCCTCAACTGGCTCAGCCACCGGCATGATGGACTTCACCTCCGGCAACAGCACCGACAACCAGGCGTCCTCGACCAACCGGTCTGACTTACCGACGGACACTCCATCAACCGTCACATCCCCATCCTCCGCCAACTGCGCAGCGACGGTTCGAGATAACCCGAGGAGTTTCGCCAGTCCAGCGTCGATCCGCATGCCCGCCAGCCCCGAGGGCACCGGCATCTGTCGTGAGTCACGCATCGGTGGCCTCCTTAGTGGTGTCAGGCTTCTCATCGCGAGCGTCCGGGGAGAAAATTATCCACCCTGCCATGACGATTACGCCGATTGTGATGGCTGCGTCTGCGACATTAAACACGGCGAACCCGCGTACCGAAAACATGTCAACCACGTGGCCGAACCAGAACCCCGGCTCCCGAAAGAACCGGTCCAGCAGATTGCCAAGCGCGCCGCCAGCAATGAGCCCAACGGCCACGGTGAGCCACCGCGAGGTCAGTCGTCCGGTCACCGCGGCGCCGGTGGACAGCACCACGAAGGTCAGCTGGAGCGTCGTGAACAACCACGTCGAGCCCTCACCCATAGAGAAGGCCGCGCCTGGGTTACGCAGCAACCGGAGCTGGAGCCACTCCCCGATCACATTGACCGGCGGCTGGCCTTCCAACAGATTCACGGAGACAATTTTGGTGACCTGGTCCAAGGCCGCAACGACAATCATGACCAGGGCAAACGCCCCGACATATCGGGTCGAGCGGCGAACCCCGGACGCAGCGGCGTCCGTGGGTGCAGTTGTTGTTTCTGGTTCATCAGGTCGGGTCACCTGACCATCATCGCGCATAGCGCCGGTGAATCGCCACAAAGTCACCCACCTGAACACCGGCACTACCTGTCCCTTGTAGCCTCATAGGCGTGAAGCACCGCCGGTTGACCGCCCTATCCGCACTGTCCGTCGCCACGATCCTCACCTTGAGCGCCTGTTCATCCGAAGAGGTTGAGATGGTCGAGGCGGACCTGCCCGTGCCCACCGTGGAGCTCATTACCGAAGGTTCCGGGGAAAAGTCAGTCC
Organism: Corynebacterium sputi DSM 45148; assembly: GCF_000427865.1. Taxonomy (GTDB): domain Bacteria; phylum Actinomycetota; class Actinomycetes; order Mycobacteriales; family Mycobacteriaceae; genus Corynebacterium; species Corynebacterium sputi. The sequence goes on along the minus strand of NZ_KE386599.1, from coordinate 84,200 downwards.
TGCGATGGGACGACGAGGGAGCCGATCAGTCCGTCGACATCAACGTCACTCGCGGCTTCTCTCAAGTACTTACGCTTCCCGACGGCACCGTCGAGTCCGATTCAGCCCTCGCCGACACAACAATGACTTTGCCCCTGCAGGCGAACGTCACCGGTGGCGGCGACAATCGTGCAGTTACTGCGGAACTGGATACCCCGTCCGGATCCAACTCATCCCTGGAAGGCGACATCGCCACAGCTAAGGGATTCCGAGCAGCCTGGAGCGCCGGTGATGATGGAGCAGTCGAGGACGTTGCCCTCGGCGCCCCGGAGACTGCCTCCAACACTGCTCGAGTTGGCGTGGAAACCTCCATGATCCAGTGGCTCACAACCCCGGTCATTTTCCCCACCGAGGCTGTCGGCGAAGGCGCTCGGTGGACTGTCGACAACACCGTCGACGACGGTGGCGTCGCCCAGACCATCACATACACCCTGGTCAATCGTGACGGCGACATTGTCGAACTGGATGCAACCGTCGACCAGTCCCCAACTGAGGCAACCGCGGAGCTCGACGATGAAGAAACCGGAGTGACCTTGTCCGTCATCGACTCCGGAACTACCACCAGCGAGGGATCTGTCACCGTCGACCTTTCCCAGCCAATTCCGGTGGACGGCTCAATCAACTTCATCAACACGATCGTCTACGGCGATACCGACCCGGAGGCCCGCAGCCCCCGTATCACTCAGCGAGTGCTCCGTACCGTCGAATTCGGTGCTACCGACTAGCTCTCAGCCCATTGCCCCCAAAGCCGACCACCTAGTGGTCGGCTTTTGTCGTCGTGCGCAAGACATAGTTCTTCCATGCATACCAACAGGTGAATTTTCGATAACTCTATCGAAACAAGCCTTTGGCCTCTTGAAATGATAAATCCCTTCCGGCATGATCGAACAGGTAAGCGAAACCGTTCGACCTCAAGGGAGGGGCGAAATCATGACCATCACCATCGACACCACCGATTGCCCCTTCGAAGCAGCTCTTGCCGAGTCCGCACCGAAGTGGGGACACGAGAACGACTCCGATCGTGCCGGCCTCGTCTTGGCGCGCAACCGGAGTGAGCTTGCTCTGGCTACCGCATCACTGTGTGCGCCTGAGGAAGACGCGCGCCATCACATCACGTGCCTGAGTGCGGACCTCGGCCAGACCGATGCTGCTGCGCGGGACTACCGAAAGATTGGCCTGATGCTCGACCGCATGCCCAAGTTCACTGAAGTTCTAACCGCTCGAGGGTTTGCCCCGCTGGCACTTTTGAAGAAGCTCTCCTGCGCAACTTTTTCCGTGGCAGAGGAACATTTCCCTGCCTTGGAGCCTCTGCTCCTGGCATCGATTCTCCCCACGGTCAACAGGCTCAGCATGGGCAGTTGGAAAGAGCTATTCCCGAAGGTTCAGCACGCCATCGACACCGTGCACCACGCTGCCCGGCCAGTAGACCTTGCCGGTGCACCGATTCCCGAAGAAGTGGAGGAATCCTTCCGCCACACCAAAGCCGAATACCCAGAAAAGACACACCGTATTGGACTGAACCTCGCCCCCGCTCATGCCGAAGAAACCCACCGCGTTATCAGCACCATCGCTGCGACCAAGGAATGCACCAGCGCTGAGGCATTCATGCACCTGATCCGCGGGACCGCAGAGGCCAGCGTTAGCCTACACCTGTACCGCAGTATTGACGGCGGTCCGGTCTGGATGCCTGGGGTCGGGACGCTCTCTGAAGCTCTGACTGAAGAATACATGTCAATGGTGACGTCCGTGGATGTTGCGCACCCGTCCGCTTCCGGCGGCTACGCTGCTACTGCTGGCCAGCGCACATTCGTGATCGGCCGTGACGGCGTCTGCATGTTCCCCGGATGTACCAAAAATGCCATGGGCGCGGACATGGACCACATCACCAATCACGCAGAAGGCGGACCAACCCAGACCGATAACCTGCACGCACTGTGCCGAGGTCATCACAACGAAAAGACCAAGGGCCTCTGGGATGTCACCCGTTCCCTGGCTGGCACTGAGTACTGGACCTCTGTGAGCTCTGGTGCGCAAGTGGCTTCCGAGCCTGCCGGGCCGTTATCCCACCCTGGTGCGGTGCCTTTCGCAGCCAGTGTCCGGAAGTCCGGTGCACTGCGCGAAGAACACAACCAGCGCCGAGATGAAGCGCGAGCGAAGTTTCGCGACGTTGTAGCCCACGCCCGTGCAGTCCAGCCGGTAGTGCGCATGCTGCAGCAGATGCGCATCATGTCCCCCGGTGAAACCGCAAAGGACATGGTTGAGTCCATCTCCGATGATGCAGCCATCGCAGCGGCAGCATCCGCGCGGGCCCGTGCTCAGGACCGTGAAGAGCGCGAATTGGTAAAGCTTCGCCGGTTCAACGCTCAGGTGAAATCACTTGAACCTGTTCGTGACCCTGATCCACCGACTGTCGAACCACCAGATCCGATTGTGGAGATGATGCAGATCTACCTGAATGAGCGCGATCCGGTCGATGCGTTGGTGTCCGTCGGGAAGCTTCTTGTGAAGGTCGATCCTGATGAGATCGATGTGTTGGGGCGAAGCTTCGCGGATCCGAAGTCGCTACGAGAAAAGATCGCAATTTACCGAAGGAGGCAGTTCCGAAACAAGGCTCGATGGAGGAAAGCCCGCGCTTCATGTTGACGACATAGAAAAACCCCTCGTGCGCAATGCGCTGCACACAAGGGGTCTAGTACCAGACGACTCTTTAGGCCGGGGCCGGCTCAGCCGGCATCTCCTCGGCCGGAGCCTCCTCCGGCGGGGGAAGCTCACCCTCCGGGGCCGGGGCGATCTCTTCCTCGATGACCTCACCCTCCGGCGCCGGGACAGGCTCCTCGGCGCACATCGGCGGGATGTTCTCCGGAGAGACCTGCTCGACGAGCATGCAAGCCCAGGTCTTGGACAGACGCCAGTCACCGTCGATCTTGATGAAGTCGATTTCCGGGATCTCCTGCGGCTCCTGGTCCGGCTGCTCGAAGCGGGCCGGGACGCGCACGGTGTCCGGGGCGTAGCCCTCCAGCACCGGGTCCAGGATGATCACGTTAGCGCCAGTCTCTTCCTTCGACTGGGTCATGATCTCGAAGAACTCGGCAGCTTCTTCACCGTCCTCGACGGTGTTCATCTTTTCTTCGACGGGCAGGTTCGGATCGGTCGCGCGCTCCAGAACCGCATTGAGGTCGGCCGCGGTCGGCAGGGTTTCCACCTCTTCAGTGGTGGTGGTCTCGGAGGTGGTGACCTCTTCTTCACCCTCGTCGCCGCAGGCAGCGAGAGAGAGGGCGGTGCAGCCTGCGACGACCAGGGCCGTGATACTACGACGAGCGTTCATGTTTCTCCTCCGAGGGCAACTGGTGCCCGCTTGGATTCGGTATCAAGGGAACGCTCGGGAACTTTACCAACGGACACTGAGACTTGTCTGAACCCTTCGTCAGAGTATTCAAGCTCCGGCCGTAAGCTTATTGTCATGTCTGCGCGAATTATCGTCCTTGCCACCGGTGGCACCATCTCTTGCACCACTGACCGCAATGGGCACTTGTTGCCGACGTTGACCGGTGAGCAGGTGGTTCGCCCTGTTGCTGATCGCTTCGCACCCGGCGCGATGTCCGTCGAGGTCCGCGATATCGCGCACATTGATTCTGCGTCTGTTCGGTTGTCGGAGATTGATGCTGTTGTCGCTGCCTGCCACGAGGCTCTTGCTGATCCGGAGGTCGCTGGCGTCGTGGTCTTGCACGGCACCGACTCCATGGAAGAGACCGCTATGGCGGTGGATATCTTCCATGGAGATCCCCGACCGGTCATTTTTACCGGCGCTCAGCTGCCGTCGGATCACCCTGAGGCTGATGGCCCGGGCAATCTCTTTGAGGCTCTTGTCGTCGCGTCGGACGCATCGGCCCGGAACATCGGGGTTCTGGTCGTCTTCGGCCATGCCGTGCTGCCGGTGCGCGGTGTCACCAAGTGGCATACATCCGACATGCTTGCCTTCGCTACCAATGCACCGGAAGAGCCCACTCGTCCTGATCCGCTCCCGCTCACTGCGTTGGATGGCGTGCGGGTCGATGTCATCCCAGCGTATGCGGGTGCTGACAGCTCGCTTCTCGACGCCTCCATCAACTCCGGCGCCCACGGCCTGATCATTCAAGGCCTAGGGTCTGGCAATGTCGGAACTGAGTTGGCTGCCGCTATTTCTTCTGCATTGGAGAAGGGCGTCCAGGTGGTCATGACTACTCGAGTTCCGCGTGGTGACGTTCAGGGAACCTACGGTGGTGCCGGTGGCGGCGCGACGCTCGCGGCGCGGGGTGTCGTCGGTTCCGGGTATCTCCGGGCTCCGCAGGCACGCATCGTCCTCGCCGCAGCGATCGCCTCAGGTGCGCATCCCCAGACGCTTTTCGACGCTAACTAGGCAGATCCGGCTCCGCGTCGATACCTTCGTCCTCAATCGTGCGGAACCACTCGTCCCAATCAAGACTGCACAGTGGTGAACACTCCTTCAGAGCCGGATCGTCTTCTCGTAGAGTCTTCATCCGGCCAGGGCCTGACAGCCTGCTTTCAAATCGAACGGACACCACGCCGTGGCCGGCGCCTTGCACCCAGCCGTGTCCGAATTCTTCATGGTGGACATCAGTTGTCGGAGTCCACGAGGAATCTGATGCACGGAATATCGGCAAGACGTCGGTAACGGCCTTGAGGTCGTCTGCCACAACTTGCTCGACGTCGAGCTCGGGGAACATCACTTCCTGAATCGTCGTGTCCAGTCCCGAGAATCCCACTCCGACTAGACGCATCGCCCCGATGCTGTCGACGTTGAAGGAGATCCGTCTCGCGACAGCGAGCAACACCTCTTGGTCGGTCGTTGCAAAAGACAGGGTCTCTGACCGGGTGTGGACGCTCAGATCGGCCAATCGAACTTTGACGGTTACGGTGCGGGCGCCGCGGCCGTCTTTGAGTAGGCGTCGGAAAGCGGATTTTCCTGCTCTATCAATGGCGGCATCGACTTGTCCCCGGGAGACCAAGTCTTCCGGGTACGTGTGTTCAGCCGAGATGGACTTGGCGACGGCGCGCTTCTTCACTGGTCTGTCATCGTGGCCCTGTGCCAACCTCCACAATGCGGGGCCGACGGTTTTGCCGAGGGAGACCTCCACGTCGCGCAGCGACATCGAGGCGAATGAGCCAATCGTGGTTACGCCGAGGCCGCGGAGTTTACCTTCGGAGACGGGACCAATCCCCCACAATTTTCCCACCGGCAGCGGATGGAGAAGTTCCTCATGCTGGCCAGCGCCAATCACCGTCACTCCATCTGGTTTCGCCATACCGGAGCCAATTTTGGCGAACTGTTTGCCGGATCCTGCGCCGATCGACGATGGAAGTCCAGTCTCCTGGAGGATCTGTGCGCGGAGTTCCTCGGCCCAGCGGCGGACCTCGTCCGGCTCAGCACCAGCGAGTTCGGGCGGTTCCATGAACGCCTCGTCGACGCTGAGCTGTTCGACAATGTCGACTTTCTCCCGAACCACATCAAACACTCGGCGGGACACCGGTCCGTAGATTCCCTTGCGTGGATAGACCACGACACCGTTGCCGGGCATAAGCCGACGGGCCCGAACCATCGGCATCGCTGAGTGGATACCGTACTCCCGAGCCTCGTACGAGCAACCCGCGACAACACCGCGACCGCCCAGTCCCCCGACCACCACCGGTCGCCCACGAAGTGTCGGCCGGGTGAGCTGTTCAACCGACGCGAAAAACGCGTCCATGTCGATGTGCAGGACCCAGCGGAGCATGAGGGCCAATTGTAGGCCTCAAGCAGCGGGAGGCTCCGGGCAGGTCAACCGGTCCAGATCCTCCAGCAAAGTACCCCGACATCGCTGCGAGACCAGGTCGACGGCACGCATCAGCGCGGCGTACGGCAATTCGATCATCTCTGCTGCGTAACGAAGGATCAGGACAATGTCTTCGTCCGGGACTCGGTACTCATCCATCGCAAGAAACCGGCGAACCGCCGTCGTCGGAGATACCACTACTGAACCGGCCAGCAGACACAGATGCACCCATCCGGATTCCCCGAAGCCCTTGATTCTCAAGCACCTGGCGCGCAGGTCCTCATGCTCGTCAGGGCCCAATTCGCGGAAGTCTGCGCATTCTTCGACTCCCGCCTCAGCCAGTTCCCAGGCCAGATCAGCGGCGATGTCCCGCTTGAATCGTCCGGCAATCCGGTTAGCGGGCAGAACTGAGGTCTCCGGAACTGTGGGTGCGCCGGCATCACCGCGGAGGACGTGGATGAGCCGGGTGGACGTCGTAACGCAGATCTTTTCCCCCAGCGTCCACGCCGTGAACCGACGAATCATGCTGTCCACCTGGGCGTGGCGCACGCGCGAGGAGTACACCGAATCCAAGATGCACTCTGCCATCGTCGAGCGGTTGTTTGCCGCGAATAGCCATGTCTCTGGGCTGCCGTAGATCTCGTAGAGGTACGAGACCACATGGTCCGCGTACCACTTCCACGGATTGTGCGTCTCGATCTCGGACTTCACGATGTGCATGCCATCCCCCTGTGGGTAACCGGCCCGCAGTCGGTCTGCGGTTGTGCCGTGGTCACGGACGCTATCGCCAACGACGCCCCCATCGCCGTCCACTGACACGCGAAAGCCCGGGTGATGTGGACATCACCCGGGCTGTGGAAAACCTCTAGATCTTCGCTACGTCCGCGGTAGCACCACGGCCAATGTCGTGGGTCAGCTCACCGTCGACGTACCCGACCTCAACCGCGAGCACCTCACGCGCGATGGTGTCGCGGTGCTGCTCGGCCCATTCGGCGAACTCTTCCGGCACCGAGATGGAAACGGTGATCCGGTCGGTGATCTCGAATCCGGAGTTCTTACGAGCCTCCTGTAGGCCACGCACCAGGTCAGCGGCCCAACCGCGGGCTTCGCCGTCCTGGGTGACATTCATGTCCAGGACGATCAGCCCGTCGACGCCGTCGATCTCCGCGGTGGAGTCAGCGTCTACGGCGACCAGTCGACGGGAGTACTCGCTCTCCAGAAGCGCGATACCGCCGGCAACAACAGTGTCGTCGACAACCTCGTAGTCACCGGACTTCACGGCCTTGATGACCTTCTGGACGTCTTTGCCGAGACGAGGTCCTGCAGCACGAGCGTTGACGACGACCTCGAAGCGGCCGGCAGCTGCGACATCATCGGTGAGGACGACCTCGTCGACATTGACCTCGTCGCGGATGATGCCGGCGAACGGCTCCAGGGACGCAGCCTCGGCTACGGCGACGGTGAGCTTCGGCAGCGGCAGACGGTTGCGAAGCTTGTTGGCCTTACGCACGCGCGATGCGGCAGAGCAGACAGCGCGAACGTTGTCCATGGCGGCGACGAGATCGGCGTCGTGAGGCAAGTCTGCAGAGGTCGGCCAATCGGTGAGGTGTACCGAGCGGCCGCCGGTCAGGCCCTTCCAGATGACCTCAGAGGCCATCGGCAGCAAGGGCGCAGAGATCCGAGTGAGAGTCTCCAGCACCGTGTACAGAGTGTTGAAGGCCTCCGGGTGGACTTCGTCGCCCTCCCAGAAACGGTCACGGGAACGGCGCACGTACCAGTTGGTCAAAGCGTCGCAGAACTGACGGATCTCGTCGCTGGCGCGGGCGATATCGGTGGCGTCGAGAAGCTCGGTGACCGAGTCCACGGTCGTCGCGAGCTTCGCCAGGATGTACCGGTCCAGGACGTTCTCCGAAGAGGTGGTCCACTCTGCCGGCTTCGACGCGTACATCTGCAGGAACGAATAAGCGTTCCACATCGGCAGCAGTGCCTGGCGGACACCTTCACGAATGCCCTGCTCAGTGACGATGAGGTTGCCGCCGCGCAGGATCGGAGAGGACATGAGGAACCAACGCATCGCGTCGGAGCCGTCGCGGGCGAATACTTCGTTGACGTTCGGGTAGTTGCCCTTGGACTTGGACATCTTCAGTCCATCGTCACCAAGGACGATGCCGTGGGCAACGACCTTCTTGAACGCCGGGCGATCAAACAGTGCAGTCGACAGCACGTGCAGCAGGTAGAACCAGCCACGGGTCTGGCCGATGTACTCCACGATGAAGTCCGCCGGGGCGTGGGTGTCGAACCACTCCTTGTTCTCGAAGGGGTAGTGCACCTGCGCGAACGGCATGGAACCGGAGTCGAACCAGACGTCGAGGACATCCGGGACACGGCGCATGGTGGACTGGCCGGTCGGGTCATCCGGGTTCGGACGAGTGAGCTCGTCGATGTACGGACGGTGCAGGGACTCGGGACGGACCCCGAAGTCTGCCTCAAGCTCATCAAGGGAGCCGTAGACGTCCACACGCGGGTACTCGTCGTTATCGGAAACCCATGCCGGAATCGGTGAACCCCAGTAACGAGACCGGGAAATGTTCCAGTCGCGAGCGCCTTCGAGCCACTTGCCGAACTGGCCGTCGCGGATGTGCTCCGGCTCCCACTCGATCTCCTGGTTGAGCTCGACCATGCGATCGCGGATCTCAGTAACGTTGACGAACCACGACGGCAGAGCCATGTAGATCAGCGGCTCACCGGAACGCCACGAGTGCGGGTAGGAGTGCTCGATGGTCTGGTGCCGCAGGACGCGGCCGGCTGCCTTGAGGTCGCGGATGATGTCCTTGTTGGCATCGAACACCAGCTGACCCTGGTACGGCGGGGTGAGGGAGGTGAACTTGCCGTCCATGTCGACCGGGATGACAACGCCAATGTCGTTGGCCTGGCAGACGTTCATATCGTCCTCACCAAAGGCCGGAGCCTGGTGGACGATACCGGTGCCGTCTTCGGTGGTGACGTAGTCAGCGGCAAGGATGCGGAAGGCGTTCGGCTCATCGCGGAAGAACTCGAAAACCGGCTCGTAGGTCAGTCCGACGAGCTCTGAACCTGAGTGCTCGGAGACGATGGTGCGGTTCTCGCCCAGCTCCTTGGCATACGCACCGATCAGGGGCTTAGCCAGAAGCAGACGCTCACCACGGAACTCCTCAGCTCCGTCGTCTCCAACCTCGACCTCTGCGTAGGTGACATCCGGGTGGACGGCCAATGCGAGGTTGGACGGGAGGGTCCACGGGGTCGTCGTCCAGGCCAGTGCCTTGGCGCCGATGAGAGCCTCTGCTGCGCCGCCTTCTGCTCCGATGATCGGCAGAGTGACGGTCAGGGTCGGGTCCTGGCGCATTTTGTAGGAGTCGTCTAGGCGGGTCTCCTGGTTCGACAGCGGGGTGTGCTCAGCCCAGGAGTACGGCAGGACGCGGAAGCCCTGGTAGATCAGACCCTTGTCATAGAGCTCCTTGAACGCCCAGATAACGGACTCCATGTAGCCCGGATCCATCGTCTTGTAGCCGTTCTCAAAGTCGACCCAACGAGCCTGGCGGGTGACGTACTCCTGCCATTCGTCGGCGTACTCCAGCACGGACTTAGCGCAGTAGGCGTTGAACTCGGCGAGGCCCATCTTCTCGATCTCGCCCTTGTCCTTGATGCCGAGCTGCTTCTCAGCCTCAAGCTCTGCTGGCAGGCCGTGAGTATCCCAGCCGAAGACGCGGGGCACGCGGTAGCCACGCATGGTCTGGTAACGCGGGACGATGTCCTTCACGTACCCGGTCAGCAGGTGGCCGTAGTGCGGCAGACCGTTTGCGAACGGAGGCCCGTCGTAGAAGACGTAGTCTTCTGCACCGTCTCGGTTGTCGATCGATGCCTGGAAAGTGTCATCTTTCTTCCAGAAATCGAGGACCTTGTCTTCCAGAGCCGGGAAACTCGGGCTTCCCTGGGTCTGACCAAAGGCGTTGGTGCGCGGGTAGGCACCGCCTGCTGAGGTGGGTTTGTTCACGTGTGAGGCTCCCATGTTCTTCGCTGTCCCGGATGCCCCGGGAAACCGTCCAAACACGGGGACGCCGACGGCAACATTCTGATCACCGGAAACGCGGTACCACCCCGCTTGATGCGGCCCTCACTGTTGTCCAGTGACGGCCACATCCGCTTAAGACCGGCGATGACGGGCCGGACCCGTCCGGCTCTACTGGGCGCGCTGAACGCTGTTCTTCCGGAGTGCTCCCCGGTGATGGCCGGATCGCAGCACGTATGGGCAAAAGTATAACCCCACCGCCACGCAAAGTGGCAGTGGGGTTATGGGTGCAACTGCTAGGAGCTATATCCGTCAGCCGGGGCCGCGGACTCCTGCGAGTTGAGGTCCTCGAGCTGGGACTCCAAGAAGGTCTTGAGGCGAGTGCGGTACTCGCGCTCGAAGAGTTCCAGTTCTTCGATGCGGGACTCGAGAGCAGACTGCTGCTCGCGCACCGTGGTCATGATCTCGGTGTGCTTGCGCTCAGCATCGGCCTGCAGCTCAGCGGCACGCTGCTCAGCGGAGCTGATGGTCGCTGCGGAGCGGGCGTCTGCGTCGGAAATCATCTGCTCTGAACGCTGGCGGGCGTCCGTCACAGTGGACTGCGCCTCGTTGCGGGCGTTGGTCAGCATCTCTTCAGACTGGTTCTTGGCAGAGGTGACGGTCTCTTCTGCTTCCCGACGCGCCTGAGTCAGAGTCGACTCAGCCTCATCGCGGGCGGAGGTCAGCGTCGACTCAGCTTCCTCGTTCGCACTGGAGACGGTGCGCTCGGCGGTGTCGCGAGCCTCGGTCAGCATCTGGTCTGCGTCGCGGCGGGCGTCGCCGGTGACGCGGTCCGCGGTCTCCTGAGCCATCGACAGCACCTGCATTGCCTGAGCGGCGCCGGAGCTGGATGCGGCCGGAGCAGAAGCCTCCTGGGAGGAAGCCGACACTGCCTCAGCTGCAGCCTCTTCAGCGCGCAGTGCACGCTGCTCAGCGGCTGCCGCACGTTCCTCGGCCTCACGGACGCGGGCATCGGAGTCAGCGCGGACGCGGGTGGACTCGGAGGACGCGCGGTCCTCGTACTCAGCCCGGAGTTCAGCTTCGATGCGGGCTCGGAGGGCAGTCTCGTCGACCTCCGGAGCGGAGGACGCCGGAGCGGCACTCACCGGCGCAGACGAACCTGCGGCGGTGGCCTCATCGAGGTCACGCTCAAGGTCGTCGACACGGAGTCGCAATTCTGCGTTCTCGTCCTGGAGTTCGCCGAGCGCGTGCTCTACGAGATCCAGGAACTGATCAACTTCGTCCTCGTTGTAGCCGCGCTTGCCAATCGGCGGCTTGCTGAACGCGACGTTATGCACATCAGCGGGAGTCAGCGGCATTGGAGAGTTCCCCTTTACGTTGATAAAAATTAACCTTGAACATTTGTGCGATCAGTGTCAACCGGTTACTGAGAATTTGCGACCACGTGTCTCATGGTACTTACCCATCATCCGAACAGACAATAGATTCGTTACATCAGCTATTAACTGGCTTATGATCCACTCGATCTTTCGTCATTCTAGCCCTTTTCGTTGTCCCGCACATAGGGGCCAACAAGCAGTGCTTTTGTTATGAACTTCTGCGGTTAAGCGAACTGCATGACAATCATCCTGAGAATCATCAGAACGAAGAACAGCGCCAGCACAGAAAGGTCAATGCTGACACCGCCCATTGGCATGGGAGGGATGAGTCGACGTACCAGCTTCACCGGCGGGTCTGTGATCGTAAAGACCACTTCACCTATCGATGAAAACACCTTCCCCGGTCGCCACTGCCTGGAGAATGACGCGATCATCTCCATGATGATGCGGGCCAGCAGTAGGTAGGTAAAGAGCAGGAGGACGATGTTCAGGATTCCAAAAATTGCTTGCACGTCTTCCCAGCCTAGCCGGACAGGGCGCTACGTCGACCGGTGCCCGTCGCCGACATGTCGACGCCTTCCGGCAAAAGCGTGAAGGAAGTGCCCTCTCGCTCGATCTTTCCGCACAACGCGAAGGACATGCCTGCCGCGAAATCGAGGTAGCGCTTGCGCTCCTCCGGCGCTAGATCCACCAGATCGAAAGTCACGATGTCGCCTTCGCGGAATCGCTCGCCGATCTGACGGGCCTCTGAGTACTTAGCCATGAAGGAGGAACTCGGCTTGAAGTACACGTGCTTCGGCACAACCGGGGTTTCCATCGGCGGCAGCGGAGCCGGAGTCAAAGGCTCGGGATTATGGCGGTAGCCACGCGGCTCGTCGTACTCGACGTAGTCATCCGAGTACCGGTCGTCCGCGTATCGGCCACCGCGATCGTACTCGTCAATTTCGTCGATGTAGCCCGGTTCATACTGACGATCATCGATCGGGTTGAGACCGAAGAATTCCTTGAACTTCTTCATTGATTCCGCCATGTCAATCCTTCAATATAGTTTCTGCCTGAATGGGGCCAGTGGCTCCAACGTACCGTTCACTCCAGTCGCACGAGAGATCCGACACACCAAACGTACCCAATTTTTCAGGTTTTCCGCAGAATCAGCGATGTGACACCCATCATTCACCCGTTAAAACAGACGACAGATTTAGTCGTCGAGAACGATCACTCCTGCGTGGCGGCCGGTAAGCCCCTCCCGGCGGTAGGAGAAGAACCTTTCGTCAGTGATCGTGCATGGCGTCATGATGTCGACCGACACAACTCCAAGATCGCGCAACTGACGTTGCACTCCTTGTCGGATATCCAAACCGGGGGTCTTATTCAGCGTTAGCGTCCGAGAGCCTGGAAGATGCTTCTCGACGTCCGCAGCCATCTCTTCCGGCACCTCATACTCAGCGCCACAGGCGGCAGGTCCGAGAAGTCCATGGATCTGCATTGGCACGGCGCCAAGACTCTGCATAGCCTCAACAGTCTTTTTAACCACTCCGTCTCGAGCGCCTTGGCGACCGGCGTGAGCCGCGGCAATAACTCCGACGGTCTCGTCCCACAACAGCACCGGCACGCAGTCAGCCACCAGGACAGTCAAGGCGATACCGGGAACATTCGTAACAATGGCATCGGTGTCGGCCAGGGGGCCGTCCGGAAGGGACTCAATGATCTGCACGTTCGTCGAGTGCGTCTGTTCCATCCAGACGAAGCTCTCTTCGGGCAGGTTGAGTCGCTCGGCAAGACTCGCCCGATTACGGGCGACGTCTTCAGGCCGGTCCCCCACATGCTGCGCGAGGTTGAAAGAACCGAACGGTTCCGCGGAAAACCCGCCGGTGCGGGTGGTCATTACCTTGCGCACACGACGGGCGTCGTATCCTGCACTCACATGAATCCCGGGAGTCCGAGTCCGTCGTCGTCCTCGTCCTTATCCTGACGAGTCGGCTGGGGACGCTCCGGCTTGCGGCCCTCCTGCGGCTCCCACAGACCTGGGTTACGCGGGGCCGGCTTAACCTCCGGCTGCGGGGTGAAGGAATTGGAGCCTTCTCCCCCGCCGAAGATGCCACCGCTGCTAGCCGGTGCACGCTCATCATCGAGGTGGTGCTTGCCACCGTTGTTCTGCTCAGGAGCAGGTGCCTCCTCCTTCTCGGCGGCCGGGATTCGGACCTGCTCCGGCACGCGGCCGGAGGCGGAGTCGTCGAAACCGGTGGCGATGACGGTCACGCGGACTTCGTCGCCCATGTTCTCGTCGATGAAGGAACCGAAGATGATGTTTGCATCCGGGTGCGCACGCTCGGTGACCAGAGTCGCTGCTTCACTGACTTCGAGAAGTCCGAGGTCGGAGGCAGCAGCGAAGGAGATGAGGACGCCCGTGGCGCCGTCCATCGAGGTCTCCAGCAGCGGGGAGTTCACAGCGATCTCTGCGGCGGTGAGTGAACGGTTTTCGCCGCGGGCGGCACCGACACCCATCAGGGCGGAGCCTGCTCCACTCATCACAGAGCAGACGTCCGCGAAGTCCACGTTGACCATGCCCGGGGTGGTGATCAAATCAGTGATGCCCTGGACACCATTGAGCAGGACCTCATCAGCGAAGCGGAAGGCCTCCATCATGGAGACGTTCTTCTCGCTGATCTGCAGCAGGCGGTCGTTCGGGATCACGATGAGGGTGTCGCAGGCTTCCTTGAGTGCTTCGATGCCCTCGGTGGCCTTGCGGGTACGGCTGTTGCCCTCGAAGGTGAAGGGCTTGGTGACGACGCTGACGGTCAGCGCACCAGCCTTCTTCGCGATCGAAGCAACAACGGGGGCAGCACCGGTTCCGGTACCGCCGCCTTCACCGGCGGTGACGAAGACCATGTCCGCACCTTCCAGTGCAGCCTCAATCTCGTCCTTGTGGTCCTCAGCGGACTTACGGCCAACCTCAGGGTCGGCGCCGGCACCGAGTCCACGGGTGGCCTCACGGCCGATGTCGAGCTTCACGTCAGCGTCCGAGAACATAAGTGCCTGCGAATCGGTGTTGATCGCGATGAACTCGACGCCCTTGAGTCCTTCCTCGATCATGCGGTTCACGGCATTGACGCCGCCGCCGCCGACTCCTACGACCTTGATTACGGCGAGGTAGTTATTCGGGGAGGTCATGTAGGTGCTCGCCCTTCCTTACATTGTTCGGATTTTGTGCCGGGACTATCTCTCGGCCCATCTTTCAGCATTTCCAGGCTGTGTAACAGGATGCCGGTGATGTGGCGTGTCGCCACTCTAAAGTTGAGCTTTAGGGATGGAGAACCATGCTCCACATCCCCGTCGAGACAACAATAGAACTCTAGCGTGAAGCTGGCCGCTCGGGGTCCGAGACGTTCCAATGAGGTTCTTCACGCGTTAAAACCGCCCGCGCTGCCAGCCCTTTTTCCCTCGCATTGTCCGAGGACCCGACGTACACCGTCCGGTCTCCGTGCAACACCAGTGTCATATCCCGTGGTCCTGGAGCGTCGACGAGGAAAACTTGATGGCGGACTTCCTCTGGAAGCGCCTCAAGTACCTCTAGAGCCTCAGGAGCCACATTTTCGGCCTCTTCTGGGTCCATGCCCGCAAGTTCGACCGCGCCCTCTGGTGGTGGGGCCACCACGAGCGGTACGCCATCAGTCGAATAGAGCAGTTCCCCATCCGGGGTCCGCACAAATAGCCCAACAGCATGTTCTTGCACTTCGATCTTCACCGTCGACGGCCACGACCGGTCGACAGTGACCCGTTCGATCCACGGCTCAGCCGCAATCGCTCGGGCAGCATCTTCAGTGGGGATCCGTGCGAGCTTCTCCCCCTCCGAGATTCCGGACGCCTCGATCACCGATTCCGCACCGGAATTATCCGCTCCGATGACCTCGAAATCTCTGACCTCGGCCGCGGGAGTAAACCACAGGATGATCCAAGCAAGTAGAGCGACGACCGCGGAGGTGGCCAGAACAACGAGCACACCGGTGCCCGTCGACCACCGGAACCGAGGGGACTTCGTCACTGAAGAACCTCGAGGATCTCGTCCGCAAGCATGGTGACGGTACCCGCACCGATGGTGAGGATCACGTCATCTGGACCCGCGATCTCGCGCACGCGCTCCGGGACATCTGCGAAATGGGGCTCATAGACAACCGGGACGGTGACCGAATCAGAGATCAGGGTTCCGTCGACGCCCGGGCGCGGTTCTTCCCGGGCACCGAAAATATCGAGAGCCACAACGAGATCGGCCGTGGACAATGCCTCGGCGAACTCAGCGGAGAAGTTCTCGGTGCGCGAATACAGGTGCGGCTGGAAAACCGCGACCACGCGCCCCTTGCCCGCATCCTTCACCAGATCACGCGCGGCGTTCAGTACTGCACGGACCTCGGTGGGATGGTGAGCGTAGTCGTCGAATACTCGCGCTCCGGCGAACTGCCCGTTTTCGACAACACCGTGGTAATCGAAACGGCGGCGCACACCTGTGAATTCCGAGAGGCCACTGGCCATCCGGTCTAGGTCTGCACCCACACAGCGACCGGCGACGAGAGCCGCCAGTGCATTGAGCGCCATGTGACGGCCCGGCTGCTGGAGTTGGAACACCACGTCCTCACCGAGAACCTTGGCAGACACCTGCGCTCCGCCACCGGTGCTGGTCCAGCCATGTAGGACAGCCGCAACCGGAATCTCCGGGTACTTATCGGCCCACTCCTCGCCGCCATAACCCACAACCCGGACGCCCCGCGCCAAAGCACGGATACCCAACTGTGCAGCACGGTCATCCTCGAGGCAGACCACAAGGGTGCCACCGGGGATAATGCGATCCGCGAAGTCGTCGAAGACCTGGTAGTACTTCTCCGGGGTTCCGAAGAAGTCGAGGTGGTCCTCCTCGACATTGGTCACCACAGCTACCTGCGGTGCGTAGGTGAGCAGTGAGGCGTCAGACTCATCTGCTTCGGCAACGAAGACATCTCCGGTGCCGTGATGAGCATTGATACCGGCACGGGACATCAGTCCGCCGACGGCGAAGGACGGGTCAAGGCCCGCCGACTGAAGTGCGGCCACAGCCAACGATGTCGTTGACGTCTTACCGTGGGTGCCGGCGATCAGGACGCCGCGGTAGCCGTCGAGAAGCATTCCTAGAACATCGGAGCGCTTGAGCACCTCAATCCCCTGCTTCTTTGCCTCAGCCAACTCCGGGTTGGTGTCGGGGATGGCGGCGAAGGAAACGACGACGGCGTCGGGAAGCGATCCTGACGCAGTCAGGTTCTCTGCGGCATGACCGATCTCAATGGCTGCCCCCATTGCGCGGAGACCGACGACCGCTCGGGACTCCTTGACATCCGAGCCGCTAACCCTGACACCGCGGGACAACAAAATGCGAGCGACACCGGACATCCCGGCACCGCCGATCCCGATCATGTGGACGCTCTGCGGGAGGTCCGGCGAAGACGTTGCGTTGCTCATTGGTAATCACCTTTGGTTCAGCGGTAAAGGGTGGGGTCAGACAGAATAACCGGCAAGTTCCAGCACTCGCCGGGCGATGACATCAGCGGCGTCACGGGAACCGGCTTCAGCTGCAGCGGCAGACATCGAAGCGATGAGCGCCGGGTCCTGCAGCATCGGCAGGATGTCCTGCTCGACCTTCTGCGGAGTCAGGTCAGCGTCATCAATGATGATTCCGCCACCTGCGGCTACCACGGCCGAGGCGTTCAAAGCCTGCTCACCGTTGCCGTGCGGAAGCGGGACATAAACGGCTGGCAGACCGGTTGCCGAAATCTCCGCGACGGTCATAGCACCGGAGCGACACACCGCCAGGTCCGCCGCCGAGTACGCGAGGTCCATGCGGTCAATGTACGGCAGTGCGACGTACGTACCGCCGCCGGGAGACTGGGTGAACTCGATCGTATTCTTGCGGCCATGAGCGTGCAGGACCGATACGCCTGCAGCTGTGAGCGCCTCTGATGCGGCACTGACCGCATCGTTAATACTCCGGGCGCCCTGGGAGCCACCAGTAACGAAGAGGACGGGGCCTTCCTGCGGCAGACCGAAGAAATCACGTGCCTCGGCGCGAGTTGCAGCGCGGTCCAAGTGGGACAGCGATGACCGCACAGGGATGCCGACGACCTCAGCTTTGATGCCCGAGCCCGGCACCGCTGCCAAGCCCTTGCCGCCGAGCCAGGTGCCAAGCTTGTTGGCAAGACCAGCGCGGGCGTTGGCCTCGTGCACAGCGAAGGGGATCTTCTTCCCTGCCCGGCAAGCCGGATATGCGGGGGCGGAAACGTATCCACCGAATCCGATGACAGCGTCAGCACCGACATCCTTATAGATCGAACGAGTCTTGCGCACGGCGTTGAGAACCCGGAACGGCAGCTTGATCAGATCCACATTGAGTTTGCGCGGCACTGGCACCGGAGGAATCATCCGAAGTTCATAACCGCGGGCAGGCACGAGGTCGCCCTCCAAGCCTCGCTCGGTACCGAGGGCGGTAACACGCGCCTCGGGCACCAGCGTCCGAATCGCGTCGGCGACGGCAAGCGCAGGCTCAATGTGCCCTGCGGTGCCACCTCCGGCTACGACGATCGACGGTGCGTTGTCCGTTCCTGAGGTCACCTTCTGCTCCTGCCCTGTCCGTTATTTCGTGTGCCTTGTCGTGGGTCCCGCCGGCGTGGCCGGTCGAGGTCGACTCCGGTGCCGCCTCTGACGTCATTGTCGTAAGTGACGGGCTTGCCGAAGCGCTGCGGTTCGCGGTGCGCCCGTGAGCGTCCATCTCGGACGCTGCGCTGTTCATATGGCAGCGGTTCCGGGACGCGAAGTACTCGGTCCACAACGGGTCGACCGGAGGTTTGCATCGCAGAGATCGACTCAGGTTCGTGGCGCGCACATGTCGCGAGCATTCCCATCGAACCGATCGTGATGATCGCGGAGGTACCACCGGCGGAAATCAATGGCAGCTGAATGCCGGTGACCGGGAGCCAGCCGACGACATAACCGATGTTGATGAACGCCGACACTACGACCGAGGTGGTCAGCGTGGCCGCGAGCAACCGCAGGAATGGGTCCACCTGCTTCATTGCGATGCGCAGGCCTACCCATCCGAGCAGTCCGTACAGGACGATCACGAGTGTTGCGCCCAGGAAACCAAGTTCCTCGCCGATGATGGCGAAGATGAAGTCATTGTTAGCTTCCGGCAGGTAGAACCACTTCGCGCGGGACTGCCCGAGGCCAACTCCCGTCAACGAGCCATCCGCGAGGGACAAGGTGCCCTGATAGACCTGATAACCCGGCCCGCGAATGTCGCTGTAGTTAAGGAAGAAGGTGTCCAAGTACGTAAGGATTCGCTGGGAGCGGAATCCCTCGAACAAGATCAACAGCACGAACCCGATAATGCCAACGCCGGTGAGCAGCGCGATCGCCTTGCCTGGAAGTCCAGTACAGACGGTCAGTGCCAGCGCGACCACCGAGATCACCACGACCATGCCGAGATCCCGCTGGACTGCGACAAGAAGAATTGTGGCCAGCGCACCAGCCGCGAAAAGACCGTAAAGCTCGCCGAAGGTCGTTGCCTTGCGAAGGCGGTCAGCCAGCACCTTCGCTCCCCACAGAGACAGTGCGATCTTCGCCAATTCCGAAGGCTGTAGCCCCACACTCCCGACGCGGATCCACTGCTGCGCACCCCATTCGTCCATACCGGTGCCCACCACGAGCACGGCCACGAGGGCGATCAGCGAGATGACCATCATCGGTGTCGCCAGGGCCTTGATAGCACGGATGCGCACCTGCAAGACGATCCAGAAACCGATGAAACCGAGGACCACCATCACGGCCTGGCGAATAAACACGCCCCAGACACTCCCCGACTCTTGGCCGGAGGTTGCCATCGACGCAGACAGAACCATGACTAGGCCGATCCCGGTGAGGACCACCGTGATGCCCAGCAGCATGAAGTAGTCGAACAGCGGGCGGGCAGTCTGATCCGCGACGAAATCGCGGAACCTGGTTCGCTTGCCGGACGGTGCGGACATGGCTTACCGCCTCTCCGTGGCCTCGGTGTGATTTTCCGCCATGGTAGCCAGAACCGCTCCCTCAGCGAAGAAATCGCCACGCTGAGACATGCCGGTGAACATGTCCAGGCTTGCTGCGGCCGGAGCAAGCAGCACGGTCGACGTTGCCGCAGCGGCTGCCGCGGCGGTCGCCTGGATCATCGACTGACGGGGGTCAGTGTCCGTAATTACCGTCACCGGCAGATCAGGTCGGACCTCTGCCAATGCATCGGCGATCTGCTGTGCGTCAACCCCGAGCAGAACAGCTGAGTTCATGGAATGCGCATGCTTCGCGACGAGGGGACGAATGTCTGCGCCCTTGAGCTGGCCTCCGCCGACCCACACGAAATCGCTCAGCCCGGTCATCGCTGCGTCTGCAGCATGGGGGTTGGTCGCCTTCGAGTCGTCGAACCACACCACGTCTGCCGAGCGGTGCACAATCTGGCCGCGGTGAGCCTCGACGGTAAACGTCGATAAGCCCTCAGTGATCTCTTCTGGCGTCAGGCCAACAGACCTGGCCAGGGCAATCGCTGCAGTGCCGTTGAGCTGTCCGCGGATCCCCGGCGGCTGCAGGTGATCAGCGGCGGTGATCGCCAGACCATCGGGATCATCAGAAAAAGCCCGATCGACGACCTGACCATCTTTGATCCCGACCTGCCCTGGGGCCGGCTCACCTGCGGTGAAACCGACGACCTGCGGCGCGAGAGTGCCTGCTTCGCGGAGCTTCCCGACGGTCTCAGCCACCATCTGGTCATCCGCACCATAGACCGCAACCTCACCCGTCAAGGCATTTGCCTTGTCCAGGGCATAGTTCTCGAAAGAACCGTGCCAATCGATGTGATCTTCAGCAAGGTTCAGCAATGCGCCCGCATCGGGGTGCACAGTCGGTGACCAATGCAGTTGGAAACTCGACAATTCAGCAGCGAGGATCTCCACGCGATGAGGCGCAGTCAACGCGGTGTGCAGGGGCACACCAATGTTGCCGACAGCCAGTCCGCGCGGACCAAGGATTGCGGCAAGCATGCCGGTGGTCGTCGTTTTGCCGTTGGTACCGGTGATGACGATCCAAGTGCGAGGATCTCCCCACACACCATCGGCATCGCCGGCTCGTGCCAAGGAGATCTCGCCGACGACCGGAACTCCGGCAGCATCCGCTGCAGCGAACAACGCCGAATCCGGGCGCCACCCCGGGGAGGCAGCGATGAGACAGACCTCAGTCAGGTCGGCAGCGGCCTCAGCGGTGGTGCTGAATGAGACTCCGAGAGACAGGGCCCGCTCGGTGTTGTCGTCGACCACGGTGATGTTGGTGGCTCCGAGATCCTTCAGGATCGCGACGATGCCGGCACCGGACACTCCGGCTCCGGCCACCAGGATATGGCCACCGGAACGGACGAGATCTACTAGGGCGCTCATCAGAACAGCCCGGAGTCAACCAGCCAGGCACCGTAGAAGATGACAAAGCCAAGGATGTTGAAGATTGCGGCGATGAGCCAGAACCTAATGACGACCGTGGTTTCGGACCACCCCTTGTGTTCAAAGTGGTGGTGCAACGGAGCCATGAGGAACACCCGCTTGCCGGTAGTCCGGTACGAGATGACCTGGATGACGACGGAGAGAACTTCCATGACAAACAGGAAACCGATGATGACCATCAGCAGCTCAGTCTTGGTGACGAAGGAGAGGCCTGCGACGAGACCACCCAGTGCGAGCGATCCGGTGTCGCCCATGAAGATCTTCGCGGGGTTGACGTTCCACCACAGGAAGCCGAGGCAGGCACCAAGACCAGCGGTAGCCAGGAATGCCACATCCAGCGGGTCACGAACGGAGTAGCAACCGAGCTCGACGCCGGTGTCGCAACTATTGCGGAACTGCCAGAACGTGATCAAAGAGTAGGTAGCCAGCAGCAGCGCCATCGAACCGGCGGCAAGACCATCAAGTCCGTCAGTGAGGTTCACCGCGTTAGTCCAGCCCGCGATGACGATGAAGACGAAGATCAGGAAGATGATCAGGCCCAACCACATCGGCCCCGGAGCCAGGTTCACCGTCGCGATATCTCGAACAAAGGAAAGGTTCGTGGTTCCCGGGGTCAGTCCCTGGTCATTGCGGAACTGAAGGATGAGGACACCGAAGAGGATCGCCAGGGTGGCCTGACTGATGAGCTTCTGGGTCTTGTTCAAGCCGAGGTTGCGGCCCTTAAAAACCTTGATGAAGTCATCGGCGAATCCGATCAGACCCATACCGACGGTCAGACCGAGGACCAGCAAACCAGAGGCGGTTGGGCCGGTGCCGGTGGTAATCACTCCCAGCAAGTGGGCGGCGAAATAGCCGCCGACGATGCCGGCGATGATTGCAATACCACCCATCGTGGGGGTGCCGCGCTTACGCAGGTGGCTCTTGGGCCCGTCTTCGCGGATCTCCTGGCCGATACCGTCAGCGGAGAACCGCTTGATCAGCACCGGTGTCAGGAACACCGTCACAATGAATGCGACGACGCCGCTCATTATCAGCTGGGTCACTTGCCTGCCCCTTCATCCTGGGAAATCTCGTTAAGTAGCCCGTCTGCCACGCGCCAGAGGCCATCCGAGTATGAGGCCTTGACTAGGACGACATCGCCCGGTCCGGCTACCTCTGCGAGGCGGGACACGGCCCCGTCGCAGTCGGAAACAACCTCATTGTTTATACCTGTATCCAAAGCTGCCAGATGCAGTGCCCTAGCCCCGTCGCTGTCTCCGACGGTAAGGAGCATATCGACGCCCCGGTCCACCAGCACCTCAGCCAATGCTCGGTGTTCTTTCTCTGTCTCATCGCCGAGCTCCGCCATCTGCCCGAGGACGGCGATCGAGCGGCCGCCTTCGCGCGTCTGCGCGGTGCGGACAAGTGCGTCCACCGCTGCTCGGACCGAATCCGGGTTGGCGTTGTAGGAGTCGTCGATGACAGTGACACCGTCAGCGCGGTCACGGACATCCATGCGATGCACGGATGCTGCGACGTGGGAGGACAGCGCATTCGCTACCTGTTCTACCGGCAGCCCGGATTCGATTCCGACTGCGGCAGCAGCAAGCGCGTTCGGCACCTGATGTGCACCGAAGACCTGCAACTGCACCGGGCTGGAGCCGGTGGGGGCGTGCAGGGTGAAGGACGCTCTGGCCCGACCATCAAAGTTGATGTCGGTCGCACGGTAATCCGCCGGCCCTTCCACAGAGAAGAACACCACGCGGGCCTGAGTGCGAGGTGCCATCTGGGCCACCAACGGGTCATCTGCGTTTAGTACCGCGACTCCCGCATCTGCGGGCAAGGATTCAATCAGTTCGCCCTTAGCCTGGGCAATAGTTTCTCGAGAACCGAACTCTCCCAGGTGTGCGGTGCCAACGTTAAGCACTGCCCCGATCGTCGGCGGAGCGATCTGAGCCAAGTGCGCGATGTGGCCGACTCCCCGGGCGGACATTTCCGCCACCAAGTAGCGGGTGTCGTCGGTGCACTGCAGGACGGTGTACGGGTGGCCGATCTCGTTGTTGAACGAGCCTTTCGGCGCGACCGTCTCTCCCTCCGTGCGGAGCACCGTAGCGATCATGTCTTTGACTGAGGTCTTGCCGGCTGAGCCGGTGACTCCAATGACGTCGAAGTTGCAACCGGCGCGAAGCTTGTCCACGGTCTCACGAGCAAGCGCTCCCAGCGCCTTCAGTACCGCTGCCCCAGAACCATCTGGGTCATGCGCGAAGGCGTCCGAGTTTGTCTCCTGCGGACCGAGAGGTTCCACAACGCAGGCCGCAGCGCCAACAGGTCGAGCAGCCAGAGCCATTGCGGCCCCGGACTCGACGGCACCGGCGGCAAAATCGTGTCCGTCAACTCGTGCTCCTGGCAGTGCCAAGAAGATCGAGCCCTCAGTGATCCTGCGGGAGTCGAACTCGGCTGGCCCGATCACCTGGGTGTCGGGGTCGATGTCATGGAGGGTCCCTCCGGTGATGTAGGCAATATGCCGAGCCGTCATCGGAATCATTCCGGCCTGCCCTTCAGCGCTTCGCGCAGTTCGATTCGGTCGTCGAAGTCGTGAACGACCCCGGCTACTTCCTGTCCGGTCTCATGTCCCTTGCCTGCAACAACCACCGCGTCGCCGGTGCGAGCTTCCGCGACCGCGGTGCGGATTGCCTCGGCTCGGTCTCCGATGTTGTGAATTTCGGAGTCGGTGTTGGCATCAACCGCGCCGTCGTACAGCGCCTGCCGGATCGTCTCTGGGTCCTCCGACCGGGGGTTGTCATCGGTGATGATGACCACGTCAGCGCCCCGGACTGCTTCCGCGCCCATCAGTGGACGCTTCGTCACGTCGCGGTCTCCGCCGGCTCCAACAACCGCGATGATGCGGTTCTTCGTCTGTCCACGCAGGGTATCGAGCACCGCTCCGAGCGCCGCTGGCTTGTGCGCGTAATCGACTACCGCGAGGAAATCCTGCCCACAGTCGATACGCTCCATGCGTCCGGGGACGGAGACGCGGCCCATGCCCTGACGAGCCTGTTCCGTCGCGCATCCAATCGCCTCGAGCAGCGCCCAAGCCACTGCGGCGTTGGAAATATTGAAGGCACCAGGCAGAGAGACTTCAATCTCTTGCTTCCCGACGTCCCCTCCCAACTCCACATGCTGCACACCATTGTCCGCAACCCACCCATTGATCACGTGCCAGGTGGCGTCGGGAGAAGTGACGGAGACAGTAGCGACTGTGACCCCGTCGCTTGTCGCGCGCTCTGCCATCTGCTGGCCCCATGCGTCGTCGACGCAGATGACCGTCTCCGGTGCGTGTAGCGGAGAGGCCGGGTCGAACAACAGTGCCTTCGCCTCGAAGTACTCGTCCATCGTGTCGTGAAAGTCCAGGTGGTCCTGGGAGAGGTTCAAGAATCCGGTGGCATCGAAGTGGATGCCGTCAACACGGCCAAGCATGAGTGCATGAGAGGACACCTCCATCACCACATGAGTGACACCTTCATCTACCATCGTTCGGAACAGACCGTGGAGGGCTGGGGCTTCGGGCGTCGTGAGCTTGCTGGGGACCTTTCGCCCGTCGATGCGGGTGCCGGTTGTGCCAATGAGTCCGACCTTGCGGCCGGCGGCCATCAGCGCGCCCTCAAGCAGGTACGTGGTGGTTGTCTTACCGGAGGTTCCGGTGACACCGATGACCGTTAGCTCCTTGGATGGACTGGCGTAGATCGCATCCGATACAACTCCGAGGACTGCTCGGACGTCGTCGACTACGATCGCCGGCTGGCTGTTCCCCGACGCACGCATAAGCTCCAAGCCTTCGTTGTCAGTGAGCACAGCAGAGCCTCCGGACTGGCCTGCGTACGTCGCGCCATGAACCCGGGTGCCCGGGACCGCGGCGAAGAGTCCTCCCTCGGCGACCTCCTGAGCAGAAATAGCGATCCCACCGGTGACGGCTGTCGCTCCCGCGTCCACGGGATCGACAGAGCCGCAGGCGACTGCGGCAAGTTGGTCAATCGTCAGACTCATCGGTTCTCCTCGTTCATTGATCATGGGTGCCTGCCATTATCCGGCGTCCAGCAGAAGCATTCCTTCGGACGGTGGCGATGGAGGAACGTTATACCTGTTCAGAGCCCATGAGGCAATATCATGGAACAGCGGTGCAGCCGACTGACCGCCCTCTCCGTGGACCCCGCGCTCAGGCTCGTCCAGCATGATCGCAACGACGAATCGAGGGTTATCCGCCGGAGCGATTCCCGCGAAGGTGATGTAGTAAGCCGAATCGGAGTATCGACCCGTGTCCGGATCAATCTTCTGGGCGGTACCCGTCTTTCCCGAGACCTGATAGCCCTCAATGGCGCCTTCCGATCCGGTGCCGGACTGGACACCGGTCGGATCCGACTGGACCACGCCCTGGAACATCTCCGTGACGGTTCGGGCGGTTTCTGGGGAGACCACTCGAACGCTCTCAGGGAGCTCATTCTCAATTACGGTGCCATCAGCAGTGGTTTCCGAGGACACGATCGACGGCGGCACTCGCACACCATCATTCGCGACAGTTTGATAGATGCTGGCCATCTGAATCAGAGACATGGCCATGCCCTGGCCGATCGGTAGGTTCGCGAACGTTCCGTAGTCCCAGGTTTCTCGACTCGGCACAATGCCGCCGGACTCACCGGGAAGCTCGATACCGGTTGCTCGGCCGAGGCCGAGCAGGTTCAGCAGTTCGGCGAACCGGTCCTGCCCCACTCGCTCAGCAAGCATCAGGGTGCCGACGTTGGAGGACTTACCGAAAATTCCGGTGGAGGTGTACTGCTCATCTCCGTGCTCCCAGGCGTCACGAACCGTCACTCCGGCCATATCGATCTGGCCTGGAACGGTCATCACTTCGTCAGGTGTGGTCAGTCCATCCTCGATGGCAGCCATCGCGGTGATGATCTTTGCCACCGATCCCGGCTCGAAGGCTCGTGAGACCGGATCGTTCGCAAGGTTGCGGCCTTCTTCGATCTCATTGCCGATATCCCGGTTGGGATTGGCGGTGGCAGACTGCGCCATCGCCATCACTTCACCGGTGTGAGAGTCCATGACAACTGCCGATGCACTGTTGGCACCAGAGTTTTGCGCGGCCTGATCGACCTGTTGCTGGACGTAGTACTGCATGTCGATATCGAGGGTCAAGTCGTAGGAAACGCCGTCCTCGGGATCAACTACGTCTCGGGTCGAGCCCGGTATCGCGACACCATTGGATGCCAAGTCAACTGTCCGGCTGCCGTTGACACCCTGCAAGGTTGCGTCGCGGGAGGCCTCGAAGCCGAACTGTCCCACGTCGTCCATGCCGATCTTTCCGACGACATTCGCCGCGACCGCACCATTGGGATACTGCCTGATGTTCTGGCGCTCTGCGACGAGTTCCGGGAACGTCTGGACCACTTCCGAGGCCTTGTCCGGGTCGACATTCCGGACCAGAACTTCATAAGAGGAGGACTCATCCTGGAGCTTTTCCAGGATCTCGGAGGAGCTGATGTCCGCAGGACGCGGCACCGAGTCCTCAACTTCTTCCTCTTCCTGATGCTCCCGACGCCTACTACTAGCACTTCGCGCAACCTCATCGAGGTCACGAACACCAATCATCTCGGGCAGCGCTTCCGCCAGTTCGGTGAGCCGTTCATCCGGCTCCCCATACGTTTCCGGCCAGAGGCGATGACGCTCTTCCATGTCCGAGCGGATCTGATTCGGGTGCACGGTCAGTGCGCGGGCTTCCATCGTGAAGGCGAGGGCATTGCCGTCACGATCATTGATGGCACCACGTGTCGCCGGATCCATAATGGTGGCAGCTCGCTGGTCCGCCGCGCGCGCGGAAAATTCAGGGCCTGCGACCAGCTGCACCCAACCAAGGCGACCGATCAGGAGCGCAACGACGATTGCACCAAGAATCTGCAGTAGCTTTGCCCGCTTCCGGAAGTCCTCCGGAGAAGTAGCCAGACGCTGTGGGTTCCTGAAACCACCGCGCGGTTCAGCGCGGTTGCGTGGGGGTTTTGTCCGAGAGGTGGAGTCTGCGGAGACACGTCGACCACGGCCGTCGTACCGCGATCCGTCGCGACCGCCCCGTGGGACCGGACTCATCTGCGAACCTCCGAACGTGGATACCTATAAACGGACAACGAAACTGTGCCCGTGACCGACTCAGTCTACTGCCGGGTCAGGCTCCGGGGCGATTGCCATCTCCGGGACCGGTTCCGGTTCCGGGACGACTTCCGGCTGTGGTGCGGCCGGAGGCTCAGGCTGGGGCTGAGGCTGCTCGGGCTCCTGGATTCCACCCATGCCAGGCACGTGCTCAGTCTGGTCAGGGTCGGAGGTTGGAGCCTCAGGTCGCATCGGTGTGCCGTTGACGTCGAGAAGCGCTTGAGCATTCGGATCGCCTGGGCGCACCTCATGCACAGTGCCGTCCTCAGCAACCACCAGAACCGCAGGCTGGCCGACGCTGACCATGCCCATCTCGGCAGCCCGGCGGGCGATCTCCGACGTGGACTTCAAGTACTCTGCGTCACGCTCCAGCACCGTCACCTCGTCAGCCAACGTCGACTCGGTTTGCCTGGCCTCGTAAATCTGCAGCGACTGCTGCGTCGAGAGTCCTGACAGGAACATCGCGATAGCGATACCCAGGACAAACACTCCGATGGCTAAAGCGGCGAAGCGGAACTTCGAGCGGTCCCCTACTTCAGGGGTCACCCGGCGACCGCGGACGGTCAGAACCTGGCGCGAGCCGGTCCTGCTCATCCGCTGACGCTTTGCTCCGCGCGCAGGCGCACCCGGGACTCGGACCTGTCGGGTCCTGCTACGGGAGTTCGTGTCTGTCATTGTGGCAGCCATGCTCAGTCTCCGGGTCTCTGGATGTCGGGTGGGTTGGTGTCAGTCCGGGCGGATACGTTTAATCGCACGTACCCGGACGGGTGCCGCGCGAGGGTTCTCGTCGATTTCCGCCGAACTCGCCTTCTCTGCGCCCCGAGTGATCAGGGTGAACTTGGGCTCGTGACCTGGAAGTTCCAGGGGAAGACCCGGCGGAGTGGTGGACTTCACACGCTCGGCGAAATCCTTCTTCACGATCCGGTCCTCGAGCGACTGATAGCTCATGAACACTGCGCGTCCGTCAACAGCCAGCGCCGCACAAATCTTCGGCAACGCGTTCTCAATGGACTCGAGTTCACGATTGACCTCCACGCGAAGTGCCTGGAAGGTGCGCTTAGCGGGGTGCCCACCAGTACGTCGGGATGCGGCAGGAATGGCTGAGTACAGCAATTCCACGAGCCGGCCTGAATTCTCGAAAGGCGCGGAGTCTCGCTCGCGGACAATTGCAGAGGCGATCTTGCCGGCGAACCGCTCCTCCCCATAGACGGAGAGAATCCGAGCGATGTCCCCGTGGCTGTAGGTGTTGAGAATGTCCGCAGCAGTGGGACCTTCGGTCGAATCCATCCTCATGTCCAAAGGCGCATCCACCCGGTATGCGAAACCACGGTCGACCTGATCAAGCTGCATTGAGGAGACACCAAGATCGAACAGTGCACCGGCGATTCCGTGGGAGCGAGCGATCTCAAAGGCAGGGCCCTCGCCCTGCTCGATGGCTTCATCCAACCCGTCGAATCGAGTCCGGTAGAAGGCGAAACGGTCGCCGAACGGAGCAAGACGCTCACGTGCGCCTTCCAGCGCGGCGGGATCGCGGTCCAGACCGATGACATGGAGGTCCGGAAAACGCTTCAACATGCCTTCGGTGTGCCCACCCGCACCGAGGGTCGCGTCGATGACGACGGCGTTGGGGCCCATCATCTCAATGGCAGGCTCCAGCAGGTCGATGACTCGGTTCAACAAGACCGGGACATGTCCATGCTCACCTGAGCGACGAGCTCCGGAAGATTCCGTGTCTGTCATCGAACCCTCCTGAGTAAACGTCGGAACTGTCTCACCCAGTTGTGTTCACAGGGCTCTGTTCGTTCGGAGCCTGGTGTCGGGGAAGTACACCAGGATCCGCCCGAACAGAGTCCTTGCGGACACATCCGGCCACTGTCGGCAGATCACAGAACATCGAACAACGAATCGTCCTCGCCCTCGGAGAAGTTCTCCTCGTGCTCTGCCTGGTAGGCCTCCCAGGACTCGGAGTCCCAGATCTCCAGGAAGTCAATCGAACCGATGACAACGCATTCCTTTGCCAGACCCGCATACCTGCGGTGATCAGCAGACAGGGTCACTCGCCCGGAAGCGTCGAGTGCCTGCTCATCTGTGCTGGCTGCGAGGTTTCGAACGAAAGCGCGGGCCTTCGGGTTCGTCCGTGAAGCTTTGGTGGCGCGAGCCGCCAGCTTCTCGAACTCATCCTTCGGGTACACGGCCAACGAATGGTCTTGGCCCTTAGTGACCATCAGCCCATCCGAAAGTTCGTTCCGGAACTTCGCCGGAAGAGTGAGGCGCCCTTTGTCGTCCAGTTTCGGGGTGTAGGTACCCAGGAACATTCGCCTGAGCCCCTTTCCCCGCCTCTGCCGACTCTCGGCACACGCTCTTCCGAGAAACTCGGTTGCGTTCTGCGGTTGTTCGTTTAACTCCTGCGGTGCCGCGACCTTCCCGACACCTTGCCCCACAGTACCCCACTTCCCCCCACCCACAACACCGAAATCCTGCAACATCTAGATAGGGAATGTGCTACATAGCCTATCCACAGGTTCATCTCACACCACACCAACACCAACATCCCGATAAAATGCCAGGTAACGGAGATAACCATCGATAAAGCTTGAACACAGAGCCCCCCAGTCCCCGGTGAAGTCTCTGTGATCTTCAGGTAAATCTCAGTGGGGATAATCACGGGGCATATTGCCTCGCCATATAGGCCAGGGACGAGATTTAGATGGGTTCAGCGTCTCCCCGGAAACGAAAACCCCCTGTTCACACCGCCGCTCCAGACTCAGTGGGTACTTGTGGGGCACCACAGTGGGTCGAAGTGGGACGAGCGGCCCGGGTGGCGCAATAGACATGAAAAAACCCACTCCCGTCTTACGGGAGTGGGTTCAGCGAGACTTACGTCGAGTTACGGCCCCTCGAAGCGGCTGCGGAATCGATTCTCGAGCCCGCCTTCGCCGGGATTGCCGTTGCCACCATCAAGCTTGGGGGACTTCTTCTGGGACTTACCCTTGCCCTTGCGGGACTTCTTGCGACCGGATCCGCCGGCACCAGTCAGCGACATCACGCCACCGGCGAACATCACCACAAAGCCGACAACGCTCAGAATGATGAACCACAACTGCATCTGCGCCAATGCGACGCCGCCGAGCAGCATGACTAGGCCCAGGACGGAGATCGCGATCGACTGAATACTGACGTTTATCCCGACTGTGGAGTCCGAGGACTGCTCAGACCGGCCGGACATCGTCGTAGAGAATGAAGGATCCTCTTCGTAGAGGGCGGACTCGATTTGATCGAGCATCCTCTGTTCATGATCAGACAGCGCCATGGCTTCCCTCCGAAACTCTTGACAATTGCAGCCACCGACAGGTTAATTCCTTCTTACGCAGTACAACGCAAGTACGAACAAAAAAGTTCCCGTCCGTAGATCAGAGCCTGTGGAGCCAGTGTACGTCCCCGGCTGGACGCTTCGCGACAAAGCGCGACCTAAGACTAGGCCGCAGCCTGCAGCATCCCAAGATCCGCCTCCACCAAGGCGACGAAATCACGTGCACTACGGTTGATTTCAGCCACGATTGCCGGGTCAGGCGAGCGATCAAGACCGATGCGAACGCGCTCTCGGATGGGATGAAAACCCTCAAACCGGTCAGCCCATTCGCCATACTCCGGAGCTACCCGTCGCAAACGCGCCCACGCACCCTTGTCAACGGTCCGCTTGCGAGCCGGCCGCTGAGCCTGAACAGCACCTGCAACACGCAGCGCAGCCTGGTAGGACAACTCGAGCTTCTCGGCCGCCGGCACCATCAGCGACTGCGACAGAAGAAGCTCCGCCCTATCCAAGAACTCGACCGTGCCAGAGCGGACCCCCTCCGGCGCAACCAACGATGAACTCCGCACCCCTGCAACTCGTCCGTTACGCATGACCATCTCCTTTCATCGCCATAGCCTGCCGCCGGAACTCTCCGTTTGAACTGATTCGAACGATAGAACCTCTCTCGACGTTGACTACCAGCCTAGTCGAACATGCGTACGATAGCCAGGTTTTTCTTCGAACTCCCAGACGCGCAGGCAGTGTCGTGATTGACTTAACCAGTGAAATACAGCGTTATCCGCCTAACCCAGGAGCAGTTTCGGAATCAGATTCGAGCGTCCATCGGCATATATATCAGCGCGATGGGCTACCGCTCATCCGTCGCCGACGGCCGCGCAGGCGCTTGGTTAGCGCAGCAGGCCGAACCGAACTGGACTGCTGTCGGCGCCTTCGCTCATCCCGATGACTTGGACACTCATCACCTCGCGGATGACCTCAGGGCTGAACTGGTGGGCATTGGATTCTGCTTCTCTGGAAACTCACGGCAATGGTGGAACCAGCAGGTACACGCTGGGCTGACACGGCAAGGCACATCACTGCGAAGGGTTCGGTCGTTGCTGAACCACTACGTGGAGTTGTCCGAAATCCATGTCTTGCCCGATCACCAAGGAGCGCATCTTGGTGAAGACATGCTTCGTCTGATGATGGACGGTCGCCCAGAGCGCATCGTCCTTCTCTCCACCCCAGAAGTGCCCGAGGAGGAGAACAGAGCTTGGTCCCTGTATCGCCGAATCGGTTTTTGCGATGTACTACGTGACTTCCATTTCCCCGGCGATCCACGACCCTTCGCTGTACTGGGGTCGGCACTCCCCCTGCCGCCCGTACGACAGTCGGGCCTGACCTCGAAAGTTCCGTAGATGAAGACTCGTTCGCTCCGCATGTGCCTGACTCCTATGCTGGCCTTGCCGCTACTGCTGTCCGCCTGCATTTCTTTCGGACGCCCGAGCACTGAGCCGGCGGCTACTCTCGAGCAGGAACACGACATGATTCGTGGGGAGTTCGAGTACTCCGTACCCGAGGATTCCTCGACCGATCCGAGAGACTGGGTCACGCCATTTGATGTGGGTGACTCGGTAGTAAAAACGCCGTCACAGCACGAAGGAATGAACGTTTTATCGGTCCAAGTTGACCTTGTGCCCGCTACGAGTTTCGCGGAACTGGTGAGCAGTGCATCCCAGGGCCTGGTGGACCTTGATTTCGAGCAGAGCTCAGGTGGTGCCACGATGCTCAGTGGGCAGGCGGACCTCTCCGCCCAGACTGGCGCGAGGTTCGGCATGACGGTCAGCATGCCCGGCGCGGTCGAGGACACGAACAGCCCAGATGTCTCTGATTCGGAAGTCTCCTGGATGGTCCAGGGCGGAGAGAACACCGAGCTGTGGGCATCCACTGCTAATCAGGATGGCCCCCGATCCCTGACGTGGTGGACCGTGGCCACATCGCTTACGGGAATCGCCGCCGTCGCCCTTGTGGTCGCCGCGGTACGTCTGCGCTGGTTCTAGCGCTAGAAGCCGTCTCGCTGAATTACCTGGCTGCCGCCCCACGGCGGTGCCATACCCAGGTTGTGCAAGACCTCCTGGGTCGCTCGGGTGAAGTTGAGCGTCATGAAATGCATGCTCGGCACACCTTCAGCGATGAGTCGCTCAGCCATTTCGGTAGAAGCTTCGATACCGACCTTGCGGATCTCGTTCTTATTCGCCGCTTCATCTCCGGCAGCAGCGGTGACGAGCTTGTCCTCCAGGCTTTTCGGCAATTCGGATCCGGACAGTTCCAACTGTCGGCGCACTGACCGGAGAGATGTGATCGGCATGATGCCAGGGATGATCGGCTTGGTGCCGTGCTCGGGGTCCGCTGCCGCCAAGCGGTCGCGGAGGCGAAGGTAATGGTCGATGTCGAAGAACATCTGAGTGATGGAGTATTCAGCACCAGCGCGGAGTTTATCCAACGTGTAACGGGTGTCATTCTCCAGCGACGTCGCGCGGTAGTGCCCCTCGGGGAAGGATGCGATGCCGATTTCGAACTGAGAGAATTCGTCGTCCTGGCGGATGAGGTTGATCAGCTCTCCGGCATAGCTGAGTCCACCTTCACTGGTTTTCCAATCACCGAGCGGATCTCCCGGCGGATCCCCGCGGAGAACCAAAAGGTTTGTCAGTCCCTGATCGAGGTACTGGCGGAGAATTACTCGGAGTTCATCCACTGAATGGTCGACGAGGGTGAGGTGCACCAGTGTCGTGAGCGGCTGCTTGGCCACCCGTGAGGCGATGCGGAAAGTACGTTCGCGGGTCGAGCCACCAGCACCGTAGGTGACAGAGGCATATGCCGCTCCGAGATCGTGAAAGGCTTCGGCTGCGGACAGCAATCTTTGCTCGGCGGCATCATCACGTGGGGGCATGAATTCAACGGAAAACGGTACCGTTCCCGGGCTCGGAAGTTCGAGCGCGTGCCTGATCGGAACTTGCCGGCCGGCTGCGGGAGATGGGGTGGAGGATGCCATGGCCGACTACCTTAGTATGTGAACATGGCCCACTCGTTGCTATCCCCTGACCTGGACCTGTCAGCGCTGCCGTCGGCGGTCGCGGAGACACTGGTCGAGTTCCTTGATTCCCGTCGCGAGCTCGTCTACTCCATTGATCCCCGGTTTGGTGATGTGTTCGAGTCACTGCAGGGGTTCGTCCTCAACGGAGGCAAACGAGTTCGACCTTCGTTCGCATGGATCGGATGGCTTGGTGCTGATGGTGCGGCGGGGCCAGAGGACCCGGAAGCCGTGTTCCGCGCGGTGTCGTCCTTGGAACTGATCCAGGCCTGTGCCCTCATCCACGATGACATCATTGATTCCTCCGACACCCGGCGCGGCAGCCCGACAGTGCATCGGCAGTTCGAGACGTTGCACCGCGACAACGGGTGGATCGGCAACCGAAGTCATTACGGCGAGTCGATCGCGATCATCGCAGGCGATGTGGCTTTGTCGTGGGCTGACGACATGTTCCACGCTTCAGGGCTTTCCGACGCCGCCCGCAACCGGGCCCGTGACCCGTGGTGGCGGATGCGCACAGAGGTCCTTGGTGGCCAGGTTTTGGACATCACCTCGGAGGCTTCCGGCGACACTGACTTGCGGACTGCGGAGAAGATCAACAGGTTCAAGACCGCCGCGTACACCATTGAGCGACCGCTCTTGATCGGCGCGGCAATCGCACATGCATCGCCCGAAATTGTCGAGGCGTACCGCGCTTACGGTCGCGACATCGGTATCGCCTTCCAGCTTCGGGATGACCAACTTGGGGTCTTCGGGGATCCCGCGATTACCGGAAAGCCTGCCGGCGACGACCTCCGGGAGGGCAAGCGCACAGTCTTGGTGTCGACGGCACTGAGTCGCCTGCAGGAGAAGGATCCGGCCGGTGCAGCGCATTTGGAGGCGTCGCTAGGCACCGTCGCCGATCCCGACGACATCGCACGACTCACGGAACTGGTCCGCTCCAGCGGAGCCGAGGAGGAACTCGAAGGCATGATCCAGCAACTAACTCGACGGGGGGTTGATGCGCTCAAGGAGGCACCGATTCTCTCTGAGTACAGGCAGACCTTGACCGACATGGCGGACCTCGTCACTCAGAGGGCACTGTGAGCCCCCGTAAGGCCCCAGCCATCGAGGGACGCGCAGTCGTCATCGGTGCGGGCCTGTCTGGATTGACTGCTGCTCTGTACCTTCTCGGTCGTGGCCACGAGGTGACGGTGGTCGAGGCCTCCGATCACGTCGGTGGTCGCTCCGCAACGGAGGACGTGACTATTCCCGATGTCGGCGATGTTCGCTGCGATACCGGCGCGACAGTTCTAACGATGCCGTCATTGATTGAGGACGCCATCGCGGCGACCGGTCAGTCGATCGAAGAAGTCGATCCCGAGTGGGAGATGATCCGACTGGATCCGTCGTACTTGGCGCTGTTTACCGGTGATCGACGCTTCCCCATGCATGTTGATCCCACCGATGTGAAGGACGAGATCGCCCGCTTTATTGGCGATCAGGATCCCTCTCGCGTCGAGCGCGTCCAGCGCGGATATGACGACACTCGTCGGTGGCTAGAATCGCTCTTCGACTCCGCGTTTGACGAGTTTATGAACCGCTCGTTCGACACTCCGCTCGATATGGTCAGCAGCCCGAAGACAATCGGCAAGCTTCTAAACTTGACCAAGCTCGGCGCTTTCGGAACTCTCGGACCCAAGGTCCAGAAGTTGCTCGGCGATGACGATCTGGCCCGGATGTTCAGCTTCCAGGCTCTGTACACCGGCGTCGGCCCCCGCTCGGCACGTGCCGTCTATGGCTGCGTGGCCCACATGGACACCACAATGGGTGTGTTCTACCCCGTGTCCTCCGCTACCGGTTCCGGTGTCGGCGCGATCCCTGAGCTCCTCGCAACAGCCGTCCGCAAAGCTGGCGGCGAGATCCACCTCAACACCGCAATCGAGGGACTGACTGTCCGAGATAAGACCATCAGCTCCGTTGACACCGATTCCGGCTCCATCGACTGCTCGGCCGTTATCTCCACTGTCGATCAGCCTGTTCTAGACAGCTGGATCGAGGGCTCCTCAAGGCACCTGCCTGTCCCCCGCAGGTTCTCCCCCTCCGCCGTCGTCGCACATGGCGCCGTCCCGGTTGAGGTCTCCAAGTCGTGGCCGAAGAGCCACCACACGATCAGTTTTGGTGAGTCCTGGGATGAGACCTTCAACGAGATCTGTGCGACGAAGAACGGACAGATCATGTCCGATCCGTCGCTGTTGATCACCAGGCCCGCCGTCACGGCCCCGGACCGAATCATCACCGACGAGGACGGACGACAGTGGGAGCCATTCTCTGTCCTGGCTCCGACGCCCAACCTGAAGTCGGCGAACCTAGACTGGGACGGTATCGGCTCTCGGTACATCGAGGAGCTAGCCGAGGAGCTGGAGCACCGCGGTTACACCGGTGTGTCCACGGAGTGGAAAGTCGGCCGAATCGATACCCCCTCAACCTGGCTGCGCGAGGGCATGGGCGAAGGTTCCCCCTTCGGCTACGCCCATCTGTTCCGTCAAACCGGCCCGTTCCGCCCTCGTAACTACTCCCCGACCGGCCCCCGGAACCTGGTGACCGCTGGATCCACCACGGTGCCCGGCGTCGGAGTTCCCACCGTCATGCTCTCTGGAGCACTGGCCGTCGACCGATTCGCCAAGGAGAGGTAGCTTGTCACTCTCGACCTTCACGAGGAATCCCGCCTCGATCGGTGTGATCGGCATGCTGCTGATCACTATCGGTTCGTTCGGTGCGGGTTCTGTTCGCTACCGCGGGGGAATCGTCGACGCCCTAGGGCTGTCAGTGATCACCTACGGCCACGCCTTCGCGGTGTTTGAGATCCTCATTTGGATCGGACTTGTTTTGGTACTCGCGTCGTGGCTGTTGGTCGGGCGGGAACTGATTTGGAACAAAGATAAGGACCCAGATCGCAGCGGGACCTCAGGGCGTTTGAGTTCGGTAAACCGGACACTGATCTGGTGGTTAATCCCGCTGTCGTTCGCTGGACCGTTGTTCTCGCGGGATGTGTACTCGTACCTGATGCAGGGTGCGATGGTCCGCGACGGTTTCGACCCATACACCCAGGGTCCCGCAGCGAACCCCGGCCCCATGCTGTTGGAGGTATCCGCCGATTGGCGTAACACCACCACTCCGTACGGTCCGTTGCACTTGGGAATCGGTGACGTGATCACCAGTATCTTCGGCGACAACATCGTCGTAGGTGTGATTATTTTCCGTATCCTGTCAATCCTCGGACTGCTGGCCATAGCGTGGTCCGTGCCCCGGATCGCGCTGAAGATCGGCGGCGACCCTGTACTCGCTCAGTGGCTTGGGGTGCTCAACCCGCTGGTGGTGCTCCACTTGGTCGGTGGACTGCACAATGAGGCGATTATGGTCGGCCTGGTGTCACTGGCGCTGCTGTGTTCGTTGTCGTTGCCGTCGGTTCGAGGTGTCGTGGCGGCGTCGGTTCTCGTCGGTCTTGCCATCGCACTGAAGGCGACAGCCATCATCGCCCTGCCCTTCCTCGTATGGATCGCCCTGACGCGCACTGCTTCGTTGGATACGTGGAAGGAGACTTTCCGTCGGGTTCCGCAGCTTTTAGCCTCCGGTATCGGCATGGTCGCCGGCGCGGTGGCCACCATCGCTGCGGTCACGTGGATCACCGGCACCAGCTGGGGCTGGCTCACGGAGATCAGCGGCAATACCAAGGTCATCAACCCGCTGGCGTTCCCCTCGGCAGTGGCCGGTGCCATCTCCGGTGTGCTTGGGATGTTCTCTGACAATGTCTCATTCAATGCCATTGTCGAGGTCACGCGCATCATCTCGATGGTGATAATGCTTGTCGGTCTAGTGGTCGTGTGGTTCATGTTCCGCCAGAACCCGCTGCGCAACGTCGCGGGCATTTGCGCCGCGTATGCGGTGGCTGTCGTGTTCAACTCGGTGACGCTGCCTTGGTACTACGCCAGCCTCCTGACGTTCATCGGTGCCATCCGTCCGCGTCGCTGGGTAGTGCAGTTGACGGTGATCTTCACCTTCATCCTCACGCTCTCCTTCGCTGGCGGCGGCAACAACAGGTTCTATGAGCCAATCTGGATGCTCGCCATCACGATCGCGGCGATTCTCTCCACCCGTTGGCTCGTCACCGGTTCCTGGCGCAATCGTATGAACTGGCGCGGCGCCCATGGCGACGGCGAGGACAGTGCAGTGAACTACGCGGGATCGACGGCTCAGTGACCGATCGGTTCGACGTGGCTGTGGAGCTCTGCCGACAGTCAGCGCTCACCCACGGCCGCACCTACTCCTTGGCCGCTAGGCTGCTGCCGCGCCCGCAGCGGGAGGCGGTGTGGTGTCTGTATGCCTGGGCACGGATGGTCGATGATGTCGTGGATTTTCCGGAAGGGGACGTCGGGAAGCGGGTTCAGGAGATCCATGATCTCCTGAAGAACCACCTGCAGGGCTACACCCTGCTTCCCGACGCCTCCGACCACCACCTCATCTCCGCCGCCACTGCGGACACCATCCGGACATGGGGTATCAACGAGACCTACTTCGACGATTTCATTCGGTCGATGCTGACCGATGTGCCTGGCACCGAAGGGCACATCGCGTGGTTCAGCACCTGGGATGAGCTTGACGCCTATATGTGGGGCTCCGCCGCAGTCATTGGACTGCAGGTGCTCCCGCTGCTGCCTGTGCGCGGCGACCGGGCGGTGGCCGCTCAGCACGCAGCCGAACTTGGGCGGGCGTTCCAGGTGACCAACTTTATCCGTGACCTGCGCGAAGATATCCAGCGCGGTCGCATGTATCTGCCGATGGAAACGTGGGAAGCGTTCGGCGTCGATGAGGCGGAGCTGCGACGCTGCCTGGACCATGGTGAGTCAACGCCAGCAGTGCAGGCCGCGATCGCTCACTTCGTGGCCGTCAATCGAGCGATGTACCGCGAAGCCGACCCGGGCACAGAAATGCTCAGTGGCCCCGCACGGCACTCGATTCGTGCGGCACGGGTGATCTACGCAGCGATCCTCGATAACATCGAGGCCGGACGCACCGACCCGTTTACTTCAAGGTCGGTCGTATCGAACGCGCGGCGTTTGCGGCTCGTGCTGCCGCATGCGCTCGCGGCGGCTATTACAGCGCCATTGCCTGCGCGCGGCGACGGACCTCACGGGCGAGGTGGCCGTGCAGCGCGTCGATCGGGCGACCCGGCAGAGACTCATCCTCGCTGAAGAGGTAGGTGAGTGTCTCCTCCGGGGTGTAGCCGCCATCGTGCAGCAGCGCGATAACGCCGGGGAGGAACCTCTGCACACCCTCATCGGTGAACATGCGGGCCGGGACGCGGACACCACCGTCACGCTCGACAGCAATGATCTTCCGCTCCTGCAGCAGCGCGTGTACGTGCGTAACCGGAACGTCGATCAGCTCCGCCACGTCCGGCAGGCTCAACATTGGCTCGGCGGGGTCCAGGACATCTGTGCAACCAGTGATCTTCTTCACGCTGGAGATTCTACCGCTTCGGCACAATGTTCGATCCCGTTGGCACCTTCGGTCTGCGTTCCGTCATACTGGTTACCGATCCAGAGGGAGGTGAGCGGTGACGGAACTGCGAGAAGGCGACATTCTCGACGGTCGCTACCGTATCGGCCCACGCATCGCGCGTGGGGGAATGTCGGCTGTCTACCGAGCCGAAGACACCCGCCTGGGCCGCACGGTCGCCGCCAAGGTGATGGACCCACGCTTCCACGATGACGAAGCGTTTCGGGTCCGTTTTGAACGTGAGGCTCGCGCCGTAGCCCGGATGACCGACGAGTCTCTCGTCAACGTCTATGACCAAGGCACTGATCCGCAGGGTCATGTCTTCCTCATCATGGAGTTGGTCGATGGTGGCACGCTGCGCGAACTTCTGCGCGAGCGCGGCCCGATGCCCCCTCATGCCGCAACTGCAGTGCTCCGCCCAGTGCTGAGGGCGTTGTCTTTGGCACACTCCCGGCAGATGGTGCATCGCGATATCAAGCCCGAGAACGTCCTCATCAGCGATGTTGGCGGACGGGTCAAACTCGCTGACTTCGGCCTGGTCCGTGCTGCCGCTGATGCGTCGGTGACGTCGAACTCTGTCATCGTCGGCACAGTTGGCTATCTTTCCCCCGAACAGGTCACCGGTGGAGCAGTCACTCCTGCCTCCGACGTGTATTCCGTTGGTGTATTGCTCTTCGAGCTGCTGACCGGTTCCACGCCCTTCTCCGGAGACACGTCCTTGTCGATTGCGCTGCAGCGCTTAGAAAAGGACGTCCCTGCACCCGGCTCGGTCATTGACGGCGTCCCGCCGGAATTCGACGACCTCGTTGCCATCGCCTGCGCCCGCGCCCCGGAGGACCGCTTCCCTTCTGCTGCAGAGTTCTTGGAAGAACTAGACAATGTCGCGAAAGAACTCTCGCTTCCGCCATTCCAGGTTCCGGCACCAGTTCAGTCTGCTGCCCACCGCGCCGCTGAGTCGGCCACTGCCGTCACCAATGAAGGTGACTGGTCCCTGCAGACACCGGATCCGGTCAATGAGACTCAGGTAGAAGGCCTCTTCCCTGTCGAGCCTTATCGCGGCGAGACGACCCTGGAACCGATGCCCGATAGGGCACGGTGGGATGATGCGGATGA
This sequence comes from Corynebacterium sputi DSM 45148, assembly GCF_000427865.1. Classification (GTDB taxonomy): domain Bacteria; phylum Actinomycetota; class Actinomycetes; order Mycobacteriales; family Mycobacteriaceae; genus Corynebacterium; species Corynebacterium sputi. Next base: position 44,183 of record NZ_KE386599.1, on the reverse strand, counting down.
GGAGGTGGTGGTTGAGGAACCGGAGCGTCGGGAAGCAAAAAAGGATGTTCCAGGCCGCAACCGCACCCGCACCGGATTCGCCTTGTGGCTGGTCATTGCAATCCTCGCGACGATGGGAATCGGACTCGGCTCCTGGTGGCTGGGCTCTGGCCGCTATGGCGATGTCCCGTCGATCACCGGAATGTCCCAAGCCCAGGCGTATCAAGCGCTCACGGACGCAGGATTTGAGCCGGAAGTCGGAGAAACCTACAGCGACGACCACCCAGTGCGCACTGCCGCAGGATCCGAACCAGTCGCCGGCGAACGCGCCGTTCGGGGAAACCCGGTGACCATCCTGATGTCGCTGGGCCAGCCCACCGTGCCAGCTGCTCCACCAGATCGATCGGCGGAGAGATACTCACAGTTGCTCTCCGAACGCACGCTGACCGAGGAGGTCGGCGATGCAGAATTTTCTGAGACCGTGCCCGCCGGCGCCGTGGTCAACACTGACCCGCCGGCGGGCACGACTGTCTCCACTGGCTCGTTGGTCACGGTGATCCTCTCGAAGGGGCCTGCCCCCGTGGAGGTCCCCAGGGTCGTCGGGCTATCGGAAAGCGACGGCACCGACCTCCTCAAGCGGGTGGGCCTACAGGTCCGTGAAGTAACCCGAGAGTTCGATGCAGACGCCGCTGAGGACGAAATTATCGCCGTCTCACCAGAGGAGGGCGAGGACATGGAACGAGACGGAGAAGTGGTCCTCACGGTCAACAACGGCATTGCCGTGCCGAACGTCTCCGGCCGGTCCCAATCTGAGGCTGAATCTCGTCTGCGGGAGGCCGGAATCACTATCCGTGAGGTCCGCGTCGACCCCGAATCCACGCGTTCAGCCGGCACCGTGGAGCGGACCAATATCTCCCGCGACAGCACCGTCGACCCAGATAATCCCGAAGTGATCTTGTATGTGTCTGCACGGGTCAACGTGCCCAACGTGCTCGGTAGCAGCATCTCGGATGCGCGCGAGGCACTGGAGGACGTTGGGCTGGAATTGGAGATCACCGGAAACGCCTCCGAGGGCGACACCGTGATCACCCAATCCCCCTTCCCAGGACGCGCGGCCCAAGAAGGTGACACGGTCACGGTGCGTGGTATCTGACGGCCCCTTAGACAACGCACGACGGGGCGGTCACCAGATGTGGCCGCCCCGTCGTGCTGATTCTTTTAGTTGCGGAGCATCTCCGCGACAAGGAACGCCAGTTCCAGTGACTGGGAGGTGTTCAGTCGAGGGTCACACGCGGAGGCGTAGCGACCCGGCAGATCCACGTCCAGGATGTCCTGGGCGCCACCGAGGCATTCGGTGACGTCTTCACCGGTCAGCTCGATGTGCATACCGCCCGGGTGGGTGCCCAAAGTGCGGTGGACCTCGAAGAAGCCCTGGACCTCATCGACCACGCGGTCGAAGTGGCGGGTCTTGAAACCGTTGGAGGAGGTGTAGGTGTTGCCGTGCATCGGGTCGACCTGCCAGATGACCTTGTGTCCGGAAGCCTCAACTGCCTCGACGATCGGAGGCAGCACGGTGCGAACCTTGTCGTTGCCCATACGGGATACCAGGGTCAGGCGGCCGGGCTGGAACAGCGGGTCGAGCTTCTCGGCGTAGGCAACGGCCTCTTCCGGAGTCGTCGTCGGGCCGATCTTCACGCCGACCGGGTTGCCGATAGCGGCAGCCAGGTTGATGTGGAAGTCATCGATGCCGCGGGTGCGCTCGCCGATCCACAGCTGGTGCGCGGACAGGTCGTAGAGATCGGTCTCGCCTTCCGGGCTCTCCGCCAGGCGAAGCATTGCGCGCTCGTAGTCGGCAACCAGGGCCTCGTGCGAGCAGTAGATCTGGGCGGACTGCAGGTTCGTGTCGTTGACACCACAGGCAGCCATGAACTGCAGGGCGTGGTCGATCTCGCGGGCCAGGTCTTCGTAGCGGGCGCCGGCCGGGGAATCGTTAACGAACTCGCGGTTCCACTCATGCAGACGGTGCAGGTCGGCAGTACCGGAGGAGGTCAACGCACGAACGAGGTTCATGGCTGCCGACGCGTTGGCGTATGCGCGAACCATGCGGGCCGGGTCGTGGACGCGGGCGGACTCAGACGGCTCGACACCGTTGACCATGTCACCGCGGTAGCTAAGGAAACCGTCTCCATCAACGTTCGAGGAACGCGGCTTCGCGTACTGGCCGGCGATGCGGGCCATCTTCACCACGGGCATCGATGCACCGTAGGTGAGAACGACAGCCATCTGCAGCAGCGTCTTCACGTTTGCACGGATGTGGGGCTCTGTGTTCGACTCGAAGGTCTCAGCGCAGTCACCTCCCTGGAGGAGGAAGCCATTGCCGTTGGCGACGTCTGCGAGCTCCTCCTGGAGCTTGCGAACCTCCGAACCAACCACGATCGGCGGCACAGACTCCAGAATCTTCCGGACGGTCTCTGCCTTCTTCGGATCCCATGACGGCTGCTGCAGCGCTTCGCTATTGAGAGCTCGGTTCAGCCGCTCCTGCAGCGTCTCCGGCAGCGGAGGCAGGTCGGGAAGGTCATCTACGGGTACGTCAATCGTCCAACTCACACCGCACATCATACGACGGGTCAGTGACACAAACCTATTTAACGGCGATCTGCCCCGTGGTCGAGGTGGTCCTCGATAGCGCGGTACCGCACCAAATTGTGCCGAGCATCAGCCAGTGCGTCATGCCTGCCGTCCTCCTGCTTCGGTACCCATGGCTTACCGGCGAACTCCCAGTACTGCTTGAGCTCCCTGGTGAATCGTGGGATGGGACGCGGCAATTGCGTCATGTCGCCCCACAGCTGAGCGAGCACCACATGGTCGTAGGCGCCAACCCAGGCCCACAGTTCAGGCTTTGAACCACCCGGCGGCATCAGGAACTCCCCCAGTTCCCGGCGGATGTCAGAGCGGGACATCCACACGTCCGACGATGGACTCGGAAGCTGCCCAATCACGTTCTGACGAACCCACAGGCCCGCCTTCCGCTCGTCGAATTCGGTGGAGACCGCATAAAATTCGCGGCCGTCTTCGGCGACGACACCGATGGACACCAGGTCAATCGTCCGGCCGTCCTCGATAAATTCGGTGTCATAGAAGTAACGCACGTGGATAGCCTACCGGGCGTTACTTCTTGGGCTTGCCGGTGCCCTTCCGGACCTTCGCACCGCCAGGCTCAGCCCCCTCCGGGTAGCCGTCGCCAGCAATGAGGGAGTTCTTCACATCGGTGGCGTACACGTCTACATAATCCTGCCCGGACAGTTCCTGAATTTCCTTGAGGATGTCCTCGGTCAACGCACGTGCGCACTGATACTCATTGCCCCTGTCGCGGTAGTCCTCTGGATTCATCGGATCGCCGATGATTACGCCGACCCTGCGAGGCCGGGGGAACCAGCTACCGATCGGGTTCGCCTTGTCCGTGTCAATCATCGCCATCGGATACACCGGCACACCGGTCTCCAATGCCACGCGGGCAGCACCGGTCTTGCCTCGATACAGGCGCCCATCCGGAGACCGAGTGCCTTCCACCGAGATACCCAGGAGGTCTCCCTGTCCAAGAACCTTCACTCCTGTGTTGAGTGCATCTTTCGCGGTATCTCCGGACTCACGGTTGATCGGCACCTGCCCGACGGAGCTGAAGAAGAATTTCTGGACCCCTCCGACAAAGCCGGGCGTAGTGAAGTACTCCTGCTTAGCCAGGAAAGTGAGCTGGCGCTTGCACACCAACGGGAAATAGAAATGGTCCATCACCGCGAGATGGTTCGACACCATCAAAGCCGCGCCTGTGGCAGGTACCTTCTCACCACCGATGTAGTACGGGCGGTTCCACACCCAGAGAAATGGCCCGATCAGGACGCGCTTAAAGAACGAATACCACCGATTTCGCATAGAAAGAGAATATCAGCAGAGCTGAGAGCTATCTGGCACAACCACCCCAAAACTTGAGGATTCCCCCAGCTTCACGGAAACACTGTTACCCATTTCGCATGGTCGCTTCAGAACATCAAACCCCCGCGTCCCTACGAGGGAAACGGGGGCTGGGAATTCAGTTGACTTTAGGCGCCGGTGTACAGCGAGAACTCGATGCCGGTGTCAGCCTGAACCTTGGCCAGACCAGCGTTGATCTCGGTGGACCAGTTCGGTGCGTGGAACGGCGCCGGCAGCGGCTCGTTGCACCACGGGCGAGGTCCGCCGGAGATCAAGCCGACCAGCTCGTTGCCGCGGACCACGGCACCGCCGGAGTCGCCACCGACGGAGCAGGAGTGCTCGAGGATCTGCTGGTTGTCCGAACCCCAGACGATTCCACAGGTGACACCGGTGGAGCGGCCATTCTTACAAACCTCTTCACCGAAAACCGGGGTGGTGGAGGAAATACCGGTGATAGCCAGGCCACCGACCTCGTTGAGCAGCTGTACCTTGTCGTCATCCAGATCGATGACGGCAATGTCCGGATCCATCGTCGAGTACTCAAACTCACCGATCTCACCAAGCTCCGGGAAGTTCTCTGCAGCGACCTTGTCTCCAGGCTCACCGCAGTGGCCCGCGGTAATGGCCTTAAGGTCGCCATTCTGGTCCGAACCCACCGCTGCCAGCGAGCACAAGAACACGTTGGCTCCTGCGAAATCGCCCGACTCCGAGATCATGATTCCGGAGCCGCCACCGAGGGGAGCGGCCGCAGATGCAGCCGATGCGGTGACAGGAACGGAGACACCGGCGGCGACGATCACGGCCGCAGCGGATGCCCGGAGAGAGTTACGGAACACAGTCATGCGCTCAATCATTTCCTACCTGAGACTCAGGCGCAAGAATTTGCCGAGACAGATTCCCCAGCAACCTGTTCGAGCTCTTTTTTCACTGCCGCCCGTACCAGATCTGCAGCACCAATCATTCCGGCATCTGCGCCGAGGTGGGCGACTGCAATCACGGCTTCTGGTCGGTGGCCAGCGCCGGTGACGTTCCCGGCGAAGGACTCCTTCGCCTGGTCGATGTACTGGTCGAAACCACCGGCCACTCCCCCGCCGATGACGATCAATTCAGGATCAAAGACGTCGGTGACGATCGCGAGGCCCTGCCCGAGCCACTGGGCGAAGTCTGCAACCGCAGCCAGACCCAGCGGGTCGCCCTCACCAGCGGCTGCCATCACGTCCGCGCCGGTGACGGAAGGCCGATTCACGTACGAGCGGACAATCTGCTCCGCCAACTGTGAGTCCTCTGTCATCTCACGGGCGAATTCCTCAGCGGTGCTAACCAGCGCCGTTCCAGAGCAGTAGCGCTCCAGGCAGCCACGTTTTCCGCAGGGGCACGGACGACCACCAGGCACGACCGTCATGTGTCCGAACTCTGGGGCAGTTCCGTAGGCTCCGCGGAACAGGCGCCCCTCGGTCATCATCGCTCCGCCAATTCCGGTACCCATTGCGAACATGACCCAGGTACCGGCGCCACGGGCAGCGCCGAAGCGGTATTCGCCCCAGGCGGCGGCGTTAGCGTCGTGCTCGAGGACGACAGTGGTGTCCAGACGCTTCTCCAAGCGCTCAGCAACCGGCGAATCGACCCACGGCAGGTGCGGGGCAAATCGGACGGTGCGGCAATTCGCGTCGAGGAATGCTGCTACGGCCAGTCCCACGCCTTCGGCTTCAGGGACCGCGGTGCGCAGTTCGTCGACGACCTCAGCGATCGCGTCTTCCAGGTCGCTTTCGGTGCCTGGGGTGCGTCGGCTAGCGGTAGCAAGCAGAGCGCCACCTGATCCGACGACGGCTCCGCGGAGATTGGTTCCGCCGATGTCGAAGCCGATGGAGGGCGGTGCCATCCTTGAATCCGTATGTACGTGGGCCATTATGGTTGGCTCGGTCACGGAATACCTCCGGTGGAAGCTGCTGGGGTCAACCGGTTCAGTGTACCGGGTTGAGGATGCTTCGCAGCCGATGCCCCATCGCGGGCCAAGTCCAGTTCGCCTCAACGTGTTCGCGTCCAGCGGCCCCCATCTGCCGGGCTTCCTCACGGTCGCCTAAAAGTAGGACAAGCTCTTTCGAGAGCTTCCCGACGTTCCGGCCTTCCACCACCACACCCGTCACTCCGTCAATTACCGTCTCTGGTGCGCCTCCGGAGTCACCGGCGATCACGGGGACTCCGCACGCCTGAGCCTCTAGATAGACGATTCCCAGGCCCTCGACGTCCAACCCCTTACCGCGGGTACGGGCGGGCATGGCGAAGACATCAGCACTGTTGTAATAGGCAGGAAGATCGTCGAAATCCACCTTGCCAGCAAAGATCACGCTGTCAGATACACCGACCTGCGCTGCTAATTCCTGCAACCGCGTGCCGTATGGGCCCACTCCCACCAGCAGCAGTGTCGCCTCCGGGTGAGCCGTGAGGACCTCTGGCATGGACTTGATGAGCGTGTCTTGGCCTTTGCGCTCGACCAACCTCGAAATACAGACGATCAGCGGTGTCTCCGACGACAGACCGTGGCGTTCTCTAATGCGAGTGCCGGCGTTAGAATCTGGGCGAAAACGATCAATGTCGACACCGGAGGGCAGTCGCTCGAACGCAGTGTCCGAGCCAAAAGCCGCAGCAAAACGGTTCCGGGTGTAACGAGATATGTAGGTGACGACGTCCGAGGAACGCCCGATCTCGCGGAGCACTCGCCGAGATCCAGGGAACATTGACCAGCCGACCTCATGGCCGTGCGTCGTAGAGATAATGCGCTTCGCACCAGCAGCACGACACGCGCGGGCCAACAGTCCCATCGGTGCGGCAGCGCCGAACCACACCACCTCTATGTTCTTCTCCCGGATTATCTCAGCCACCTGTCGAGCAATATGCGGCAAAGGGAGAAGAATTCGGTCCTTGGTGCGGATGACCGTGTAGGGCAGGGAGGCGTCGTAAAGCGATGTCTCGTCGCCGGGGATCCGTGTGGACGCCAGGACCGTGAGACTTTCCGCCGGGATTTGCGTGCAGAAATCCCTGAGATACGACTCGATACCGCCGTCACGAGGCGGGAAGTCGTTGGTGATCAGGAGCGTCCGCGGAAAGGACATCAGTAGCGGACGGCGCCCTGGTACGAACCACCCTGGTCGATCGAGACGACCTGGACCGGCACGCCATAGGTGGAGGCGTGGACGATCTTGCCATCGCCGACATACATGCCCACGTGGGTGACACCTGGGTAGAAACCGATGATGTCACCGGGCTGGAGCTGATCGCGCGGAACCGGAGTGCCACCGGAAAGCTGCGCTTGGGAGGTACGCGGAATGGTCTTGCCCATCTGCTGATATGCCCACACCATCAGGCCAGAGCAATCAAAGGAGTCCGGGCCGACCGCGCCCCAGGAGTAGGGCATACCGATACGAGTCATGGCGGCATCAACGGCATCAGATGAACCGGAGAGCATGTCCAGGCCCTCGACGAACGGGTTATTCTGCGAGCGCCACAGCTCCATCTGCTCCGGGCTCAGGGAGTCCACGCGCTCGCGGACCGTCTGGGTGAGCTCCTCGAGTTCGGACTGCTCGCGCTCTAGATCATCACGACGCTGATTGAGTTGGCCGAGTTCGAACGTGACCTTCGCATCTGCAGACTGAGCACGCGAATTCGCCTCCGCCGCCTCATGCTGCGCATCGGTGACCTCACGGATCTGCTGTTCCTTCTGACGATTGAAGTACGTCAGGTAGGACGAGCGATCAATCGCCGACTGCGTGTCGGTCGCTCCGAACATCGCGGTCAACGGGTCAATCTCGGCACCGCGACTTCGGGTCTTGACATGGTCAGCGACCTGTCCACGCACCTCTTCGGAGTACGCCTGAACGGTCTCGGCCTCAGAAACAGCGCGGTCACGATCGCCCTGCAGGTCCGCGAGCTCCTGTTCCTTGTCCTGGACTTCACCGTCCAGAGCCAACACGTCCTCGTTCAGGGAACCAGAACGCTCCGAAAGCTCAGAGAGCTCAGCGATGATGCCCTCGGCAGTTAACTCCTGAGCACCGGCGGCGGGGGCGCCAACGGACGACACGAGAAGACCGGCGACGGCGGCACCGCTGACGGCCGCAGTGAAACGACGGGATCGGAACACAGGGAACCCCTTTTGGCTAGGTGCGACGGCCCACAATCTCCACCGGAGGCTGCCGGGAGGGGCCATCAATCAAACAGGAAAGAGCCTATCAACACCGAAGACCCCACGCCAGAAATTGACGGGGGTCTTTACATTCAGTGTGCGTCACCTGCGACCTGGGTCGCGGTGGGACGACTTAGAAGCGGGATGCCGAGTGGAACGGCATGTAATCCATGGATGCTTCCTTGACAACGTCTCCGGACTGCGGGGAGTGGATGACGTTGTTGCCGCCGGAGAAGATGCCGACGTGGGTTGCTCCGCCGTAGAAGGCAACGACGTCGCCCGGCTGGAGAGCGCCCTGAGAGATTCCGCCACCGGCCTGAGCCTGGGAGGTGCGCGGGATGTCCTTGCCAGCGCCCTGCTTCCAGGCGTAGGAGGTCAGACCGGAGCAGTCGAAGCCTGCCGGGGTGGTGCCGCCCCAGACGTACGGGGTGCCGATCTGAGCGCGAGCAACGTCAACGACCTTCTGGCCCTCAGACTTGACGCCTGCGCCGAGGTCAGCGCCGCCAACGAAGTTCTGGGCGTTGAAGGGAACTGCACCCTGGAAGTCGTTCAGGAGATCAGCAGAGCCGAACTCGCCCACGATGCCGTCCAACTGGCCCTGGATGCCGCCGAGCGGGTTTGCGCCTGCTGCGGGTGCGGACATTGCGGTGATCGAAGCGATGGTTGCGCCTGCGATTGCTGCGTTGCGGCCGAAGGTTGAACGACGTGCGTGCTTTGCCATGTGATTAAACTCCAGTGTCTTCCTTGTGATGCCGGCCGGGTTAGCTGACGGGTTCGGGAGCGTGGAAGCCCTCCCTACCTTCTAAACTTCAGAAGGATTCACCCCAGGGAAGTGGTTCCCCGGCTCCTCTCCAGTTGGAGAAGATTAGGCCTTGATGTCTGTCATGATCCGGAGCCGTTGGTCACGGCTTCGTTTCAATGTCTCGATCAGGTTACGAAACTGCATCGAAGGATGTCCAGTGAAACGTCAAAACTGTCTCAATTCAGCGACAGCTTAAGGCGTTACTGCCGTGTCATAACAGGTCGATAACTTTGTTGACGCAGCCACCGCGACGAGGACTGACGACATCATAACTATAGCCTCAACTGGAAAGATTCGAATTCCCGATGCAAGCGGTCCGAAAACCCGATCGCACGCACCAAGATCTCCAATCACTTCGGTGTGAAATGTGTCACAAGCCGTCATTTTGGGCGTCACCCGTCGCAATCGAACCGTGATCTAACGGTATACCGACTGTTGTTAGAGCGTCTGATTCACCTACGCTGAGTCCTGTGCACGATGATCCGGAACAACTTATCCTCGGTTCTTCCCGCAGCCGAGGCTGGCGAGATCTGGCTGCCGATGCCTCAGAACTACCGGCGGCCCCCTTCTCGGGCCCCTCGAAGGCAGCAAATTCTGACCTACCCCGCACCGGATCTCCCGCTGAAGCAGCGATGGTTGTCGACGACGGTCCCATGGGCACAGGAGAAGTCTCCCTCTTCAACACCACTTTCACCGTCTTCGACTTAGAGACGACAGGATTATCCACCTCTGGCGCCTCAATCATTGAGATCGGCGCGGTCAAGGTACGCGGTGGCGAAGTTATCGGCGAGTTCTCCGAGCTGATCGATCCAGGAACACCCATTCCACCAGCGATCACCAAGTTGACCGGCATTAGTGGTGCAGACGTGGACGGCAAACCTCTCCTTGGCACCGTCCTCCCCCAATTCTTGGACTTTGCCTCCGGCACAACCTGGGTAGCCCATAACGCCCCATTCGATGTCGGGTTCGTGCGTGCGGCCTGTGCGGAACTATCAATCGCCTGGCCTGCGCCTGGAGTCGTTGACACTCTCAAGTTGTCTCGCCAATTAATCGACAAGCGCGAAGTCCGCTCCCACCGTCTGGGCTCTCTCGCGAAGTTCGTGGGCTCCGACCTCACCAATGCGCACCGCGCTCTTCACGACGCCCGAGCCACCGTCGATGTCCTCCATCACCTGCTTGAACGCCTCGCAGGCCTCAACGTGGAGACGAACGACACGCTAAAGAACTTCACCTCGACAACAGATCCTCGCCTCCGCGAGCGCAGGTCGATGATCGCGGACGCTCCCCACAAGCCGGGAATCTACATTTTTCGTGGCCCAAACGGCGATCCCCTATATATAGGAAAGGCCACAGATTTACGCACCCGTCTCGGGCAGTACTTCACAGGTGCAGATCCGAGGCGACGTATCGGGGAAATGGTGCTTCTCTCCGAGTCGGTCGAGACCGTACAGTGCGCCCACGCCTTCGACGCAGAGGTCCGCGAAGCACGCATGCTCGCTGCACTGCGTCCTCCCTACAACCGCCAGCGCAAGGAACCAGGCCGTAGCTGGTGGATCACCTCCCCTGAGGGTCAGGCGAGTGCGTCACCCGTCATAACCCGCACCGCGAAAACGTCTGATGCCGTCGTCGGGCCCTTCACTAAACAGAATGCTGCGAAGTCTGTCCGAGACGCCCTCTTCCCTACTGGCCTCAGCGCAGGGTTCATTGATTCTCCTTTGCCCGCCGGGATGGACTTCCCTGCCTTCGCAGAGGCTCTCCGCACTGGAGGTGGCGATCTCACACAGATGCTTATCGACGCCATCACCGACCTAGCCGTCGACGGCCGTTACAAACGGGCCGGAACTCTTCGAGACGCTGTCGCTACGCTCATCGACGTTGTCGAACGTCATCAGCGACTCCACGCCTTGGTGTCTGTCCCTCAACTACAAGCAGCCCGTCCTGATGGTCGCGGCGGCTGGGAACTCGCTGTAATCCGGCACGGACGCCTCGCCGCTGCCGGTCATGCGCCGCGCGGCACCGGTGCCGCGTACACCTCACAGCTACTTGCCGACGCCGCTGACACCGTTGTCCCCGATACCTCTATATACGGAGGAGCTAATCACCACGAATTGGGAGTGGTGCATGAGTGGTTGCTGCGCGATGATGTCCGCATTGGGCCGACCACCACACCATGGGTTCAACCAGCCTTCGGGATGGGCCGCTGGCGCACCTGGTCTGCACTGGCACGCGGGGCAGCGTCAGAGGAGCGTTCCCTCAACCGCGCTGAACGCGACTAAATACCTCAACAACAAACCACCCCCTCCATCCAGTGGATGAAGGGGGTGGTTCTGTGAGCGCAGTGAAACAGTGGGGCGAACCCCGGTGGGTGACTTACTTGTCTCCCTCTTCGATGGCCCGGCGCTTCTGCGACTCGAGCTCCTCGAACATCTGCTTCTGCTGGGCGGCGTTCTCGTGAGCGATACGATCGGCCTCTTCAGTGATCTCCTTCGGATCTGCCTTGAAGTAGCCACCACGGTCCGGGTGGCCGGCAGCGCCGAGCTCGTTCATCTGGGACGGGACGTATGCGCCTTCGTACGGCAGGTGGGCAGGGTTGCCCTCTGCGTCGACTGCCAGCGGCTGGTGGACCTCGACGAATTCGCCGGAGGGCAGCTGCTTGATGATGCCGGTCTCGATGCCATGATCGAGAACCGCACGATCGCGGCGCTGCAGACCAACACAGATTCGGAAGGTCATGAAGTACGCCAGCGGCGGGAGAATCAGCAGACCGATTCGACCAACCCAGGTCATCGCATTCAGCGAGATCTGGAAGTGGTAGGCGATCAGGTCGTTACCACCTGACAGCGTCAGGATCACGTAGAAGACGATCGCAGCTGCGCCGAGGGCGGAGCGGACCGGCACGTCGCGCGGACGCTGCAGCAAGTTGTGGTGTGCGGTGTCACCGGTGAGCTTCTGTTCAATCCACGGGTAGGCGAACAGCAGCGCAACCAGAACTCCGAGGAGCAACATCACCCAGAACACGGCTGGGATTGTGTAGTTGCCCACATAGATCTCCCACGCCGGCATGACACGAGCGGCACCATCCGTCCACAACATGTAAACGTCAGGCTGGGAACCTGCGGACACCATTGACGGGTTGTACGGACCCAGGTTCCAGATAGCGTTGATCTGGAACAGGCCGGAGATCAGGAACACGAAGCCGAAGGTAATCAGACCGAAGGACATTGCCTTGACGGCGAACATCGGCATGATTCGGACACCCACCACGTTGTTCTCGGTGCGACCAGCGCCCGGGAACTGAGTGTGCTTCTGGTACCAGACCAACGCGAGGTGCGCAGCAATCAGACCCAGCAGCAGTGCCGGAATCAGCAGGACGTGCGCGATGTACATACGCGGGATGATCAAGTCACCCGGGTAGTCACCGTTGAACATCATCCAGTGCATCCAGGTACCGATGATCGGGATACCGATGATGATGCCGGACATGATTCGCAGACCGGTACCGGAGAGCAGCTCGTCCGGCAGGGAGTAGCCGAAGAAGCCCTCAGCAATGGAGAGGAAGAGAATAACGCAACCGATGACCCAGTTCGCCTCACGCGGCTTGCGGAATGCACCGGTGAAGAAGATACGGAACATGTGAGCCATGATCGACACCGAGAACAGCAGCGCTGCCCAGTGGTGAACCTGGCGCATAAATAGGCCACCGCGAACCTCGAATGAGATCTGCAGAGCGGTCTCGTACGCACGGGACATCTCGATGCCGTTCAGCGGAGCGTAGGCACCGTTGTAGATGACCAGCGACATCGACGGATCGAAGAAGAGGGTCAGGTACACGCCCGAGATCAACAGCACAACGAAGCTGTAGAGCGCGATTTCACCGAGCATGAACGACCAGTGCGTCGGGAAAACCTTGTTGATCTGGCGGCGGATGCCCGCAGCCATGGTGTAGCGGTCGTCCAAGTTATGGGCGACGTTCGCTAAACGATTGTCAGTTTTGGTCATGACTTACGCTCCCAGAAGGCCGGGCCGACGGGCTCAAGGAAGTCCTCGACGGCGTAAAAGTAACCGTCCTCATCGACCGAGATGTTCAGCTGCGGCAGTGCACGAGCGGCCGGGCCGAAGATCGGCTTGCCGTACTGCAGTGCATCGAACTGAGACTGGTGACAGGGGCACAGAATGCGGTGCGTCTGAGCCTCATAGAGCGAGGTCGGGCAACCGATGTGGGTACAAATCTTCGAGTAGGCGAAGTAGTCGCCGAAGTGGAAGTCTTCCTGGTTCTCACGCAGGACTGCACGAGCGGCATCCATGGAACGCAGACGGATCAACATGACCGAGTTGCGGTTTCCGTGGATCGAGTGCATCTGGTACTCGTACACGTCGCGGTTCGGATCGTATTCCGCACCATCGTTTACGTCGTCTGCCGGAAGCGGGAAAACCGTCTCCATGGATCCGGCGGAAAGATCCTCCGGGCGAATGCGGATCAGACGGGAAACACCAGTGGTGCTGTATCCGTGTGATCCCTCTTCGGCGATAGCGCCGGTGTCGCGGCCGAGGTAGACCTTCTTGCCCTCACGGGTGAGGGACCAACCGGTGGTCCACAGCGTTCCGTCACCTTCAACGTTCATCGCGTGAGCGGGACGCCACGGGTTCTTGATCATGCCACCGAAGGGCAGGATCATGCCGACGCCGGCCAGAACAGCACCGGTGCCCAGCAGTCCCTTGATCGCCTTACGACGACCCAAGGTCGAGGTCTCCCAGGAGTCCTGCAGCAGAGCCACGATAGTCTTCTGGTCAACTTCCTCGGACGGACCGTCGTGACGACGCTGGACCGAGATCTCGTGCGGAACGAACTTCTTGGTGTACATGACCGCACCTGCACCAAGGCAGAGAATCGAGCCACCAAGGGTCAGTCCGAGCATCGGGGTGTACAGGGTGTACGCCCAGATTCCATCTTCACCGTGTGCCCGGTACTCCCAGGGCCAGAAGATGTAAACGGCGATGAACGCCAGTCCGAGGATTACGGCCAGGGAGAGCCAAACAATGACTCCACGTGCGGCACGCTTTTCCGCCGGATCGTTCTCAATCGGGAACGGATCCTTGCGGTAGGCGATGGTGACATCGTCAAGCTCGGTGCCCAGACGGGCGAGCTCGTCGTTGCTCATCTTCGCCAACTCTTCGGAAGAGTAGTTGCGGTCAAATTCGTTGTTACTCATCGGCGCGTTCCAATCCACATGGCCGCCGCGCACATCGCGACGATTCCTACGGCCCACATGAAGAGACCCTCAGTCACCGGACCCAGTCCACCGAGTCCATAACCGCCGGGGTTCGGGGTTTCCTTGCTTTCCTTGATGAAGGCGATGATGTCCTTCTTCTCATCAGCGGTGAGCTGACGATCGGAGAACTTCGGCATGTTCTGCGGGCCGGTAAGCATCGCCTGGTAGATCTCCTGCTCGTTCGCGGGATCCAGGATCGGCGCGTACTTACCGGAGGAAAGTGCTCCACCGCGACCGGTGAAGTTGTGGCAGGACGCGCAGTTGAGGCGGAAGAGCTCTCCACCACGTGCGGCGTCAGCCTTGTCGATCTCACCGTTCGGGCCAGCGTTGGTGCCACGGAGGGACTCCATGGCGATGGCGCCGTCTTCGTCACGAGCGATGCCTGCACCGCCACCGTAGGTGTTGATGTAGGCGGCCAGAGCCAGCGTCTGCTCTTCGTTGAAGCGCGGGGTTTTGCGTTCTGCCTGCGCCTCGTTGCTGAGCATCGGCATACGGCCGGAATTGACCTGGAAGTACACGGCACCTTCGCCGACACCGATCAGCGACTTGCCGCGGCCTTCGACGCCCTGGAGGTTAACTCCGTGGCAGGTGACACACGACATGTCGTAAAGCTGACGTCCCTGTTCAATGAGGGCAGCTTCGTCGACCTGCGCTTCAGCGGTCTGCGCGTCCGGGGTGACTGCATTGGCGATCACGCCAGCGCCGGTAAGCGCGAGTGCAAGCGCCATGATGCCTGAGGCTGCACGGCGCATTTTACGACGGCGCCGCGGTGTGCGGGCCGCCGACGAGGACTTGACGTCCTTCTCTGCGGGGTTGTTGTTTTCCATCATTTTCCTTTGAGAAATTGTCCTGGAAAGTCGATGGGCTGTAGGCCGACTCTCGGGTGCGGCGGCTACGGCCTACTGGATGAGGTAGATAGTGATGAACAGGCCCACCCAGATGACATCGACGAAGTGCCAGTAGTAGGACACAACGATGGAGGCGGTGGCCTGTGCCGGAGTGAACTTCGACCGGGACACACGGATCAGCACGACGACGAAGGCGATGATGCCCGCGATCACGTGCAGTGCGTGGAATCCGGTGGTGATGAAGAAGACGGAACCGTACACGGAGTTCTGGATGGTCAGACCCTCGTGCACCAGCTCGTAGTACTCGTAGGCCTGACCGAGGATAAACGTGGTTCCCAGCACGATGGTGATCACGTACCACTTGCGGAGACCGAACAAGTCACCTCGTTCTGCCGCGAACACGCCCAACTGGGACGTGACCGAGGAAGACACAAGGATGACGGTGATCGTGAAGGCGTACGGGACGTTAAGGAAGTCCGTACCCCAGGTCCACGACTCACCCTGGCCGTTTGCGCGTGACACGAAGTACATCGCAAACAGGCCGGCAAAGAACATTAATTCCTGAGACAGGAACACGATGGTGCCGACGCTGACCATATTTGGCCTGTTCAGCGTCGGGGCACGACCGGGTTCCGTCATACCTTTGTTTTCAACTGCGCTCGTCACGCTGTCCAGTATGACCTGTTCCTAAGGAAGAGTCACGTTAAACCCCCCTTTAAGGACTAAGTTTTCTACAAAACCCCAGTTCGCCGCTTTTTGTTCCTGAGATATTCCCTAATTTTCGGGGTGGCGGGAACTTCTTAGCGGTGCCATCCGACGCGGTGTATCTGGTGGTGGTCTGACCGGGCTCCCCAGCCCGGGCTGACTGTGGCCACTCCCCTGTGCCACGTATTAGCCGCCAATCTTACCTGCCCACAGTCTCTGTTCAGGAATCCGGGGGCGGAGTGTCGCGCCTGGCTGGGCTACTCCTTAGACTCTTCTTGTATTTGTCGACCCGCAACTTCCCACTAGGAGACTTCAGAGATGACCGAGCTCAATGCAGTAGAGACCCGGGCCAACTGGATCGAGGTCCTCGGGGCAGTCGGGGCCGGCAGGGAGGTCAGCGCGGACGGTATCGGATTCGCCATGGGCGAGATCATGTCCGGACGCGCGACCGATGCCCAGATCGCCGCATTCGCCTTCGGCATCTTCGCCAAGGGAATCACGCCAGCCGAACTTGACGCTGCTGCAACTGGGATGTTGAGTTTCGCCTCTGCCGTTGAAGCACCGGAGGTTGATCGCAGCGTCGACATCGTCGGCACCGGCGGCGACGGTGCTCACACTGTGAACATCTCCACGATGACCTCTGTGCTCGTTGCTGCGGCGGGCGTCCCCGTCATCAAGCACGGCAATCGGGCTGCATCGTCAAAGTCCGGTGGTGCGGACATGCTAGAGGCTCTTGGCGTCAACATCACTGAGAACCGCATTATTGCTCCGGGGCACCCGGACTTTCTTCTCTCATTTGTCTTCGCTGCGGTCCACCACCCGGCGATGCGCTTCGCGGGCCCTGTGCGGGGCCAGCTGGGGGTACCAACGTTGTTCAACCTCTTGGGACCGCTGACGAACCCTGCACAGCCTCCGGCCGGTTTGATCGGGTGCGCCTTCGCCAACCAGCTCGACACGATGGCCGGCGCCTACGCTCGGCGTGGACAGCGAGTCCTTGTCGTCCGTGGTTCGGACGGCCTTGACGAAATCACTATCACTGGCCCGACCGACGTCCGGGTCGTTGAGAACGGCACCGTCACCCCCACGACCGTTGCCCCTGAGGACTTCGGGCTCAGCACCGGCTCTGCCGATTCCCTGCGCGGTGGAGATGCTGCGTACAACGCGGACGTCGCGAAGCGATTCTGGAATAACGAGCTCGAGGGCCCGATCCGAGATGCAGTACTACTCAACGCTGCTGCCTCCATTGCCGTTGCAGAAGGCCTCCACGGCGCCTCGGTGCACGAGGGCATTGCCACTGGCCTCAAACGCGCACAGGAGACCTTGGAGTCCGGTCTGTGCGGTCGCATCGTCACGGACATCGTCTCCGCCGGATGATGCCCGCCTCCCCCGCCTGACGGTATCTCCCAAATACAATCGGTGTAGATGGGCGAGAGCCGCCCACTAGCCACCTCAGGGAAACCCCCGCCGGTGGCTTACCCACGGGAGGTCCCAGATGGCTGAAGGCGTAATCACCTTCGACGATGCGTCCATGGCGCAATTGAACGCCAATGACGTGTCCTATGACTACGAGGGAACGCCAGTTCTCCGAAGCGTCAACATGTCACTGGGGCCTGGCACCGTCCTCGGCCTGGTTGGAGACAATGGCGCGGGCAAGTCAACGCTGCTATGGCTGTTATCCGGTCGTCGCAAGCCCACCTCGGGCTCCGTTACTCATATTGGTGCCCGTGCAATCGGCTCCCAGGAGCTCGAGGCCCCGTTCGGGTCCACGGGTGAATCTTTGGTCTCTGAGGCCCTCGGGCCGTCCCGCAGGCGCTTGCAGGCCATGGAAGACGCAGCCACGGCCATGGCCGAGCACCCTGAGGACCCCGCTGTCGAGCAAGCATATTCCGATGCTTTCTCAGACGTCACCGCACACGATGACTGGTCCGCTGAGCACAACGCCAGCGTCGTTCTGGACTACCTAGGCCTCAACGTCGACGGCCCGGACGGACCGCTAATGGAGCAGCTGACGGCTGAGATGTCTGGCGGCCAACGTGCGATGCTGGGCTTGGCACTCACTCTGATCCGCAAGCCCGAAATTTTGCTCCTCGATGAGCCGACGAACCACCTCGATGAGCAGGCCCGGCAAATGTTGGTCAGCAACATTGCAGAGCACCCAGGAATCGTCGTCGTCGCCACGCATGACCGCGATTTCCTCGATGCAGTGTGTACTCACATCGGAGACCTCGTCCTTGGCCGTCCTGGCATTGGGATGTTCCGTGGCAACTGGACTGAATATGACAAGCATCGGCGTCGTGAACGGGAGATCTGGGAACACCAGTGGCGCACCGAGCAGCACGAGCGCGACAGGTTGGAGAAGACTATCGACTCCATGAACCGCGTCGCAGGTCCAATTTCACGAAAGACCGATAACGAGAAGATGGGCTACGGCCATTCCGCGGGCCGCGCGGACCGTACCGTCGCACGTCGAATCCGTGCAGCCCGCTCCAAGCTCGATGAACTCGACGAGTTTGGCGTCGAGAAGCCTCCATCCGTACTTGGTTTGGAGGCACCTTTGACCACCGCCCCGTCCAATCACCGCATCGCGGCTGGCAGTGACGAGGACTTCCACATCAAACTGCGCAGCGTCGTCGTTCCAGACCGCCTGCGCGTCGGTTCCCTGACCGTTCGACCGGGAGAAACTGTCGTCGTAACGGGACCCAATGGCGCCGGAAAATCGACGCTGCTGCGTGTCATTGCTCAGGATCTGGAACCCCAGGCCGGCGAGGTCCGCATTGGGCAAGAGGCGCGCCTCGCGGTGCTTCGACAAGAGCAGGAATGGGACGACCCGCGTCGGACGCCCGAGGAGTTGTTCAGTCTCGCCTCCCCCACCGGCAGCAAACTGACCCTCGACGATCTTGCATTGATCACGCCGGAGGATGCTCAGCGTCCGGTTGGCGACTTGTCCGTCGGGCAGCAGCGTCGTGTCGCACTGGCACTTATCGCCGCCGCTCCCCCGCAGATCCTACTTCTGGACGAGCCGACGAACCACCTCTCCGTCGATCTCATCGAGGAGGTCCAGGAGGCGATCATCGCCGCCGAAGGAACTGTCATTGTGGTCACCCACGACCGTCGCATGGTTGACGCCTTGGAGGCTCGCCATCTGCGCGTCGACGACGGTGAGGTCAGAGAGCTCCCGCGCGGGCGCAAACCCGTTGAGTTCGCTTAACGACGCCCCCATCTACCCCGCCACACCCCACAGCCGGGGTGCGGGTTTTTCATTCCTGGGTGGATACACGAAACGACCCCTCCACCGGAAGGCCTGGTGGAGGGGTCGGGTGCTGACCGGGGCTAGCGGGTCAACCTAATTGCATCTGTGGGTGACAGAGGCAGGAGTACCGGGGTGATCTAGTGATCCTCCGCCGGGACGAAGTACTGGGTGTTCAGTCGGGTGGCTGCCCAAATCAGTGCAGCGCCACCGAACAGGATCGGCCAGAAGTTCCAGAAGGCAATGCCGATGCCCAGGATCAGGATCGCCATGGTCATCGCGAACGGCCAGATGGAGCTTGCGGAGAAGAAGCCCAGCGTGCCGGCTCCATCCGCGATTTCAGCCTCTTCAGCGTCCGCCGGCGTGATGTCCGCGCGGGTTTCGGTGAAGTGGAAGTAGACACCCAGGAAGAGGGTCAGTGCAGTCGACATAACCAGACCGGTGGCACCGGCGGCCTCGACTCGACCGTGGTTCGCGTTGATGACGTTACCGGAGTCGAGGACCCAGCCGGTCGCGTAGATGTAGACCGCGGCCAGCACCGCAAGGAACACGGACAAACCGTAGAAAAGCTTGGAGGCGGACTTCATGTCGTGCCTTTCCTTTCTTCAGGGCCCTAGTTCTGGGCGTTCAGGTCGACGGTGTTGACGCCGCGGTCACCCATGTCGCGCGTTTCCGTGCGGCTGGAGTTGAACGGGCTGGTGGACACTGCGTACGGCGGCTCACCGATCTCGGCCAGGGCCTGAGCGTTGGTGGCCTCCGGGTTATCCATGCGGAACTGGATGTACTGGGAGAAGTCTTCGCGGGAAACGACGCGGACCTCGAAGTTCATCATGGCGTGGTAGGTACCGCACATCTCAGCGCAACGGCCGACCAGAGCGTTGTTGACCTCGTCAGACGGGTTGTTCACTCCGCGGTTAGCCAGCAGATCGGAGTTGATCTCCTCGATCTGGAAGACACGCTGAGACTTGTTGGCCTCCGGGTGCGGGAACACATCGCGCTTGAAGAGGAACTCCGGGACCCAGAAGGAGTGGATGACGTCGCGGGAAGCGAGGTCGAACTCGATCGGGGTGTCAGCCGGCAGGACCAGAACCGGGATCTCCTCGGTGGTACCGAGGGTCTCGATCTCATCGAAGCGGAGGTAGGAGTAGTCAGAAGCGGACTGTCCGTGGATCGGGTAGTCAGCCTGAGCACCGGTGACGTTGCCGTCTTCGTCGGTCAGTTCCTGGGTGCCGTGCTCACGAGTGAACTGCTGCTCCGGCGACGGGTTCTCGATACGACCGTCGTAGTCGCCGCCGCCCCCCATGAGGTCGCTGCTGATCTCGCCGTAGCCGAACTTCCAGTTCCACTGGAAGCCGGTCACGTCGATGGTGACCTCGGGATCCTTATCCAGAGAGGTGACCTCATCCTGAGTCTGAACCGTGAAGAAGAACAGACCCATGACGATCAGGATCGGCAGGAAGGTAAGAGACAGCTCCAACGGCACGTTGTAGGCGGTCTGGCGCGGGAATTCGTCCTCGCCGGCCTTTTCCGCCTTCTTGGCGGTGAACTTGAACATGGAGAAGAAGAGCAGGCCCCAGACAATGATGCCGACGATCCACGCTGCAACCCAGGTCCAGACCCAGAAGTTACCCATTGACTGGGCTTCCGGGGTAACACCCTGCGGCCAGCCGAAACGAAGCAAATTGAAGAAGCCGTTATCCGGCGGTGCAACGTCACAACCCGCCAGGAGGGTTGCGCCGGCACCGAGGGCACTTAGGGCACCGATTTTGCGGCCGGTACCGATCTTCCTGTGCTGATTCACGCGTGTCTGCCTTCCTGATCCACACAACAATCCGGGAACAGCCCCGGGAGCTGGTTCTCGGGACAATGTTCACGCTTTACTAATGAAGGGTAGCCCATTCCTGTGAATTCTCCACACTGGACTACCCGCATTCGGTGCCCATCAGTATAACGGTGCTGATAAAACACTGAGAGGTGACCTTCGGTCGGGGGTGACTGTCCTTCCCCCACCGACTTACAGGCCTGTGATTCCACTTTTATCCGCGTTTCCGCGCCGGTGTAACTGTGCCCCAGTCCGCATCGGGTCTAGGGTGGAACGGACGAAAAGACCGGATCGCGCTGAGCGTACACCTGCACAGCCCTCGGATCTTCTCCCCAGCTACTCCCCCACCTGAAAGGCGACCGACACCATATGTGCGGCCTTCTCGGCATCCTCGCATCCAACGGCGACACCAGTGATCTTCTGCCCGCCGCGACTAGGGCCTTGCCCTGCATGCGGCACCGCGGCCCCGATGCCGCGGGCACGTGGCATGACGACAACATCGTGTTCGGGTTCAACCGTCTCTCCATCATTGATGTGGAGCACAGCCACCAGCCGCTGACGTGGGGTCCGGAGGGCGAGCCGGACCGCTACGCAATGACCTTCAACGGTGAGATCTACAACTACATCGAGCTGCGGGAGACCCTGCAGGCAAAGGGTTACACCTTTAACACTGAAGGTGACGGCGAGCCGATCGTCGTGGGCTTCCACCACTGGGGCCCGGCAGTCGTCGAGCACCTGCGCGGCATGTTCGGCATCGCGATCTGGGACACCAAGGAAGAGCGCCTGTTCCTAGCCCGCGATCGCTTCGGCATCAAGCCGCTGTACTACTGCACCACTGAGCGCGGCACCGCCTTTAGCTCCGAGAAGAAGTCCATCCTCGAGATGGCCCCTGAGATGGGCTTCGACCCGCTGCAGTTGGATCTGCATTCCACTGCTCACTACATGGACCTGCAGTACGTCCCGGAGCCGGAATCCCTGAACCCGAGCATCCGCCGTCTGGAATCCGGTTGCCACGCCTTCGTTGAGCCCGGCGGCGAGCTGAAGGTCACCCGGTACTTCCACCCGAAATTCCCGATCTCCCCGGTTCAGTCAGGTTCCGAGCAGGCAGTGTTTGACCGCATTGCTGAGGCGCTGGAGGACTCCGTCGAGAAGCACATGCGTGCTGACGTCACCGTCGGCTCCTTCTTGTCCGGTGGCATTGACTCCACTGCTATCGCAACGCTGGCCAAGCGCCACAACCCGAACCTGCTGACCTTCACTACCGGATTCGAGCGAAAAGGCTTCTCTGAGGTCGACGTGGCGGCTGAATCCGCCGCAGCGATCGGCGTGGAGCACATCGTGAAGGTTGTCTCCCCCGCGGAGTTCGCCGCGGCCGTGCCAAAGGTCATTTGGTACCTGGACGACCCGGTGGCTGACCCGTCGCTGATTCCGCTGTACTTCGTCGCTGCTGAGGCACGTAAGCACGTCAAGGTCGTCTTGTCCGGCGAGGGCGCAGATGAGCTATTCGGCGGATACACCATCTACAAGGAGCCCCTGTCCCTGGCTGCCTTCGAGAAGCTCCCCGGTGCCCTGCGCAAGGTCGCCGGCGCCCTGGGCAACAAGCTTCCCGACGGCATGCGCGGCAAGTCACTCCTCCAGCGCGGCTCTCTCGATCTGGAAGAGCGCTACTACGGCAACGCCCGCTCCTTTAATTACGACCAGCTGCAGAAGGTCCTACCGTGGATGCCCCGCGACTGGGATCACCGCGAGGTCACCGCACCGATCTACGCCGAGTCCGCAGGCATGGACCCGGTTACCCGCATGCAGCACCTGGATCTGTTCACCTGGCTGCGCGGCGACATCCTGGTCAAGGCCGACAAGATCACCATGGCCAACTCCCTGGAGTTGCGTGTGCCGTTCCTGGACAAGGAAGTGTTCAAGGTCGCGGAGACACTGCCGGTGAACATGCGTGTTGCCAACGGCACAACCAAGTACGCACTGCGCAAGGCAATGGAGCAGATCGTCCCGGAGCACGTGATCAACCGGAAGAAGCTCGGCTTCCCGGTCCCGATCCGCCACTGGCTCGCAGGTGATGAACTGCGCGGTTGGGCTGAAGACGTTATCGAGCAGTCCCAGACTGACTCGATCATCGACAAGGCCGCCGTGCGGAAGATGCTCAAGGAGCACCACCCGACGCAGAACGACAACTCCCGTCGCCTCTGGACCGTGCTGGCCTTCATGATCTGGCACGGCATCTTCATCGAGCAGCGCATCACCCCGGACATCGAGCAACTCGACTACCCGGTCATCCTCTAAGTTCTGCGCGCAGCGCTAGAGAGAACACAACCCCCACACCGTCGCCCTGTGGGGGTTGTGGTTTAACGCAGGGAACGTCGCAAAGCGACGTTTTAACTCAGTTGAACGAGTCGCCGCAGGCGCAGGAGCCGCCGGCGTTCGGGTTATCGATGGTGAAACCCTGCTGCTCAATGGTGTCTGCGAAGTCGATGGTGGCGCCCATCAGGTACGGAGCGGACTGACGGTCAACGACGAGCTTCACGCCGCCGAATTCCTCAGAGATGTCACCGTCGAGCGAACGGTCGTCGAAGAACAGCTGGTAGCGCAGACCGGCACAACCGCCCGGTGCCACGGAGATACGCAGGCCCAGATCGGTGGCGCCTTCCTGGTCCAGCAGCGCCTTCGCCTTGCTCGAGGCGGCTTCGGTAATGGTCACGCCGGTGCTCTGTGCGGTCGTCATTGCGTGGTCTCCTTCACGTCGGGGTCCTGCCACGGCGATGTCGTCGGGCTTTGTCACGAATCATAACGCCATCCACCCCCGCTTGTATTCCCCCTGTGCTTTGCAGATCATGCCGCGGGGGTTCCCTGGACCTGACTCTTGTTACCCGTACCTGATCCTTTATCGTGTATTGGGTGAAGATGCCCTGGAAAAAGACCGACTCAGACGCCGACGCCTCCCTGGATCAGGCGGCCGTCGAGAACATCGATGCCGCCGAGGCCCTGCCCAAGGGATACACCCCGAAGAAGGGCAAGCCGACCCCGAAGCGCAGCGAGGCTGAGCGGGCGTCCGGCATTCGACGCGGACCGGTCACTCCGCCGCTGACCTCCAAGGAGGCTCGTCAGCGCAAGAAGGACATGCGCAACTCGATGTCCAAGGATGAGTACAAAGCCAAGAAGATGGCCGAGCGTAACCAGCGTCGCGAGCAGCGTCGCTACGCCGATGAGCGCATGGCCGCCGGTGACCCGAAGTACTTGCTGCCGCGTGACCAGGGCGAAGAGCGCGCATTGGTCCGTGACTACGTCGACTCCCGTCGTTTCGTCGCGAACATCTTCTTGCCGTTCGCAATCTTGATGCTGGTAGTTCTGGTCATCGGCTCGTCCTTCCCGGCCGTGTCGAACATCATGACTTTGGTCGCCATGGTCGTCATCATCTTCCTGTTCTTCGAGGGTCTGATCATCGGCCGCAACGCGAACAAGATTGTCCGCGAGCGTTTCCCGAACACCCACGAGAAGAAGATCGCCATCGGCTTCTACGCCTACTCACGCGCCTCCCAGCCGCGTCGTATGCGTACCCCGCGCGCTCGCGTGAACATCGGCGACCAGGTCCTGTAGGGCACACTCGCTATGGGCACCGTCGTGAAGGTCCTCGCACTCGGTGGTGCTCGCTCGGGTAAGTCCGGATGGGCAGAGGAGACTGTCGCGTCATTGGCGCACTCCTCCACTCACCCCAAGGCTCCGGTCCATTACATTGCGACCGCTCGGCCATGGCCCGGCGCAGCGGACTTCGACGCGGATTTCCAGGCCCGCGTGAAGACCCACCGAGACCGCCGACCTGACTCCTGGGTCACGGTGGACGCAGTCGAAGCGACTGAGGCTCTGCAAGCCCTCGCCTCCCCCACCGAGCCCACTGCTGGAGCACCTGCAGTGCTTCTCGACGACGTCGGCACCTGGCTCACCCACATCCTCGACCGTGACAGGCTGTGGGAGAGCCCTCGCGGCGCGTCAGCATCCACTCTTGGCGCCTTCGTTGACGCAGTACGCAACTACCCCGGGCCGCTTGTTCTGGTGAGCCCCGAAGTCGGCATGAGTGTGATCCCCGAACATCGTTCCGGACGCCTATTTCGCGATGAAATCGGCACCCTTAACGCGCGCTTGGCACAGGAATGCCAGCACGTAGTTCTCGTGGTGGCCGGTCTGCCCGTGCCGATCAAGGGTGGTCTACCCTCAACTGCATGACCCGACCCAATTTCTCCCCGGTCGCTGCGCCCGATGACGCGGTGGCCGAGCAGGCCCGCCAGTTCCAGTTGACCCTGACCAAGCCGCCGGGATCGCTCGGCCGGTTGGAGGATCTGGGGGTATGGCTCTCGGCATGCCAGGGGCAGGTTCCGCCGGTGCCGTTGGAGGACATCAGGTTGGTTGTCTTCGCCGGTGACCATGGTGTCGCCTCGGGTGGGGTTTCCGCGTATCCGACGGATGTTTCTATTCAGATGTTCCACAACATCAACGCTGGTGGTGCTGGAGTCAACGCCATAGCCCATACATCTGGCGCGTCGGTCGTGGCTGTGGATCTATGCCTGGATCGCGACGCCGAGCCTGGCGAGGTCCCTTACCGCGTTCGCCGTAGTTGCGGTTCCATCGACCGCGAAGATGCGATGACTGAAGACGAGCTCACCCGTTCCCTCGAGGTCGGCGCGCAGCTGGCAGACGAGGCCATCGACTCCGGCGCACAGCTCCTCATCGCTGGCGACTTGGGTATCGGGAACACCACTCCTGCCGCAGCGATGATCGGAAACGTCACGGGCACCGAGCCGGTCGTCGTGGTCGGGCGCGGCTCCGGCATCGACGACGAGGGTTGGAAGCGCAAGACCGCCGCCATCCGCGACGCCATGTTCCGCGTCCGCGGCGTCCGCAATGACCCTATGACTGTGCTGCGCCGGATCTCTTCCCCTGACCTAGCAGCGACGGCGGCCTTCCTTGCTCGTGCGGCTGAGCGCAGGACCCCGTGCGTTCTCGACGGTGTGGTTGTTACTTCCGCCGCGCTCTTGGCCGATCAGCTCTCCCCTGGGGCCAGGGCTTGGTGGCTTGCAGGTCACCTCTCTGCCGAGCCCGCCCACGCGATTGCGCTGCGCCACCTCGAACTGGAGCCTCTCGTGGAATACCGGATGCGCCTGGGTGAAGGCTCCGGCGCCGTCACAGCCGTGCCGATGTTGCACCACGCTGTGGCGATCATGCGGGACATGGCGACCTTCGATTCAGCCGAGGTCTCCCGCGGCCTCGACGAGTAACGGTGTCCGGAAAGGCAGGACCCCAGGCCGGCTCTGGTAAGCATGGCCACGCGCTGACTGAAGGCGTCGCCACCGCGTTCTCCTGGCTCACGATCATCCCCGTCCGCGGCGCCACGACTTTCGATCGCGTCACCGGCCGCCGCGCAATCGCGTCGATCCCTGTGGTGGGACTCGTCCCCGGCGTCGCCGCTGCCGCAGTGATTCTTCTGATCTCTTGGTTAGTGTCCGACTCCGGCGAGGCGGCAATCGCCATCGGCGCTTTCGTCGCCGGGGCCCTTGCTGTTGTCCTAGGGCTCGCGCTGACTCGAGCCATGCACGCGGACGGCTTGGCCGACGTCACTGACGCCCTAGGCTCCTATGGTCCCCCAGAGAAGGCCCGAGCGGTCCTTGCAGACGCATCTGCTGGCCCGGTGGCCGTCGCCGCCGTCGGCATGACGCACTTGGTGCAGGTCGCCGGTTACGCGATGCTGGCGGTGGGTCTCTCTCAAAAAATGCTTCCCGACGCCCCCCTCTCCCCACTCCTCCTCGCCGCGACTACGGCAATACTCCCGGCAGTGCTATCTCGCGCTGCATCTATGACGGCCTGCTCGACACGGTGGGGGCCATTCTCTGAGTCGGGCTTCGGATCACTCGTCGCGGGTACTCAGCCTCTGTGGTCGATTGCGCTGTGGTGGATCTCGCTGGCGGGAATCTCCTCTGTGATCGCCGGCTGGGCAGGGCTGGCAGCCTGTGCTGTTGCGGTAGGTATAGCCGTGTGGCTGGGACGGCTATGCAACCGCCGTTTCGGCGGAATTAATGGCGATGTATTGGGAACCGTCGTGGAATTCACCACCGCCGCCACCGCGGTGCTGCTCGGGTTTGCGCTGGTACTGGGCTGATCCGTGATGCAGATCACCCCCATTTTTGGCTGGCTCGGGTGATACCCAAAAAACCCGTTGACCGGCCCGGACAACACCGTTAGCATCATGGTTACACCGCCTGAAAGGGCGGGACGGAGGCCCCAATGGGGCTCGCCCACATAACTCGAGCGTCGTCCGTTTGCCGGGGCGCAACGAACGAGCCAACCAGTGGTCTCCGTGACGATGGCCCCGTGAATTCATTCACGGGGCCATCGTCGTATGTAGTTGCCTACTGAGCAGGGACCAGGATGCTGTTCCAGTTGTGCACGTCCTCGACGACACCACGCTGGATTCCGGTGAGGTGCTCACGCAGCTTCATCGTCCAGGAGCCGGTCTCGGCGCCGTTGACTGTGAAGGAGCCATCACGGGAGTCGATGGTTCCGACCGGGGTGATCACCGCAGCGGTACCGCAGGCGAAAGCTTCAGACATCGCGCCGGAGGTGGAATCCTTCTCCCACTCCTCCACCGAAATGCGGCGCTCCTGGACCTTCAGGCCCATATCTGCGGCAACCATCAACAGCGAGTCACGGGTGATGCCCGGCAGCAGCGAACCGGACAGCGCCGGGGTCACCAGGGTGAGGTCTTCAGCGTTGTCGCTAGAGCCGTAGATGAAGGCGAGGTTCATTCCGCCCATCTCTTCGATGTAAGTGCGCTCGATTGCGTCGAGCCAGACCACCTGGTCGCAGCCCTTCTCCTCAGCCTGGGACTGAGCGGCCAACGAGGCCGCGTAGTTTCCGGCGAATTTTGCATCACCGGTGCCGCCTGGGGAGGCACGAACGTACTCGTGGGACAGCCAGACCTTCACCGGGTTGATGCCGCCGGAGAAGTACGCACCAGCCGGGCTCGCAATAACCATGAAGGTGTACGAGTCGGAGGGGTGCACACCCAGAGTCTGCTCCGTCGCGAACATGATCGGACGGAGGTAGAGGGACTCCTCGCCACCGGCAGCGGGAACCCATGCGGAATCGATCTCGACGAGCTGGCGCACCGACTCGAGGAAGAGCTCCTCCGGCAGTTCCGGCATCGCAATGCGCTCAGCCGAGCGCTGGAAACGCCGAGCGTTCTGCTCCGGGCGGAAAGTCACGATGGAGCCATCCTCGTGACGGTAAGCCTTGAGACCTTCAAAGATGGACTGGCCGTAGTGCAGAACTGAGGACGCCGGGTCCATGGAGATGGGCCCATAAGCCTGTACCCGGGCGTTGTGCCACCCGTTATCCGAGTCCCAGTCGATCAGGACCATGTGGTCAGACATGTACTTGCCAAACCCGGGAGCTTCCAGGATGGCCTCCCGCTCCGCGTCTGAGCGCGGGTTCGGGTTGGGAGTGATCTCGAAGTTCAGTGCAGCCATGAGGGAAATTCTAGACAGGTAAGTCTCGGTCCATGAAGTAAAGGTGCCGGTACGGTGGTGGCGTCCCAAAAAAAGCACCGCCGTCTGAACCGGCGGGTGAGTTTTCCGGCCGACCTATGGAAGGTGCGGCCGGACGGAAAGGTGTTTTCATGTCGGGTGAGGCGGAGAAGAAGCAGAAGTTCGGCCCGTGGGCGCCGAATGCTCAGGTCATGGCGAATTTACTGCCGTCGGTCGGTCGCCGCGTGCGACTGGAAGGCGCAGCCGCAGAGGAGATTCCGGCGGATGCGGACACGTGGATCGTGGCCGTCCTGGATGGCGATGACGGCCTGGAATTGATCGCCACCGGAGCTCTGGGGGACCACTCGGAAGACGTCCTTCGCATGCTCGTCGCCGTTGGTGCGAAGGGTTCGTTGGAATCAACCACTCGCATCCCCGCACCAGAGGGAATCGATACCGATTCCATCGTCGCGGTCGGCCTCGGTGACGAGGATCCGTCTGCTGATGATGTCCGCCGCGCAGCCGGTGCGGCGATGCGTGCGACCTCCGGGTCGGAGAAGATCGTGTCGACGTTGGGTGTCCTTGACGTCGTAGGCGCTCTCGAGGGCGCCGGTCTCGGCGGTTACTCCTACAAGGGCCTTAAGGGCGCAAACAATGGCAAGGACAACGGCAATGGCGATTCCCCGCTGACCGTCACCGTCCTCGGTGCTAGCGATGAGCAAGTCGCCCGTGCCGCCAGCGTCGTCGACGCGGTGTGCACCGCCCGCGACCTGGTGAACACCAACTCCGCGGACCTGTACCCGGAGTCCTTCGCCGCTGTAGCTTCCGCGCTGGCGGAAGACTCCGGTTTGGAGGTGGAGGTGCTTGACGACGTCGCCCTCTCCGAGGGCGGCTTCGGCGGCCTCACCGCAGTCGGCGCTGGCTCCTCACGCGGACCTCGTCTGGTCCGACTGATTCACCGCGGTGGCGAGCGAAAGTTCGGGCTCGTCGGCAAGGGCGTCACGTTCGATACCGGTGGAATCTCACTGAAGCCCGGTGCTCAGATGGGCAACATGATCTCCGATATGGGTGGCGCCGCCGCTGTTATCGCGACCGTCACCCTGGCTGCTCGCCTGAACCTGCCCCTTGAGGTCACTGCCACGGTGCCGATGGCAGAGAACATGCCGGACGGCCTGTCCTACCGACCTGGTGACGTCATCACCCAGTACGGCGGCACGACCGTTGAGATCCTCAACACCGATGCCGAGGGCCGTCTAATTCTGGCCGACGCCATCGTTCGCGCCTGCGAGGATGACCCGGAGTTCCTCATCGATACCGCCACCCTCACCGGCGCTCAGCTGGTGGCTCTGGGCAACCGCACCCCAGGTGTCATGGGAACGGAGGAGTTCCGCGACCGAGTGGCAGAGCTCTCCCGTGAGGTCGGCGAGGGCGGCTGGGCAATGCCGCTGCCGGCAGAACTGGCGGAGGGATTGAAGTCTCAGATCGCCGATCTGCAGAACATCGGAGCCGGCCGTGAAGGCGGTATGTCTGTGGCTGGTTCTTACCTGCAACACTTCGTCTCTGACGACGTGGAGTGGGCGCACATCGACATCGCTGGCCCGTCTTACAACACCTCCTCGCCGTGGGGATACACCCCCAAGCGCGGTACCGGCTCGCCGGTGCGGACCCTGCTTGCGGCACTGGAGGACGTCACGAACAACGGCGCATCCGAGGATTCAGAGAACTAACGCCGCGACACACCGCCCTCACTGCCTTGCCGGCGACGTCGGCAGGCAGGTTGGGGGGCTGGTGAACACGGGTTTTACCGGGGGTTCACCGTCGGGCCCAACCCGCCAGGCACACGGTGTTCACACCAGGCGACACATTCGCGGATTAGTCACGGTACGCTGTGATTGATTACTCACAAGTCGCGAAAGTCGAGGAGTGCACCAACATGGCGACCTCAATCGAAATGCCGGAACTCGGAGAGTCCGTTACCGAAGGCACCATCACCACCTGGCTGAAGGAGGTCGGAGACTCAGTAGAGGTCGACGAGCCTTTGCTGGAGGTATCCACGGACAAGGTCGACACGGAGATTCCGTCTCCTGTCGCCGGCGTTCTGACCAAGATTCTGGCTGAGGTCGACGACACCGTAGAGGTCGGTGCCGCGATCGCAGAAATCGGGGACGAGGGCGAGGAAGCATCCTCCTCCGATAACGGTTCCGATGAGGCCGAGGAAGAGCCCGCTGAGGCGCCGGCCGAGTCCGACGACTCCGGTTCCTCTGAGGCATCCTCCGGCGGCTCCGGTGAGAGCACCGACGTCGAGATGCCGGAGCTCGGCGAGTCCGTCACCGAGGGCACCATCACCACCTGGCTGGTCGAGGTCGGAGACACCGTCTCCGTCGATGACCCGCTGCTGGAGGTCTCCACCGACAAGGTCGACACCGAGATCCCCTCCCCGGTCGCCGGTACTGTCGTCGAGATCCTCGCTGAGGTCGATGACACCGTCGACGTTGGAGCAGTCATCATTCGCATCGGCGAAGAAGGCTCCGCCCCGGCCAAGAAGGACGAGCGCAAGCCGTCCCCGGCCGCCACTGAAGGTGCACCGGTCGAAGACGCCGATGAGCCCGAGGTCGACGAGGACGCAGCGGATGAGCCGTCCACCGAGGAGGAGGCTTCCTCCGGCGGATCCGGTGAGACCACCGACGTCGAAATGCCCGAGCTCGGCGAGTCCGTCACCGAAGGCACCATCACCACCTGGCTGAAGGAAGTCGGAGACACCGTCGAGGTCGATGACCCGCTGCTGGAGGTCTCCACCGACAAGGTCGACACCGAGATCCCCTCCCCGGTCGCCGGCACCCTGGTCGAGATCCTCGCTGAGGTCGACGACACTGTCGACGTCGGCGCCGTGATCGCTCGCATCGGTGAAGAGGGCGCGGCTCCGGCCAAGAAGGCGGAGCCCAAGAAGGAAGAGAAGAAGCCGGCTCCGAAGAAGGAAGAGCCGAAGCAGGAAAAGAAGGAGGAGCCCAAGAAGGAGGCTCCTAAGGCTGCACCGAAGCAGGAGGAGAAGAAGGAGGAGCCGAAGAAGGAAGCTCCGAAGTCTGCTCCGAAGAAGAGCTCCGGTGACACCCCGTACGTCACTCCGCTGGTCCGCAAGCTCGCTGAGCAGCACGGTGTCGACCTCAACTCCATTGAGGGCTCCGGCATCGGCGGCCGTATCCGCAAGCAGGACGTGCTCAAGGCAGCTGAGGGTGGAGAGTCCGCCGCTCCGGCAGCCGAGGAAAAGGCACCGCGTCCGGGCGTTCGTCCGGAACTGGCCGAGCTCCGCGGCACCACCAAGCGCGTCAACCGCATCCGCGAGATCACCGCGTCCAAGACCCTCGAGTCGCTGCAGACTTCTGCTCAGCTGACCCAGGTCCACGAGGCCGACATGACCGAGGTCTGGGAACTGCGCGCCGAGAACAAGGCCGCGTTCCAAGACAAGCACGGCACCAAACTGACCTTCCTGCCGTTCTTCGCCAAGGCTGCTGTTGAGGCTCTGGTTCTGCACCCGAACGTCAACGCTTCCTGGGATGACAAGACCAAGGAGATCACCTACCACGACCGCGTGAACCTCGGCATCGCCGTGGACACCGAGCGTGGACTGCTCTCCCCGGTCATCCATGACGCGCAGGACATGTCCCTCGCTGAGCTGTCGGCCGCGATCATCGACATCGCTGACCGCGCACGCAACAACAAGCTCAAGCCGAACGACCTGTCCGGTGGCACCTTCACCATCACCAACATCGGCTCCGAGGGTGCGCTCTCTGACACCCCGATCCTGGTTCCGCCGCAGGGCGCGATGATGGGTACCGGCGCTATCAAGAAGCGCCCGGTCGTTGTCACCGAGGGTGACAGCGACGCCATTGGCATCCGTGCCATGGTCTACTTGCCGCTGACCTACGATCACCGTCTGATCGATGGCGCTGACGCCGGTCGCTTCCTGACCACGATCATCGCCCAGCTGCAGGCCGCGGACTTCGACCTCGAGCTCGACTAGTTTCGCCCGCGACCGGGCGCCAGCCCGATCTCACCCACCGCCCCGCACTCCGAGTTTGGAGTGTGGGGCGGTGGGCGTCGTAACGCGTCTTTTCCTGACCGCGTACGGTGTAAGCCATGGCAGACGTCATTGATCAGGACACCCCCCTGCAGTCGGACTCAATCCGGGCGTCCGACGGCCCACTGGAGTTCATAGAACTCGGCACCGTGGACTACTCCGAGACCTGGCACCGCCAGCAGGACACCGCGGACGCCATCGCGACAGGCGAGGCCCCGGACCAGGTGTGGATGCTGGAACACCCAAGCACCTACACCGCAGGCAAACGCACGCAGCCAGAGGACCGGCCGACCAACGGGACTCCAGTGGTGGACGTCGATCGCGGCGGCCGCATCACCTGGCACGGCCCCGGACAATTGGTCGCCTATCCCCTAGTGAAACTTCGCGAGCCGCTGGACGTGGTCGACTATGTTCGCCGGATCGAAGAGGCCATCCTCAAGGTGGTGCACGACCTGGGTCTGACCGATGCCGGACGCGTCGAGGGACGCTCTGGGGTCTGGCTGCCCGCCGGGATCTCCCAAGGCGTGATTAAGCCCGCTAGGAAGGTCGCCGCGATCGGCATCCGAGTCACCCACGGGGTCACCATGCATGGGCTGGCGATCAACGTCGATAACTCCCTGGAGCACTACGACCACATCGTTGCCTGCGGGATTCCTGACGCTGGCGTCACCACTCTCGCCGCGGAACTTGACCGCGAAATTTCCGTCAACGACCTGATTGCACCGATGGCCGAGGCTATCGACGCTGCTCTGTCAGGCGCACTCCACCTCACCGAAAGCACCACGTAGGATCACGAATATGCCACAAGCACCTGAAGGCCGCCGCCTCCTACGCATCGAGGCGAAGAACGCAGAAAGCCCGATCGAGCAGAAGCCCCGCTGGATCCGCACGACCGCTAAAACCGGTCCGGAATACCAGGCGATGCGCGAGCGAGTGACCTCCTCATCTCTGCACACCGTCTGCCAGGAGGCTAACTGCCCCAACAAGTACGAGTGTTGGGAATCCCGTGAGGCGTCGTTCCTCATCGGTGGCGACGTCTGTACCCGTCGCTGCGCGTTCTGCAACATCGCTACCGGCCGCCCGGATGGCCTGGATCGCGACGAGCCGCGCCGTGTCGCTGAGAACGTCCGCGAGATGGGCCTGCGCTACGCCACCGTCACCGGCGTTGCCCGCGATGATCTTCCGGACGGCGCGTCTTGGCTCTACGCCGAGACCTGCCGCCAGATCCACGAGCTGAACCCGAACACCGGTGTCGAGCTCCTCATTGACGACTTCCGTGGCGATGAGAAGGGCGCAGAGGCCGTCTTCGAGTCCCGCCCGGAGGTCTTCGCCCACAACCTGGAGACTGTCCCGCGCATCTTCAAGGTGATCCGCCCGGCGTTCAATTACGAGCGCTCGCTGGAAATGATCCAGGCTGCCCGTGACTACGGTCTGGTGACCAAATCCAACCTTATCCTCGGCATGGGTGAGACTCGCGAGGAGATTCTCAGCACCATGCACGATCTGGTGGAGTCCGGCACGGACATCCTCACGATCACCCAGTACCTGCGCCCCTCCCCGCTGCACCACCCGATTGACCGGTGGGTCAAGCCGGAGGAGTTCGTGGAGTTCTCGGACATTGCAAAGGAAATCGGCTTCTCCGGCGTTATGGCCGGCCCGTTGGTGCGTTCCTCGTACCGCTCGGGCAGCCTGTACGCCCGCGCGAAGGCCGCCCGCGGCGAAGCACTGCCGGAGCACCTCATCGGCCTGGAAGAGGACGGCTCCTCCGATCAGGAGGCGTCGAAGGTTCTGGCCAAGTTCGGCGCTTCCACTGACACTCCGGTTGCAGCAATGAATTAGCCTCCCGACGTCCCCTTCTCCCCACCCCTCTCCCGCCACTGAGGAATAGGCCAGGAAATGGGTAGGGAAAGCAGTCAAGACCCCGTTGAGCGAATGCAGTTCGCCACCTGTGAACGCCCCGTGACCTCCCGATGAGGTTCGGGGCGTCATTCATGCCTTAGACTCAGGATCATGGCGAAAGACGACGTTGACGTAAAGGCCTTCAAGAAGGCTCAGAAGGAAGAGAAGCGCGCGAAGCGCAAGGCTACCCGCAGTCAGATGTGGCAGGCCTTCAAGATGCTCAAGGGACGAGACAAGAAGCTCATCCCGATCATGCTGCTGGCCTTCCTCGGCCCGGTGGTTGTGTTCGTGGGCCTGGGTATCTTGCTCGGTGGGTTCTGGATGTGGACTATGCCGATCTTCGGCATCCTGTTCGGAATCATGGCTGGCATGTGGACCTTCTCGCGTCGTCTGCAGAACAACTTCTACTCCGAGGCTGAAGGTCAGGCCGGTGCTGCTGCGTGGGCACTGGATA
This sequence comes from Corynebacterium sputi DSM 45148, assembly GCF_000427865.1. GTDB lineage: Bacteria > Actinomycetota > Actinomycetes > Mycobacteriales > Mycobacteriaceae > Corynebacterium > Corynebacterium sputi. The sequence continues at coordinate 9,413 of NZ_KE386599.1, read as the reverse complement.
ACCTGCGTACCGGTGTAGGCATCGTGTGGCACACCAAGAACGCCGTCGCTGCGAACCAGCAGATGGATGCGGTGCACCGCGTTGTCGGTAACCCGGGCGTTGTCCTGGTCGGTGAGGGCAATGAGCACCGCGTGCGCCAGATGATGGCCAAGGAGAAGCGCGCCCTCTCCCGCATCGTCGGCGAAGCCCCGATCTACGAGCTCATGGTTGGCTCTGAGGAGGGCCAGACCCCGGTGAAGAACATCCAGCGAGTGCTGTTGCGCTTCCCGCGTAACTACAACAAGGCTCAGGCCAATGCCCTGAATACCCGACTGGAGACCATGGACCGCAACCGCGACATGCGTAATCAGCTCCCGGGTGGCCCGGTCCCCAAGGGTGGCAATGTCTCCGGCATGAACCGTCGTGCTCGTCGTGCCTCTGATCGAAGCAACGGCAAGGGCTAACGACCATTCGCCTGTCGCCCCCACGCTGTCCGGAATTGACCGGAGCGTGGGGGCGATTTTTTATGCCTGGCGGCTCGTTTATCCGCTGCAATTCGCCGGTGACCCCGTTCGAGGAACACCGAAAAACGACCACCGTGTTGACCTGCGGTTTCTCCAGGGAGTGAACGACGGCCTTTACCGAACCGGGTCACCGAACTGCGGTTATCCCCTGATGACAACCGTTCCGGTTGCGCGGTCGTGCATGCCGCGGCCGTCGGAGTCCTGAACCACCGGCGGGAGCACAAACGCGGTCAACACGGTGCGGACGATCGGGCGCCAGATACCCACGCCCTGATCCGGGCGATCGACGCGTGCCACACCCATGCCAAGCATCATGTGCCCCGGAGTACGGGAGAAGAGGATCACGGAGAGGGATCCAACGATGATGAAGATCGGCAGAGTCCAAATAGCGGAGAAGTTCTGGAACGCCATGTAGGTGTCTCCACCGAACCGGTCGAGCTGCTCGCCACTGGGGCCGAACGGTAGGAAGAGCACTCCAGTAATGACCATGCAGACGACCCAGTCAAGCAAGAGAGCACCGATTCGGCGGCCCAGGCTGGCGATGGATCCCGGTCCGGTCTTTTCAAGCCCGAGGTTCTCACCGGCGTACTTGGAGACTTTTTCGGGGTTGTCGTATTGACCCGGGACCTGCGGTCCTTCGAGCCAGCTTCGGTTGTCGGCCATAGGCCCAGCATAGCTGCCGATCGGAGAATCTCTGACTTGGGCTGGTGGACGTTGAAAGGGACGTCGGGAAGCCCCATAAGTTAAACCGAAATCAACACCACCGCAACGCGTGGGAGACAATTCGATATAATCGCCGACATGGCCTTGGACGGTCCGCCAATCGCGGCCCGTCCGCCAGGTCTTCCGGCGGGGCACCCCAACGCACGTATTTGTCCGAGCCTCGTCGGCTGACAATCTGCTACTAGGAGCATGAACGTGGGTTTCACCTCACCCGAGGACGTCGTCAAATTTATCGAGGAAGAAGACGTCCAGTTCGTTGACGTCCGCTTCAGCGATGTGCCAGGAACGGAGCAGCACGTTACTGTTCCGGCACACCAGTTCACGGTCGACGCGATGGAGGAAGGCCTGGCCTTCGACGGTTCGTCGATCCGCGGCTTCACCACCATCGACGAGTCCGATATGACGCTGCTGCCGGATCTGGCCACCGCCCGGGTCGATCCGTTCCGCAAGGCAAAGACGCTGAACGTCCGTTTCTTCGTGCACGATCCGTTCACCCTGGAGCCGTTCTCCCGTGACCCGCGCAATGTTGCGCGTAAGGCCGAGGAGTACCTGGTGTCCACCGGTATCGCAGACACCTGTTTCTTTGGTGCTGAGGCGGAGTTCTACGTCTTCGACAGCGTCAAGTACGCCACCGACACCAACGTTGGCTACTACGAGGTCGATTCCGTTGAAGGCTGGTGGAACCGCGGCGAGGACACCAACCCGGATGGCTCCACGAACCTGGGCTACAAGACCCGGATGAAGGGCGGCTACTTCCCCACCGCTCCGTACGACCACTACCAGGACCTGCGCGACGAAATGTGCCAGGAGCTGGACCGCGGCGGATTCGAACTGGAGCGCGCCCACCACGAGGTCGGCACCGGTGGACAGCAGGAGATCAACTACCGGTTCAACTCCCTGCTGCACGCTGCCGATGATCTGCAGGCGTTTAAGTACATCATCAAGAATGTCGCGTGGCGTAACAACAAGTCCGTGACCTTCATGCCGAAGCCGCTGTCCGGCGACAATGGCTCGGGCATGCACGCCCACATGTCCCTGTGGAAGGACGGCAAGCCGCTGTTCCACGATGAGTCCGGTTACGCCGGCCTATCCGACATGGCGCGTTACTTCATCGGCGGCATCCTGGAGCACGCTGGCGCTGTTCTGGCGTTCACCAACCCGACGCTGAACTCCTACCACCGTCTGGTCCCGGGCTTCGAGGCTCCGATCAACCTGGTCTACTCGCAGCGCAACCGTTCGGCCGCTGTGCGTATCCCGATCACGGGTAACAACCCGAAGGCCAAGCGCATTGAGTTCCGCGCGCCGGACCCGTCATCCAACCCGTACTTCGCGTTCGCCGCGATGATGATGGCTGGCCTGGACGGAATCAAGAACCGTACCGAGCCGCACGCCCCGGTCGACAAGGACCTCTACGAGCTGCCCCCGGAGGAGGCTGCTGGCATCCCGCAGGCACCGACTTCTCTGGAGGCTTCCCTCGAGGCTCTGCGCAAGGACCACGAGTTCCTGCTCGAAGGCGACGTCTTCACCGAGGACCTCATCTCCACGTACATCGACTACAAGTACGAGAACGAGATCGCTCCGGTCCGCCTGCGCCCGACCCCGCAGGAATTCGAGATGTACTACGACTGCTAGGTCGTACAAGCTCGAAACCCGCTTCCCGACGCTCCCCTCACCCACCGTTCCACGGCCGGGCGAGGGGAGTTTCGCGTTAGTAGGGACGGCACCTATTCAGCCTGGGCGAGGAACTCCTGGAACTGAGCCAGGATCATCTTCGTTGCGAGCGGTCCTGCGTTCTGGAACCAGATGGTGTCGTCGACTTCGTGGGCGTTGTCAGCAGCGACGGCGTCGAGGTTTTCCCACATCGAGCTGACTTCTTCTTCGACCTCAGCACTGCCTCCCATGGCGCCGTAGATGATCATGTCGCCGTCGAGCTGGGTGAGTTCTTCGGAGGAGATGTCGACTGAAACGTCCTCGTCGGGGGCGACGTCCGGAGAGCGGAATCCGGACTCGAGGGTCGCCATTCCTGCAGTGGATTGGGCCCCCATGGCACGGATGCGGTCTTCCTAGAAGCGGATGAGAGATACGACCTCGTCGTCATTCGAGTGCGACTCGTCGATGTCAGCTGCCTGTGCGGACAGGTCATCGAGGACAATCTCGGCTTGTTGCTGTTTACCAAGCGACGCCGCCAGCAGCAGATAGTCCTCGCGCCACTGCGGTGGAGCGCCCACGGACAGAACTGTCGGGGCGATCTTGCTCAGTTCCGGGTACAGATCCTCAAGACCACTCTGGTTGCCCAGGATGAGGTCCGGCTCAAGTTCCGCGATGGCCTCAAGGCCGGGGTCGGTGCGTTGTCCGACCGAATCGATCTGATCCAACCGTCCGGCAGACTCGGGAGCGGCCTCTCGCAGGCACTCAGGGATGAGCTCTGCACCTGTGGCGTTGGTTGCGCCTAAGGGAACGACACCGAGACTCAGAGCCGCATCGAGCTGGCCTCCGCTGATGACGACAATCCTGGAGGGCTCTGATTCAATCTCGGTTGTGCCCATGGTGTGGGTGATCTCGCGGGAATGACACCGTCCTCGGACTCGGAGGAGCCAAAGGCCTCGTCCATCTCCACATCCCCGCCGATGTGATGCAGTCAACTCTGGAACGAATCGACTCCGAATACGGCGGATCGGTCGAATACTTGCGCTCAGGGGGCTTTCAGATGAGCACCTGAGAGGGATGCGTGGGGCTCTGGTGGGGCAACAAACGTCGTAAAGCATGTCTTTACCTGCATTAATCCCTATGGTGATTTATCACACAATCGGGGTTTACGGGTTTGAAACATAGGTGAACAGGCTGGGAAACACCGCTTTCTTAGGCTGATACATGTTCCCGATGGTGGAAAGTATCCAGCCTGCTGAATTTGCACCATCGGTCCTGTCACCGACCTGAAGGAACCACAATGGGTAATACCTCGCCTGAGGCAATCGTTAAGAAGATCAAGGATGAGAACATCGAGTTCGTCGATGTCCGCTTCTCCGACGTTCCGGGACAGGAGCAGCACTTCACCGTTCCCGCCAGCGCATTCGACGAGGACGCTATCGCAGAGGGAATGGCCTTCGACGGCTCTTCCGTCCGCGGCTTCACCACCATCGACGAGTCCGACATGGCTCTGCTGCCCGACCTGGAGACCGCACGGATCGACCCGTTCCGTAAGGCCAAGACGCTGAACGTCAAGTTCTTCGTCCACGACCCGTTCACCCTCGAGCCCTTCTCTCGCGACCCCCGCAACGTGGCCCGCAAGGCGGAGGAATACCTCACCTCCACCGGCATCGCCGACACCTGCTTCTTCGGCGCAGAGGCAGAGTTCTACCTCTTCGACAAGGTCAAGTTCTCCACCGACACCAACCACGGCTACTACGAGGTCGACTCGGTTGAAGGCTGGTGGAACCGTGGCGCAGACACCAACCCGGATGGCTCCACGAACCTGGGCTACAAGACCCGTATGAAGGGTGGCTACTTCCCCACCGCTCCGTACGACCACTACCAGGATCTGCGCGATGAGATGAGCACCAACCTCATGAACGCAGGTTTCGACCTGGAGCGCGCTCACCACGAGGTCGGCACCGGTGGCCAGCAGGAGATCAACTACAAGTTCAACACGCTGCTGCACGCGGCTGATGACCTGCAGTCCTTCAAGTACATCATCAAGAACACCGCATGGAACGCCGGCAAGTCCGCAACCTTCATGCCGAAGCCGCTCTCCGGTGACAATGGTTCGGGCATGCACGCTCACCAGTCGCTGTGGAAGGACGGCAAGCCGCTGTTCCACGACGAGTCCGGTTACGCCGGCCTGTCCGACATGGCTCGCTACTACATCGGCGGCATCCTGAAGCACGCCGGCGCGGTTCTTGCGTTCACCAACCCGACGCTGAACTCCTACCACCGTCTGGTCCCGGGCTTCGAGGCTCCGATCAACCTGGTGTACTCGCAGCGCAACCGCTCCGCCGCGGTCCGTATCCCGATCACCGGCAACAACCCGAAGGCAAAGCGACTGGAGTTCCGCGCTCCGGACCCGTCGTCCAACCCGTACTTCGGCTTCGCTGCGATGATGATGGCTGGCCTGGACGGCATCAAGAACCGCATCGAGCCGCATGCTCCGGTCGACAAGGACCTCTACGAGCTCCCGCCGGAGGAGGCTGCCGGCATCCCGCAGGCACCGACCTCTCTGGAGGCCTCCCTGGCTGCTCTAGCCGAGGACAACGAGTTCCTGCTCGAAGGCGACGTCTTCACCGAGGACCTCCTCGATACCTACATCGGCTACAAGTACGACAACGAGATCGCACCGGTCCGCCTGCGCCCGACCCCGCAGGAATTCGAGATGTACTACGACTGCTAGGTCGTAAACACCTCAGCGAGCACTAAAAACTCGCTTCCCGACGGCCCCGTCCGCCCTGCTCCGCAGGCCGGACGGGGCTTTCGCATGGCCGCCCTCGGGCACCCCCTGGAACGTGTCGATAGCAGAGCTCGCTGGTTCCGCCATACTCCATAATGGCGCTTCTGGAGCGGACTCTGTGGCCTAAATCAACTTCTCAATTGGTGAGATCGCCCCCGGATAAGGGAATCTGACGGCACTTAATATCTCCACAGGTAACAGCGTTGGCGTGGCGCAACATACACGAATGTTTATATGTTTGCAAAGCAATACTAAAATTGTTCGGTGTTGGAAGAACCTGCTGATAATGTGCATTGCATCACGTATTTCAGGGGATTCGGCATAACCGAGGCCTTCGAGGTACCCAGATCTTTCAGCCAGCCAAGTTCTTCCCAAGCGTGAATGAAGATGAACGCAAAGAAGGCACCTGTCGCCAAGCACGACTACATCCGCGAGGATGAGGGCTTTTTCGGCCCCGAGTCCGTCGCATGGAAGGTCTGGACCTTCCCGGCTTCGGCCTTCCAGGGATTCGTTCGTGCTGTAACTATCGAGCACCTCGACCCGGATCTGGCAACTGCCATTGAGCACTCCTGCCAGGTGGTCCAGCGCACTCCGATTCGCTATGACCGAACCATGGAATACTTTGCTGCGGTTTTGTTCGCTGACTCCAAGACCGTTATCAAGATGGCCGACGTGCTAATGAAGGTCCACGGCCGTTCCTACGGTCCGAACCCGGTCACCGGCAAGGACTACGACTCCAACGCGTCGGAGTCCCAGAAGTGGATCCACATCACTGCGTGGCACTCGATCATCTACGTGTACGAGACTTTCGGCCCAGGAAAGCTCTCCCGTGACGAAGAGAATCAGTACTGGGCAGAGTGTAAGACTGCTGCCAAGTTCCAGCCGATCGACCTGACTGACTTCCCGGAGACCCGCGGACAGGCCCAGGAATACCTGGACTCCTGGCGTGAGAAGCTCGGCGCTTCCGAAGCTGCTGTGTTCAACATCGACCACATCCTGGATGCCTTCACCACTGCTTTCCACGGCCTCCCTCGCCCCTTGCAGGTCATTGGTCGTCCGTTCTTCCGCTGGAGCGTCATCGCGACGTACCCGCGTTGGATGCGCAAGATGGCCGGAGTGAAGCAGGGCCCGGTGAAGGATGCCTTCGCCATCGCACTGTGGCGCGTCATCCTCCGATCGGTTTACAAGTTCCCCGCGCTCGAGATGTGGTTCATTGACGCCGTTAACCCGCGTGGAGCAAAGTACGTTGAGCAGGGCGTCCGGAAGATCCCGGCCAAAACCCCTCGTGTTTACACCCCCGAGGTCGCCCGCAAGATGCACGGCGACCCGCGCTCCCCACTGGAGCAGGCCAAGGACATGGCAGCCGCTCGTCAGCAGGGCACCGGCCTGAACCGCTACGGCCACAACCACAAGGATGACATCATCGAGTTCGAGAGCGCTCGCTCGGCCGACGGCTCGGAAATCACCACCCCTCAGAAGGCCAGCTAACTGAGCCTTCAGTGATCGCTGAACCTCGGGTTTAGCCGCACACTAGAACACCGGCCCGCACACACAGTGTGGGCCGGTGTTCTGCCTTTGGTAGACGCCTACTCTTCCATCGAGGATGTAAGCGCATCTGCCATCGCCTGTTGTCCAAGTGAGGTGGGGTGCAATGGGTACGCATCAGTCTGCACACCAAGCAGGTCGACCCACCGTTGCTCAGGCTCGGCGCAGGAGGTGTGGTTGTCAGCGCCCTCTGGCATGACAAACTCGGCGCCATTTCGCTCTGCCGCAGCCTCCACCACATGGTTCAGTTCGGCGATGAGCCCGACCGTCCATTCCTGGTCGGCGTCAGAGATCACCTCCATTCCCACACACACCTCATCCGACTCCGGAACAGAGGCAACCAACGGCATATATCCGGTGGCGAAGACCTCCGCGCCGTCGGTGCGTTGACCGATCTGCTCATAGATCTCGTCGAGTTGTGCCGGCAGGGCATCCATCTCCTGCGCCACCTCCGACTCCAGAAGTCCACGGCAGTCCGACTGCCCCTCACTGCCAGTAGACAACAGCACACAGTCAGCGAGGCGGCCGAAGCCAATATCATTTCCTCCGATGGTGAGCGTCACTATGTCCACCTCTGGTGTCAGCGCTTCAAGCTGCGAAGGCAGCTCTCCATCAGGAGTAGATCTGGGCTGCAGCAGATCATCGGTCACCGCACCCTGGCAGGAGACATCCTCGAAGACGGCAGCGCGCTCCCCCACAAGCGCGGGGTAGTTGTCGATAGTCCGGTAGCAATAGTCAGGGCCCGAACGAGGGCTGTCACGTCCGCCCATTGAGGCGTAGGAATCGCCGAGGGAAGTGAGGTGGGCGTCGGGAAGCGAGATTGTGTCGTCCGGGGCCTCCGGCTGAGGAGGTATATCTTCTGCTGTACCGCAGCCTGCAGCAACGAGAAGAGGCACAAGGACCAGGGGCAGAGACGGCTTCCGATTCATACTCGACCAGACTAACGGCGAATAGTCGCCTGCCCACTCACAAAACCGCCCCGACAGGACCTTTGCGGTCCCGCCGGGGCGGTAATTCACGTCAGCGCAGAGTTATTCAGCTCCAACTAGATCCTCGTCAGAGGAGGTGTTGGTGCTTTCCGGTGCGGACTCCGCAGGAGAAGTGGCCGGTGCTGCCGGTGCGGACTCCGCAGGAGAAGTGGCCGGTGCTGCCGGTGCGGACTCCGCAGGAGAAGTGGCCGGTGCTGCCGGTGCGGACTCCGCAGGAGAAGTGGCCGGTGCTGCCGGTGCGGACTCCGCAGGAGAAGTGGCCGGTGCTGCCGGTGCCGAGGTGGTGGGCTCAGCCGGCTCGACAGGTGCACTGGTCTCCGGTGCTGCCGGAGCAGGCGGTGCGGTGGTCGTCGTGCTTGAGGACGTCGTGGTGCTCGACGTAGCCGACCTGCTCGACGAGGTGCTTTCCTCCGTAGTATCAGCGGAGGTTGATGCACTGCGTGCTGCCGACGATCCTGCAACAGACGACTGAGTTCTATCGGTAGACGGAGGCGGGGTCTGGGAGGATTCGGGCTCCGTAGCGTCGGTCTCTTCCTCTACAGCGTCATCGGCGCTACCCATTCCGAGCTGACGGCCGATCCAGGCCAGGTCCTCACGGGTGGTGACGGTCTCGCGCCAGTCGCGGAAAATCTTGCCCGGGTTGGAGATGTCATCCAGGGTGATCGTGCCGCGGCCGAATGCCCGGTCCCACTGCACGAGGCTGACCTTCGGCAGAATTCCGCTATCGGCATCTTCCTGGATCTTCTTGATCTCCGGCGCACCGATGAGGTTCGGACGGTAGTCACCGTTGACGTCCACGGCCGGGAAGAACGTCACCGAGTGGCCGAGCCACTCGACGCTGACCGGCTCGCGCAGGCCGTAGTCAGAGGTCAGCCAGGCAGCGGTGGTGGTGACGGTCTCGAAGACCGGCTCGTCATTTTCATCGATTGGGTCTGCTGCACGGATAGGTGACAGGTTCTAGTCACGCAGCCAGTGCGGCTGGCGTGTTCATGATGGCCTCGAACTCGATCGGGGTCAAACGTCCGAGGCGGGGTTGGCGACGGCGCCGATGGTAGGTCCGTTCGATCCAGATCACGATCGCGATGCGCAGCTCTTCTCGGCGGGTCCAAGTGCGGCGGTCGAGGACGTTCTTCTGGAGCAGGCTGAAGAACGATTCCATGGCCGCGTTATCGCCGGCAGCGCCGACTTTGCCCATCGATCCGACCATGCGGT
>NZ_ATYV01000005.1 GCF_000427865.1 Corynebacterium sputi DSM 45148 | reverse complement strand
ACTACCGGAAAACCGGAAGTTCGCTGGCCTACCAGGACTCGAACCTAGAACGACGGTACCAGAAACCGCTGTGTTGCCAATTACACCATAGGCCATCGCAGATGGAGCAGTGTACGTCTGCGCACCGCTCCGTGCAACGGGAGTAACTATAAGTCGATTCGAGGCTCACGCACAAATCCGCATGTCAGAGCCCTAAACCGCCCGGAATCCCGGTTCCTTATTCAGGTTCCGGGCTCCTGCACTCCCCGAGTCTTACTGGGCAGCCGGGAAGGGTGTGACCTCACGGGCGGCACGCAGGCGGGACAGCGTCCGCTCCTTGCCCAACAGCTCCATGGACTCGAACAGCGGCGGGGAGACCTGCGCGCCGGAAACAGCCACTCGCACAGCGCCGAAGGCCTTGCGCGGCTTCAGTTCCATGTCCTCGATAAGAGCCTTGGTGAGGCCTTCCTCGATCGTGGCGGTGACGAAGGAGTCCTCGTCGATGCCTTCGACAACGGCAATGGAAGAGTCCAGAACCGGGACAGCATCTTCCTTAAGGTTCTTGCGTGCAGCCTTCTCGTCGAGGGAGAACTCGGACTCGTCGATAACGAGGAACTTCAGCAGATCCCATGCGTCGCCGAGGGTCTTGATTCGGGTCTGCACCAGGTCCGCAGCGAAGGCGAAGTCCTTCTGCGGGTAGTCGGTCGGGAATTCGCGGTAGGTCTCCAGGTAGGTCCGCAGACGGGCTGCGAAGTCAGCCGGTTCCAGCAGTCGGATGTGATCGGCATTGATCGCGTCGGCCTTCTTCTGGTCGAAGCGGGCCGGGTTGGAATTCACGTCGTGGATATCGAAGGCCTTCACCATCTCGTCCATCGAGAAGATCTCGTTATCTGCGGAGATCGACCAACCGAGCAGCGCCAGGTAGTTCAGCAGGCCCTCGGGGATGAAGCCGTTGTCGCGGTGGATGAAGAGATCCGACTCCGGGTCACGCTTGGAGAGCTTCTTGTTGCCCTCACCCATGACGAACGGAAGGTGTCCGAACTGGGGCACTTCCTTGGCGACACCGATGCGCACGAGTGCTTCATACAGTGCGATCTGGCGAGGGGTGGAGGACAGCAGATCTTCGCCGCGCAGGACGTGGGTGATCTCCATCAGGGCGTCGTCGACCGGGTTTACCAGCGTGTACAGCGGCTCACCATTGGAACGGGCGATGACGAAGTCCGGAACTGAACCAGCCTTGAACTCGACGCGTCCACGGACAAGGTCTTCGAAAGCGATGTCGTGATCTGGCATGCGCACGCGGATGACAGGCTTGCGGCCTTCTGCACGGAACGCTTCCTTCTGCTCTTCGGTGAGGTCGCGGTCGAAGTTGTCGTAGCCGAGCTGCGTGCTCTCACCCTTTGCCTTGCGGCGCTCTTCGACCTCTTCCTTGGTGGAGAAGTCCTCGTACGCCTCGCCTGCTTCTAGGAGCTTCGACAGAACGTCCTGGTACAGGTCTTTGCGCTGCGACTGACGGTACGGCTCGTGCGGACCGCCAACGTTGATTCCCTCGTCCCAATCCAGGCCGAGCCACCCCAGGGCGTCAATGATCGCCTGGTAGGACTCCTCAGAGTCACGGGCAGCGTCGGTGTCCTCGATGCGGAACACCAGCTTTCCACCGGTGTGGCGGGCGTAGGCCCAGTTGAACAAAGCGGTTCGGATCAAGCCCACGTGGGGCGTTCCGGTGGGCGAAGGGCAAAAGCGTACGCGAACGTCAGACATGCTTTCCGACGATACCCGCACCACCCCTGTCCCACCTCGCAAGGTCAGCGTTCGCCCGAGCCCGCTAGCCCATCCACTCCGCCGATACGTGGGCGTTGTAGCCGCTGGCGAAGAGCGAATGGATCCACTTCTCTAAGGGAGCATCTCCTGTGCCTGGCGCCCCTCGGCCTGGGAAGTCTGCGATTTGCACGTGGTCCGGCAGGGGAACGATTCGCTTCTCGACGTCTCCAAGCCACTTCTCCACGTCTACCTCTAGTGCGGCGAAATGGAAAAAGTCGGCGAGCACTCCGACGCCGGTTGCGTCGGAAAGCTCCACAGCAGTCCACGGGTCCCGCACCGGCAGATCAGGATTTCCCGACAGCGGTTCAATCAATGGCAGCACCCCGTTTTGCCCAAGCCGGGTGACGATTGCCCCCAATCGATCGACCTGCTGTGGCAGCAGTTCCGGCCCGCCGGCCCCGGGCAACGTATTGCAGAACCGCAAGGTCCCAGTGGCCTCTGCGATCCTGGCGACTGTATCTAGATGTCCCGCTTGCAATTCCTCCCGATGGAGAACGCCCCTCTCGCCTGCCGCCATATCGCCTCCCCAGAGGTTGAGGGCGATGAGGGATAAGGAGGCGTCGTCAAGCGCCTGAAGAAACGCATCCACCTCCGCTCGCGTGGGCACCGGAGTACGGAAGGGCCACCAATACTCCACATTCCGGTACCCGGCATCGCGGGCCGCACGAGCGGCCTCAAACGGCGCGGTGCCCGGGTACAGAGTGGAGCAGTTGGCGACATCCGTCATCAGCGTGCGCTGCGAATTTTCCATGGCTGAATTCTATCGTCCGCCCACATGCTTGGATGGGAACATGAACGACACTGCGAAGCCCCACGCCATCATCACCGGAGGAAGTGCGGGCATCGGCCGCGCTGCCGCCTACGCCCTCGTTCGCGACGGTTGGACGGTGACTGTCTGCGGCCGAGGTGAAGAAGCCTTGGCCGAAACGGCCGCTGATCCACGCGCTGCCGGCGCTGTTGACTGGGCCGTCTGCGACATCACTGACGAGGCCGCTATCGCCTCGCTTTTCGACTTCTCCCTCGAGCGCAACGGCCACATCGACCTCGTTGTCGCCAACGCAGGAATGCCCGGACCCACCGAGGAATTCGGGGACGTGGACGTAGAGCAGTACCGCACCACTGTGGACGTGAACCTCACCGGAACATTCTTGACGTGCAGAGAGGCTTTCCGACGTATGAAAATCGCTGGTGGCGGCCGGATCATCGTCAATGCATCGATCGCGGCGCAGGTGCCCCGTCCTCGGTCTGTGGCGTACGCGTCCACTAAGTCCGCCCTGGTGGGACTCACGAAGGTGCTGTCACTCGACGGACGCGCTAACGGCATCACCTGCGGGCGTATCGACATCGGCAATGCTGCAACCGAACTACTCGCCGGTTTCGGCGTGGGCGAGGGTGCCCTACAGGCGAACGGCTCCAGGCTCGTCGAGCCGACCTGCGACGTGGACGACGCCGCAAAGGCAATTGCCTTCATGGCATCACTGCCGCCGGAGGCCACTGTCGACGAACTAACAGTGAGCGCCTCCGGCATGCCCTTTATCGGGCGCGGCTGATCTCAGAGGGCTCAGCCTCTGTGGCGAGATCCTGACCGGTGTCCGCCGGCAGAAGACTCTCTGGGATCTTCGCCTCCAGCACTTCCTCGCGGGTGAGGTGTCCGCCGGTGATCAGCACATCGGCGACGAACGCTGCTTGATCCTCGGGCAAAGGAATCCTGCGCTTCTCACTGAGGATCTCGGTGAGACGATTTGGGTCTTCACCAAGAGCGCGCCAGACCAATGCAGTGGCAATCGCGGCAAGTGCGATACCGCGCGGCTCGCGCACCGAGATGCCACCACGGACCCGACGCGGACGGGAACTGCCGGTCGCCTGTTCAGCGTGGGACCGGTTCGCCTCCCGAGACTTACGCTTACGGCAGTGCAGGGACTGCTGCCCAATACCGGCGATTGAACCGTCAATGTTCTCAATGACAGTGGTGAACGGGATGTTGCTGAATCCGTCGGTCTCAATCTCTTCGCGGATCTGCTCGATGATCTCGTCATCAATATCCACGATTGCCTTGGCACCGGAGCGGCCAGGGTTGAGGTACTGGAAGGTACCGGTCCTCGTCCATGCCTCGTACTGCGGTCCGAGGCGCTTCATCACCAAGGTGCCGAAGATCGCATCGGTCATGGAGAACAAGGTGCCGCCGAACGCTGCGCCATGCATGTTCCGGTTAAAGAACTGCAGGTTGAGGTGCGCCTCCGCGTGCGACCAGTCATCGCTGATGTTGCGGACACGCACTCCAGCGCTGCCTAGCGGGGGGAACAGAGTCATTCCGAAGGCGAGCATCTTCGGACTCCGCGCGAACCTCTTAAACAGATAGTCCGAAATTTTTCCTGCCATGAGTCGGCTTTCCTTTCGTACCTGCGGCCCGGTTACGGGTTGGGCTGCTCCGCAAAGAACTCTTCCTCGATCTGAGCGAGATCCCATCCAAGAGCGGATTTCGCCTTTCGCACCTCAGGACTACGGCCGACGGTGGTAACACCAACGACAGAATCGTTACCAGTGACTCCACCGAGGGTGAAGACGATGAGTTCGTCTCCATCCTGCTTCACGACGAGTTCCTTCCGACCCTCACCGACACCACTGAATCCGGCGATGTTGATCATTGCGCCGAGCTGACGGGACCAGCCGCGAACCGGTTCAGCGTGGAAGCTACCGGTTTCGCCACCAGCGAGCAGGGTGCCCACGATATCGCCGAGACGACGCGCTGACCCTTCGTCTTCGATCAATGGCACTGCAGCATCAGCAGCACCGAATTCCACGCAGTCACCGACAGCGAAGAATCCCTCAGCGGAGGTGCGACCACGGTCGTCCACCAGGACACCGCGGTTCACGTCGATGCCAGCCTTCTCGGCGAGAGAGGTGTTGCGCTCAACACCGACTGCGACGATGACGAGCTTCGGATCGAGCTCCTCGATCGCTGCGGTCATGTCCGAATCATCCAGGCCCGAGAGGATCGCGACGCCCTCACCGGTGTGCCGCTCAACCAACCACGCAGACGCAGCCTTCGGCAGCACGCGGCTGCAAACAGTCTTCTCGCGCTCGAGCACGGTCACCGAAGCCTCGGAGACCGAACGGGAAGCCGCTGCAGCTTCCAGCCCGAGGAGTCCGCCGCCGATTACGACGACGTTGTCGTCTGCGGAGAGGCCCGACAGGACCTCACGTACTGCAATAGCGTCATCGGGCTCACGCACGTAGCGCACGTCGCGGCCTGCGAAGTACGGGGCATCAATGACCCTGGGGCGGGCGCCGGTGGCCAGAACCACTGCGTCGTAAACCTCAGTGGCACCGTCCTCGAGCTGGACCTCACGGCGCTCGAGGTTCAATGCGGCCACAGGGGTCGCAGCGTGGAACGTCACTCCGGGGTGGCCGAACGGCGTTGCCTTGTGCTGGACGTCGTCCGCTGACTTGCCGTCGATCAGGATGTCCTTGTTCACCGCCGGACGGCGGTACGGACGGTGCCGCTCAGCCGAGTAGACGTCGACAGTGAGCTCGTCCTTCTCCCCGAGTGCGGAGGTCAATGCTGACAGCACTGAGTGTGCTGCAACTCCGCCGCCGACGATCGCGATTTTCTGGACCATCTCTCCTGGTTGCCTTTCGTTTAACGCCCTAGGACGCTTGCGTCCCCTGCTGAGGGGAGCTGTATTGATTAGCGCTTGATCTCGACCATGTCGAAGTCAGCCTTCTTGGCACCACAGTCCGGGCACTCCCAGTCATCAGGGATGTCGTCCCAACGGGTGCCGGGCTCGAAACCTTCTTCAGCGTCCCCCAAGGCCTCGTCGTAGATGTAGCCGCACTGAGCGCATTCCCAAACCTTGTAGTCCATGTGTGTCCTTTCGAGCGATACTTCTTAGTGACTCATAACTATCTAAACATCAAAATTGGGTGACCCGTGCACTTTTGCACGAGTCACCCAACTCAGGGAGCCTGCCCGGGGCTCCTACAAGACGATCACAAAGTCAGCCTTGTCACGGACTCCACAGTCAGGGCAGAACCAGTCTTCCGGAACGTCGGTGTCCCAGTCGAGGCCTGGCTTGAAACCTTCGGCCGGATCGCCGACTGAGGTGTCGAGGCTGTAATCACAGAGGGGGCAGTCGTACTTCGCCATGTGGTGTATCTCGCTTATCGCTTCAGAGTGTCAGTGAAGGTTTCGAACTTGACCCATTCGCCGTCCTCGCCCTTGTAGCGGTTGTTCGGGCGAGGAATCTCATGGGTCGAGGGTGCTCCCGGTCCACGGATCAGTCCGACTAGTCCCGGAAGGATGAAGAACAGGCTGGCGAAGGCCAAAATCGGAGATGCCAAAGCCATCCAGCTTTCAGCCGATCCAAACCAGCCAAGCAGGCCAGCGTAACCGATAAGTCCGAGGACCAAGGGGATGAGTCCGACAACCAGAGAGATGGTGCACCAGGTGTAGTGCGCCTTCGGGTTGGTCTGCTTATGTGCTGCGACAGCCTCATCGAGCTGCACATTCTTGGTGGAAGTCATGACTCTATGCTCCGTTCTGAGCGGCGCCGGCCCACTTTGCGCGCATCTTCTCAACCTTGGACGGCTGAACGTTGGCGCGCTCGATGTCACCGCGGTAGTGCTACATCAGTCGCTTGTCCATGACGGCGAACCAGAGCGGCGGCACCATGGCTGTAGCGATCATCGTCGCGTAGCCGGCAGGCAACTCCGGGGCGTAGACGTCCGAGCGGAGCGACTGGTAGCGGCGGGTCGGGTTCGCGTGGTGGTCCGAGTGACGCTGGAGCTGGTACAGGAAGATGTTGGTGACGAAGTTGTCAGAGTTCCAGGAGTGCTCCGGGCCACAACGCTCGTAGCGACCGTTCGGCATCTTCTGACGAAGAAGACCGTAGTGCTCGAGGTAGTTAACGACCTCCAGGAGCATGATTCCCAGGACAGCCTGGATCAGCATGTACGGCAGGGCGCCAATGCCGAAGACAATCAGGATTACGGCCCAGAGACCGACGGTGACGAGCCATGCGTTCAGAACATCATTGCTCAGGCTCCACTGGGACTTGCCCTGACGGGCCAGGCGCTTCTTCTCGATGTTCCATGCACGGGGGATCTGGTAAGGGATGGAACGGATCAGGTAGGAGTAAACGTTCTCGCCCATACGGGAGCTCACCGGATCCTCCGGGGTAGCAACCTGCACGTGGTGGCCCTTGTTGTGCTCGATGAGGAAGTGACCGTATGCGGGCACTGCCAGGGTGAGCTTTCCGAGCCAACGCTCCAGCTCTGCCTTCTTGTGGCCGAGCTCGTGGGCAGCGACGATGCCGATGCCGGAGGTCATACCCATCGACCAAGCGAGGCCGATCTTGTCGTAGACCGTCAGTTCAGCGACACCGATCGGGTTGCTAGAAGTCCACAGGTACGCGCTAAGGATCAGGCTGGCGAACATCAGCGGGAAGTAGAGGAAACTGACGATGCGGTAGAACTTCGTCTCTTCCAACCACGGGACGAATTCCTCCGGAACGTTCTCACCGTCGCGGCCGAGAACGAAGTCGCCGATCGGAATCAGAACGAAAACTGCGATGGGTCCGACCCACCACATAGCGTGAATCATCCACGCCCATGTTTCAATGGCGGTGAACCAAGAGTTCAGTCCCCAGATGATGAGCGGAATGGCCGCGGGCACCATACTGAGGAGCCATGCGTACTTCTTGCGGTCGGTCCACTCTTTAGGCAGCGCTGCGGCGCCCTCAGAGCCGGAAACAGCTGAGCCGCTTGATCCTGGACGTTCACGTGTAGTCATTGTGAATTCCCCTTCTCTTACGAGTTCCCACTGAGCGCGAGAACAACCTGTACAGCTGTCACGTCGTGATCGCGGTCACATCGTATGACTTTTATATCCAAAATCCAACCTATTTGGTTAAAAAAACACAGCTTTAGGGTTATTCCTTTCTGGTTTATGTCGTGACAGCTTCTTAGATCCGTTGTGCCAGGCATGATTCGGGCAGGGATACCCGGATCGCTATGATTGAGAAGTACCCACGGAATGACGAAGGGCGGTGTGCTCATGAGCCAGAAGTTCAATCCGGGCGCCCCTGAGCCACAACGGCGGTCGTTCGACGGCCGTCCCGAGACCGCTCCAGACTTTCTCCTTTCGAGGTCCCACGGCTCTGTCCGCACTCAGGGCACCTTGGAGACCTACACCGATCCATGGCTCGCAGCGGAGCACCTACGTAGAGGTCGCCACCGGATGGTCGTGGGCGCATTACCGTTCGATACGGACGCTCCGGCTGCGTTGACGGTGCCCCGGCACATCACTTACAGCAACCATCCGCTGGAGCCACCAGCCCACTACCGCTGGAATTCTGCCGAGATCGCTGCACGGATCGTCGCGGAAATTCCTACCCCAAAAGACCACCGGAATCGCATTGATGCGGCCATCCGCACCATGGCGGTGACCGGACTGGACAAGGTAGTGCTGGCTCGCGCAGTAGATATCGCTTTTGATCCGCCAGTAGATCCGCTACTCCTAGCGGCACGCCTCATCGATGCATCCCCGAACCGCGATGGGTTCCTGGCAGACCTCTCCCCCGCCGGAGAGAAGTACAAGGGACAACTGCTCATCGGGTCCTCCCCGGAGATGCTCGTGCGTCGCAAGGGCAACGAAGTCGAGGCGTTCCCACTTGCAGGTTCGGCGCCTCGCCTGCGCGATCGAGCAGAAGACGAGGCCGCCGCGAACCGCTTGCTTCAGTCGAGAAAGAACAACGAAGAGCACGAGTTCGTTGTCGACGACATCGCCTTCAATCTCGAAGGACTCTGTTCCGACTTAGACGTTCCGGAATTCCCACAGTTGCTGTCGACATCCGAGATGCACCACCTGGGAACGCCCATCCGCGGCACGCTGAAAGACCCAGTGATCTCCGCGCTCGACCTGGCTCTGGCAGTGCATCCAACCCCAGCGATCTGCGGCACGCCCACCGAGTCCGCCATGGGCGTCATCAAGGCATGCGAAGAGGACCGCGGTTTCTACGCTGGCGCCGTCGGCTGGTGTAACAGTGACGGCGATGGGGAGTTCGTTGTCTCCATTAGGTGCACGGAAATCGCATCAGATGGCACTGCCGCGCGGGCTTGGGGTGGTGGCGGAATCGTCACCGACTCCAATTCCGAGGAAGAAGTCGCCGAAACTACGGCCAAGCTACGGACCGTACTCCGCGCGATGAACCTCTAGTCGAGACGCCACCAAACAAACGACAGCCGGCACCTCCCACCAGGGAAGATGCCGGCTGTACTGATTCACTGATCTACCGGTCAGGCACGCTCGACCGGGTTAGCCAAGGTGCCGATACCCGGGATCTCGATCGCAATGCGGTCGCCAGGGAACATCTCTGCGGTGCCGGCCGGGGAGCCCGTGCAGATGACGTCGCCCGGGAGCAGGGTGATTGACGCGGTGATGAATTCGATGATCTTCGGGATGTCCCAGATCATCTGGTCCGAGTTGGAGTCCTGCTTGGTCTCGGTGACGCCGTCATGCGTCAGGTGAGCCTTGATCGGCAGATCGTCATAGTCCAGTTCGGTCTGGATGTACGGTCCGAGCGGGCAGAAGGTGTCGATGCCCTTCGCACGGGCCCACTGGCCGTCGGCGAACTGCAGGTCACGCGATGAAACGTCGTTGACAATGGTGTAGCCCAGGATGACGTCTTCAGCGTTCTCGCGGGAGACCTTCTTGCAAGGCTTACCGATGACGATGGCCAACTCGCCCTCGAACTCCACCTTCGTGGCGAAATCCGGGATCTTGATGGCAGCCTCGGGACCAACCACGGCTGTCGGCGGCTTCAGGAACAGCGTCGGCGGAAGCTTCTCGCCGGAGGTCTTGAACACCTCCTTAACGTGGTCGGCGTAGTTACGGCCGATCGAGACGATCTTCGACGGCAGCACCGGAGACAGAACTCGGGTGTTCTCAGCGGTGAAAACTCGTCCGGTGGACGTGAAATCGCCGAAGGGGATGCCGTCGATCTCGTTGTACTTGACGTCGTCGCCGTCGCCTTCAACGGTCGCGAAACAAATGCCCTCAGGGTGGGCGATCCGAGCAATACGCATGGTAGTAAAGGCTACACTGCCTTGTTTTTGCTCTAACAACAGCCCCGGCCGTGCTTACTACTTCGGCAGCCCGTGGGAGTTCTGCGCGAGCCAGATCTCTGCGGCGGCGATGGCGTCGTTAAGCGCGTGGTGTGCTTTTGAGGGCGGTAGCCCGTAGTTCTCCAGCAACGTCCACAACCGCAACCCTTCGCGCGACGGTTCGCGATTCTTCGCCGTCATGGCCCGGTACTCGCGGTCCATTGTGTCATCGGCGGGGACGTCGAAACCTGCTCCGAAGTATTGCCGGCACGCCTTGTCGAGAAAACCGAGTTCCATTTTCGCGTAGTGCGCCAAGAGGGCTCTGCCCTTCAGCGCCTCCAGGACCTGCCCGACCGCGTCTTGGGGATCCGTCCCCATCGCGATCACGTCATCAGTGATGCCATGAACCGTGGCTGACTCCCCCACTGACTCATTACTGTCGTTCCACAGAATTACGTGACCGGCGCCAGCGAGGACGATCTCGTTATCGTCGACGGGCACCCATCCGATCGACAGCAGGCGATCCTTCGCCGGGTCCAGGCCAGTCGTCTCCACATCGACCGAGAGCCACCGCCGTGGCTGAACAGACGTGTCATACAGATCGGCTAAAGGACCTGTTGCTTTACGACGGTTAAGTCTCCTCCGCAACACCCCACTAACGCTCACGATCTACTCCTTGGGCCGCTCTCGGTCATGACATGCTGTGGATCGGATACTTGGACTGCAACGCTTGCTGCATCGATCGGATGACTGTGAAGGCGTCACGCAAGTGAGTCCGCTCAAGTTTCGAGAGCGTGTCAGGGTCCACTTTATTGTTCGGCTCATGCCCGGCATTGACCTCTCTGCCTTGGTTTTTCATGTTGACTGAGGCTAGGAAGTCGAATGCGTCAATGAGGTTAGCGGCGCCTTTCCGGGAGACAGTGCCAGAACCGGCGGCAGCACGAAGCCGCTCCCGAGTTCCGATCTGAGGAAGCGCTCCGACCACCGCAAACAAGCGAGCCATCTGGACAACTGCTGCGATTCCGCCCTTTTTAACGTCGAGAGTATTGGCGTGTGTACCGCCCTTTTCGAGGACTAATCCACGGAACAGTCCAAGGGGCGGTTCACGATACGCGGCAAGTTTGGCCAGATGGGCGTGGAGTCGGCGGCTGTTGGATGCGATCGGCACGTAGGAGGCTCTGAGCTCATCGACTAGATCTTGCGGTCCATGAACTCCGCGGATGTCGAAAAACGTCTGGGCGTGGAGCAGCGCATCCGGGTCCGGTGCGGCCACCCACCGGTTGTACGTCAGTTCCCACTGGTACAAGGTCATCCGCCATTGCGGGTTCTTCGCCATCATGTCGCCTGGGCAGAGCCGGTATCCGCACTCGGCGAGGTTGTCGCACACGAACTCAGACAACTGCCGGAAGTAGTCTCCATGCTGGGCTTCGTCATATGAATTGTCGAGGACAATGCCGTTGTCCTGGTCCGAGGCCAGACCCATTTCCCGGCGCCCCTGTGAGCCAATCACTACAAACGCATACGGCACCGGCGCAGGTCCAAACTTCTCCTCTGCAAGCACAAGCAGTCTGCGGGTGACTGCATCGGCAGTGCTGGTGAGCAGCCGGGAAATCTCATCCGGGCCAAAGCCTCGGTCGACGAATCCGCCGATGATTCTTCTGGCGTTCGCAGCGGTCTGCGCGATGTCGGCGATCTCAGTCTTCCTGGACAGTAGCGCCGTAGCGTAGACCGGATCAGTCTGGAGGCTGCGCAGGAGGTCGCCAATCACGACCATTCCTTGCACCTTGCCATCACCGGTCACGGGCAGATGGTGGTATCCGCGTTCGGACATCAGCAGCATCGCTTCGAAGGCGAGCAGTCCAAGGGTGACCGATTGTGGGTCCGGAGTCATCACCTCTGACACTGGCAGGGAGGTGTCTACGCCGGCAGCTATGACTCGCCGACGAAGGTCACGGTCGGTGATGATTCCCACGAGTCCGACATCGGGAGGAGGTCCGTCTCCCTCAGCTCCTCGAACAATGAGGAGCGAGGACACGTTGCGGTCTGTCATCAACTGGGCTGCGTCCCGAATGCTGGTCTCCGGCGACGACATGACCACTCGATCAGACATGAGGTCGGAGACCTGGGTCCGCAGCGCACTAGTCGCCGCAGTAGACCGCAAAGATGAGGCAACAGCTCGAATCCTGGAGTTTTCGCCGCCGTAGAACCGTGCGACCTCGACGTACCGTCCACATAAATCGGTGAAAACGTCTGAGTGCATCACCAGCAGGAGTGAGTCTTCTACTGCCGTCATCGTGTAGAGCGACGGTTCATGGGACATCAGGGTCGAGTACCCAAAGTGGTCTCCGACATCGCGACGGTCCAGGATCGTCCCGGTGTCGTCGAAGAGGTCAACCAGGCCTGACCGCACCACGAATACGTCATCGTTGGGTCGGCCGAGGGTGACGATCTCCTCGCCACGGCGCGCATAACGCACGGTTAACTTCGCAGGGATACCTGCGAGTTCACTCCCCGGGAGGTCAGAGAAGGGCGGTGTCTCCTCGAGAAACTGCCGAATCTCGTCGAGTTCTACAGACATGAAGCCGCCTTTACTGTTTGAGAAGCAAAACGCTGCCTCCGAGACTAGTCAGCTAATAGGGGGTGCAGGCTCTCGCCCACACCCCCGAATCCCCCGACGCAGACTGGACTACGCGCTGATCGAGGCTGCGATCCGGTCGCCGATCTCGACAGTTGAGATCGCGCCGCTGCCACGGGAAGACAGGTCTGACTCGACTGCAGCTTCGATACGTACAGCGTCGTCCTCGCGGCCAAGATGGCGTAGCAACATCGCCGCGGACAGGATCGCGGCGGTCGGGTCAGCGATGCCCTTGCCAGCGATGTCCGGTGCCGAGCCGTGGACCGGCTCGAACATGGACGGATTGGTGCCAGAGGCATCGATGTTGCCGGAGGCCGCCAGACCAATACCGCCGGAAATGGCACCTGCTTCGTCCGTGATGATGTCGCCGAAGAGGTTGTCGGTGACGATCACGTCGAAACGTGAGGGGTCGGTGACAAGGTAGATGGTCGCAGCATCGATGTGCGCGTAGTCGACCTCGACCTCTGGGTACTCAGCTCCAACGGCATCAACGGTGCGCTGCCAGAGGCTGCCGCCGAAGACCAAAACGTTAGTCTTGTGCACGAGGGTCAGCTTCTTGCTGCGGGTCATGGCCAGCTCGAAGGCGTAGCGGACGACACGCTCAGCACCGAAGCGGGTGTTCACAGAGGTCTCGTTGGCGACCTCCTGCGGAGTGTCGACGCGGATGGCTCCACCGTTTCCGGTGTACGCACCCTCGGTTCCCTCGCGCACGACGACGAAGTCGATCTCGCCGGGGTTCTTCAGCGGGGACTCGACCCCCGGGAACAGACGGGACGGACGCAGGTTCACGTGATGATCGAGTGCGAAGCGCATCTTGAGCAGCATGCCGCGCTCGAGGATTCCCGGCGGGACCTTCGCCGGATCGCCGATGGCACCGAGCAGGATCGCGTCGTGCTCGCGCAGGGAGGCAAGGTCGTCGTCGGTGAGCAGTTCACCGTTGCGCTGGTAGCGGCGGCCACCAAGGTCGTATTCGGTGGTGTCGAAATCTCCGATGGTGGCGCGCAGGACTTTCAGGGCCTCTGCAGTGACCTCGGTACCGATACCATCGCCGGGAATAACGGCGATCTTCAACGTCCCGCTCTCATTGGTGCTCATGTGATGGGAAACCTTTCTCACTATATGGACTTAGTGAGTGTAACAAAGCCCACCAAGGCACTCCGCGAAACCTGCCGACCACGTCAGAGCGCCGCCAGCGCCCCCTGCCACACCCGACGGGGGCACCCGAACCACGTGTGACGAACTTGGCTTTTGCGATAGCTGTGGGACAAGGCACACAATGGGAACACCGTAACCCGTAGTCGTCACATCAACTACGTGCGGCGGAGAACTCAACAACTGATGCGGGCCCCGCCTCTCCCACCGAGTCGCAGTCGGGCCTGAACACCATCCATACAGGAGGCCCAATGTCGGAACGTATTGCTCACCAGGGTTTGCGCGGAAAGGTCATGTCCGCAGACGAAGCTTCAGGCTTCGTGAAGCCGGGCGACCAAATCGGATTCTCCGGATTCACCGGTGCCGGCTACCCCAAGGTCCTGCCGGGTGCAATTGCCAAGCGCATCACTGAGGCAACGGATCGTGGTGAAGAGTTCCGTATCAACGTCCTCACCGGTGCGTCAACCGCACCGGAGCTGGATGCCGTTCTGGCAGAGACCGGCGGCGTCAACTGGCGCATGCCGTACCAGGGTGACGCTTCCATGCGTCGCGCTATCAATGACGGAACTTCCTACTACTCAGACATCCACCTCTCGCACTCGGGACAGATGACGTCCCAGGGCTTCTTCGGTGACGTCGACGTTGCCATCGTCGAGGCTGTGCGAATCCGTGAAGACGGCTCCATCGTCCCCTCCTCCTCCGTCGGCAACTCAGTGAACTTCCTCGACGCCGCAAAGCGCATCATCATCGAGATCAACGAATGGCAGTCCCTGGGCCTCGAGGGAATGCATGATATTTGGATGCCCGGCATCGCACCGAACCGCAGCATCGTGCCGATCGAGAACTCCGGCGACCGCATTGGTTCCGGCTCCATCGCAATCGACCCAGACAAGGTCGTGGCGATCGTCAACACCAACGCACCGGACCGTAACTCTGAGTTCAAGCCGCTTGATGATGACTCCAAGATGATCGCAGGTCACCTCATCGATTTCCTCGGCAACGAGGTCACGCAGGGACGTCTGCCGGAGAACCTGCTGCC
The DNA here is from genome assembly GCF_000427865.1 of Corynebacterium sputi DSM 45148. Taxonomy (GTDB): domain Bacteria; phylum Actinomycetota; class Actinomycetes; order Mycobacteriales; family Mycobacteriaceae; genus Corynebacterium; species Corynebacterium sputi. The sequence continues at coordinate 157,268 of NZ_ATYV01000005.1, read as the reverse complement.
GCTACAGTCCGGTGTCGGAAACATCGCTAATGCCGTCCTCGCTGGTCTGCTGGACTCCCCGTTCGAGAACCTGACGTCCTACACCGAGGTCATTCAGGACGGCATGGTGGACCTGCTCGACAACGGCACCATGTCTGTCGCCTCGGCTACCTCCTTCGCGCTCTCCCCCACCGCCGCAGAGCGCATGAACGACAAGGCCGAGGACTACGCCAAGAAGATCATTCTGCGCCCGCAGGAGGTCTCCAACGCAGGTGAAGTCATCCGCCGACTGGGCGTCATCTCCTGCAACGGTCTGATCGAAGCCGACATCTACGGCAACGTTAACTCCACCCACATCATGGGTACGAAGATGATGAACGGCATCGGCGGTTCCGGTGACTTCACCCGCAATGCCTACATCTCCACCTTCGTATCCCCGTCCACCGCTAAGGGCGGCGACATCTCGGCGATCGTTCCTATGGTCTCCCACGTCGACCACCACGAGCACGACGCAATGGTCATTATCACCGAGCAGGGCCTGGCAGATCTGCGTGGTCTGGCTCCGCGTCAGCGCTCCCGCGTCGTCATCGAAAACTGTGCCCACCCGGACTACAAGGCAGCGCTCCTCGAGTACGTCGAGCGCGCCGAGTCCAGCGGACAGTCCGGCATGCATACCCCGCACGACCTTCGTGAGGCCCTGGGCTGGCACCAGCGTTTCGTCGAGACCGGCACCATGAAGGCCTAGTCTTCACCGCCAGGTCGATTTGACCGAGCACAAAGGGGGCGGCTTCCGGAATTGAATCCGGGAGCCGCCCCCTTTTTCGTATTTAAAGAGCTGCCCTCGCTCAGGCACGTCCCTTCGACCATGCGGACCACAGGCCCGCGTAGCGGCCGCCGGCCCTCACCAGCTCCTCGTGGGTGCCGTTCTCCACGATCCTGCCGTCATCCATCACTATGACGCGGTCGCACTGAGAGGCCTGATCCAACCGGTGTGCCACCACAAGCGCGGTGCGGCCTCGGACAACTTCCTCCGCAGCACGCGCTAACTCACCTGTGCCAGATGAACCTGCCTCAGCAGTGGCTTCGTCAAGGACGACCACCGGCGGATCAGACAGCAACAACCGCGCCAGCGCTACCTGTTGAGCCTGGACGGGGTTGAGGCGATGCCCGCCATGACCTACCTGGGTGTCGAGCCCTTCCTCCAGCCGTGAGACCCATTCGGTTGCCCCGACCCGCTCCATAGACTCGGTGATATCCGCCTCCGAAGCATCAGGATTCGCCAGGGTCAGATCTTCTCGAAGAGTGCCGTCAAAGACGTATACCTCCTGGGTCACCAAGGCCACCGCCTTGCCGCGGGCGCCCTCTGTCTCTTCGGTCATGTCTGCACCAGCGACTCGGACACTCCCCGAATCAGCGACCCGCAGGCCCGCGATGATCGCCGCCAGAGTGGACTTGCCAGCACCGGAAGCTCCCACAAGTGCGACAGTCGTTCCCGGCTCGATTCGAAGGTTCACGTCTGTCACTGCAGATCCGCGGCCATAGGAGAAGGAGACGTCGTCAAGCACGACGCCTTTATCTGGCTCCGGGACAACCTCCCCCGGATGTTGGGGTTTCTCACGGAGCACACCGACGATTCGGGTCAGAGAAGTAGCGCCGGACTGGGCGATGTCCAGGGACATCACCATCCGAGTCATCGGTCCAAAGAGTCGCATGAAGAGCAACATCGCGGCTGTAGCGCCACCGACGGTCGTGAGATCTGCGCGAACCAGGTAGAACCCGATCACCAGGGTAACGGCCATTCCGAGGAACTCGGCGAAGTGCATGCGGGCCATGATCATGTTGGAGGTAATTCGCACGTCGACGCCATGGCGGACGACCTTCCAGCTCCACTCGACCACCCCGATGCGACGGAGCTTCTCCAGGCGAAATGCCCGAACAGCAGGCAAGCCCTGAATTGTTGACAACAGAACTCGGGCGCGCTCAGCCATCGCTGCGCGCTCTGCCGCGTACACCGCTGGCGCGTACTTCAGGTAACTCCGTACCGCGAGGTACTGCACCGGGAACACAAACAGGAATGCCAGCATGAACCAGGGGTTGACGGTACCAACGCCGACGATGGAGACCAGAACCGTGAAGAACGCACCAGCCGCGATCGGCAGAATTGAGGTCACTGCCTCGGAGACCTGCGCGACATCGTCGGTGCCACGAGAGACCACATCACCGGTACCGGCCCGCTCAACACGTTCCACCGGGAGACCAAGGGTGGTGGACACCATGTCCTCGCGGATCTCAGCGATCGCGCTCTCTGCCAGACGGGCGGCCATCACGAAGCCAACGGCAGAAAGGATTGCGCCAACGACCACGGCAGCGACCATACGAGCAGCCAAATTCCAGAGGTCCCCGGTGGTGCCGTGTTCATTGACTACGTCGACCACCTGGCCCATGTACCTCGGCACGAGGACTCCGCACCATGCGGCGGCGATAAGTACGGCTACCGTGGCCCACAACATCCGGCCCCGGCCACGCATGAGGTGACGCAATTCGCGGAGGGTCTCTCCTGCACCGGCCACCGGGAAGCGGTCCGCAGCTGTCTCGGCAGAGCGGGTGTCCTCCAAAAATGAGGGGCGTAGCTTTGCGAAAGTATTCGTCGGTGGCTTCACCTTGCTACCTCCATTTCAGCGGCCCATGCCGGTGCCGAGGTGAGTACGACCGTTGTCTGTCCCTGGCGGTACTTCGACACGCCGTGTGCAACCTGCTGTTCCGTGACAGAGTCAACCGCGGTCGTGGGGTCAGACAACACGAGAACCTCTGGGTTTGCCAGCAATGCCCGAGCTAAAGCCAGTCTCTGACGCTGTCCGCCAGAGAGCATGACTCCGGCATCACCGATACGAGTGTCCATGCCGTCCGGCAGTACCTCGATGACGTCGGCACAGCCAGATGCCACCAATGCAGCGTCGATCTGTGCACCGGAGGCTTCCGGATCCACAGCCAGCAGATTCTCGATAACCGTTCCGTCAAAGAGATCTGCGGTGTGCGGCGCCACGATCATCCGTTCAATGACCTGGTCTAGGTCCGCGTCATGCAGATCCACTCCGGCGATGCGGTAGTGTCCCGGATCCGGCCTGGTGGACAGGGTCAGGTTCTTGCAGACCAATGCCGCTGTACCGGCATCCATTTTCATGACGGTGTGAGAGCCAGCGGGGACGACGGTGCCGTCGATAAGCACGTCACTTCCCTGCGGGAGGCGCAGCCCATCCTCTTCCACTGCGTACGGCTCGCGAAGCAGGCCAAGGACGCGCTCCGCAGAGGCGACCGACGAGGCCCACAGCGCGGAAGCGTTGCGGCCAAGAGCGGTCATCGGATCGATGATGAACTGAGCCAGGCCAACCACCGTGATGAGCTCACCGATGGTGAGGTGGCCTTGCAGCGCAGCGACACCGGATCCAACGGCGACGGCGGTCACGAACAGTCCACCGAGGACCTCAACCGAACCAATCAGCTTCGACTCGGAATCGACAGCCTTGAGTGTCGCTCCCAGCGCATCCTGAGACCTACCCCGATAGCGTCCCGACGCCGTCCTCCTGGCACCAAGACCTGCCAGCGTACGGAAACCGGTGACCAGGTCAGTGGCACTTGCTGCTGCCTTCGCCACTGCGGCCTGACGTACTCCGACCTTCTTCCGCAGCGGTCGACCGGCGGCCATGGAGCCCCAAGTAATAAGGAATCCACCAATAAGAACAGACAGTCCCACCGGCACCGAAACCCAGAGCAGGATGATCGAGGCGAAGATCAGCGCAGCGATCTCAGCAATGGGGCGCAGTCCGAGCATGACGGCGCGGGCTGTGTTCTGCGAGTCGATCGTCGAGATCGCTAATAGTGTCCCGGGCGGCCTGGTGTTGTCCTTGAAACCGCGGCGATCGATAATTCGGTCTGTCAACTGCATACGGAGCGTGTGATCGACCTCCAGCATTGCCAACGCTCCGAGGCGCCCGCCGAACCGAGCGACGATGTCCAGCACCAAAAATACGCCGGCGAGAATGCCGATCCACGTCCACAACTGGCCGCTGTTGCCGGTACTAATCGCAGTATCGACGGTTCGACCGGCGATCACCGGCACCAGAGCCTCACAAACCTGGTGCCCGATCATCAGGAACATCGCGGGCACCGATAACTGTGGTCGGCCAAACATCACCCTCAGTTGGTATCGATTGGGCGTGGTTGTCGCGCCGTACCTGGGGGCTGCCATCACCGGTGGTCTCGGCGGAGCGGTTATCAGGGGCAATTGGTGACCTTCCGTCATGGTTTCGTCAACTCGCTAACCATACCCTTAGTTAGGTCAGGTACCTGCGCAACCCCCGCTTCCCGAAGGCCCCCTCACGCACAACGCCGACCGCCCCCGCAAGGGGAACGGCCGGCGTGTGTTGAACCGGGGCTTAGTGCCTACGCGAAGTTGAGCTGCAGGGTGCGCTCTGCCTCGATGGCGTTGCCGAGCTCCTCGAGGATCTCCTCCGAGACCTCGCTGTCGACGCGCAGCACCAGCATGGCGTTCTCGCCGTCAGACTCCTGGGACAGGGCGGCGGCTTCGATGTTGATGCCGTTCTTGCCCAGTGCCAGGCCAACCTTGCCGAGTGCGCCCGGCTGGTCGGTGTAGGTGAGGAACAGGTTACGGCCCTCAGAGCGCATGTCCAGGCCACGACCGTTGATGCGGACGATCTTCTCCACGCGGTCCAGACCCGACAGGGTTCCGGCGACGGTGGCCTTCGCACCGTTGGAGGCGACGAGGTTCACCTCCAGCAGCGAGCGGTGGGAGACGGACTCCGGCTCGGTGGAGACGGAGATCTCCAGGCCGCGGGACTCGGCGATTGCCGGAGCGTTGACGAAGGTCACCGGCTCATCCACGACTGCGGAGAACAGGCCACGGGCGGCGGCCATACCGAGGATCTCAACGTCCTCAGTGGAGAGCTCACCGCGAGCGACGACCTCTAGGGAAACCGGCGGGCCCTCAAGCAGTCCACCGGCGAGGATGCCGAGCTCACGGGAGAGCTCCATCCACAGGGAGACCTCTTCGCCAACGGCACCACCGGTGACGTTGACGGCCTCGGGCACGAATTCGCCAGCCAGAGCCAGGAGAACGGACTTGGCGACATCGGTGCCGGCGCGATCCTGTGCCTCAGCAGTGGAAGCACCCAGGTGCGGGGTGGAGACAACCTGCGGAAGCTCGAACAGCGGGGAGTCGGTGCACGGTTCGGTCTCGTAAACGTCGAAGCCTGCGCCCCAGATATTGCCGGCCTTGATCGCGTCAGCCAGTGCCTGCTCGTCGACGAGGCCACCGCGGGCGGCGTTAATGATGATCTGGCCCTTCTTGGACTTAGCGAGCATCTCGGCGTCGAACATGCCAGCGGTCTCTGCGGTCTTCGGCAGATGAATGGTGACGAAGTCAGAGCGACCCATCAGCTCATCGAGCTCAACGAGCTCGACACCCATCTGTGCGGCGCGAGCCGGGTTCGCGTACGGGTCGTAGGCGATGATCTCGGTCTCGAAGGCTGCCAGTCGCTGTGCGAAGAGCTGCCCGATGTGGCCGAAGCCGACGATGCCGACGGTCTTGCCGAAGATCTCAACACCCTTGAAGGAGGAGCGCTTCCACTCGCCGTCACGCAGGGTCGCGTCAGCCTGCGGGATCTGACGTGCTGCGGAGAGCAGCAGCGAGATCGCGAGCTCACAGGCCGAGTGAATGTTGGAAGTCGGGGCGTTAGCCACCATCACTCCGCGCTTGGTGGCGGTCTCAATGTCGACGTTGTCCAGGCCGACACCTGCGCGACCAACGATACGAAGCTGAGGCGCGGCCTCCAGGACCTCGGCGTCCACGGTGGTGGCGGAGCGCACCAGCAGGGCGTCGGCGTCCTTCACGGCCTCGAGAAGTTCCGGACGGTTCGGACCGTCCACCCAGCGAACCTCAACCGAATCACCGAGGGCATCCACGGTGGACTGTGCGAGCTTGTCGGCGATGAGGACGACGGGACGGGAATTCTGACTCACGAGTTCTCCTGACAAATGTGAAGTTCCAGGACAATTCAACACGACCGCGCCGAAAAGCCTGGGCCCACGCCTTTCCTGCGCGCGGGCCCGGAGAAGGGCATGCGAGGTGGCGTACGACAGTGGACAGCTTAGTACGTTCTTACTCCGCTGACCCATCAACTCCCATAAAGAATCAAGAGAACACTGTACGCAGACAGTTTGTTATGCATATCAGAATTGCAGTAACGTGCGTCACTCCGTGCTTACTCCGTTAGCTGTCCGAGTGTCACGGCCGATTTCCACCACGATCAGGAGAGTTCATGCACCCCCCTTGCTGAATCGTTTCAGACCCCAGTGGGTCTGACGATCATCGGCCTCGGAATTATCGTCGTCACCGTCGGTATTCTGCTCCGAGGAAAATCCAATCCCACGGTGGTGATGTCCCTCGTCCCAGTCCTCGGTGCGCTTGTCGCCGGTTACAGCCTTGCCGATGTCAGTGACTTCTTCGGCTCGGGCCTTGGCTCGGTGATGAGCGTCGTCGTGATGTTCATCTTTGCGATCATCTACTTCGGCATTCTCAGCGATACCGGTCTCTTCACTCCACTAGTGCGCGGACTGATCATCGCCACCCGCGGAAACCCGATCTTGGTCGCGCTTGGCACCGCAGCAATCGGAACCGTCGTCCACCTCGATGGTGCCGGCGCAACGACATTCCTGATCACGATCCCGGCTCTGTTGCCTCTCTACAAGGCCATGCACATGAGCCGGTACATCCTTCTGGCGATCATCGCACTGGCTGCCAGTGTGATGAATATGGTGCCGTGGGCTGGTCCGGTCGGACGTGCATCCTCAGTCATCGACCAGACCCCGGTCGAGCTGTGGCTGAATATTCTGCCGATGCAGGGTGTCGCCCTGATCCTCGTGTTCTTTATCGCTGCCTTCCTCGGTTGGCAGGAACAGCGACGCATCGCGAAGCTTCGCCAATCACCCGACTTCATCGGCACCGGCGACGTAAACGTGAACGCCATCGCCGAGGACTTCGCTGAGCGCGAGAAGAAGAAGATCGCCGAACTGGGGATCACGATTCGCAAGGGTCGCTGGGTCACCATCTTCAACATCGTGTTGTCGATGATCATGCTGGTCATTCTGATGAGCGGTGCCATGGAGCCCGGCCCAGTCTTCCTGATCGGTACTGCTATTGCCCTCATTGTGAACTTCCCGCAGTCCAGCGAGCAGGCCGACACCATGAAGCGCCACGCGCCGAATGCTCTGTCCATGGCTGGCGTCATTCTCGCGGCGGCAATGTTCTTGGGTGTCCTCAACGAGACGGGCATGCTGGAACAGATCTCCCTGAGCTTGATCGCAGTCTTGCCTGCGGCTGTCGGCGCGCAGCTCCACATCATCGTGGGTTTGCTCGGTGTTCCGCTGGATCTGTTGACGTCCACTGACGCCTACTACTTCTCCTTGCTGCCCGTGGTCCAGGAGACCGTGGCTACCTACGGCGTAACCGGTACCGGAGCAGCCTCGGCGCTGATCCTCGGCAACATCATCGGTACCTTCGTCAGCCCGTTCTCCCCCGCCCTGTGGCTGGCCATCGGACTGTCCGGCGCCAGCATCGGCAAGCACATCAAGGTCACCTTCCCCATCGCATGGGTCTTCGGTGCACTCCTGGTCCTGCTGGCCATGCTCTTCGGCCTCACCGCCTGATGTACCTACTCTGACGCACAGAGCTGCGGGCCCCTCACCGATCACTGGTGAGGGGCCCGCTATTTGCATAACCCCCTGTATCTACACGCGGCCGTTGCCAATTATCTGATCGAGGTCACGAGGAGTGAAACTGGTGGAGATGCGGCCAACAGCGCACAAGATCTCGATAGACAACTCCCCATGGGGACAACCTTTCCGCGTAGCGCGAACACCCGGCAGACCCTGCACAGCGAACGCGGATAAGCAACGACTAAAGGTTCTCGCCGCACGCACACAGGGCAATGCTCCCACCGGGTTTCGTCCCTCAACCCGTCACTGACACTTGGGCATAAGAAAACCTCCCGGTGTGCCGTGCCGTACTTACGACACCTCCACACCAGGAGGTTCCCGTGCAATGCGGTTAGAGCCCTATAGCCAGCGACTTTACCGGATGCGGCTGGGGCGACAGACGCTACTTACTGGTAGGTGACCACCCATGGAGTCGGGTAGACGTCCGCGGTCTCCTCCGGCGTGAACATCGGCTGATCCTCATCAATGAAGTTCTTCCAGGCCGGGAACATCTCCGGAGGCAGATCGTCGACGAGGAGGTTCCACGTCGCGAGCTTTTCGCTCGGAGTTCCGTGGCCGTCCGCATGCAGGACGAAAGACAGCTCCGGATGATCCACGTTGACGCGATCTCGGTCAGGAATCATGTCGATGCGGAACTGGTGCAGCAGGAACATCTTCTGCGGGAGGTTGTTCTCCCGGGTGAGCTCCGCCAACCACTCGGAGACCTCATTGATCTCGTCAGCTTCAACGTGACCGATCACCTGGCCGGGTGCTTCGCCATTTGGCATCCGCCATTCAGGATCCAGAGCGAGGCCGACGTTCGGGCGCTTAAGCAGATCCTCGATCTGCTTGGCCTGATCCAAGAACGTGGCGTGTCCGGGCTGAAGGTCAAGGACGACGTAACCGCCGGCCTCCGTGATTGCATCGATGTACGGCTCCAGCGTCTGCGAGTCTGCAATTCCGGAGTATGTGCCATCGTCGCCGGGCTCAGAGTGCGCGATCGAGGTAATGACCTCAAACATCGGCACAACCGGCTCATCGACGAATTCACCGTATGCCTCAGCACGTGCGGTCGCGTCAGCGACGGCCTCTTCCGGAGATTCCTCACCCATCACGCCGAGAACTGGCGCTCCGGGGTGTCCGTACACCGCAACCATGCGACGACCGGGGAACAACATCTGTCCGCCACCGGCAATGTCGAGCTCAGGGATCGACTCGTCAGCGGCGAGGTCAATGTGGCGCTTGAGGCGCTCTTCATCACCGAATGCGCTGCCCAGCGCGATGACAGCGCGGCCTTCGCGAACTGCAGCGATTGACTCACTGGTCGCACGGGGATCCGGGGTGGCCAGGTACATGACGTCCTGTCCCGCCGCGCGTGCAGTAGCAATGGTGCTCACGGATGTCTCAGCAGAGGCGAATACAACGATGTCGTCGTGGCCGGTCACGCTCAGGGACGGGATATCAACCTCGTCATCGCCAGAGCCTGCGCCGTCGATCTCCGGTGCCGAGGGCTTGTCGCGATCCATCTCAGAGATATCCCGGGCCAAGTTCACGGACGTCTCGGCAGTGGAGAAGTCCGTGCCAGTCAGCTGGGTAGCCCCATCATTGGTGCCGTCATCAGCCACGACGGTGCGGTCGCCCAATGCTTCTGCATCGACGTCCCCAACAGTGATGACGTGCGTGGTCGACAACCGGTCGAGCTCTTCGCGGATGTCCTCCGCGGATTCGCCAAGGTCTGCGTTGGTCCAGTAATGGAGCTCATCGCTCTCTGCCTGCGCCTCCTGAACAGATTCCAGCGGATCAACTTCGCTAAGTTCATCGATGCGCTGCTGCGCGAAGGCGTCAGTCTCTTCATTCTGCAAGAGCAACATGGGGGCACCGGCTGCGACTGCAATCGCGGCCGCCCGGTGCTCGTTTTCCGGACCTGCAGTCGACACGACCATCAGGTTGGACTCGTTGAGGAAAGCGCGAGTTGCATCGCCCGGATTGTCGACGACAGTGGGCTCGGACGGCGTCATTGCCTTCGAGACACCCTCTTCATCGGTTCCGCACGCTACGAGAGCGGTCGATCCCAGAATTGCGGCTCCGACTAACGCGGTAAGTTTCGTAAGCCTGGTACGTAAACTTCCGCGGGTGGCTGTGACTGCCAAGGTTCCCTCCGAATGCTGAAATGCACGGTATGTTCCTTGGCAACGCTATCTTACGAGTCACCCGTTCCAGGGATAGAGTACGAAAAATCCACCCGGAGCACATGCTCCGGGTGGGATGTCGATCTGATCAGATCAGATTACGCGGTTGCGTCCAGCGGGTTCTTGACCCAGGACATGAGGTCGCGAAGCTTGGTTCCGGTGACCTCGATCGGGTGCTTAGCGTAGTCCTCACGCAGGCCCTCGAGCTCCTTGTTGCCACCCTCAACGTTGGCGATCAGGCGCTTGGTGAAGGTGCCATCCTGGATGTCCTTGAGGATGCCCTCCATGCGGACCTTGGTGTCGGCGTCGATGACGCGCGGGCCGGAGATGTATCCACCGAACTCAGCGGTGTCAGACACCGAGTAGTTCATGTTGGCGATGCCGCCCTCGAACATGAGGTCAACGATGAGCTTGAGCTCGTGGAGGCACTCGAAGTAGGCCATCTCCGGCTCGTAGCCGGCCTCAACCAGAACCTCGAAGCCGGTCTTGACGAGCTCCTCGGTGCCGCCACAGAGAACAGCCTGCTCACCGAACAGGTCGGTGACGGTCTCGGCCTCGAAGGTGGTCGGGATGACGCCGGCGCGAGCACCACCGATAGCTGCCGCGTAGGACAGAGCCAGGTCGCGGCCCTCGCCCTTCGGGTCCTGGTCGATGGCGATCAGGCAGGGCACGCCCTTGCCGTCGACGAACTGACGGCGGACCAGGTGGCCCGGGCCCTTCGGGGCAACCATGCCGACGGTGATGTTATCTGCCGGCTCGATCAGACCGAAGTGGACGTTCAGACCGTGGCCGAAGAACAGTGCGTTGCCGTCCTCCAGGTTCGGTGCGATGTCTTCCTTGTAGACCTGAGCCTGGGTGGTGTCCGGGACCAGGACCATGAGGACGTCTGCCCATGCGGCTGCCTCAGCGTTGCTCTTGACCTCGAAGCCGGCCTCCTTGGCCTTCTCTGCGGACTTGGAGCCCTCGCGCAGGCCGATGACAACCTCGACACCGGAATCGCGCAGGTTCTGGGCGTGTGCGTGGCCCTGGGAACCGTAACCGAGGACGGCGACCTTACGGTTCTGGATGATCGACAGGTCAGCGTCGGCTTCGTAGAAAACTTCAATAGCCATAGGGGTTCTTTCGCCTTTCAAAAAGCGGTCGAAAATTGTGCGTGAAAGCCGTAGCAGTCGCGATCGATTATAGACCCGAAACTACGGAGTGTTGCCGTCAGGCTCGGTTGGAGAGCATCGGCTTCGGGCCGCGAGACATTGCGACGACACCGGACTCGATTAGCTCGCGGATGCCGAAAGGCTCGAGCACCTCCAGAAGAGCCTGCAGCTTGGAGGGCTGTCCGGTCGCCTCGATAACGACAGAGTCCGGCGAGACGTCAACGACGCGGGCCCGGAATAGGGCTGCAGCGTCAACGACCTGGGGACGGTCAGCCGCGTCTGCGGAGACCTTCACCATCAGCAGGGCCCGAGAGACGGACTGCTCGTCCGGCTGACGGACGACCTTCAGAACGGGAATCAGCTTATTGAGCTGCTTCGTGATCTGCTCGATGGGCATCTCGTCGGTCTCCACGACCAGGGTGATGCGGTTGACGCCATCAACCTCAGTCTGACCGGACGTAATCGACTGGATGCTGAACCCGCGACGGGTGAACATTCCGGCGATTCGGACCAGGATGCCGGGCTCATCGAGCGTCAGCACCGACAGGGTGTGCAAGTCTGCCATTGTGGTTTCCTTCCTCTTGTCGCGAGCTTCAGCGGCTCTGGGTATTCGGATTTGCCGCATCCAGGTCTGAGACAGCCTCGTGGATGTCTGCAGGCTCATCGGCGGCGGACATTTCCTCGTCAAAGAGCGGACGCATACCGAGAACGTGCTGGATCTCGTCGTTCGAGACACCGGCGGCGACCATCGGCCACACCTGGGCATCTTCACCGACGATGAAGTCGATGACGACCGGGCGGTCGTTGATCTGGCGGGCCCGCTCAATCGCCGGCGCCACCTCCTCCGGCTTGGTCACGCGGAAGGCCACGCAACCGAGTCCCTCGGACAGCTGAACGAAGTCCGGGACATAGGAATTGTCCTGGGGGCGCAGCTTGGTGTTCGAGTAGCGCTGGTCATAGAACAGGGTCTGCCACTGACGGACCATGCCGAGGTTGCCGTTGTTAATCAGGGCCACCTTGATCGGGAAACCTTCGACTGCGGCAGTGGTCAGCTCCTGGTTGGTCATCTGGAAGCAACCGTCACCATCGATAGCCCAAACCTCCTTGGAGGGATCTGCAGCCTTCGCACCGAGAGCTGCCGGGACGGCGTAGCCCATGGTTCCGAGTCCACCGGAGTTCAACCACGTACGCGGGTTCTCGTAATCGATGAACTGTGCGGCCCACATCTGGTGCTGACCGACACCGGCGGCGTAAATGGCCTCCGGTCCGGCGATCTGCGAGAGCTGCTGCAGGACGAACTGCGGAGACAGCGAGCCATCGGCCTGTTCTTCCCATCCGAGCTCGAACTTCTCTTTGAGCTCTCCAAGATCGCGCTTCCACTCCTTCATCGAAGGAAGGGGAAGGTCGAGGTCGGAGTAGACGTCGAGAAGCGAAGATAGAACCTCACGGGCGTCACCGACGATCGGGACATCAGCTTCGCGAATCTTGCCGATTTCAGCCGGATCGATGTCAGCGTGAATGACCTTGGCGTTCGGTGCGAAGGAGTCGAGCTTGCCGGTGACGCGGTCGTCGAAACGGGCGCCGATGGTAATGAGCAGGTCCGACTTCTGCAGCGCGGCGACCGCGGAAACACGGCCGTGCATGCCCGGCATTCCCATGTGCAGCTCATGGCTGTCCGGGAAAGAACCACGGGCCATCAAAGTGGTGACAACCGGAACCCCGGTGTACTCAGCGAAGGCACGGAGCTCAGCGGAAGCGTCAGCTTTGATAACGCCGCCACCGATGTAAAGGACCGGGCGCTCGGCCTCGGAGATCATCCGAACCGCTTCCTCGATCTGACGAGCGTGCGGGGTACGGACCGGGCGGTAACCAGGCAGGTCCACTGCCGGCGGCCAGCTGAAGTCAATCTCAGCGGACTGCAGATCCTTGGGGATGTCGACCAGAACAGGACCCGGTCGCCCGGAGGACGCGAGGTGGAATGCTGCTGCGATCGTGCGCGGGATGTCCTCAGCCTCGGTGACCATGAAGTTGTGCTTCGTGATCGGCATGGTCACGCCACGGATATCCGCTTCCTGGAAAGCATCAGAGCCCAGCAGCGGTCGGCCGACCTGACCGGTGATCGCGACGACCGGGACCGAATCCATCTGGGCGTCCGCAAGTGGGGTCACCAGGTTGGTAGCGCCGGGGCCGGAAGTAGCGATGCAGACGCCGACCTTGCCGCAGACCTGTGCGTAACCGGTGGCGGCGTGGCCGGCACCTTGCTCGTGGCGCACGAGGACGTGGCGAACTTTCTTGGAATCGAAGAGCGGATCGTAGAGGGGCAAAATCGCGCCTCCCGGGATACCGAACACCAGATCGGCGTCAAGCTCCTCGAGGCTCCGAACGATCGCCTGGGCGCCGGTGAGGCGCTCCGGGGCACTGCGTCGGGCCTGGGCGGCGACTGTAGCTGGGGATGGGGATTTGCCGGGGGCGGCGGTCATGCTGATGCGCTCCTCGTTTCGGGTGAAGGTGGCCGCGCGGTTGACGGTTCATGGGAGCCGGTTCCCGCTTGTTCGAGCTTGCAGTCTAGAGAGGATCCGGAGGCCGGGGCCCCGAATTTTCCCTTCACGACAGTTAAGCCCGTCACATGAGTGAAACCTTAGTGTCCACATAGTGGACAGTCAATCTCACTGGTTGAACATGGGGACCCCTAACCCGCGCCCCCTCACTCAGATTTCCTTAGGAAACACGCCCCGTTGTTTACGAATCGGCGTGCACAGCTCTCAGAAATCTTCGATACGGTCGCGGGCATGGATTTCCTCTTCTACTTACTGCGCGGCATCTGGGTATGGATCGCGACGACCGGTTTCGGCGCTGCGGCCCTGGTAGTACTACTCCTCCTGATACCCAGGATCCGGCGGTACATCATTGCGGTGGTCTCGCGAAGACTCCACGGTGATCCAGAAGACAAGAAGGGACAAAAGGCGCTCATCGGCGCCATCGTTTACGCGATTGAACTTGTCGCTTACTTCGTCCTGGTCATTAATCTTCTCGAGACACTCGGCATATCGATCGGTGCCGCCGTTGTCCCCGCGACCATCGTGTCCGCTGCCCTTGGTTTCGGTGGCCAGGACCTAGTGAAGGACCTACTCGGTGGTGTGTTCATCATCGTCGAGAAGCAGTACGGAGTCGGCGACTGGGTTGAGTTCCACACTCCGTCCGGCACTGTTCAGGGTGAGGTTGTGAACCTGACTCTGCGTGCCAGCACGATTCGTACGCTCAACGGCGAAGAAGTGATCATCCCGAATGGTGACGCGAAGATGAGCGTCAACTACTCCTCCCGCTGGTCACGTGCCGTCATCGACATCCCGGTACCGCTGACCTCCGGTGGATCGATGTCTGAACTGGAGCGCCGCACTCTGGCAGCCGCTGAAGATGCTGTCGACAAGGAAGACGTTCGCGGCTCCCTGCGCTCTGACCTGAGCATCCAGTCCTCTACGTCACTGAATCCCCCGACAGCAGCAGGCCAGTCTTGGACTGTAAACCTGCGCATGATCATTGACACTGACCCGGGCGACCAGTGGAAGGTTGAGCGCGCCGTTCGTTCCGCCATCATCGACACGTGGTGGGAGGACTATGGCGAGCGCATGCCGACCGCGCTGATGCCTAACCGCGATCAAGTGCTCTCCTACATGGGCTCGGACAACTCGGCCCAGCAGAGCATTGCGGGCACGTCGACGAACGAGCAGGCCTGGTCGAATGACACCGACCCAGCCTCCGGGCGCCGCCTGCCCACCGAGGCAGAAGTCGATGCCGCACGAGCCGATGACCCTGCCGGTGACGGAAAGAAGCGAGCGGAGAATATCGCCGCGGTCGCAGAGGAATACGGCGGAGAGGCCGAAGGTCTTCTTGTCGATGACACGGAGGCAACTGCAGTACATGAAGCCGTCTCAGATGAGACGGCCGTGTACGCAGCCGAGGATGACACTGCCGAAAAGAAGCCCGATAGCCTAGCCGTGCCCAAGCGGAAGCTCCGCGAGGTACTTTCTGCAGGCGGTCGGGCCCGTCAGTCAACTGTCGTACTGATCATTCTCTTCTTCCTCTTCTCAGCACTGAACGTAATGTCGATGGAGCAGGAAGAAGGCTCGGATAACCCGTCCGGTTGGCTCGCTCCGAGCCGGTTTGCCGGTAGCGAGACCACCACCGAAGAGACTACGACTGAAGTTACGGAAAACTCGAACTTCACCGACCAGACCGGTACGGAAACCGCGAACCCTGACCAGACGAACCAACCTGGCGTCGACGGCAACCAGAACAACCAGCAGGGCCAGACGAACCAGCCGAATCAGCCCAATCAGCCTGCACAGCCGGGTCAGACCGGCCAGAATAACACCCAGGAACCGCAGCCTGATCAGGAAGGCAACGCGGCTCCGCAGGAGGGTGCGGAGCCACAGGAAGACTCGCTGTAACGGCCTAAGGCCGATGCAATACGATTGGACACCATGAGCTCTGAGACCAGCCCGTCAGCCGTTGCACACGACGGAAGTATCACCCCGACGAGGATCCGACCCCAGAAGATCCATTACCTGGGCGTGGCTTTTCTTTTCCTTCTCGTGTTCATCGCGCTCGGGTTCTCCACCCCGTGGCTGTACTGGACTCCACTGGTTCCGCTCCTTTACATCGTGTGGATTGAACGGGTGCGGACTACCATCTCCGATTCCGGTATTTCAGCGACGTATCTGTTCCGTCCCGAGAAGTTCATGTCCTGGGATGACTTCCGGGGCATCCTGTTCGACAAGCGTGGTCGGGGCATCGCTGTCTCCAAGGACGACGAGGACCCGGACAAGGCCACGAGGTTCGCTCTCCCGGCGGTGTCATTCAACTCGCTTCCCGAGTTGAGCAAGGTCACCGGCGGCCGGATCCCGGATCCAATCACCGCAGGCATTGACGCCAGGGACGAACAGGTCGAGGTCTTCGACCGCGAGGGCTACTCCGTGTTGAAGGACAAGTCCGAGGTCGATTCGACCCAGGTCTACACCGAACACGTAAAGCGCCCGGAGGCTCCTGGCCGCTCCGAGTAGCCGGCACACGACCCTCTCCCCTATCCCATAACGTGGACACCATTGTCCATGTTGTGGGATAGACGTTATTATTGACGTGATCCCCTGTTGGGGTAACCCATCGACCAACAACAAGGAAGGGCAGCCCATGATCCCCCTTCGCTCAAAGGTCACCACGTCCGGTCGCAACGCGGCCGGTGCACGGTCCTTGTGGCGCGCAACCGGTATGATCGACTCCGACTTCGGCAAGCCGATCATCGCCATTGCGAACTCCTACACCCAGTTCGTTCCCGGACACGTGCATCTCAAAGATGTCGGTGACATTGTCGCCGAGGCCGTCGTCGAAGCAGGCGGCGTCCCGCGCGAATTCAACACCATCGCGGTCGATGACGGCATCGCGATGGGTCACGACGGCATGCTCTATTCCCTCCCCTCCCGTGAAATCATCGCGGACTCGGTGGAGTACATGGTCAACGCGCACACCGCTGACGCGCTGGTCTGCATCTCTAACTGCGACAAGATCACCCCGGGCATGCTCAATGCTGCGATGCGCCTTAACATCCCGGTTGTATTCGTCTCCGGCGGCCCGATGGAATCCGGTGAGTCCGTCGTCATTAACGGAGTGGTCAAGCCCGGTTCGGACCTCATCTCCGCCATCTCTGCTTCCGCGGACGAGAATGTCAACGACAAGCAGCTGTTGGAGATCGAGCAAGCCGCCTGCCCGACCTGCGGTTCCTGCTCCGGTATGTTCACCGCCAATTCGATGAACTGCCTCACCGAGGCTCTCGGCCTTTCGCTGCCGGGCAACGGTTCAACGCTGGCCACCCAGGTCGCTCGCCGCAACCTGTTCCTCAAGGCTGGCGAGACCATCGTCGATATCGCCAAGAAGTACTACGACGAGGGCGACGAGTCGGTTCTGCCCCGCAACATCGCGACGCGCGAGGCCTTCGAGAATGCCATGGCCCTCGACGTCGCCATGGGTGGTTCCACCAACACGGTTCTGCACATCCTCGCAGCCGCGCTAGAGGGCGAAATCGACTTCGACCTCGAGGACATCGACCGCATTTCGCGGAACGTGCCGTGCCTGGCGAAGGTCGCTCCGAACTCCCCGGACTACTACATGGAGCACGTGCACCGTGCCGGCGGAATCCCCGCCATCCTCGGTGAGCTGCGACGCGGCGGACTACTGAACACCAACGTGCGTTCGGTCCACGCCCCGACCATGGAGAAGCATCTCGACGACTGGGACATCCGCGGAGGCAAGGCCACCGACGAGGCCATTGAGCTGTTCCACGCTGCCCCGGGTGGCGTCCGAACCACTGAGCCGTTCTCTACGGACAACCGCTGGGAGTCGCTAGACACCGACGCTGAGGATGGCTGTATCCACTCCGTCGAGCACGCGTACACGGTCGAAGGTGGACTGTGTGTGCTGCGCGGAAACATCGCTCAGAACGGTGCAGTCCTCAAAACCGCCGGCATCGATGAAGAGCAGTTCCACTTCGAGGGCACCGCCCGCGTTGTGGAGAGTCAGGAGGAGGCGGTCCACGTCATCCTCAAGCGCATCCTGCAGCCGGGCGAGGTTCTGTTCGTGCGGTACGAGGGCCCGGCAGGTGGCCCGGGTATGCAGGAAATGCTGCACCCGACGGCCTTCATCAAGGGCGCCGGCCTGGGCAAGGTTTGTGCATTGGTCACTGACGGCCGCTTCTCCGGTGGCTCGTCCGGACTTTCCATCGGTCACGTCTCCCCCGAGGCCGCCGCCGGTGGTGCAATCGGTCTGGTTCGCAATGGAGACCCGGTGTACATCGACGTCGGAGAGCGACGCCTGGAGATTCTCGTCTCTGACGAGGAGCTCGACGACCGCCGTGCGGAAGAACTAAAGCGCGACAAGCCGTTCAGCCCGGTCAAGATCCGCCCACGCAAGATCACCAAGGCACTGAAGGCGTACGCCAAGATGGCATCGTCCGCAGACCTCGGCGCGATCCGAATCGTGGACTGAGCACCTCAATTGATCAGGCGGGCACCCTCCGCCACACATGAGAAAGGCCCGGGCATCAGCCCGGGCCATTTTTCATGCCTTCTACGTCAGTAGATCTCTAGAAAGCGACTGGCAGCGAACCGGTTACCAACCACCATGCACCGATCGCGACGCCGACAGCGACGATGACGAAGATCCACGAACTGGCCAGCGGACGGCGCGACCAAGTACGCGAGAAGTCCAGCCCGTACATTCCTGGGCCGGTGAACTGGATGGCCAGCGCGGCGATAGTCAGGATGAGATAGAGCTGCAGCAGGCCACCGTTGTCCCCATCAAGGAAATTCCAGCCGGTGCTGTTCTCGGCTGCTGCAGTCATCATCTGGAAGGACGTAGCCACGAGCGCCAATGCGGCGCCGAGCGGTGTCGCCAGGCCTACCAGCAGCAGTACGCCAGCGATGATCTCAATGGCAGGCAGTGCCACGGCCACAACTACGGCGAAGCTCCAGCCCATCGAAATGTACTGATCCTGCAATTGAGTCAGGCTAGGGCCGCCACCGAATCCGATGAAGGTCGCCAGACCATGGAGAATCAGCAGTCCTCCGACGCCGATGCGCAGGAACAGCAGTCCGAGATCAGTAGTACCGCGACGATGCTCGGGAACTTCCTCGACGAGCGTTTCTTCGGTGACGACTGGTCCGGCCAGTCCAGCCCCAGCCGGACCTGCGGCAAACAAGTCGGTTTCCGCTGGCGTCCCAGTGGCGAAGTACTCGGTCTCTGCCACATCCGGGTTCGTGCCGCTGAATGCGTATTCGTTGTCGATTGAACCGGTACTGGCGGTCACCGCATCGCGCTCGGTCTCCATCGGGTCGTTGTACTTATCATCGTTGTTCTTCACGAGGTCCACCTCTTCTGGAGCAGGATTGTCATCGGGAATGTTGTCTTCTGAAACCACGATAGGCGCCATCTGGGTCGTTTCACTGTCAGAGCCAGAGGTGTCGCGGTGTCCACCGACCGTTCGGGGTTCTGCCCGCCCGGCTGCCTCGTACATTTGGTGCAGGACGTCGTCCACAGTCTTTTCGTGCTGCGGATTTCTGTCAGGCGTTGGATCCGGAGCCTGTTCAGGCGCCCGAGTGCGGTAGATGGGCACGGCGGAATCGTCGCCGGTGGCTGAACCGTGTCGAGTTGCCCGTTTCTCACTCACAGCTTTCACACTAGTTGACTTCCACAACTCAATGCCGCCCATCTGACGCGCATGTCGACCGATTCCCTATCCTGGGTGCCGTGTCCGATTCACCGCTCCTCCGCCGTTGCCGCACTTTCCCGGTGTGGCGTTCGGTCGCGCTGTCTGCTGCGGTGGCTCTCCTCGGGGCAACGTCGGTCGCTTGCGCACAGGATCAAGGCCTGCAGCAGCCGTTTGCCGAGGTAGAGGGCGATATTCATCCAATCGCACCACCAGACGCTGAGATCGAGAGCCTTCCAGACAACGGTGGTGCCGCGCCCGAGCAGGGGCAGTCTCATCCGTGCGACATATCAGACGAGATCCTCGCCGCATGCTTGCCTGACGTCACCGCAATGACCGCGACGGGCGATTCCCGCGGACTCACCGCTACCTCCGATGGA
Organism: Corynebacterium sputi DSM 45148; assembly: GCF_000427865.1. Classification (GTDB taxonomy): domain Bacteria; phylum Actinomycetota; class Actinomycetes; order Mycobacteriales; family Mycobacteriaceae; genus Corynebacterium; species Corynebacterium sputi. Next base: position 137,545 of record NZ_ATYV01000005.1, on the reverse strand, counting down.
ACGTTGTGGGACATTCGCCCCGGCCATGAGCCGGAGCCTCTGCTTCAGGCACAGGCCCCGGTGCGGCAATTGCTGCCGTCGTCCTCGGTTGAGGAAGACGGGCAAGTTCATGTTTTGCTTGACGACGGCTCCCTGCACCGTCTTACCCTCCTTCCTTCAGGAGGGACCGATTGGCGTGAGACTGGCGGCCCCGGCGACACTGTCGCGATCGTGGCGGGTCCAGCAGGGCCAGAGAACATCCGGATTAATGACCCAGGTATCGAGTTGCAGGCATTGTGCGACACCCCGGAGGGGGCACCACCGATTGCGTCGGTGATCCTGGATGGCCAGCCGACCCTGGTCGTGTTCTACGGAATGATGATTGAACCTCTTACCGGAGTCGACTTCGACGACTCAATCGGCGGCTGTGCTGCCTCAGCTGACGAAGTGGTCGTCGCGGTGCCGGGCGCGCAACGGGTGGTGTCTATTCCGCTCGCACTAGATTCCGGCAGCGGCACCCTTTCAGAGGAAGCGTTCTGGTCCGTCGCAGGCTCGCCCGAGGTTCTGGTCGATGGAATGTACGGGCACGTATCCACTGTCACGATCGTGGATGCTGAAGGCGTCGGTGAAGTGTGGGCAGGTACTGCGAATCGCGTTCTCGCTGAAGGCGGCCCCGGCGAATCGGACGACCGGGTCGTCCGGTTCCCGCTCGACGGCGCCGCCGGCGGCTCACCCGACTAACTGGGGGCGGTTCACTCACCAAACAACAGGTGAGGCTACCCTGACGATCATGGCACCGCGAGAGACAAACCTGTTCACCGTCGTCGGCACCACCCAGGTGGCGCCGCACATGACCCGTCTGAACCTCAAGGTCCGTGATTTCAGGAGGTTTTCCGAGGACATCAGCACTGATGCCTACGTGAAGCTGCAGTTCCCCACCGACGACCCGGAAGCACCGGTCGTTCGCACCTACACAGTGCACTCCATTAACTCGGAGAACTCCACTGCTGCCATAGACTTCGTTGTTCACGGAGACGAAGGCGTTGCTGGACCGTGGGCAGCACAAGCCTCCGTCGGAGAGGAAATCGAGTTCTTCGGACCCGGTGGCGGATACTCGCCGGCACCGGAGGCGGATTGGCACCTGTTGGTTGCCGATGACACCGCACTGCCGGCCGTTACCGCTGCGTTGGAGAACCTCGTCGCGCTTGAGGCCGAAGGCTCCACTCCTCCGGTCGAGGTCATTATCGAATCGGCTGACCCCCAGCGGGACTTGCCCGCTACTGCCAATACACGGATCCAGTGGCTCCCCTCCGGTGAGACGCCGGGCGATGCGATGGTTGGGGCCGTCGAGAAGCTTCAGTGGTTAGACGGCGTGTGCCAGCCGTTCGTTCATGGCGAGGCACATGCGGTGATGAAGCGGATTCGTCCCATTCTTGTCAAAGAACGCGGTGTGTCCCGGCGCGCGTTGTCGGTGTCCGGGTACTGGCGAGTTGGCCGCTCTGAGGAGAACTTCCGAGAGTGGAAGCGGGAGAATAAGCCCGAGGACTAGCCCGCAGAGGCTGAGCTCCGAACGAACACCTCGTATGCCCCTGCCGGATATCGGTGGAAATGTTCTTCGTCGAACAAGGCGGGATCAAAGACGAGGTTCGTCGAGGTGCTCCCGGGGGTTGATGGCATGTGATTCTCTCGAACCGGCGCCACCAAAGCTCCCTCCACATGCCGCAGAATAAACATGTCCGGCGCACGGAACTTGGAACCGTCGAGAAGCCCCAGTAGTTCCTGCGTGGAGTGGGCTTCCGACAACGCCACGATCTCTGCATTTCGCTCCCCATAGCGAGCAAATGGTGTCGCATACGCCTCCATCGGTGCCTGGAACGAAAACAAGTCCCGTTGAGCGAACACCGCGGAGGTGTCGGAGAGAACCACGGGGCGGACCAGACCGTGCTCAGCCTGAGCTGCGTCGATCGCCTCTAACAACTCCGGCGGCGCTCCCCTCGCCTCTAGTGCGGCCTCCGCATACTCTTCGTTTTCTGCTGAGCTCCCCTGCGCCATTCCCATCAGGAGGCAAAAGGACACCAACACCGCCACTGGTGTCAGTGACACTCTCCGGATCCTGCGACCGACCATCTGTGCCAGGACAAGCAGTCCTGCGAGCACCGGAGCAAGCATCATCAACGGGATGATCCGAAACGCCAGCAGCGAGGTGTCGTTGAAGGCGAAAAGCAACGATGCCACGAACCAGCCGGTTGCGACACACAGAATTACTGCACACGCCATGAAGGCGGAGTTTGCATGCCCACTACCGGGAGCGCTGATTGAACTGCGGCGCCCACGCACCGTCCCCCACGACAGGCCCATGGCAACCAGTCCCACCAGCGCCGTTATCCCAAACGCCGTCAATGTTCCGAGCGGACTGAATACCGAGAGGGACTCGTCGGGCATGAAATCGGCGGCGACGCTGTGCTCCCGTTCCTCGCCGCTCAGTCGCGCCCACAGGTAGGGGCCCCAAAACACGAGACTGGTCAGGAAGGCGCTTGTGCCGGCCAGGCCAAGCCACGTCAACGTCGAGAAGTTCCGCAGTTTCCAGGCCACTGACGCAGCGCCGGCCCCTAGAGACAGTGCTGCCACCACAGCAAGCAGCGTGTAGGTAAATGAGAACACGCCAACGACCGCCCCGAGAGGTACCGCGGCCCACAATGCCGGCAGCGCTCCAGTCGAGGCGTAGCGAAACATCAATTCCACGGACCAAGCAGTCAGCGGCGGCACCAGTGCGACCACGAGCCAGGAGTACGGCTCGTAGGCATTGTAAAAGGTGCCGACGCAGGCCGTCCCCACTGCCAGTACAGCCGCGATCGGAGCTCCCAGCAGCCATCTCCACATAACAAAGGCCATCACTGCCGCGACAGCCATAGTGATCAATGAGAACGGCTTGTACGCCAGCCACCCCTCGGTGCCGGTGAGCCGCGTGTAGATCCCGCCTGCCCAGAACCACAGCGGCGGATAGAAGGACAGCGCATCGGCGTAATAGACGTCGGCGCGGCCTCCTCCCCCAGAGAACCTGGTCAAGTAGGCCACGCGGAAGCTTTGATCGCCGCCGAGGCCAAACAGATAAAATGGAGACCCCCACAGCAACACCGCCAACGGGACCGTCGCCGCCACTGCGGCTCCGACGACACCTGCGATCCACGCAAAGACGTGCTTCCCGACGCCCACTGCCACCACCACCGCAATCACCGCCAGAGCGGTTACGGCAGAGCCACGGGCAGCGAGCACAGTGGATTTCTCCGGAACCGTCATGGTGTCGAAGGAGCCTGACAGGAACGTCGAAACGATAAACGCGATGATGATCGCCCCGAGAAATTCACTCGAACGGCCTAGAAAGACTCGCCACCAGGCAACGTGAACTGTCTCAGGTACGACGAACCGCCGCGGACCACGGGGCACAGAATGGCGCCCGCGGTGATTCGCGGCGGTGCGTAAGGCGGTCTGGGTCACGCAATGAAATTACGTTCCTTGGGGAAGGTACGCCCAACGGGTGACCCAGAGCGGGTGGCTAACCCAGCTTCTTGGCGATCAACTGGTTGACCTGCGCCGGGTCGGCCTTGCCACGGGTGGCCTTCATGACCTGACCGACGATCGCGCCGACGACCTTCTTATTGCCTCCGCGGTACTTCTCCACGATGTCAGGGTTGGCCTCGAGTGCCTCGTCGACAGCCTTCTCGATGGCGCCGTCGTCACGCACGACCTCAAGTCCGCGGGCTGCGATGACCTCATCGACAGTGCCTTCGCCGGCGAGCACTCCATCGACTGCCTGACGGGCGAGCTTGTTGGTGAGCTTGCCGTCCTTGATGAGTTTCACAACATGGGCAACCTCGCCCGGAGTGATTGCCAGTGCCCGGAGCTCAACTCCGGACTCATTGGCCTTCTGCGAGAGGTAGGCAACCCACCACGCACGTGCCTCGTCCGGGGTGGTGCCGGCCTCGACGGTCTCGATAATCAGGTCGAGGGCACCTGCGTTGACCAGGTCGCGCATCTCCTCATCCTTGAGATTCCACTCCTCCTGGATGCGAGCGCGGCGGATCCACGGCAGCTCCGGCAACGTCGCACGGATCTCCTCGACCCACTCAGCCGGTGCGAGGACCGGCGGCAGGTCCGGGTCATTGAAGTAGCGGTAGTCTTCCGCCGTCTCCTTGATACGACCGGCAGAGGTGGAGCCATCGGTCTCCTGGTAGTGGCGGGTCTCCTGGCGAATGGAACCACCATCGGTGATCACGGCCGCCTGACGCATCATCTCGTAACGCACCGCTTGCTCCACGGACTTCAGCGAGTTGATGTTCTTGGTCTCGGTACGGGTACCGAACTCTTCCTGGCCGATCGGACGCAGGGACAGGTTCGAGTCAACTCGCATCGAACCCTGATCCATGCGTGCGTCAGAGACCTCCAGCGCGGCGACCAGGTCACGCAGGGCCGAGACGTAAGCACGGGCAACTTCCGGAGCACGCTCGCCGGCGCCGATGATCGGCTTGGTGACGATCTCGATCAGCGGCACGCCAGCACGGTTGCAGTCCACCAGGGACCGAGTCGCGCCGTGGATACGCCCGGTTGTACCACCGAGGTGGGTGAGCTTGCCGGTGTCTTCCTCCATGTGAACACGCTCAATGTCAATGCGCCACGGAGTGCCGTCTTCCAGAACGACGTCGAGGTAGCCGTTGAACGCGATGGGCTCGTCGTACTGCGAGATCTGGTAGTTCTTCGGCTGGTCCGGGTAGAAGTAGTTCTTCCGGGCAAAGCGGGAGTACTCGGCGATCTCACAATTGAGAGCCAGGCCAATCTTGATGGCCCACGCCACTGCGGTGCCGTTGACGACCGGCAGCGCGCCCGGCAGACCAAGGCTGCACGGATCGACGTTGCTGTTCGGGGATGCCCCGAAGTTGGCGGAGGAAGACGAGAACATCTTCGTCTTCGTCGACAGCTCAACGTGAACTTCCAGTCCCATGACGGGGTCGAAGCGGGTCAGGACTTCGTCATAGTCCATCAGGTCATCTGCGTAAGCGGCGGTCATGCCGGTCATTCTAACGCTTCACCGCCACCGCGCCGCCGTTGGGCACAGGTCACCGTCGGCCATGTTCGCTAACCTGGATACACACTGTCCACACGGCCCCACAACCACCGTCATTCGGAGCAATGACCAGAGAGGACCATGTGTCTGACGAAACCATGCACTCCGAACCACTGCCGGAGCAACCAGTCCCTAGCTCCTTCTCTGACTGTGACACCACGTTCTCCTCCTCGGACGACCCGATGCAGAGGCATACCGGCGGAACATCCACCGGCAAGGTCGTAGCGATATTCATTGTTCTTGCAGTCGTTGTGGTGGGCCTTATCGGCGCCGCAGCGGTCAGCCTGACGACGTTCCTCAATGGAGGTCCGAGCTTCTTCGACCGCGCACCCACCTCGATTTCCGGATCCGGTGGCGACAACGAACGCGTGGACACGGAGGACTGGATGAGGGACCTTGCTGCACCCGCAGTCAGGGAGTCGATGGCCGATAATTGCGCCGTAATGGTTATCCCCCTGTACGACTTCGACGGCTTGCACGAGGAGAACCAGGACATCCTCAACTGCGTCTTCCTCGATGACGTCGAACACCCAGGCACAGGTATCCCCTTTGACGTCTATGCAGCAGACATCGTCGGCGACTCTGAGGTCGCCAGTCAGGCTGCGGTGCTGCCTCCCCGCAATGTCGAAGAGATCACCATCAACGGCACTCCGACGCAGTCCGGGCACGAGATCCGCGCTTTCGAGCACACCTCATCACTAGCCATCTATGACATTCAGGACGAAGGACTCGTCCGCTACAGCGTCTACAACGCGACGCCCGACGACGCCGAGCCATTCCTCCAGTCGGTTGGACTTATCAACTAAGGCGCTGACGCAAAGCCAGCCCAACTTGTCATGACCCTCCCAGAGAAAAACCGATAATCTGAACCCATACTATTTCAGTGGTGAAACCACTTGTCCGATGGGAAAGACGATGTCCGAGCCCTGGCACCTCACCATCGACATCACCGAGACCGCGCTGACGGTCTCAGACGGCACAACCACTCGTCCTATACAGAATGAAATGGATTCCCGCCGTTTCGCTCTGACTGAGCGCTATGTGACCATCCGAGACGGGACCACAGTAGCCGCGGAAGAACTGCTCACTTCGACGATGTGGGGATGTCTCGCTGTGTGTGGGCAGTCTCGCCCTCCACTATCGGCGACAATCAAAACCCCTATTCCGCCTTCCCCGCCCAACAGTCAGGCAATTGCGCTGGCTTTCGCTCAGTATGGCGTCCATCCAGAGTCAGTGACGATTGAAACCACAGCCTCTTCTGCCGGAGCAGAGACCACCACTGCCGAACCCGCGAGTGCCTTTCCGGACGGAGATTGGAAGCTGGTCGCTGAACAGCCATCATCTCCGTTCGGCCATCACGAGAAACCTTCAGAAGTACCATCGTCCCAGGCGAGCACCAGCAGCACGGCAACGAAGAAGAAAATGTCGCCGATTCTCATCATCGTCATCGCGATTGTGGCGATCGCCGTGGTAACGGTCGCGGCACTTGTAGCGCGGTCGTACCTCGCCTCATCGAGGGATGAACTTCTACCCGACATGGTTCCGGACGAAATAGCCAATGCTGTCGAGGAATGCACTTCCAAGAATGATTTCGTGAACTCTAGCGGGGACGTCGTCGAGCAAATCCACTGCAGGATCAGCGAACGCCTCACTGATGACGACAGTGGGCAGGCCTTCCGAGTCTATGGTGCCTACTTTTACAGTGACCCGGATGTGGTCGACTACATGGCAGCGGCACCACTCATTCCCAATGAAGTGCCGCTCGGCACGACAATTCCTGAGAACCGAGTGGTGCGAGTGCTGCAGGAAGCGAATTCTCCCACCAGCATCTATCAGATCGAAGACTCACTCTTAGGGGTTTATGGAGCAACAGGCATCGATCCTGACGATGTCGATGCGCTAGTCCGAGCCATGGGCTTGAACCGCTAACGAGGTCACGGAAAGTCCGTGGCCACGGGCTTAACCGAAGAGTGCCTTCGCTGTACGGTAACGGCCCGGCGGGACAGTCTTGAGCTGCCCGACTGCCTCAGACAGAGGAATGCGCACAACTTCTCCGGACTGAAGGGCCACGGCGCTACCGAAGTCGCCCTCGTGGACCGCGCGAGTAGCGTGGACTCCATAGCGGGTAGCCAGCACTCGGTCGAACGCGGTCGGTGTTCCGCCACGCTGAATGTGTCCGAGGACGGTCGTGCGGACGTCATAATCCGTGCGACGGGTGAATTCCTTGCCGATCATCTCGCCAATGCCAGCGAAGATCTTGTGTCCGAAGACGTCGGTGCCCCGGTCCTCGAGCTCCATCGTTCCGTCCTTGGGCTTGGCGCCCTCGGCGACGACGATGATGCCGTACTTCTCGCCCATCTGGAAGCGTCGTTCCATCGACTTCACAATCTCATTGATGTCGAAGGGCTCTTCAGGGATGACGATGTAGTGCGCACCGCCGGCCATTCCCGAATGCAGTGCGATCCAGCCGACGTGGCGGCCCATGACTTCAACGATCATGACACGGTTATGGGACTCAGCGGTGGTGTGCAGACGGTCCACCGCATCAGTGGCCACAGCCACGGCGGTATCGAATCCGAAGGTGTAGTCGGTGTTGTTGACGTCATTGTCAATAGTCTTGGGCACACCGACGACCGGCACTCCGTTGTCCGCGAGGAACTTGGCACCCTTGAGGGTTCCTTCGCCGCCGATGGGAATCAATGCGTCGATGTTCGCGTCTGCGAGGTTCTCTTTAATTCGGTCGATGCCCTCTTTGAAGACCTCGGTCTTCATTCGACCGGTACCGAGGATGGTGCCGCCGCGGATGAGGAGGCGGTCGATCCCCTCGTCGTCGTAAAGCTGGACGCGGCGGTCCTCCAACAGACCTACCCAGCCGTCCTCATACCCAACGACGGTGGAACCGTACTCTGCGGAACTGGTTCGGACCACGGACCGGATCACGGCATTCAGTCCTGGACAGTCTCCACCGGAAGTAAGGGTCGCAATTCTCATGAGTTCAACACTAGACCCCGTTCGAGGAACCTGCCTGTCCCTGTTTAGGTGTCGGCGAACCAGGTCTAGTGAAGCCCATCACCGCGATGAACCCGAGCACCAAAACGGCGGCCTGCATCAGCAAGACTTCGCCGAAGACGTAGGCACCAGCGTCTTGTGCGGTTCGAAATTGGATGAAGGCGGCAGTAGCAGCAGAGCCAATCACCGCGCCCACCTGGCGTGAGGTGTTGTAGACACCTGAGGCGGCGCCGGCCGAGGACGGAGGGATCGAGTACATCGTGGTGGTGGAGTTCGGCGCCCACACAAAGCCATTGCCGACACCAAGGGCGATGGAGGCCACCGCGATCCACCACACCGGAAGCTCGGGTCGCATCACCGCGAACATCAGCACCTGACCAACGATCATCATGCCGAAACCGATCATCGATAGCGTCCTCGGTGCGATTTTTCCGATCCACGAGCCGACAAAAGGCGCGAGCACTCCCGAGACAATCGCCATCGGGGCAATCATGAGTCCGGCCATCAACGGGTCGATGTTCTCGTACCGCTGCATGTACAGCATGATCGGCACCGCGTTAGAGGCCACCGCAAAGCCCATCGCCATGATCGAGAAGGTGCCTCGGGAGAAGTTCAGCCGGGAGAACAGGTCCAGCGGCACCAGCGCCTCCACTCCCCTAGGCTCCGCCGACTTCTGCAAGCGCACGAAGAGCACGATCAGAGCCGCGGCCGCCGCCAGCAGGCCCCAGATCCACAGGGTCCAACCAGCGGACTCACCCTGCTGGATACCTACGACCAGGAATGTCATTGCCAGGATCGAGACGGTGATGCTGGGGATGTCGAAGCTACGGGAGGTCGACGGCAGATCCGGCACCCACATCGCAGCGAGAATCATGCAGGCGATGCCCACCGGCACGTTGATGTAGAAGATCCAACTCCAACCGGCGACATCGACGATCAGGCCGCCGAGGACAGGGCCGGTAAGCGTCGCTAAGCCCGCAACGGTTCCCCACAGCCCCATTGCAGTGCCGCGATGGTCCGGCGCGAAGATGCGAGTGATGACGCTGAGGGTCTGGGGCGCGATCAGCGCCGCACCGATTCCCTGCAGGGCACGAGCCGCGATCAGCGACTCGATGCTGCCAGCCATGCCACACCACAAAGAAGCGACCGTAAAGACAAAGATGCCCACCTGGAACACCCGTTTTTGCCCTAGCTGATCGCCAAGCCTGCCGGTGACCAGCAGCGGGATCGCATACGCGAGGAAGAACGAGGAGTTAACCCAGATGAGGGCGTTGTAGTCGACCCCGAAGGAATCCTGAATATCCGGGGTCGCAACCGAGACGATCGACTGGTCGAGCAGGTTCATGAAGAACCCGATGCACAGGGGGATCATCGCGAGCCAGGCCTGCCGCTTGGGCAGGTAATCGGGCTCGGTAGAGGCGGTGGTCATGCCGGGTACCGTACCCCCACCGCCGAGGGGCACGGGCATGGACCCGGGAAGTTAGCCGCGGATCTTCTCGAAGGCGGCGCCGACGCGGTACAGGCGGTCATCTCCGTGGCGCGGGCCCATGATCTGCAGACCGGTGGGCAGGCCGGTGTCCGACGCGAGGCCGGACGGGACGGACATGCCGCACATGCCGGCAAGGTTCAGCGGCAGGGTGCAGAGGTCGAACATGTACATCGCCAGCGGGTCGTCGTTCTTCTCGCCGAGCTTGAACGCTGTGGTGGGCGTCGTCGGGGAGACGAGGACGTCGACCTGCTCGAAGGCCTTGTCGAAGTCCTGCTGGATGAGGGTACGTACGCGCTGCGCCTGGATGTAGTACGCGTCGTAGTAACCGACCGACAGGGCGTAGGTGCCGATGATGATGCGTCGCTTGACCTCGTCGCCGAAGCCGGCGGCGCGGGTAGCGGCCATGACCTGATCGGCCGAGTGCTCTCCGTCATCGTCTTCGCGCATGCCGTAACGCATGCCGTCGAAGCGAGCGAGGTTGGAGGACACCTCACACGGGAGGATCAGGTAGTAGGCGGACAGCGCGTGGTCGAAGTTCGGGCAATCGACCTCGACGATCTCGGCGCCGGCTTCACGCATTGCGTCGACAGAGGCGCGGAACTGCTCCAGGACGCCGTCCTGGTAGCCCTCCCGATCAAACTGCTTCACGACGCCCACCTTCACACCCGTCAAATCCCCAGAGGACCCTTCGCGTGCTGCGGTGACAACATCGGCGATGTCGTGCTTGGTCGAGGTGGAATCACCCTCGTCGTGTCCTGCGATGACCTCGTGCAGCAGCGCGGTGTCCAGGACGGTGCGAGCGGTCGGGCCGCCCTGATCCAGGGAAGACGCGCAGGCAACGAGGCCCTGACGGGAGACGGTGCCGTAGGTCGGCTTCACACCAACGGTGTTGGTCAGTGCGGCCGGCTGGCGGATGGAACCGCCGGTGTCGGTGCCAATAGCCAACGGAGCCATCGCCGAAGCCAAAGCTGCGGAGGAGCCGCCGCCGGAGCCGCCCGGGGTGCGGTCCAAGTCCCACGGGTTGTGGGTCGGGCCGTACGCGGAGTTTTCCGTGGAGGAGCCCATTGCGAACTCATCCATGTTGGTCTTGCCCAGGATGGGGATTCCGGCTTCGCGGAGCTTGCGGGTGACGGTGGCGTCATACGGGCTCATGTAGCCCTCGAGGATCTTCGACGCACAGGTGGTCGGAGCATCCACAGTGGTGAAGGTGTCCTTCAATGCCAGCGGAACACCGGCCAGTGCGGAAGCGGGTGCTTCGCCGCGATCGAGGGACTCGTCAACGGCCTTAGCCGCCGCGAGGGCCTCTTCGCCGCCGACGTGCAGGAATGCGTTGACGTCTCCGTCAACATCCGCGATCCGGGCCAGGAACGCCTCGGTGACCTCGACAGAGGTCAGCTCGCGGGAGTGGATCTTCTCTGCCAGTTCCGCGGCGGTGAGGCCGAGGATCGCATCGTCTGCGACGGCAGAGGCCAAGTACTTGTTGTCGGTCACGCTCACTCCTCTTCACCGAGGATCTGCGGAACCTCGAACTTCTGGTCCTGCGATGCGGGTGCCTGGTCCAGGGCCTGCTCTGCGGTGAGGGTCGGACGAACCTCGTCCTCGCGCATGACACCGGCCGACGAGGACGGGTGGCTCATCGGCTCCACACCCTCGGTCGGGACTTCCTGCACCTGCCGCACGTGGTTGATGATGTCGTCGATCTGATCCGAGAATCCTTCGATTTCGGTGTCTGTCAACGCCAGACGGGACAGTCGTGCGAGGTGTGCAACCTCGTCGCGCGAGATGGCGGGCACGCGGGACCCCTTTCCGTTTATCCAGTATGGGTACGTCCCATAGGGTAGTCGCGGCTGCCTCTGGACGGGGCATCGGGGCAAACCTCCCTGGGGCTGTCTGCTTTTGTCAGCCCCGCATGTAACCTGGAGTCGCTAATCGGGCGGCTTCGCCCATTTTCTTCGAAAGGTTCCCACGGTGACACTGATGACTTACCTGCTACGGGTTCAGCTCCCCGATATCCCGGGTTCCCTGGGTTATCTTGCTGCTGCGCTCGGTGAAGTCAACGGAGACATCCGCAGCGTCGACGTCGTCGACTACGGCACCGATGGCACTGTCATCGACGACCTGGTCGTCGATATCCCTCACGACACACTTCCCGACGCACTGATCACCGCCGCCCAATCCCTCGACGACGTTGAGGTTGATTCGATCCGGCCTTTCTCTGGAACCGTCGACCGACGCGGTCAGATTCGGATGTTGGCGAAGCTCGCGAAGGCAAAGAAGGCGACTCAGGCTTTCCAGGGGCTCGTCGACGGCTTGCCTGGGACGATGACGGCTGGTTGGGCCTTGGTCCTGGAGAACGGCCGTGACGGTTCCCGTCGCCTCGTCGCTTCCGATGCCGCTCCGGAGGACGATGGCCGAGTGCTGCACAGTTCCCCGGTTGATTCCGCCCGCGTCCTCGAATTGGACACCGATGACTGGCTGCCGGATTCCTGGACCGTGATGGAGTCGTCTCTCGCGGCCGCCCCGATGGGCCAGTGGTACACGCTGATCATGGGTCGCCCGGGCGGACCTGATTTCCTGGCCACTGAGGTCGAACATCTTGGTCGGATCGGCGACATCGTTGGAGCGATCGTTAACTAGCCAGCAACTGCGCCCGCCGCCAGACTCCTGGGTCCTGCGGCGGGTTTTGTCGTACTTGCTACTCTGCCGATCCTCCGGGAATTGCATCGGCACCGATCTCAAGGAGCCGATGGAACCCTGCCTCGTCGAGGATCGGAACACCGAGATCTTCCGCCTTCGTTGCCTTCGAGCCGGCATTTTCACCAGCGACGAGGACTGAGGTCTTTTTCGACACGGAGCCGGCGGCCTTGCCCCCACGGGTGAGGATCGCTTCCTTTGCGGTGTCGCGGGTGAAGTCCTCCAATGAGCCGGTGACGACAATGGTGAGGCCCTCCAGGACCTGGTCTGGTCGGTCGGAGACCTCATCTGCCATCCGAACGCCAGCATCAGCCCACTTCTGCACGACTTCGCGGTGCCAGTCGACCTCAAACCAGGCGATGACCGAGTCCGCAATGATCCCGCCGACACCGTCTGTTTCCGCGAGATCCTCTCGTGAGGCCTCCCGGATCGCATCCATGGATCCGAATTTCTGTGCCAGGGAACGCGCCGCTGTCGGCCCGACATGCCGAATCGACAGACTCACCAGCACTCGCCAGAGTTCACGGTCCTTGGCCGCTTCCAGTGCCTCGAGGAACTTCTTGCCATTGGCGTTGACGGTGCCCCGTTCGATTCCATCCTCGCCTTCCCTCCACTTCGCGGCGGTGGTGTATACGGCTGTGCGGGCGAGGTCGTCGGTGCCGAGATTGAAGAGCTCGCCTTCGTCGGGAAGCACACCTCGGTGAATGAGATCTGCGGCAGCTCGCTCACCAAGGTGCTCAATGTCGAAACCACCTCGGGAGGCCAGGAATTCCACTCGTCGCTGGAGCTGACCTGGGCAATAGCGTGTGTTGGGGCATCGCCAGTCAGCGTCGTCTTCCTTGGCCGGAGCCAGGACTGTGCCGCATTCAGGGCACAGCGTCGGGTAGATGTATTCCCGCTCAGAGCCGTCCCGCAGGTCCGCCACCGGGCCCAGGACCTCAGGGATCACGTCGCCGGCTTTGCGGATAGTGACTCGGTCACCGATTAGGATGCCTTTGCGTTTCACCTCGGTCGGGTTATGCAGGGTGGCCATCTCGACAGTGGAGCCAGCCACGGTCACTGGGGTCATCACTGCGTACGGAGTGGCGCGACCGGTACGTCCAATGGAAACTCGGATGTCCAGCAGGTCGGTGGTGACCTCTTCCGGCGGGTACTTATAGGCAATTGCCCAGCGTGGTGCCCGCGATGTCGATCCGAGACCACGCTGTTCGGTCAGTGAGTCGACCTTAACGACCAGGCCGTCCATCTCGTGGATGGCGTCGTGACGGTGCTCGCCCCAGTAGGCCACCTGCTCCACGACCTCGTCCGCCGAATGGGCCTTCTTTGTGTACGGCGAGACCGAGAAACCCCATTTCTTCAGCGCCTCGTATGCCTCATGCTGGCTGCCCGGTCGCCACCCATCGATGGCGCCGATGCCGTGACAGATCATCGAGAGCCTGCGCTTGGCGGTCTCCTCCGGGTTCTTCTGCCGAAGCGAACCTGCTGCGGAGTTCCTCGGGTTCGCGAAGGTGGCCTTGCCCTCTTCAGCGCGCTCTGCATTAATGCGCGCGAACTCCTCCAGCGAGAGGTAAACCTCTCCCCTAACTTCCAACAGAGCCGGTATATCGGTTCCGGTAATCTCCTGCGGGATATCGGAAATGGTCCTCGCATTGGCGGTGACATTTTCACCAACGCGACCGTCACCACGGGTCGCCGCCCGAACCAGTTTTCCGCCGCGGTACACAAGATCAATCGACAGTCCGTCGATCTTGAGTTCGGTCAGGTACGCCTGCGCTGGGGTTCGAGCCAGCCATTCGCGGAGTTCTTCTTCACTGAAGACGTTGTCCAGGGACATCATGCGTTCGATGTGCTCGACCGCTTCGAACGTCACGCCATCGGCAGGTGCCTCGATATTCGCGCCCACGTTTTGGGTGGGCGATTCCGGCACAGCCAGTTCGGGGTACCGCTCTTCCAGGTCCTGGATCGCGCGGAACATCTCGTCATAGTCGGCATCGGAGATCACCGGTTGACCGGTGTAGTACCGAGATGAGTTCTCCCGGAGCTGCTCGGCGAGTTCCTGCCATTGCCTACGGATGTCATCGAAGTCAGTCACTTAGCCAAGTGTAGTTGTCCCCATTCCGTAGTTCTTCCACAATCAACCGCTGACCCTGACACCGCGCTTGAGGCTGGTCGCTAGAGTTACCGCCATGAGCCGATTTGATGTGGGTGCCATGATGGCCTTCGACCTCGAGACCACCGGAACCAATCCCAAAGAATGCAAGATCGTGACGTCAGCGCTGGTCAGCCTCCGTTCGGGGCAGCAGCCGGTGAAGGAGCTGCGCCTTGCTGATCCTGGTGTCGAGATCCCGGAGGCTGCCTCCAATGTCCACGGGATCACCACCGAGATGGCACGCAAGGATGGTGCTCCGCACGATCAGGTTCTCGCCGAGACCATCGCTGGTATCCGCAAGGGCTGGTCCGAAGGATTCACGCTCATCGCGTTCAATGCCGCGTATGACTTATCAGTCCTGCACACCCAAGACCCGTCCTTCACCGTCGACGGACTGGTGGTGGATCCCTTCGTCATTGACAAGAAGTTCGATAAGTACCGCGGGGGCAAGCGCACATTGGGCAGTGTCTGCGAGCACTACAACGTGCGTCTGGACGCCGCGCACGATGCCACTGAGGACGCCCTCGCAGCGGCCCGCCTAGCTTGGATGCAGGCGAAGAAGTGGCCGGAGATCGCCGAGATGGACGGCGATGAGCTCATGGAATTGCAGGCCATCTCGTACTACGAGGATCGCAAGAGCCTCAAGGATTATTTCGAGAAGAAGGGTCGGGATGTCTCCGACTTCGATTTGCCTCAGACGTGGCCGATGTACTAACTCACTGAGTCGATAATCAGGTGCGGTCGCTCCCCCACCCTGGCGATCAGCGCCTGCACCTTAAACGCCTCGCGCAGGGTCTCTGGGATCAGCACCTCTTCTGGGGCGCCCACGCTGGAGGCAGTTCCGTTGTGGAGAAGCACCACTTGATCGAAGTGGGACATCGCTAGATCCAGGTCGTGAATATTCACGATCACCGTCCGCCCAGAGGCACGCAGTACATCGAGCAGATGCAACTGGTGGTGGATGTCGAGGTGATTCGTCGGCTCGTCGAGAAGCAGCACTTCCGCCTCCTGCGCCAAGCCACGTGCGAGCACTACCCGGCGCGATTGGCCTCCGGAGAGTTGGTCACACATCGAATCCGCATGTTGCTGGATGTCGAGCATGGTGAGGGCTCGAGCAACCTCAGTGTCGCCGTCATGACCGCCAAGATCCCACGCGCTTGTATGCGGCATTCGACCAAGAGCGACAAACTCCGCGACGGTCAGCTCCCCTGGTGGTCGCTCCTCCTGTCCCACGTAACTAACGCGTCGGGCACGGAGTCTAGGACGGAGGGAGTGGAGGTTGTGGGCGTCGTAAAGCACGTGCCCTTCAGCCGGTTTGGTGATGCCGGCCAGCGCGCGCATCAGCGTCGACTTGCCCACGCCATTGATGCCCACCACGGCGGTCAGCGTTCCGGGTTCGGCGGTGAAGGTGACGTCGGTCAAAAGCTTTCGCTTCCCGACGTTCACCCCCACCCCATTCACCTCAAACCTTTTCATGAAGACTGACCTCCGAATCGGTAGCGTTTTCTGCCCATCAGTAGGAGGAATACAGGCGCTCCGATGACTCCTGTAACGACTCCGAGCGGAATTTCCTGCGGAGGTGCGATCAGACGGGCGAGGACATCGACCCACAGGAGGAATAGCGCTCCCGATAGCGCGGCGATGGGGATGAGTCGTCGATGCAGTGATCCGACCATCATGCGTGCCAGGTGCGGGATGACTAGACCGACGAAGCCGATGCCTCCGGCGACGGCGACCATCGCGCCGACGAGAACTGCCTGCAGGAAAAACAGGAGTTTGCGCAGCAGTCCAACTCTTACTCCGAGTGCAGCTGCGGTATCGGGCCCTGCGGACAGGGCGTCCATGCGCGTGCTGATGAGGAACAGGATGACGCCGCACAGAATCACGACCACGAACGGAAGCAATACCCGGTTCCATTGCGCTCCTGAGACTGATCCGAGCATCCAGAACATCACGCCCTGGGCGGCTCGGGAATCCGGCGCTCGGAAGACCAAGAGACTTGCGACTGCTGAAAACGCCGAGGAGAGCACTACGCCAGAGAGAATCAGGCGAAGTGGTGTGATGCCTCCTTGCATGACTGTGACGAAGTAGACGACGGCCGTGGCCACCAGCGCACCAATCATCGCGCCACCAGAGAGTGCCCACACCCCAAAGCCGGAGAAGACTCCGAAGGTAATGACGGCGGTGGCACCGACGCTCGCGCCGGAGGAAATGCCGAGCAGATACGGGTCCGCCAGTGGGTTACGGACGAGTGTCTGCATCGCAACGCCCGCCAGAGCCAGACCGGCTCCCACGATCATCGCGATCAGTCCTCGAGGAGCGCGCAGTTCCCAGACGATGTCATTGATTGCGCGGTCGTGGTACTCCCCGCCAGAGAGGTGTGCCAGGACAACCTGCCACACCTCGCCGGCTGGATACGACACCGAGCCAAACGTCAACGAAATGACGAAGCTCGCCGCCAGTGCGCACAGCAACACCACTAATAAGAGCGGGGTTCCTGCTTTTCTGAGCATATGCGGGGCCTACTTGGTCAGGTATTCCTGGCCCGGGACGCTGGCAGGCAATTCGAATTCAGGCTGGATCTCGCTCTCCGGGGCCAGGCCATACTCCTCGAGTGCCTTGCGGAGAATCTCAGCGGCGTCAACGTTCAGGGGCGAAGAAACCCACATTGCGTACGGCAAGTTGATGAACCGCTCCTCTTGGACCGCCGGCAGATCACGGGTCACCGGGTGGTTCTTAAGCTGTTCGACCTTTTCCTCGAAAGACTGACCGGGGTAGTCGACAAAGACGAAGGCGTCGGGAGAATCTGCAGCAAGGGTCTCCCAGCCGACCTGAACCCACGTGTCATCGATCCCGTCGGCATGGTTACGGGCGCCAGCGGCCTGGATGATGACCTCGGGGGCTCCGAACTTGCCGGAGGTGAACAGTGCGTCTGTGCCGGAGTCGTAGAGGAAGAGGTTAGGGGCCTCCTCCGGCTGCGCTGCGTCCGCCAATGCTGCCAGGCGTTCGTTCTGGTCCTCAATTACTGACTCGGCGATATCTGGGTCGCCGGAGATCTGACCGATGTTGCGAAGGTCCTCATCCAAGGCCTCCCACGGGTCCATGACACCTCGCTGTGTAGTGCCGTCCTGCCTGCAGGATTCGCTGAGGATGTAAGAACCGATGCCTCGGTCGCCAAGGAGAGTCGGGTCGACTCCGTTGGTGTCAGACATACCGTAGTTCCAGCCTGCGAAGTAGTAGTCCGGCTGGAGGGCAATGATCTGCTCCAGGGACGGCGCCCGGTCACTAACGCTTTCGTAGGAGTCGATCACGTCGGCCCCGTACTTCGCGGCCAAGGTGTCTCGGTCATCACCAACGCTCGACACGGCTATGATGTTGTCCTGTGCCCCGGCGGCAAGTGCGATGGCGATGATGCCGCCGTCGTAGGCCAGCAATGATGACTCGGACTCAAAGGTGACTTCTTCACCACAGTTCTCGACGGTGAGTTCTCCGTCTGCGGAGGTCGCCGCAGTGTCAGTGTTTGAGCATCCGGTCAGGACCAGGGCTGCGGTGGCGGTAAGGGCTGTGGACGCGAGGAACCGCTTGTTCTTAAGCATGGGGAATCCACCTTCGTGGAGATCCGTCAGTGTCTGTGCGCGAGACGATGACGTGGACTATGAATCGGTAGGTCTTCGGACTTGAAGGTCAGTCCCTCGCCCACGCCTTCCCGGAGTGATCCAGTGGCCTCGTGTGGGGTCGGTCCCTTCTCACCGCTGCGCGCCAGTTCCGGATTTTCACCGGATTCCCTTGCACCGATCCTTGTGCACTCAGCACTTTATCAGGTCAATTGATAGGAATTTACTTCTAATCCAAGAAGTACTCCTGGCCAGGCAGGGACTCGCGGATGAGCATCCGGCCAGCAAAAGAGTCGGCTACAGGTCGCCTGCGGCTCGATTCACGAGGTCAGCCGCCAAACGCCCACACCGCAAGGCTGGCGCCGGCCATTTCAATGGTGAGCGGTCGAAGCCGGACATCGGTGTGAGGTTTATCCGCTCGATCATGTCGACTCGGGGGAAACTCAACTCATCCCACAGCCGAGCGGCCCGCTTGGCAGCGGTTCGCTCGTCCGGGGTGATCCACGCTCCGGAGTGATCGTCAGTTCCCCGGTCCGGTACGGAGGGGACAACACCGAGATCCAGATCAATACCATCGGCGATGAGGGCGCCAAGGGTGTCCAGGGCCGTCGAGCCGACCACAGCATCCGCGCGAACAGCCAGAGCGTTCGCACCGGAGTCGCGTACCGCCTCCATCGACAATTCCGAGACCTTCCCGCCGGGGCGCACCACAACGCGAACACCACGCGCAGCCAGCGGCTCCGTGATCCGGCGCCACATGTCGGACAACTCGCGATGGCCCACTGGACGGAGGAATCTGGTGCCGACGGCGTCGGGAACTCGGCCGAGGTGAACGTCGGGAAGCAGATGCTCGTCAATCTGAACGGTGTAGCGAGCGCCGCTGAAGCGGCGATCCAGATCATCAAGGAGCCGGTCGAGACCTGCCGACAATGACTCCGCCAAGAACCGCACCGAACCATGATCGGTAAGCATCCGATGCCCGCCGGGAAGTTCCACCGACGCGCCCAAGCTCCACGGACCGACCACTGAAAAACGAATCGTCTCCGCAGCGCCGTTCCACAGCTCCTCGCAGACATCGAGATCCCGAGTCAGCAGATCTCGGGCCTGCCACGTTACCCGCGAGGGACCGTCAGCAATGCGCCAGCTACGTGGTCCTCGATCAAGGACCACGTCTTGCAGCACCACTCCGGTACGGCCAACCGCATCCGCGCCAAGACCACGCGCCGGCAGCAACGGGATGATGACCTCACCATCGGTGGACTCCCCGCCGATCACATCAGCGGCAACAGCCATATCCGTCCCCGGCATCGACCCGAGACCGCTAAAACCGGTCATGCTCCGGTGTCCCGGATCGTGCCGGAGCCAAGCACAATGTCGCCTTCAGCATCCGGACGATAAAGGACTGCGGCCTGGCCGGGGGCAACGCCGCGGAAGGGGACGTCGAGAAGCAGTCGGAATGCACCACCGCGACCGGTTTCCGAATTCGTCGGGCCCTCTAGGATCTCGATGCGGCAGGGATGCGCCTTGCCATGGGCGCGGACCTGGACCTGCAACGGGCCATCCGCGATGACCGCAGGGTCCTCCAGCCAGATCGCACGGTCAACCTCCAGGGTGTGGATGTTGAGATCCTCAGCACGGCCGACAGTCACCACACCCGACTCAGCATCGATGCCGGTGACATAGCGCGGCTGACCGTCCTTGGCCGGGCCCGGCAGACCGAGGCCCTTGCGCTGACCGATGGTGAACTGGTGCACGCCCTCGTGGGTAGCGAGTTCCTCGCCTGTCACGCCGTCCTTGACCGCGCCGGGTCGCATACCAATGGAGCGACCGAGAAATGCCTGAGTGTTGCCGTCAGGGATGAAGCAGATGTCGTAGCTATCTGGCTTGTTCGCCGTGGTCAGGCCGAGTTCTCGAGCTTCCTCGCGGATCTGCGGCTTGTCAGTGTCGCCGCAGAGGAACAAGGACTTGGCCATCTGCTCACGGTCCAGCACGCCCAGCACGTAGGACTGGTCCTTCTGCTCGTCGGAGGAGCGACGCAGCCGGCCCGCCTCGTCCAAGACCGCATAATGCCCGGTGACAACGGCATCGAAACCGAGCGCCAAAGCACGCTCGAGCAGAGCCTGGAATTTGATTCGTTCATTGCATCGCAGGCACGGGTTGGGGGTCTCGCCGCGTGCGTAGGACTCGGTGAAGTCGCCGATAACTTCCTCGCGGAATCGCTCTGAGAAATCCCACACGTAGAACGGGATCCCCAACGCGTCACAGACTCGGCGAGCATCTCCGGAATCCTCCAGGGAACAGCAGCCGCGCGAGCCGGCACGCAATGTCTCCGGGTCCTTCGACAACGCCAGGTGCACGCCGGTGACGTCATGCCCCGCCGCGATCGCACGTGCCGCAGCAACCGACGAGTCGACCCCGCCGCTCATCGCCGCCAGAACCCTCATGACATTTCCTCCATACTCCCTAGGCCATCCCCGCAGCCTTCGCTCGTGCGACGGTATCACCGACCACGGCCAGAACCGCATCCACGTCCTGCTCTGTCGTCGCATGTCCGAGGCTGAATCGCACCGCGCCACGCGCTACGTCCTCCGGAACGCCCATTGCCAGCAACACGTGGCTAGGTCGATTGACGCCGGCATTGCATGCGGAGCCGGTGGAGCATTCGATGCCGGCGGCGTCGAGAAGCATGATCAGGCTGTCGCCTTCCGCGCCAGGCACGCTGATGTGGAGGTGCCCTGGCAGGGCCGGTTCACTCGTATGCTTCACGACGTCCCCAGCCTCCCCACGAATTCCTTCCCACAACCGGTCCCGCAGACGAGCCAACCGAGCGTTCTCCGCTTCCATGTCTGTAGTTGCCGCTTGGAGAGCAGCAGCTAGTCCGACTGCTGCGGCAACGTCAACGGTTCCAGAGCGCAATCCCCGCTCCTGGCCGCCACCATTGACATGGGAAATGACTTTCGCGTCACGCCTGGCCAGCAGAACCCCGACGCCACGGGGACCACCGAACTTATGCGCCGACAATGCAAGCGTGGCCGCTCCAGTGGCGTGGAAGTTGATATCCTCATGTCCGACGGCTTGCACTGCATCAATGTGCGTCGGCAGCCCAAGATCGGTCAGTTCCTTGATCGGTTGAATCGCGCCGGTCTCATTGTTGGCCCACATGCAGGTCAGCATCGCCGGTCCGGTGATCGCTGGCAGAGCGGAAGCGTCGCCCCTCCCTTCCGGAGTGACCGGCAGATCCAGCAGCGTAGCGCCGAGTCGATCCCGGCAGAACGCGGCGGATTTCAGAACCGCATCATGCTCGATAGGTGCAAGTGCGATCGTGCCTGGCGCCCCCAGACCCAGGTACAATCCTTGGATTCCGAGGTTGTCTGCCTCGGTGCCGCCAGAGGTAAAAATCACCTCGATCGGCTCGCAGCCAAGGATCCGCGCCACGGTCTCCCGGGCATCCTCTAACGCCTGCCGTGCCCGACGGCCAGAGTCATACTGACCACCGGGATTACCCAGACTATATGCCTCGACCATGGCGTCGCGTGCTTCCGTAAGAAGCGGAGATGTCGCTGCATGGTCCAGGTAATGGCGGGGCTTCTGCGCCCGCGCACGGAGAGCCTCCAGTGCGGAGGGTCTCGCCGAACGCTGGCCGGTGGCGGCGGAGAAGGTGTTGGACATGGATGTGAGGTTAGTCGGGTTCATCGTCGGATCAGAACCCGGCCACCGGTGCCCCCATTCGATAACGAAAATTTGCATTTCCCCAGTTCAGATTAAGCCAATATCACCGATCGGGGTCACTTGAGAGAGGTAGCGGTCCGTACGGAGGTCCGGGCACGCGTAAAGCGGCGAGTTCCACTGGGGAACCCGCCGCTTTACGTGGCGTCAGTTAGCCGAAGATTTACTTCAGTGCGTCGGTGACGGCCGGGGCGACATCGAAGAGGTCGCCGATGATGCCGAGGTCAGCGATCTCGAAGATCGGAGCCTCTTCATCCTTGTTGACCGCGATGACGGTCTTGGAGGTCTGCATACCAGCCTTGTGCTGGATTGCTCCGGAAATACCCAGGGCAATGTACAGATCCGGGGAGACGACCTTACCGGTCTGACCAACCTGGAACTGGCCCGGGTAGTAACCGGCGTCGACAGCTGCACGGGAAGCACCGACGGCTGCGCCGAGGGCGTCTGCCAGCGGCTCGACGACCTTGGTGAAGTTCTCTGCATTGTCGACACCACGGCCGCCGGAAACGACGATCTTGGCCTCGGTGAGCTCCGGACGATCTCCACCCTCGATCGGGGAGAAGGACAGGATCTCGACCGGGGACTCAGGAGCCTCCGGGAAAGCGACCTCGGAGATGCCCGGGGAGGCCGGGTTCTCAACCGGGTCAACCGAGCCGGCACGCAGTGCGTAGACCGGGGAAGCGCCGTAGCCGGCACCGTCGACGATGTAGTCGCCACCGAAGACGGAGTACTGGACGGAGCCGTCAGCGTTGAGGGCGGTGATGTCGTTGAGGACGCCGGAGCCGGTCAGGGTTCCGACGCGGCCGGCGATCTCTGCACCTGCGGCACCACCGGCGACGAGGACGGGGATCTGGTACTCGGAAGCCAGGCCAACGAGGACGTCGACCTCAGAGGACAGCAGGTACTTGCCGGCGTCATCGGACTCAGCGGCGAAGATGTGGGTGGCGCCGTACTTGCCAAGCTCCTCAGCCAGTGCGGCTGCGGTGCCCGGCTTGCCGACGACCACGGCGGACGGCTCACCCAGAACCTGGGCGGCGGTCAGCAGCTCAGCGGTCGAGTTCTTCAGCTCACCGTTGATGTGATCGACCAGAACGAGGACGTTAGTCATTGTGGTTTCTCTCCTGTTGTGCGTATCGCGTCAGCGGACTAGATGAACTTCTGAGCCTTGAGGTACTCAACGACCTTGGCTGCACCATTTCCGTCGTCGGTGATGATCTCACCGGCGGTCTTCTCCGGCTTCGGAGCAACTGCGGTGACGGCGGTGGCAGCGTTCTCGGCGCCGACCTGCTCTGCCTCAGCGGCAACGTCATCCAGGGTCAGCTTTGCGACCGGCTTCTTCTTCGCGGCCATGATGCCCTTGAAGGATGCGAAGCGCGGGGAGTTGGCCTTCTCCGTGACGGAGATGATGGCCGGCAGGTTTGCCTTGACCTGGTAGATGCCGTCCTCGGTTTCACGCTCACCGGAGATGGAGGAACCGTCAACCTCGACGGAACGGAGGTTGGAGAGCACCGGCAGGCCGCGGTAAACACCGAGGATGGCCGGGACAGCGCCGGTGCCACCGTCGGTGGAGGCGTTTCCTGCAACGATCAGGTCGGTTCCCTCAATGGTGTCCAGCACGCTGGAGAGAGCCCAACCGGTCTGCACGGCGTCGGAGCCGGCGATGGCGTCATCAGAAAGGATGACCGCGTCGTCCGCACCCATGGAGAGAGCCTTGCGCAGAGCGTCAATGGCGCCCTCCGGGCCGATGGTTGCAACGGTGACCTTGCCGCCGTGCTTCTCCTTGATCTGGAGAGCGGCCTCGACGGCGTTCTCGTTGATCTCATCCAGGACGACGTCCGAGGACTCACGGTCCATGGTGAAGTCATCCTCACGCAGCTTGCGCTCGGAGTAGGTGTCGGGGACCTGCTTAACCAGAACGACGATGTTCGGCATGTGTCTGACGTCCTTACTGTCGAATGATTGTGTCGATTCGTTTCGCTCGACGACGGCCTCGCGCCCGAAGACCTCAGATGTGTTGCAACTAGGGCAAGTACCGCGTCGTCTCCATAGAAGTTAACAGAGGAAGACATGGAAATGTGGTCAACATCATCACAAATTGGTTATTTTTTCGTGCACACCTAGACCCGAGCTGCGGAAACAGCTGAAAGACACTGTTATCCAGGTCACTCACCCCCGAACTACCCCTCACGGGGCCCGCAGATAAATGCGACGCCCTTCGATCCGATCCGCGTTATGACGACCCCCAGTGGTCGTTTTCCCTTAAGTTTCCACTGCTTGCGAAGCGCGTCTGGATCGGCATCGACGCCGCGCACCAAGATCTCCGCACTGCCGCAGTCCATCGCCGCCAACTCCTGGCGCACCTTCTTCAATGGGGCCTGCGTGATGACCGGGAAACCGCTCACCCCTTCTGGCAGTTCATCCCCGGTGAGATGAGCGATGCGTTCGTCGAGCTGCCACAGCCCGTGTGCAGTGGCGTACTGCCTGACCAGTCCGGCTCGGACGACTGCGCCGTCCGGGTCAATGATGTATCGACCGGCGTCTGCGACGGTGCAGGTGTCGGGAAGGGAGTCGTCGTAAAGCGAGAGGCTTCCCGACGCGATCAGCGTCGCTGATCGTCCTACTCGGCTTAGCCCGGGTGAATAGAGGCAGGCCTCCTTCACTCCCCCGTCGACGCTGACGATGTTGACCTCACCGTCCCACTCTGAATAGTCGATGCCCGGCGCGCATTTGATCGCGAAATCCCGGCCTGACCATGCTTGAACAAGGTCAGGCAATGGCGGTAGGAGATCCTCTGGCTTCACAATGCGTCGGCCACCGGCACGGCGCGCAGGATCTGCCAAGAGGACGGCATCTGCTGATACCGGCTGTAGAGCATCGGCGACGGCAACGACAGGTCCGATGTTGTGGGCGGCCATTGCCACGCGCGCGGGGTCAAGGTCGGTGCCAAGAACGGTGCTCGCACCAGCGTCGGTGAACGCGGCGCACTCAGAGCCGATGGAACAGGTGGCGTCATGGATTGGCCGCTGTGTCCCCACGATCTCAAGGATCCGCCGAGCCCGATGTTCAGCAACCGCGCGGTGAGTCGCCTGTTGGGCTGCGTCGGCGCTGAAGATCCAGTGCTCTGGGATGCGCCCTTGAGCGGAACGGCGGGCTTGGACTAGTTCGATGAGGGCACGGGCGCGTTCCCCGAAGGCCTCGCGCAAGTACGTTCCATCGGCGATCATCGATGCCTTCGTCAGTTCCCGCTCCCCTGCTGCGGCCACCGCCGACGGGTACTCCGACAGCCAGTCGACGTCTGCAACACTTAGCGCCACGGCGGCTCTCCCATTTGTTCGATGTATTCGGCCATGAATGGCTGCTCTAGGAAATCGGTCACGGTGCGCTGCACCGGAGCATCTGCGATGTCCAATGCCTCAGCGACGCTCGACAGTTCCGACAATCGCATCAGCTGGTGCCACGTTGGCGGGAGCAACTTCACCTCTCGGCTCCTCCACTGGTCCAAAATCGCCTCTGATGTAGTCCAGCGGGATTCGACGGACTCAGTATTTCGTCCGTCCGGCTCCTGTCCTTCTGGACGAGCAGCCAGGAAGAAGAAGGTGTCGTAGCGGATCGGGCTACTTTCTGGAGTAACCCAATTGCTCCAGGGGCGCAGCAAATCAGAGCCAACGGTCAGTCCCTTGTCGAGGAAGAACCCAGACATCGACACGTCGCGGCTCTCCAGACGTCCGCGGTATCGATCAACATCCTGGAAGCGATTCTCTGGCACCAGCAGAGTGCCAGTCTCTTCGAAGGTCTCGCGGACCGCAGCAAGAACCAGCGCTCTGGCCTCGGTTTCACCAACGCCGAGATGACTCGACCACCACTTCAGATCACGGCCGCTCCAGGGAACCTCGTGGCCCTCCAGCAGATCCCGCTGGTCTACCCCGCCGCCAGGGAAGACTGTCATGCCCGGCGCGAATTTCATCGTCGCGGCGCGGCGCTGTACGAAGACTTCTAGTCCATCGGCGCCGTCGCGAAGCAACAGAACAGTGGAGGCGAGCCTCGGGGTCACGTCAGCGCGCGGCGGGCGAACCATCGTCCGTCGATCCGGTCGAGCTTGATCTCCTGACTGAAGGTGCGGGAGAGGTTCTCAGACGTCATCACGTCGTCGATCAGCCCCTGTGCCACTGCCCCACCCTCGGCAAGCAGCATCGCATGGGTAAATCCGAAGGGGATCTCCTCCACGTGGTGGGTGATCATCACCATTGCTGGCGCATCGGGATCCAGCGCCAACTCGCCCAAGTGAACGACGAGGTCCTCACGGCCGCCAAGGTCGAGTCCGGCACCGGGTTCGTCGAGAAGCAATAGTTCGGGGTTGACCATCAGTGCACGTGCGATCAGCACGCGCTTGCGCTCGCCCTCAGAGAGGGTGCCCCAGGTCCGATCTGCCAGGTGTGCGGCGCCGAGGGTGTGCAACAGTTCGGAAGCCTGCTCGAAGTCCATCGCCTCGTAGGTCTCCCGCCACCGGCCCAGAACCGAGTAGGAGGCGGAGACAACCAAGTCCCCCACGATCTCGTCCTCCGGAATGCGGTGCGCCAAGGCCGAGGACGTCAGTCCGATCATCATCCTCAGATCGCGCATGTCCGTGCGGCCGAGCTGCTCACCCATCAGCAGCGCAATGCCTGATGAAGGGTGCTCTTCCGCCGCAGCCATCCTCATCAGAGACGTTTTACCCGCACCATTGGGGCCAATAATGACCCACCGTTCGTCGAGCTCCACCTGCCAGTTGATGGGGCCCACAAGGGTCCGCCCGTCACGCACCATGGCCACGTCGGTGAAGTCGAGGACGAGGTCCTCGTTGAAGTCGTCCTCAATGTCAGTCACAGCGTCTATCGTGCCTCAGTGACAGCGTTCACGTCTATCCAACCCCGGTACACCCCGGGAGTCGGGAACCGTACCCGGGATTCTTTCGCGTGCGATAATCGACGATACAGAAATCCCTCTACTCCGAGAGCCGCCCGTGACCAGTACCCCGCCTCCTGAACGACCGAAGATGCCGGACCTTCCGAAGGACGTAACGCCGGACACCCTCAACAAGTTCACCGCAGACGCGGAGGAGTTCGACAAGGCTGAACAGGCGATAGTTGATGCCGCCACCGGCGCCTGCGCGACGGGCAAGAAAAAGGGAAGCGTCCTGGATTCACTGCCTCGGACAAAGATGGAGATCAAGGTCGCCAAATTCATGGCGAAGGTCCTCACGAAGCAGGCGCGTTGGAAGCACTTTCGCTTCGGCTTCATGGTGGGTCCGTTAACGTTCCTCGTCGGACTGCTCGTCTTTATAGTCGGCATCATCGCGATCCCGGCACCTGGGCCCGGTTGGCTGATCTTGTTCATGGGCTTGGGGATCCTCTCCATCGAGATCCCCCGCGCCCGCGCTCTGGTTTTGCTCACCGCGCGCTTATTCGACAAGACAGAGACCTGGTACCGCGCCTTGCCAGGTCCCTGGCGCGTAGTGGTGACGGCTCTGACCACCGCGCTCATTGTCGCGGTGTTCTTCGCCATCTACTACTTCATGGGGCCCTCCAGCTGGCCGCTGACGAGGACCCCGCACTAGCTAGAACAGCGCGCTAGCCATCCGTCGCCGCGCATCCAACGCAGCCGGATCAGAGGGCTCAAACATCTGGAGCATCTCCAGCAGGCGGTCGCGCACGGTATCGCGGTCCTTACCGAAAACCTTGGGCAACGTGCTGACCAGTCGGTCCAGTGAGCCGTTCGACTCGCCAATGAGCATCAGCTGGTCGGCGGCGTTCAGCGCAGCCGCCACGTCCGTCGGATCCTGGTTCGAGACGGAGACATGATCCACCGCGCGATCCATTTTCTGGGCACGCGCGAGGAAAGCGACATTCGTCCGGGCGGCCTTCAACTCGGTGTTTGCCGGCTCGGACTTGAGGATCTCGTCGTAGACGGAGACGGCTGCGTCAAAGTCGCCGTCGTTAAGCAAGTCTTCTGCCTGCTCCAGGCGCGGGTCGGTGCTCACTGGCGGGGCGGGCTGTTCGACCTCACCAACATCGCCGGCCATGCGGGTTCCCGGCGGCAGACCGCGCAGACGGCCCTTCGTCGCGTCGAGCACAGCAGTAATCCACTGGCTCAGAGCTTCGCCGGTCTGCTCACCTTCGGCCTGTCCGATCGGTCCGCCACCGGCGACGGCCACCAGCGTCGGGAGCGCCTGCACACCAAATGCCTGCGCCACCTCCATCGCCGAGTGTGCGTCCACGAGCCCGAGAATCCAGTTCAATCCGGATGCCTCTGCCAGTTCGCTCAAATCCGACTTCATGCGCGTGTAATCCGGCGCTCCCTCGGCGCCGATGAGCACCACAACAGGTACCTCCTCAGACCGCTTCACCACCTCCGCGTCGAGGTTCTCGCCGGTGATCTGAACGACCGCCGGAATGCCGGCGCCCGAATCAGTGGTGGCATCTGCGCTCTGCTTGAACTGCTCCAGGTCAATCGCACCCGACGACGCCGGTCCTCCGTGATGGTGGTGGTGCTGATGATGATTGTGCACGTGTGTCCTCACTCTCCGCTGTTTCTACCGCTCTTGCTTAACGACGCTTCCCTACCCCTCATTCCCCAACCTACGGTCAACGGACTCGACCTTCGCCGTGAGTTGGCCGGAGTAGCCCGGACGGATGTCGGCTTTGAGCACCAGTGACGTGCGGGGACTGACCGCGGATACTGCCTCGGTAGCTCGCTTCACGACGTCCATAACTTCATCCCATTCCCCCTCGACGAGGGTGAACATCGCGTTTGTCTCGTTGGGCAATCCGGAGTCCCGGACGATGCGGACCGCTTCGGCGACGGCGTCGGCCATCCCTGCATCCGGCTCGGAAGTGGTGGGGGCGACTGAGAAGGCGACGATCATGGGTCCATGGTATCGCTCCACGTTAGGATTGAGTTCATGAGCGAATTGTCTTCTTCTGTCACCGTTCCCCACGAATACGTAGTCGCTGTCGACCATGTCGGCATCGCCGTTCGGGACCTTGCTGCCGCGTGCGATTTCTACCTGAACGCCTTCGGCTGGGTGAGCCACCACGAGGAGGTCAATGAAGACCAGGGCATTCGCGAAGCCATGGTCGGACCGGAAAACGCCGCCGAGGGAGACACCCTGGTGCAGCTCATCGCTCCCCTGGATGAGACTTCCACGATCGCGAAGTTCATCGACACCCGTGGACCGGGGCTGCAGCAGTACGCCGTGCGCGTCACCGACATGGACGCACTGATGAAGTACCTGGCCTCGATCAACGTACGGGTGCTTTACCCGGCCCCGCGGATCGGCACCGGTGGCTCCCGCATTAACTTCGTGCACCCGAAGGATGCCGGTGGTGTCCTTCTCGAGTTGGTTGAACCGGCGAACTAGGAGCCACTGAGCACATGAAAACTTTCGGATTCCTCTCCTTCGGTCACTATGGCCCGATCGGTTCCGACTACGACATTCGGGACATGCTGCACCAAGCGGTCGACCTGTCCGTCGCCGCAGACGAGATCGGTGTCAATGGCGCCTACTTCCGCGTCCATCACTTCGCGAAGCAGGCAGCAGCCCCGATCCCGCTGCTCTCTGCAATTGCAGCCAGGACTAACCGGATCGAAGTTGGCACTGGCGTCATCGACCTTCGCTACGAGAATCCCCTGCACCTAGCCGAAGAGGCCGCAGCACTGGATGTGCTTTCCGACGGCCGGCTGGCACTTGGCGTCTCCCGTGGATCACCGGAGCCTGCCCTTCGTGGCTGGGAAGCCTTCGGATACACCGGATCGAAGGATCTTCGTGGTGCTGACTTGGCCCGCGACAAATTCGCGCAGTTTATGTCTGCCATCGATGGCGAGCCACAGGTCGACGCAGACCCAGACTTCCACGGACCCGGGCAACGCTTGCGTATCGAACCGCAGTCCCCTGGCCTACGCCAGCGCGTCTGGTGGGGTGCAGGCTCACGCGCGACAGCAGAATGGGCTGCCCAGCAGGGCGTGAATCTGATGAGTTCAACTCTCATCACCGAGGCCACCGGCGCGTCTTTCGCCGCTCTGCAGCATGAGCAGATCCAGTTGTACCGCAACGCGTGGACCGCAGCCGGACATGACTGGGAGCCACGTGTGTCCGTGAGCCGTTCGGTTTTCCCCATCACCAATGACATCGATCGGCAGTTGTTCCTCCGTGAATCCGGCGGGCGCGACCAAATCGGCGTCATTGACGGATTCAACTCGACCTTCGGCCGGAGCTATGTCGGTGAGCCGGACAAGCTCGTGGAGCAGCTGCTTGCCGACGAAGCCGTCATGGACGCCGACACCCTCATGCTCACCATCCCCAACCAGTTGGGTGCTGATTACAACGCTCACTTGCTGCAATCGTTCGCCGAGCACATCGCACCTGCCCTTGGCTGGGAGAAAGGAACAGGCCGATGATCGGCATCGATTTGACCGGCAAGACCGCCTTTGTCAGTGGTTCCGCCCAAGGCATTGGACTGGCCATCGCCCGCCGGCTGGCAGAGGCCGGGGCAACCATGGCGGTCAATGGGCGCACCTCCGACCGAGTCGACGACTGATGACGGACTGGCCTCTGCGCTAAAGGCTGCCGGCTCTATCGACATCTTGGTCAATAACTTCGGTATCTTCGGAGCCCGACCAGCAATGGAGATCACCGACGAGGAATGGCAGCGGTACTGGGACGTCAACGTCATGGCCAGTGTCCGCCTGATCCGGGCGGTTCTGCCCCTCATGACCAGCACCGGATGGGGCCGAGTCCTCACCATCGCCAGCGACTCCGCAATCGTCATCCCTGCCGAGATGATCCACTACGGAACCACGAAGACCGCGTTGCTTGCTGTCTCCCGAGGCTTTGCCAAGGAAGCCGCAGGCTCCGGCGTCACCGTGAACTCCGTGATCGCAGGTCCGACCTACACCGAAGGTGTGCAGGATTTCGTCTACGAACTGGTCGACCCGGCACTTCCGTGGGAAGACGCCGAAGCTGAGTTCATGCGGCTGCATCGCCCGCAGTCTTTGCTGCACCGGCTGATCCGTCCCGCGGAGATCGCGAACATGGTCACATACCTCGCATCGCCGTTGGCCTCTGCGACCACCGGCGGCGCACTACGCGTCGACGGCGGTTACACCGACGCGATCCTGCCCTGATTTAAGGAACATCACGATGACACCGACGCCAACAGGACGCCTCGTCGAGGGCCCCAACGGCCTCGAACTCGTGGTAACCCGAACGCTTCCCCGGAACATCCACGACGCCTGGGCCAACATCACTGAATCCGACCTCACCGCTACATGGATCGGGCGATGGAGAGGCACCTCCGCACCCGGCGAAACCATCGAGGTCCAGATAGTTCTCGAGGAAGATTCCTCCTGGATGGAACTGACCATCACCGAGTGCGACGCCCCCGGCAGACTCAGGCTCCTATCGAACTCAGGCGATACCCCGTGGGACGTGTCGTTCGATCTCTCCAGCGTTGACGACAATTGCCTGCTGCGGTTCACCCATCACCGAATCACTCCGGCTGAAGTCGGTGACGTCGGGCCAGGCTGGGAGTACTACCTCGACCAGTTGGTCGCGGCTGTCACGGATTCACCCCTGCCGAACTGGGATGACTACTACCCCGCCCTGAAGAGCTACTTCGAGGCCCAGGTCGTCTAACCAGATTCG
Source organism: Corynebacterium sputi DSM 45148 (assembly GCF_000427865.1). Classification (GTDB taxonomy): domain Bacteria; phylum Actinomycetota; class Actinomycetes; order Mycobacteriales; family Mycobacteriaceae; genus Corynebacterium; species Corynebacterium sputi. The sequence continues at coordinate 106,087 of NZ_ATYV01000005.1, read as the reverse complement.
TCCTCGAGATTGCAGCCTCGTTCGGTGGCAACGGATTACCCGCAGAGTGGCAATTTCGTCGTCAGAATCGCCAATTATGCCACCGAGCGGGTAACTCGCTGCCACGAAGAAGGGTCGTCTGCCGTGCCCTGGTGATGCCGGATCTCCCGCACCAGCAGGTCGTGGAATTCCTCCGCCCGGGTGAGCATCGGCCAGTGGCCTCCGTCTAGTTGGATCAGCCGCCAATCCGGCCCGTGCATCGGCGGATCGCCTCCGATATACGAGGAGGCCTGATTCTCGACTGGGCTCGTCATCGACGCCGATTCCGTCACCGTTCGACCTGGGTGTGAGGTGAAGTTGTCCGCGAGGAAATCGCGCTGCTCTGGCGACAGTTCCCTTTCAAACTCGAGCATCTGCCTCGTTGGGGCGAGCCAACGGCCCCGGCGGCGTCAATATCGGTGCGTTCCTGGGTGCGGGCTGCGGGGTCGGGCCCCAGGCGTCGAGAAGCGAGTGCCCGTTCACGGGCAGAAACGAGCCCACATGGATCAGTCCGCGGACCTGCTCTCCCGATCGGTCCGCTGCCGATGCTGTGACCATTCCCGAGTAGGAATGTGAAATGAAAATGGCCTTACCGTCGACGCGATCAATCAAATGCCGCACATGATCACCCAACCCGACATCCCCATTTTCGAGAGTGATCGTCTCAGCATCAATCCCATGTTGTCGGAGAATCTGCACAGTGGGTTCCCAGATCCAGCCGCCCATCCAGGCTCCAGGAACGAGGATCGTAGTGGTCATGGTGTTCTCCGATCGCCGGGATGTACCTGCGATATTACGAATCGGGTACAGCTAAGTGAATAACCGAACTGCGAACGACGAGCACTACCCGCCACGGACACACTGTCAGGGAACACTTCCTCACAGTTCCCTTGGTGCACGGGGACCCCGCAGATCAGCGCACCATCGAGATCTTCGCCCGCGAGTACATTCGGGCCAACGGCGAGGAACTTCCTGCACTGCTGTTTCTGCAGGGCGGGCCAGGCCACCACGCGCCCCGGCCGATCGTCAGCGGTGATGGCGCGACGCCGGACGGCTGGCTTGGTGAAGCGCTGAAGCACTACCGCGTTGTCCTCTTCGATCAGCGCGGCACTGGCCGGTCTACGCCCGTTGATGCGGCTACTCCCGAGGCACTTGGTGCCACTGCGGCCGAGCAGGCGGAGTACCTCACTCACCTGCGGGCCGACAGCATTGTGGAGGACGCCGAATGTCTCCGCGCAGCACTCGACGAGAAGCCGTGGACGCTACTCGGCCAGTCCTTCGGAGGGTTCTGTATTGCTACGTACCTGTCCTTCCGCCCCGCAGGCGTCGCCGCTGCGTTGGTGACCGGTGGGCTGCCCGGGTATGTCGATGATCCGCACACGCGTATTGACGACATCTACCGCGCAACCTACGCCAAAACCGCTGTGCGCAATGAGCGCTTCTATGAGCGGTTCCCGTGGGCGGCAGAGCGCGTCGCAGAAATTTGTCAGCACCTAGATTCCGCTGAAGAATTCCTACCGAGCGGAGAGCGCCTCAGTTCCAGGCGATTTCGGACGGTGGGCTCCAATCTTGGCCGCACTGGGGGCTTCGATCTTCTCTCCTACCTCCTGGAGGATCCATTCCGAGGAGACCGTCTACGCACATCATTCCTCGTGGAGGTCGCAGGTCTCCTAGACGTCGCCGCCGATCCGCTCTATGCGATCCTCCACGAGACGATCTACGCCATGGACTCCGCTACCAACTGGAGCGCCGAGCGCCTGCGCAGCGAAATCCCGGGGTTCGGCGAAGACGAGTACCGGTACCTCACCGCTGAGCACTTCTTCCCGTGGCACTACGACGAGGTCGCCTCGCTTCGCCCGTGGCGTGAGGTCGCCGAGATCCTTGCGGCTAAGGACGATTGGACCCCGCTTTACGACGCCCACAAACTCCACACCACATCAGTCCTCACCGCAGCGGAGGTCTACCTCGACGACATCTTCGTGCCATTCGAATTGTCGATGCAGACCGCCAGCGCGATCAAGGGGCTACGTCCGCAGGTCACTAACCGGTGGGAGCACAACGGTATCCATGTCGATGGCGCAGAAATTTTCCGTCATCTACGCGCGCTCGTCCACGATCACTGATCAGGCTCGGTCCTCGATTGGCTTCTCTTTCAGTCCAGTTCGGTGATGCCACTGCCATGGGGGATTCTCAGCATCATCAGCAGGCAGGCCCACAGCACCGGGATCGCCCGCGAAAACGAGAATCGCGACGATCGCGGAACCACCGAACGTTCCCAGCACCCGCGCGACACCATCTTTTGCTTCCCGACGAGCTTTGCCAGATCCGCCAACACATACAACGTCAGCGTGACCCAGTCCTAGTGGAATTGCACTTGACCTCCCGCTGCCACACCTAGAAGAACTAGCAGCGCTGCCGGCCCCAAGGACGAGAACAATAACGGCGACTTACACGGCAAAAACCCGCCATAATCTTGGGTTTTCCGGATTCCGACACGTTGACCCCTGTTGCTCTTTCTGTACTGCAAGTCCAGAGAGAATACCGGGTGTGGTTCAGGGAGGGTATGGGGTGGGCGTCGGGAAGCGAGGGAAGTTACTTCCTGCGCGTGACACCTCGGTGGGAACGCTTGCTCCAGCAGTTCTTGTGCCAGTGACGGCGATCATCGGCGCCACCGCCGTACTCGACGGGCCACGCAACAACGTGAGCAACGCCCGGAGGAATCTCCTGATCGCAGCCAGGACAGCGGTACCACTTCGTTGCCTGGGACGACATCACGTCGCGAACATTGAAGTCCTCATTCGCGAGCCTGCCAGGGCCGGCTTCCACGCGGGTGCCGAAGAACCCACCGGGCAACGGGCGATGCTCGACCGCCTTTGCTTTGTCATTGGAGCGCCGAGGGCGGTTCCGCCGAGGCATCAGAACAGCCTGAGTTCGTCGGATTCGACGCCCCGGAGCGAGTCATAGTCGACGGTGACACAGCGGATGCCGCGATCCTCCGCCAGAGTGCGTGCTTGGGGCTTGATGTCCTGTGCCGCGAAAACGCCGGAGACAGGAGCCAGCAGTTCGTCGCGGTTCAGCATCTCCAGGTAGCGAGTGAGCTGTTCAACGCCGTCGATCCCACCGCGGCGCTTAACCTCAATGGCGACGGTCTTGCCGTCCTGATCCCGGCCGAGGAGATCGACCGGGCCGATGGCTGTGGGGAACTCACGCCGGATAAGGGTCCAGCCCTCGCCAAAGGTTGCGAAGTGCTCAGCCAGCAATTCCTGCAGATGAGCCTCAACGCCGTCCTTGAGCAGACCCGGATCCTGTCCCAGCTCTTCAGCGTGGTCGAGCAGGATCTCGCTGACGGTGATCCGGAGCTGCTCGCCCTTCTTGTTCTCCACGATCCACAGAAATTCGCCGGTGTCCTCCCCCGTCTCGTCCTCAATCGAGGTCTCGACAAGGGTGCACGGCGGGGTCATCCAGTTGAGAGGCTTATACGCACGGTCATCAGCATGAACGGAGACCGAACCATCCGCTTTGACCAGCAGCAGGCGGGTCGCCTCTGGAAGGTGCGCGGTCAGACGACCGACGTAATCAACAGTGCAACGGGCGATGACAAGACGCATTCCACAACCTTAACCCGCGCGGGCAGAGCCCGATGAACCCGGCTACCGCTCGCGGCGGGAGCGCTCCCGAATGCTCTGATACTTGCGTTCCATGTCCGTCGGCAGCCTGCGACGGTGTTCCGACGACGGCGCGGACTCAATCCACGCGACGATCGCGGTATCCCCTGAGTCATTCACGGCAAACTCCCAGCCGTGCCCCTTGTCGTGCTCCATGCGGAGAACGTGTTCATTGTGCTCGAAGAGCGGTTCTTCCTGCCGCGTCAGTTCACGACGCGATTCCACGTGGACTGCATTGCGAGAGAAAGACTGGTCAAACCCCGGACGCAGCGAGCGCAACCGATAGACCTGGGCACGCTTGTCCGTGAGGATGATGACTGCATGGCGCCAATCCAATCCGTCTGGCGAACCAGGCAGGGGGCGAACTGCAAGAGGAAGACCACGTTTGCGAAGGCGAAAGAAACGCCACGTGGCCACAGAGCCACCGAGCGCCGCTACAAACAATGCAACGAGGGAAACAAGGAAGTAAGACACGGTCGACTCGCTTTCGCTGGCCTGGCTGCGGCCGGGACTGGGGTGACGGCTACAGCTCCGTTTCCGACCAGCGTAACCCACAAAAGAGGGTCCCGGAAATCACCAAGTAACCGAACGCCGTTCCGTGAAAGGCCCACGACGGATTTGGCACAGCGATTGCTAGCACCTGGGGCCACCACCAGGGTTTGTGCACCACACAGGGTTTTAGACAGCCAAAACCGGGCCTCGGATCCAATTGGATCCGAGGCCCGGTCAAGTGAAGTACTAGGGTTCGGTCAGAGTGACCGCCCTGGGCAGATCAGACTTAGCCCTTAGCGCGCCGGATGGCGGCCAATTCGGCTTCAGCCTCAGCCACGACTTCCTCATCGTCCGATTCCAGTGCAGCCTTCGCTGCAGCGGAGTCGACCTCGTTCGCCCACTTCGCGGTATCCGCGAGGATGGTGATCTTGGTCGTCGAAACAGAGAGGAATCCGCCCTGCACCGCAGCGACGAGCTTCTCGCCATCCGTGGTGGTGATGGTCACGGTGCCGTGCTCGAGCAGCTGCCCGAGGAACGGCTGGTGACCGGGCAGCACGCCGATCTCACCCTCGGTGGTCTGAGCGACTACCGAGGAGGCCTTACCCTCCCAGAGCAGTCGCTCGACCGCCACGAGTTCACAGGTGATGTCAGCCATGTGGATCGCCCCTTACTTCTTCTGCATCTCGGCGTACTTCTCCTCGACAGCGTCGAGTCCACCCAGGCCGTCGAAGGCCATTTCCGGGTAGTGATCGAACTCGCCGTCGCAGATGCGCTGGAACGCGTCGATGGTGTCCTTCAGCGGAACGTACGAACCCGGCAGACCGGTGAACTTCTCCGCAACGAAGAAGTTCTGGCCCAGGAATCGCTGGATACGGCGGGCACGCTGAACGGTGACCTTGTCCTCTTCAGACAGCTCGTCCATACCGAGGATGGCGATGATGTCCTGGAGTTCCTTGTTCTTCTGCAGGATGTTGATGACACGCTGCGCAACCTCGTAGTGCTCTTCGCCGACGATGCCGGGCTCGAGGATACGAGAGGTAGAAGTCAGCGGGTCCACGGCCGGGTAGATGCCCTTGGAAGCGATGGAACGGGAGAGCTCCGTAGTCGCGTCCAGGTGGGCGAACGTGGTGGCCGGGGCGGGGTCGGTGTAGTCATCGGCAGGCACGTAAACGGCCTGCAGCGACGTGATCGACTTACCCTTGGTAGAGGTGATGCGCTCCTGGAGAACACCCATCTCGTCAGCCAGAGTCGGCTGGTAACCCACGGCCGAAGGCATACGACCCAGAAGGGTCGAGACCTCGGAACCTGCCTGGGTGAAACGGAAGATGTTATCGATGAAGAGCAGCACGTCCTGGTGCTGAACATCGCGGAAGTACTCCGCCATGGTCAGACCCGACAGAGCCACGCGCATACGGACTCCCGGCGGCTCATCCATCTGGCCGAACACGAGGGCGGTGTCCTGGAGGACTCCCATCTCTTCCATTTCGAGGAAGAGGTCGGTGCCCTCACGGGTACGCTCGCCGACGCCGGCGAAAACCGACGTACCGGAGAACTCACGCGCGATACGGGTAATCATCTCCTGGATCAGAACGGTCTTGCCGACACCGGCACCACCGAACAGACCAATCTTTCCACCGTTAACGTACGGGGTCAGCAGGTCGATGACCTTAATGCCGGTCTCCAGGATCTCGGTCTTACCCTCGAGCTGGTCGAACGGCGGCGGGTCGCGGTGGATGCCCCACTGCTCTCCGTCTCGTCCGAGACCGGGCTCGTCCATGCAATCACCGAGTGCATTGAAGACGTGGCCCTTGACGATGTCGCCGACCGGAACCGAAATCGGCTTGCCCGTGTCGACAACCTCGGTGCCGCGCACCAGGCCGTCGGTCGCAGCCATCGAAATGGTGCGAATCATGTTGTCACCGAGGTGCTGAGCGGTTTCGAGGACGATGGTCTTGGCCACCGACTCGAGCTCAACCTTCACGGTGAGTGCGTTGTACAGTGCCGGGATCTCGTTACGCGGGAATTCCACGTCAACGACGGCACCGATGACACGCACGACACGGCCAACGCCGGTCGTGGTGTTCTGCTCATTGAGAGCTGTGCTCATTGTTAGTCACTTTCTCCGCTTTCGTCGAGCGCTCCGGCGCCACCGACGATTTCTGTGATTTCCTGGGTGATCTTCGCCTGACGCGCCTGGTTGGCGACTCGGGAAAGGTCCTTGACCAGTTCCGTCGCATTGTCAGTCGCGGCCTTCATCGCCGTACGGCGCGAAGCGGACTCGGAGGCAGCGGCCTCGAGCATGATGGCGAAAATGGTACGGGACACGTACTGCGGCAGCAGGGCGGTGAGAAGATCATCTGCGCTGGGCTCGAACTCGTAGTCCGGCACGAGCTCATCCCGGCCGTCGGACAAAATGCCCTCTTCGCCCATGTGGATGTCCTCGTGAGCGTGGACCGGCTCGATCGGCAGAATCCGCTTAACAGCGGGCTCCTGCGTCAACATCGAGACGAATCGGGTGTAGACGACGTGAACCTGGTCGAAACCAAGAACGCCCTCTCCCTCCGATACGCCGCGAAGGCCATCGCGCCACTTGGTCTTCTCATCGCTGCCGGCCTCGAACCCGTCGATAAGGTGACGACGGACATCGTGGGTGAGCGCATAGTCCGGGTCCTGCGAGAATCCCTGCCAGGTACCCGCCATGGGAACCTCACGGAACTCGTAGTACTCGATGCCACGCTTACCGGTGACGTACAGGGACACTTCGTATCCCTCGCCCTGCAGCTTGGCCCGCAGCTTCGCCGCCTGCTTGACGACGTTCGTGTTGTAACCGCCGCACATGCCGCGGTCACCCGTGACCACGAGAACCGCGGCACGCTTGGCGTCCTCACGCTCATGCAGCATCGGGTGGTCGAGCGAGGAAGCCGAGGCGAGGCGTCCGATAACATGCTCGATCTCGTCGGCGTACGGCTGGGCGTCAGCCACGCGGCGCTGAGCCTTCGTGATTCGCGAAGTTGCGATCAGCTCCTGTGCCTTGGTGATCTTCTTCGTGGAATTGACGGACCGGATGCGGTCCCTGAGTTCACGAATATTAGCCATTATCTAACGCCTCCCTTCTTCATTCCGATGACGGTTGTGTTTCGCATATCCGCCTACTTCACGGACTTGCGGGTAACCGTAATCTGCTCGTTGGTGACGTCCTCGTCCTTCAGAGCCTCCGTAGGAGCCTCCGTCACGACGGGGTGTCCCTCAGAAGTCTGGAAAGACTTCTTGAACTGGCCGGTCATGTCGACGATGGTCGCGATCGACTCAGAGTCGAACATCTTGCCGCCATCGATCTGCTGGTAAACCTGCGGAGCGTTGTCGTGCAGGTACTCGAGCAGTTCAGCCTCGAAACGACGGACGTCCTCAACCGGAACGTCGTCGAACTCGCCCTTGCCGGCGAGGTAGATGGAAGTCATCTGGTTCTCGACAGTCTGCGGACGGTTTTCGGCCTGCTTCAGCAGCTCAACGAGGCGCTGACCGCGGTCCAGCTGAGCCTTAGATGCGTCATCCAGGTCAGAGGCGAACATAGCGAACGCCTCGAGGTCGCGGTACGCGGCGAGGTCGAGTCGCAGGTTACCGGAGACCTTCTTCATGCCCTTGGTCTGAGCGGCACCACCGACACGGGAGACGGAGATACCGACGTTGATGGCCGGGCGGACACCCTGGTTGAACAGGTCGGACTCGAGGAAGACCTGACCGTCGGTGATCGAGATCACGTTGGTCGGAATGAACGCAGAAACGTCATTGGCCTTGGTCTCGATGATCGGCAGTGCGGTCATCGAACCTGCGCCCATTTTGTCGGAGAGCTTCGCAGCACGCTCCAGCAGACGGGAGTGCAGGTAGAAGACGTCACCCGGGTATGCCTCGCGGCCCGGCGGGCGGCGCAGCAGAAGGGAGATCGCACGGTAGGCCTCAGCCTGCTTGGTCAGATCATCGTAAATGACCAGGACGTGCTGTCCCTGGTACATCCAGTGCTGGCCCAGTGCGGCGCCGGAGAACGGTGCCAGCCACTTGAAGCCTGCGGCGTCAGATGCCGGAGCAGCAACGATGGTGGTGTAATCCAGCGCACCGTTCTCTTCCAGCGTCTTACGAACGCCGGCGATGGTCGAACCCTTCTGACCGACGGCGACGTAGATGCAACGCACCTGCTTCGTCGGGTCTCCGGTCTCCCAATTGGCCTTCTGGTTGATGATGGTGTCCAGGCAGACGGCGGTCTTACCGGTCTTACGGTCACCAATGATCAGCTGGCGCTGACCACGGCCGATCGGCGTCATGGCGTCAATAGCCTTGATGCCGGTCTGCATCGGCTCCTCGACGGGCTGGCGCTGCAGCACGTCGGGGGCCTGAAGCTCGAGAACTCGGTTCTCTTCAGCCTCAATGTCGCCCAGGCCGTCGATCGGCTGGCCCAGGGGGTTGATTACGCGACCGAGGAACTTGTCCCCGACCGGGATGGACAGGACATCGCCCGTCCGCTTGACCTCGTCACCCTCAGAAAGGGACTCGTAGTTACCCAGGACCACGACGCCGATGCGATCGGTGTCGAGGTTCTGCGCGACGCCAATGACGCCGCCCGGGAACTCGAGAAGCTCGTTGGTCATCACCGACGGCATACCCGCAACCTGTGCGATACCGTCGGCGGCGCTGACCACAGTGCCGACCTCTTCGATGGAGGTCTGAGGCGTGTGGCTCGAGGTGTAGTTCGCAATCGCGCTACGGATCTCATCGCTGGAGATCGTCAGCTCCGCCATGTTATTCCTGCTCTCGGTAAATTCTCTTACAGTGCTTACGTTTTCCATCCGTCAGCCGAGGCCCAGCCGGAGCTTCTCGATTTTACTCGAGAGGCTACCGTCGATGACCTCATCGCCGACCCGGATGACCAGACCTCCGAGGATCGACTCATCGACCTCGGTGTGGATTGACATCTCGTCGCCGTAGATGCGGCTGAGCTTGTCGCCCAACGCGCCTTCCTGCTCCGTGGAGAGGGTAGCGGCGCTGGTCACACGGGCGACGACCTTGTTCCGGAGGCTTGCAGCCAGACCGGAGAGAGAGTTCATGTCGTCCGCGGGGCGGAGCTCCGGACGTCCAACAACCTGCAGTGCCAGGGCTTCGGTCACAGAAGTGACCTTGCCGTAGAGCACCGAGGCGAGGAGTCCGCGCTTGGCTTCAGGGGTGGCGGCCTTATCCGCCAGCAGCTGCTCGAGCTGCGACTCAGTGGCCAGGATGTGTCCCAGTCGGAACAGCTCGTCCTCAACGGTCTCGAGCTGGCGCTGGCCCTCCGCACTGCGGAGAAGGGCAACACGGCCCAACTCAACAAGTGCGTTCCGCAGATCGCGGGACGAGGACCAGGTCTGCGCGGCAGCGGTTCCGACGACCTTGAGGGTCAATTCGGAAACCTTGCCTTCGAGCAGGCCCCGGATCAGACCGGAGCGCTCCTCGGCCGAAGCCGACTGGTCGGCGACGGCGCGACGCAGGCCGCGGTCGGAGTCGAGGAGCTCGACGACGTCGAAAAGCTCGGAACCGGTGGTGGCTCCCTCCGCGACGGCGTTGCCGGAGTTACCCAGAAGGGCGTCCAGCTCCGTGCGGAGCGATGCCAGGGATTCGCGGCTAGCTGCGTGCATGTCGCCTACTTTCCGGCCGGGGCCACGGTATCGAGGTTGCTGAGGAAGTTGTCGATCGTCCCGGACTGCTTGACGCCGTCCGTGAGCTGCTCGCCCATGAGGCGCTCAGCGAGAGAGATCGAGGTCTGTCCCAGTTCCTTACGAAGCTCAGTGACGACCTGGTCGCGCTGAGCCTGCAGCTGCTTGTCACCGGCTTCGAGAATGCGAGCACTCTCGTCGTTAGCCTTAGTGGTGGCATCGGCAATGATCTTCTGGCCCTGAACTCGGGCCTCGTCGCGAATCTTCGCGGCTTCAGTGCGGGCCTCAGCGAGCTGGCTGTTGTACTTCTCGAGGGCGGCGTCGGCTTCGGCCTGTGCAGCCTCAGCGCGCGCGATGCCTCCCTCAATCTTGTCCTCCCGCTCGGTCAAAACTTCCTGGAACTTCGGAAGAACAAACTTCCAGAAGAGGACCAGGACGACAACGAGCGGGATAATGGACCAGACGATGTCATACGTCGCGGGAAACAGAGGGTTGATGGGCTCTCCCTCGAAAGGAAGCACCTCACCCTCCGCCGCGAAAAAGTTAATGAATTCGTTCATGGTTCAGTGATCTCCGCCTGTGTCCGGTCTAGAGGATGAAGCCGGCAACCAGGCCGATGAGGGCGAGGGCCTCGGTGAAGGCGATACCCAGGAACATGGTGGTACGCAGCTGACCGGCCATCTCGGGCTGACGTGCCATGCCCTCGACGGTCTTGCCGGCGACGATACCGATACCGAGGCCCGGGCCCAGGGTGGAGATGCCGTAGCCGATGACGCGGAGTCCGCCGTCGATATCGGCGCCCTGAGCGTTGAGAATGACGTCGTTCATTATGAACCGTTCCCTTTCTGAGGATTCCCGGGTGCGTGAAGTGGTTGAGTCACCCGGAAGTAAGTCAAGTGGGTCGTGCTATTCAATTTGGAGCGAGTGCCCTGCCAGGCAGGGCGGGTTACCTAGTGGCTATCCGCGTGTATCGACAGTTCGATGTAGACAGCGGTCAGCAGCGCGAAGATGTACGCCTGCAGGAAAATGACCAGCAACTCGAACAGCGTGAAGAGGATTGCGCCGACGACGGTAAGTGCGGACATGGCGGTCCAGCCATTCAGCTGCCAGAAGAAGAAGTTCGTGGCACCGAAAAGAAGGACGAGGACCATGTGGCCGGCCAGCATGATGGCCATCAAACGGATGGCCAGCGTAACCGGACGAAGAACGAAGGTGGAGAAGATCTCGATCGGCACCACGATGATGTGCAGTGCCGGGGGAATGTTCGGGATCACCACGGAAGACTTAACGAACTTGAAGAAGCCATACTCCTTCGAGCCCGCGTAGATGAACGTGATGTACGCGAGTCCCGCGAGCACGATCGGCATACCGATACGTGCGTTGGGTGAGATGTTCAGTACCGGGATAACGGCCGCGATGTTCATCGCGAAAACCAGGAAGAAGATGGTGCAAAGAATCGGCAGGAACCGCTTGCCATCCTTCTTGCCCAAGATTTCTTCAGCGATGTAAATGCGGACGAAGTCCAGGAAGTACTCCGCGACGTTCTGCAGTCCGGTCGGAACCAGCTTCGGTCGCCGCATAGCGATGACGAAGAAGATACCGATGATGGCGGCCATGAGAATACGGACGATCATCAATCGGTCAAGGGTGTACCATTCGACGCCCGTACCGAGGATGAAATTGCCGTAATAGTCACCCGGGAAAAACTCCTGCTCCAAGGTGGGCGCGTGATATTCGCCCTTAAACGCAAGTGTTGTAACGCTCAGCGTTCTCTCCCGTGATTGGACCGCATGAACAAGGTCAAGCGGCGTGAAGGATGTCGCTTAACGTGCTCTCCGCAGATTCCCTCACACATCCGGGCGGAGCTCACGGGGAGATCAGCAATCGCTACCCCGTGAAAGCGGAGCTTGCGACACACGACTTGGACGCCCCGAACTGTACGGAGGCAGGCCGAAGCCATCATCAGCTGTCTTACCCGCCGCTCAGAATAACAGCTTCGTCACGGATAATCGCATCGAGTCCATGACCATTTCAATGACCAACCCCGCTACCGGTGTTCCCGTCAGGTCCACCACAATGGGGCAGCTAACCCGACAATCCCCAACAGCGCAGGTCAAGGCTTGCCACCCCCTTTTGCGCAGCCCCACCCCTGGACCAGCGCAGCACCCCTGCTCAGGCGTTTATCAGCGTGACCCCGTGTAGGTCAGATTCTCCTGTGCCATTCCCCACACCTCGGCGCCGAGGGTAACCACCAAAGCAAGGACGACAGTGACGAAAAGGGCCACTGGGTCATAGAAGGTCAGGTCCCTAATAATGAGGAGAATCACAATCAGTACAACGACCTTGAGGATCCATCCCCCCAAAACGATAGCTCCGGTCATCTGCGGAGTGGTCTTCGCGGTCATGTAGACAGTGGCAACGGTCAGCAGGACGAAACCTCCCCCGATGAGCGCACCGAGCAGGACCGACCACACTCCGGGCATCCCCTTTGCCCCACCCCAAATAGCCAGTGACACAACGGTCATGGCAGCAAGAGCCATCGCGCCGTACTTTGCCGCTGAGGCCAGGGGCCTACGGGAGTCGTCATACTTCGTGACCGCATCGGCGATTTCGGCGTTCCTCGCGGCAGCTGCCGCCTCGAACTCGTTCTGTGCTTCCTGGTTCTCGTTACTCACGCCAGCAGAGTTTACCTGCCGCGGGTCGGGTCCCTGCGTACGCGTGCCGCGTCAGTGGGCACTCCCCCGAGTCCAGAGGGACGTTTTGGACCGACGTCAGCTCGACGAGGCGGCCGGCGGGGCTCACGTTGCGCCCTGGCCGGGGGTTGTTCGACGGAGTCGCTACCGAAGCGCCTCCGTGTTTTCCTACCTCCGAAGTAGGGGCCGAACGTAAACAAGGCCGCCAGAACCATAAAGAGAAGGAACGTGACGACAACGAATCGCCACGGGAAGATCGTTGTGCCGACTGCGCCATAGGCCACGACACTGACCCAGGTGTACAACACCAGCACGACTCGGCGATGGGTGTGCCCCATATCCAGCAGTCGGTGGTGCAGATGCATCTTGTCTGGAGCGAAGGGAGACTTGCCTGCTCGAACACGACGGACCACAGCCATGATCAGGTCGAGCAGAGGCACCGACAACGCCGCTGCAATTACGATGACCGGGGACCAGAGGGCCACCGCGTCTGCGGTGCCGTACATGGTTGGGGAAATTCGGCCTGACGCAGAGATCGACGCAGCAGCAAGCAACAGGCCGATCAGCATCGCACCGGAGTCACCCATGAAGATTCTGGATGGCTCGAAGTTGTGCGGGAGGAACCCCAAACACGCTCCGAGCAGGGCAGCAGAAATCATGGCCGGCGGATAGGCAGCGACGGTACCGCCTTGGTCGTACAGCATCGCCATCGAATACAAGAGGATGGCGGCAGCGGCGATCATGCCCAGGCCAGCGGCTAGCCCATCAATTCCATCGACGAAGTTAATGGCATTGATCAGCGTGACGGTAAAGAAGACCGTCAGGATCGTCGACGTCACCGGGTCAAGCACAACCACCGATCCCCCACCGAACGGGAGATAGAAGAGGTACCAGGTCACGCCCTTCATCGAGAGGATGAGTGCAGCGATGACCTGCCCGATGAACTTCGTGATCGCATCGAGGTCAAACAGGTCGTCCAAAACCCCCACCAACAGCAGTACTGCCGCCGCGAGGACCACGGCTGTCATGTCTGGGGTAGTCGGTGGGAAGCCTCGAGTTAGTGCAGGGAGCATCGAGGCGAGGAACACTGCGGCGATGAAACCTGTGAACATCGCCGCGCCACCGAGGCGGGGTTTGGGGATGTCGTGGACGTCGCGCGATCGCGGCATGTCCATATGACCGGACTTCACCACGGCCCATCGGACAACACCTGTCAACAAGTAAGTGACAGCAGCAGAGACCAGAACGAGCAGCGTCAACTCGCGGATCGGCACTCCTGCACCGCCGAATCCGCTCGCCGCGAGAACTAGCTCCCTGGTCTCCATGGTGTTGTCAGACGCTGCGCCGCAAGGTCTCCGGATCAACCCCCAGGACTTCACCGACACGATCAGCACCGATCGCTCCCTCGCGCAGGATCAGCGGAGCGCCCTGTGTCAGGTCAACGATTGTCGATGCGGTGCCAATGGTTGCCTGTCCGGCGTCAAGGTACACAGATACGTTCTCGCCGAGCTGCTGCTTGGCGCGGACAGCACTCAGAGCAGGGTCCTGTCCCGAAATATTGGCTGAGGACACAGCCATTGGTCCGGTGCGGCGGAGAAGTTCGATGGCCACAGGATGCATCGGCATCCGCAACATGACGGTGCCCCGGGTATCGCCGAGGTTCCACGGCAGGCTGGGTGCCTGGTGGACAACGATCGACAGTCCCCCGGGCCAGAATGCTTCCACGAGGGCGCGGCTGTGCGCGGTGTGCTCACGGACGAGCCCCTCAATGGTGGTCCAGGAACCGACGAGGACCGGCACCGGCATGTCCGGCCCACGGTTCTTCGCCCGCAGCAGTGACTCGACGGCCGTGTTGTTGAAGGCGTCGCAGCCGATGCCGTACACAGTGTCGGTCGGCATGACCACAAGGCGTCCAGCGCTCACCGAATCAGTGGCGGCGGTCAACCCGCTCTCCAGGGTTTTCTCCGTCGAGCAATCGAAGATCCTGCTCATGTCTTCCCTTCTCTAGCCCCGGCTGCGGTCGCAACCGGAATCTGACGTTACTCTACCGCCGTGGTGAAACGGTCCCGTCCAGCGAGGTCACGGTGGACTCTCGGGTCGGTGAAACCGGCGTCGATGAAAGCCTGAGCCACTCCGCCGGCTCCGTCGTCGTCGTGTTCGACCGCGGTGAAGGAGGCGTCGTCAAGCAATCGTTTGATGTTTTTCATCATCGGACGGATCACATCGAGGCCGTCCGCTCCGCCAAACACTGCGTGATGAGGGTCGGCGCGGACCTCCGGGTCAACGGTGGTCGCTTCGGGCACATACGGGGGGTTTGATAGAACCGCCGTGCACCGACCAGTGAGCTCGGTGAGCAGTTCAGGATCAGTGGCATCGCCGGCGATAAACTCAACGGTCGAGTTCGTCGAGATCCGCTCAGCATTGCGCCGAGCCCATTCAAGCGCCACCGGATCCGCTTCCACACCAATGACCTGCACACCCGGAACCTGCGCAGCAATACCGAGGGCGATCGCACCAGAACCGGTGCACAGATCCACCACGAGATCCCCAGCCTTGAGCCGTTTGGCGGCCCAATCCACCAGCAATTCGGTCTCCGGCCGCGGCACAAAAACACCCGGCCCAA
This sequence comes from Corynebacterium sputi DSM 45148, assembly GCF_000427865.1. Classification (GTDB taxonomy): domain Bacteria; phylum Actinomycetota; class Actinomycetes; order Mycobacteriales; family Mycobacteriaceae; genus Corynebacterium; species Corynebacterium sputi. The sequence continues at coordinate 90,918 of NZ_ATYV01000005.1, read as the reverse complement.
CCAACAGGTCAAGATCCATCATTGGCGCAGTGCCGATGATGTGCTGCAAAGGCTCCCGCGCTTCCCGACGCCCAATCAACTCCGGAAACACCTGCACCAACGGGGAATCCACTGGCACGGTATCGCGCCTGGAAAAGATCAGTTGGGTGCGAGACCACCCGGTCGCGTGCAAGGCGAGTTGTTCGGCATCCGCCTCCGGCGACGGGCATCCGGCCCCGGAAAGACGGACGACCGCCGACGAGATGATCTCGCCGACGGTCAGGTCCGGATCGGTCACGAAGCCTCCAGTCTCTCCTGACGCTCAACGTCGTGAAGGGCCTTGAGCAGGTCCTCCATGTCGCCGCCGAGAACTGCGTCGAGGTTGTGGGCCTTGTAGCCGATGCGGTGATCGGAGACGCGATTCTCCGGGAAGTTGTACGTGCGGATGCGCTCGGAACGATCCATGGTGCGCACCTGCGAGCGACGGCTATCGGAAGCAGCGGCTGCGGTCTCTTCCTCCTGCATCTGCTTCAGTCGCGCGGCGAGCACCTGCATGGCACGCGCCTTGTTCTGAATCTGGGAGCGTTCCTTCTGACAGGTGACGACCAGGCCGGTCGGCAAGTGAGTCAGACGAACAGCGGAGTCAGTGGTGTTAACGCCCTGCCCGCCCTTACCGGAGGAACGGTAGACGTCGACACGCAGATCCTTGTCTTCGATCTCGATGTCTTCGACCTCGTCCGGCTCCGGGTAGACCAGCACGCCAGCGGCGGAGGTCTGGATGCGGCCCTGCGACTCGGTCACCGGGACACGCTGCACGCGGTGGACTCCACCTTCGAACTTGAAGACGCTCCAAGCGCCATCACGCGACGGGTTCTTTGCGCGGACCGACATGGTGAGGTCCTTGACGCCGCCCAGGTCAGACTCAGACACACCGAGAACCTCGGTGGTGAAGCCGTTCTTCTCTGCGTAGCGCTGATACATGCGGGCGAGCTCGCCGGCGAACAACGCAGCTTCCTCACCACCGGCACCGGACTTGATCTCCATGACGATGTCATCGCCATCGCTGGGATCGCGCGGAGCCAACAGGTCCGCAAGCTTCTCCTCAAGCTGCTCTTCTTCGACAGCAAGGCGCTTGGCCTCGGCGGCGAATTCTGCATCCTCAGATGCCATTTCCAAGGCAGCCTCACGGTCATCACGGACCTCGGCGAGACGACTGTGGGTCTGGATGATCGGCTGGAGCTCATTAAAGCGCTTCCCGACGCGACGAGCCGCAGCCGGATCATTATGCAGCTCTGGATCAGCGAGCTGAGCCTCCAGTCCGTGGTACTCAGACAGGATGTCGTCAACTGCACTTACTTGATCAGACATTCGTTCCTCCTCAGAGCATCTCGTCGACGTCAACGTCAGCGGCCATCGGTGCGGAGGACGCAATCTGAGTCATGAACTCCGCATTGTTCTTCGTCTTTTTCAGCTGCTTGATCAGCAGGTCGATCGCGGCTTGGGAATCAAGAGCCGAGAGGACTCGACGCAGCTTGACCATGACGCGGGCCTCATCCGGCCCCATCAGCAGATCTTCGCGGCGGGTACCGGACGGGTTAACGTCCACGGCCGGGAACACCCGACGCTCAGAGATCCGGCGATCGAGCTTCAGCTCAGCGTTACCGGTTCCCTTAAACTCCTCGAAGATGACGGTGTCTCCGGCAGAACCGGTCTCAACCATCGCAGTGGCGATGATCGTGAGCGATCCGCCTTCTTCGATATTGCGGGCAGCACCGAGGAAACGCTTCGGCGGGTACAGCGCGTTGGAGTCGACACCACCGGAGAGGATACGTCCGGACGCCGGCGACGAGTTGTTGTACGCACGGCCCAATCGGGTGATCGAGTCGAGCAGAACGACAACGTCCTTGCCCTGCTCCACCAAGCGCTTGGCACGCTCAATGGCGAGCTCTGCAACCACGGTGTGATCTGACGGCGGGCGGTCGAACGTCGAGGCAATGACCTCGCCGCGGACCGAGCGCTGCATGTCGGTGACCTCTTCCGGACGCTCGTCGACCAGGACGACCATCAGGTGGCACTCGGGGTTGTTCGTGGCAATCGCGTTCGCGATGTTCTGCATGATCGTGGTCTTACCGGCCTTGGGCGGGGACACGATCAGGGCGCGCTGGCCCTTACCAATTGGCATGATCAGGTCGATCACACGAGTGGTGAGCACCTTGTTGTCGGTCTCCAAGCGGAGCCGCTCGTTCGGGTACAGCGGAGTGAGCTTGCCGAAGGACTTGCGCTGGCGGGAAGCGTCCGGTTCCAGGCCGTTGATGCGCTCCACCTGGACTAGCGGGTTGTACTTCTTCTTGTTGCGGCCGCCACCCTGGGTGACCTGTCCGCTCTGGTTGCCGTCGCGTGGCATCCGAACCTGTCCGACGATTGCGTCGCCCTTGCGCAGGCCGAACTTTCGCACGGTCTGGGCAGAGACATAAACGTCATTGGATCCCGGGAGATATCCCGAGGTACGCAGGAACGCCGAGGAGTTGTCCAGAACGTCGAGAATTCCGGCGACCGGCTGCAGCACGTCGCCATCGCGCACGTCATCGGATCCCCCACCGGACTGCTGCTGGTTTCCCCCACCGTCACGACCACGACGATCGCGGCGGTTACGACGGTTACGGCGATTACGACCGTCCCCATCGTTATCGTCGCTCGGACCGCGGTTGTCCTGGTTCCGGTTCCCTTGGCCCCCGCCCTGGTTCTTCTGCTGGTTCTGGTTGCCCTGGCCGCCCTGATTTCCGCCCTGGTTCCGGTTGCGGTTCCGGTTCTCCTGCTGCTGTCCCTCGTTCTTTGCCGGGGACTGCTGCTGGTTGTCCTGCTGCTGGCCGTCCTGCTGGTTGTCGCGACCACGGTTGCGGTTGCGACGAGCACGGCGGGCCTGGGATCGAGACTGGTGACCGTCCTGGTCTGCCCTGTCATCCTGATCTGAGGATGCCTGAGCGGGCTTGTCTGCCTGGCTCGACTTCTCCTGCTCCGGTGCCTTCTCGGCCTTCTCCGGCTCCGGCTGCTTCTCCTGATTCACCGGCTTCTCCTCCTTGCGAGGAGTCTTAGCTGCGGCGGGCTTGCCCCCGCGGATTGCGGCGATCAGTTCGTGCTTACGCATGCCAGAGATTCCACGGATGCCCTTGCCAGCGGCGATCTCGCGGAGTTCGACCATGCGCAGCGCAGTCAAGTTTTCTGACTGGCCCTGGGCCGTCGTGTCCGTATCGGTCACGGATTTCCTTTCAAGGTGGTCCCCAACATCGGTTCGCCCCGTGTACGCGAGCTATCTCAGCGCACAACTCTCAAGGAGATGGAGGGTATGTGTGGCGTTGCAGCGGTGAGTGTCGTTCTCGCTTTGTCCGCACGCTGGCAGTTCCGCATCAGCAGGGGACGGGGCTGACTGCACCAGCCATCCCGGGCAACGGTACTCTTCCAACGGCGAACCCGCCAATGAGATTCAATGATACATACGTTCCGATTAGGCTGGTGGACATGCGCAGCACCATGCAGGAAATTCCGCTGTCGGTGTCGGGGATCCTCGAATACGGCCGGACCATCCACGGATCAACCACGGTTACCTCGTGGAACCGAGGCGAGCCAGAAACGCTGACCTTCGCCATGATCGGCGCCCGTGCCTCTGCACTGGCGCACGCTCTGCGCGACGACATCGGTGTGATCGGCGATGCCCGGGTCGGAACGGTGATGTACAACTGCGCCGAACACCTGGAGACATTCTTCGCTGTCTCGTCGATGGGCGCGGTCTTCCAGCCGCTGAACAAGCAGTTGATGCCTGATCAGATCGCCCACATCATCAATGAGGCGCAGGATGAGGTGATCATCGCCGACCCGACACTCGCCGAGACCCTGTTCCCGCTTTTCGAACACACCCCGGTGGTCCGTGCGGTCATCCTCATCGGTTCCGAGGAGTCTCACCGCGAGGCCGCGGAGTTCCTTCCGGAGGGCATTGAGCTGTACTCCTACGAAGCCCTCATCGACGGCAAGCCCAGCCATTTCGACTGGCCTGTTCTCGACGAGACCGATGGCGCTGCGATGTGTTACTCCACCGGCACTGAAGGTGCTCCCAAGGGAGTCGTCTACTCCCACCGTTCGCTGTACCTGCACTCGATGAGCATCCGGACGACAGATTCGTTTGCCATCACTCACGGTGAATCGTGGCTGTGCTGTGTGCCGATCTATCACGTGTTGTCCTGGGGCACTCCCCTGGCGGCATTCTCCTGTGGCGCCCCGTTGGTCTTCCCCGGCCCCGACCAGTCCGCGTCGAACCTGGCTCGGATCATCGAGACCTCGATGCCCCGAAATGCCCAGGGTGTTCCCACTCTGTGGATCTCCCTGTTCGTGCACTTCCTTAACAATCCGCCGGAGAGGATGTCGCTGCAAAACATCTACGTCGGCGGCTCCCCAGTTCCGCCTCGACTCATCCGGATGTGGGAAGAGCGATACGGCGTCGACGTCGTGCACCTGTGGGGCATGACTGAGACCTCACCGGTGGGAACTGTCGCCAGGCCTCCATATGGCGCCTCCGGTGAAACCCGCGAAAGGTACCGGGTCAGCCAGGGCCGTTTCGGGGACATCATGCAGTTCCGCGTCGTGGACGAGGACGGTGAAGTCCTAGAGCTCCATGACCGGAACCAGGGTGAACTGCAGGTTCGCGGTAATACGGTCACCGGTTCCTACTACTCCTCCTCCACGGAGGATGCAGAGTCATTCCGCGGCCGCGAGATCGAGCATCCCGACGAAAACTTCACCGACGACGGCTGGCTGCGCACTGGTGACGTCGGATCCATTACTCGCGACGGCTTCCTGACAATCCAGGACCGTGCCAGGGATGTCATTCGATCCGGTGGTGAGTGGATCTACTCCGCGCAGTTGGAAAACCTCATCATGTCGACCGCGGAGGTAGTCGAGTGCGCCGTTATTGGTGTGCCAGACAGCCGCTGGGGCGAGCGCCCGCTGGCGGTAACGGTCCTGGTTGACGACGTACCCACGGGCCTAGAGACCGTCGAGAGTATCCGAGAGCAGTTGAAGCCGAAGCTTCCGAACTGGATGATCCCGGAGTACTGGACTTTTGTCGACCACATCGACAAGACGTCGGTGGAAAAGTTCGACAAGAAGGACCTGCGGGCGCATCTCGCCGCAGGTGATCTTGATGTCATTAACCTCCCCGGCCCTGGGGCCGAGGAGGAGTAACTACTGCTGGACGGTGACCTTGACGCCCTCAGCGACGTCAAGCTTGTGCACCTTCATGCCGGATTCGCGTGCCTCGCCCAGGACGTGAGAGGGAACCTCTTCGGTACCCAGGACCAGACAGGTCGGGCCGGCGCCGGACAGGAACGCCGCGTATCCGCGGTTGCGCAGGCGGTTGACCCACTCTGCGGTCACCGGCAGCACCTCGGCGCGGTAGGTCTGGTGCAGTCGGTCACGAGTGCCCTCCCACAGCAGGTCCGGGCGCTTGGTCAGTGCGACGACCATGACGGACGCACGCGAGACGTTGAACCGGGCGTCGACATGCGAGACGTCTGACGGCAGCACCTGGCGCACCGCGTTCGTCGAAGCGTGGAACGCCGGGACCAGTGCGGTCGCGCTGATGTCCGGGTGCACGTCAATGCCGACAGCCTTGTACTGCGGAGCAGTCCGACCATCGACCGGCTTGTCGGTCCAACTGACCACGGCACCACCGAGCACGGAGGCTGCAGCGTTGTCGGGGTGTCCTTCGAAGACGGAGGATTCCTGGATGACCTCGTCGTCGGAAAGCGGGAAACCTGCCAGACCATTAGCCGCAGCGACACCGGCGACCGCGGCGGCGGCCGAAGAACCCAGGCCGCGCGACTGCGGGATGGTGTTGTGGCAAATGACCTTCAGGCCCGGAGCTTCCATGCCTGCGGCCCGCAGGCCAGCACGGATCGCGCGGACGACAAGGTTGGACTCACTGGCGGGCAGATCCTCAGCACCTTCGCCGTAGATCTCGACCTCAACGCCATGCTCGATGACCTCGACCTCAATGCGGTCGTAGACGCTCAAAGCCAGGCCCAGGGTGTCGAACCCCGGTCCCAGGTTCGCCGAGGAACCCGGGACGACGACCTCAACGCGCTGGCCGACGAGAACTTCTTGGGTCACTAGACGTCCATCCCCTCGATACGGATGACGGAGTTGACCTTCACCACGGAGTCGAGGCTCGCGAGCATCTCGACACAGCTCTGAAGCTGCTCTTCCTTTGCGGAGTGGGTGATGATCACCAGGCGGGCTGCAGAGCCCTCATGTGCGCGGGTGCCACCTTCCTGGCGGACCGTACGCAGGGAGATGCCGTTGTCGGCCAGACGACGGGAGATGTCAGCCAGCACGCCAATGCGGTCATCGACCTCAAGATCGATGTGGAAACGAGTCTCGACCTCACCGAAGGGCAGGATCGGCAGGTCCGCGTAGGTGGAGTCACCCGGGGCGCGGCCACCGAATACCTTGTTGCGCCCAGCGGCGACGAGGTCACCGAGGACTGCAGATGCGGTCGGGTTTCCGCCGGCACCATTGCCGTAGAACATCAGGCGACCGGCTGCGTCGGCTTCGACGAATACGGCGTTGAAAGACTCGCGGACGGTTGCCAGCGGGTGCCGGCGCGGGATGAATGCCGGGTAGACGCTGGTGGAGATGCCCTCCGAGCCGTCTTCCTGGATCACGCGCTCACAGGTGGCGAGCAACTTGATAGTGCAATCAGCGGCGTTGGCGGCGGCAATGTCCTCGGCGGTGATGGAGGAGATGCCTTCGCAGTGGACGTCATCAGAGGTGACTCGGGTGTGGAACGCCAGGGAGGACAGGATCGCAGCCTTGGAGGCGGCGTCATGGCCTTCGACGTCGGCAGTCGGGTCAGCCTCGGCGTAGCCCAGACGGGTGGCCTCGGCGAGCATCTCGTCGTAGTCAGCGCCGGTGGAATCCATCGCGTCGAGGATGAAGTTGGTGGTGCCGTTGACGATGCCGACGACCTTGTTCACCTGGTCACCGGCGAGGGAACGGCGCAGCGGGCCCACAACCGGGATCGCAGCGGCGACAGCGGCCTCGAAGAAGAGGTCGGCGCCGGTGGCGTCGGCAGCGTCGGAAAGCTCAGCGCCATGCGCGGCGACGAGCGCCTTGTTGGCGGTGACCACGGACTTTCCGGCGTGAAGCGCTTCCAGCACGACGCGGCGCGGGTAGTCGATGCCGCCGATGACCTCGACGACGATGTCGACGTCGTCACGCTCAATAAGAGTGAACGCATCATCAGTGAGCAGTTCGGGGTCCACGCCCGGACGCGGCTTGGACTTGTCGCTCACGGCGACGCCGCGGACCTCAATGGGTCCGCCGACGCGGCGCTCAAAGTCCTCGGCGCGCTCCTGCAGCAGGCGCAGGACCTGGGCACCGACGGTGCCGAGGCCGAGAATGGCGACGCCTACCGGCGATCCCTCACCTTTACCGGGGTTGTACGTGTTCTCGGTCATGACGGGCTCTCACACTCCAGGCTCAGAAGATCGGACAGGTTCTCACGGCGGAGAATCATTCGGGATTCCCCGTTCCGTACGGCGACCACAGGCGGTCGGGTCAGCATGTTGTAGCGACTTGCCATCGCATAGCAGTATGCACCAGTTGCTGCGATGGCAAACATATCGCCCTCGCGGATGTCGTCCGGATACATGGCATCAGAGACCAGGATGTCACCCGATTCACAATGCTTCCCGACGACCCGACTCGGCACACGCTCCCCCGCCACCGTACGTCCTACGATGCGGCCGTCGTACTCGGCGCTGTACAGCGCCGGACGGATGTTGTCGCTCATGCCGCCGTCGACGGACAGGTACCGGCGCGTGGCACCGGTGTCCACGTGCACGTCCTTGATGGTGCCGATCTCGTACACGGTGACCATCGACGGGCCGATCAGGGAACGACCCGGCTCGACGGCGACAGTCGGCGCTGGGATGCCAATGCGCGCGGCGAGGTCGTCGACAGCGCGAACGATGCGCTCAGCCAGAGGCGCCACGTCCAAGGGACGCTCCTCCGGGACGTAGGCGATACCAAACCCGCCGCCGAGGTCCAGGACATTGAAGTGCTCTGTGATGTCGGCGCCATAGCGGTTGATCAGTTCCTCAAACACGGCGAAGATGCGCTCGGCAGCGAGGATGAAGCCATCGGCCTCGATGATCTGTGAGCCGATGTGGCAATGCAGACCGATCAGGCGCAGGTGCGGGTTGGCCTGAGCCTTGTCCGCAGCGTTCAGCGCAGAGCCGGAGGCCAGCGAGAAGCCGAACTTCTGGTCCTCATGCGCAGTAGCGATGAATTCGTGGGTGTGGGCTTCCACGCCCGGCTTCACACGGACGATCACGTCCTGGATGACGCCAGCCTTCTCTGCTGCCTGGGCAACCCGGTCCAGCTCCGGCAGGCTATCCAGCACGATGCGGCCGATACCGGCGTCGATTGCGTCGGAGATCTCCTGACGGGACTTATTGTTGCCATGCAGCGTCATATCCGCGGCCGGGAAATCCGCGGCCAAAGCCACAGCCATCTCGCCACCGGATGCAACATCCAGGTGCAGGCCCTCTTCATGAACCCACTTCGCGATGGTCTTCGACAGGAAGGCCTTCGAAGCGAAGTGCACGTTCTGCGGACCACGGAACGCGGTCGCCATGTCGCGGCAGCGAGTCCGGAAGTCGTCCTCATCCAAAACGAAGACCGGAGTGCCGTACTCCTGCGCGATGGTGTCGAGGCCAACGCCGGCGATCTCCACCACTCCGTCCTCACGTCGGGAGGCGTTCTTCGGCCACACGTGGGCCGGCAGGGTGTTGAAGTCTCCGGTGTCCGGGAGGTTCAACCCTTCGTTATCAAATCCATTTCCGAGAATGACCATGCGTTACATCCTCTCCGGTGCGGTGACACCGAGCATCTCGAGGGCGTTGTGCAGCGTCTGCTTGGTCGCCATAGACAGAGCGAAACGAGCGCTGTGCAGCGGCTTCGCTTCCTCGTCCGACTTCGGCAGCACCTGGCAGGAGTCGTAGAAACGGTGGAAGGTGCCAGCCAGTCCTTCTGCGTACCGGGCAATGCGGTGCGGCTCGCGCAGTTCTGCTGCGGTGGCGACAACCTCCGGGAATTCAGCCAGGGTGCGGATGAGCTTGCCTTCGCGGTCGTGCGTCAGCAGGCCGTAGTCAGCGCCGTGGACGTTGACCTCAGACTCCTCGGCCCGGCGCGCCAGGGATGCGAGGCGGGCGTGGGCGTATTGGACGTAGTACACCGGGTTGTCGTTGGACTGGGAGGTCCACACCTCAAGGTCGATGTCCAGGGAGGAGTCGACCGAGGAGCGGATCATGGCGTAGCGAGCGCCGTCGACGCCGATTGCCTCAACCAGATCATCAAGGGTGATAACGGTGCCGGCGCGCTTGGACATGCGGACGGGCTTGCCGTCGCGGACGAGGTTGACCATCTGGCCGATGAGGACCTCGACGTCGTCGGCATTGTGGCCGAGCGCAGCCGCTGCAGCCTTCAGTCGAGCAACGTAACCGTGGTGGTCCGCGCCCAGCATGTAGATGGCCAGGGTGTGATCGCGCTGGCCCAGCTTGTCGTCGATGTACGCGATGTCTCCGGCGATGTAGGCGGCGTTGCCATCAGACTTGATGACCACGCGATCCTTGTCATCGCCGTACTCGGTGGAACGCAGCCACCAGGCGCCATCGGCCTCGTACAGGCGGTCATCGTTCTTAAGCTTCTCGACGGCCTTCTCCACAGCACCAGACTCAAACAAGGAGTTCTCGTGGAAGTACACGTCAAAGTCGGTGCCGAACTCATGCAGAGAGTCCTTGATGTGGGTGAACATCAGCTCCACACCATGGGAGCGGAAGACTTCCTGGATCTCCTCATCAGAGCGGCCGGAGGTGAGCACGTCCGGAACCTGCTTCACGACGTCTCCTGCAATGTCCTTGATGTAATCGCCGCCATAGCCGTCCTCCGGGGCCGGCTCGCCTTTGGCGGCAGCCACGAGGGAACGAGCGAAGCGGTCGATCTGGCCACCGTGGTCGTTGAAGTAGTACTCACGGGTGACCTGCGCGCCATTGGCAGTCAGGACCCGGCCGAGGGCGTCGCCAACAGCAGCCCAACGGGTGCCACCGAGGTGGATCGGACCGGTCGGGTTCGCGGAGACAAACTCCAGGTTGATCTTCTGATCGGACAGCGCGGAGCCAGTGCCCCAGGCAGAGCCAGCCTCAAGAATGGTTCCCACGAGCTCGCCCTGAGCGTCCGCCGCGAGGCGGATATTAATGAAACCTGGGCCAGCGACCGAAGTCTCGTCGATGCCGGGGTTGGCCAGGAGAGCGTCGGAAAGCCACTGCGCGACCTCGCGCGGGTTTGCTCCCGCCTTTTTGGCAACCTGCAGAGCCAGGTTCGTCGCATAGTCCCCGTGCTCCGGATTGCGGGGACGCTCAACCGTAATCTGGGGCGGAATCACCGCCGGATCGAGGTCGTGTTCGGTAAAGACAGAGGTAGCGACGCCATGAATCAGGTCGGCAAGTTCGGCGGGAGTCATGGTCAACCATGATAGCCCCATGGGACCGTACTATCGGTGTTAACCAACCCATCGGCGGGACCGCCACCACACAGCCCAGGCGATCCCCGTTGCAAGGAGTAGCCATGAAGGTAGCGCTTTTTGCCACCTGCATCGGTGACGTGATGTCCCCTAACGCCGTCTCAGCCACGGCGAAGGTCCTCACCCGTCTCGGATGCGAGGTGGTCTTTCCGGAGACCCAGACCTGCTGCGGTCAGATGCACGTGAATACCGGATACCAAAAGGAGGTGCTGCCCCAGCTCGACCGATATGCTGAGTCATTCCTCGATGACTCCATTGAATATGTGGTCGCCCCCTCTGGCTCCTGCGCTGGCGCGGTACGCCACCAGCACACGGGGATTGCTGAGCGTTTCGGCTCTTCCGCGCAGGTTGACGCTGCCAAGCGCACCTCGGCGAAAACTCTGGAGCTCTCGGAGTTCATCATCGATGTCGCTGGAGTGATTGATGTCGGCGCGCACTTCCCGCACCGCGTGACCTACCACCCCACGTGCCACAGCCTGCGCATTCTGCACGTGGGCGATCGGCCGACCACCCTTCTCCGTGAGGTCGAGGGCATCGAACTTCTCGATCTGCCCGCAGCCAAAGAATGCTGCGGCTTCGGCGGCACCTTCGCTTTGAAGAATGCGGAAACTTCCCAGGCGATGGTCTCTGACAAGACCGCTGCGGTGCGCTCAACTGGCGCTGAGTTCGTCACCGCCGGCGACGCCTCCTGCCTAATGAACATCGGCGGCGCCCTCAACCGCCAGTCCGGCGAAGGCGCACTTCCGGTGCAGTCCATTCACTTCGCGGAAATCCTCGCCTCTACCCGGCGCGATCCATGGACTCCTGAGGGCGCTGATGCACTGAAGCGAGACAAGGAGTCGATCTCATGACCCCCGTGAATCTGGGCCTGCCGGTCTACGCCTCAGAAGACGTGGGGAACCTGCGCGGAACGGAATCGTTCCCGAAGGCCGCCCGCCACGAGCTAAAGAACCGCCAGCTCCGTGACAACCTGCACAACGCCACCCACACCATCCGCGCCAAGCGTGCGGAAGTGGTCGATGAAAAGGATGACTGGCAGGCACTGCGGACCGCTGGTTCTGAGATCAAGCGCGACGTGATGGCACGTATGCCCGAGCTGCTGGAGCAGTTCGAAGAATCCGTCACCGAACGCGGCGGCATCGTCCACTGGGCGCGCGACGCGGTCGAAGCCAATGAGATTGTCACCCGCCTGGTCCAAGAGACCGGCGAGACCGACATCATCAAGGTCAAGTCCATGGCCACGCAGGAAATCGGTCTCAACGAGGCCCTCGAAGAGGCCGGCATCCACGCTCAGGAAACCGACCTTGCCGAACTGATCGTCCAGTTGGCCGATGACATGCCCTCGCACATCCTCGTTCCAGCAATTCACCGCAACCGCAACGAGATCCGCGAGATCTTCCTCGATGGCATCCCGGACGTGGACCCGAACCTGTCGAACAACCCGCCGGAGCTGGCAGAAGCCGCCCGCGTGTTCCTGCGCGAGCAGTTTATGAAGGCCAAGGTGGCCATTTCCGGAGCGAACTTCGGCATCGCTGAGACCGGCACCGTCACCGTGGTCGAATCAGAAGGCAATGGCCGCATGTGCCTGACCATGCCGGAGACCCTCATCACCGTGATGGGCATTGAGAAGCTCCTGCCGAAGTTCGAGGACTTAGAGGTCTTCTTGCAGTTGCTGCCGCGCTCTTCCACCGGTGAACGGATGAACCCGTACACCTCCCTGTGGACTGGAGTCACCGAAGGCGATGGCCCCCAGACGTTCCACATCGTCCTCCTCGATAACGGCCGGACCGCAGCACTGGGCGACGCCATCGGCCGCGAAGCCCTCAAGTGCATCCGCTGCTCCGCATGCCTGAACATCTGCCCGGTCTACGAGCGCACCGGTGGCCACGCGTACGGATCGACCTACCCCGGTCCGATCGGCGCCATCCTCTCCCCGCAGCTCACCGGCATGGACTCCGCCAAGGATCCGAACGCCTCACTCCCCTACGCGTCCTCTCTGTGCGGCGCTTGTTATGAGGTCTGCCCGGTCAAGATCGACATTCCCAGCGCTCTGCTGGAGCTGCGACAGCGCAAAGTTACCGAACACCGCCCGCCGGTCGAAGGCAAGATCTTTTCCGCCATGGCAATGATGATGGGCAACCGCGCTCTGTGGAACCGAGCCGTTCGCGCTGCCTTTACCGCTCGTCTTCTCGGTGCTCGCACCGGCGGTTACATCCCGTCGCTGCCTTCGTTCCTCAGTGGATGGACCGACGCCCGTGACACCCCGGTGCCGCCGAAGCACTCCTTCCGCACCAAGTGGGACAAGGGAGAGGTCGACCTCGACACTGAGCGCGACAACCAGATCCCCAGCAAGATCAACGGATTGGACGGACGATGAGTGCAGCGAAAACCGAGATTCTCCGCCGGATCCGCGAGGCCCAGCAGGCCACCCGTGGTGAGGACTGGGCCCAGGCGATCTTGGAGGGTGAGGCCATCCAACCCGGCGAGGCCTACCACGTTACTCGCGAGTACGAGACCGACCGGCACACCGACCGAGATACCTTGATCGAGCTTCTCGACGACCGTCTCGAGGACTACGGCGCCGCCATCATCCACTGCGACGCTGACGATGCCTCCATCGCTGCCGCGGTAGCCGAGCAGACCGCGTCCCTGTCGCGTATCGCGGTCCCTGCGGGACTGAAAGAGACATGGCTTAACGACGTCTCCTCCCACATCACCACCGACTCCACCCAGACCGACCCCCGGACTCTGAATGAGATGGACGGAATCGTCACCTCCTCAGCTGTTACCTCCGCTGAGACTGGAACGATTTTTTTGGACGGCTCAGCCGACAACGGCCGCCGTGCGCTCTCTCTCGTGCCGGATGTTCACATCTGTGTCGTGCCCATCGACACCGTGGTGCATGGAGTTCCAGAGGCGGTTAAGAGGCTCATTCCGACGAACCCGATCACCATGATTTCGGGCCCGTCTGCGACCTCTGACATCGAGCTAAATCGCGTAGAGGGTGTCCACGGCCCGCGGACGCTCATTGTCATCATTGCGGGATAAAGACCGGGTCAGTGAAGTTTCACTGGTGTGATTTCCACCCCTGTGTGAGGCGGTGATATATTGGCCCTCGTGCCTCACAAGGGCACACCCGCCTCCGTAGCTCAGTGGATAGAGCACCGGTTTCCGGTACCGAAGGTCGTAGGTTCGACTCCTATCGGGGGCACCACAAAGAAACCCGCTCACCAGTCTTTATGCTGGTGGGCGGGTTTCGTCGTACTCTAGCGCGACACCGATATGTAAAGAAGTTTTACATATCCCCCAAGCGTGGCCGACCCCCGATAGGAGTCGTACCTACGATCAGCCCTTGGGCAGTACGACCGCCAGGCCGATATACAGCACCAAGAACAGCGGCGTGAGCACGATCATGCCTACGGCAGTGATGACGCGGATCAGGTTCGGGTCGATACCGAATGCTTCGCCAAGGCCACCACACACGCCAGCGAGCCAGCGATTGGAGTGGCTGCGGGAGATCGGACGTCCAGCGACCTTGGTGATGGTGGAGTAGATCTTCTCGACGGCGGAGCCGTTGTTGTCAGGAGTGGTCATGACCATGCCTTTCCTCGGGTGCCTGAATCTACAGGTTTCCATAACTACCTGGCTCCGAGTGTAGACAGAATCGCGCTGAAGCCGATTACTCCCGGCCTTCGGGAGAACACGGCATCCCGGAGGTGCTGAAGTTCGGCTCCTCGCCACGGAACTCCGCAGCCTTCACAGCGATGCGGCGCAGCATTTCGCCATTTTTGGCGAAGTCCACCCCTTCGATTTCATCGAAAACAACCGAGCGAACGGTCCGGACATGATCCGGGGCGGCCTTCTCTAGCAGTTCCCGGCCGGCGGAGGTGAGAGCTACATCGATGCCGCGGTTGTCGTTGTCGCATCGGACCTTTTCCACCAGGCCCCGCTTTTCCATGCGGGTTATCTGGTGTGAGACGCGGCTGCGGTCCCATGCGAGGTGGACACACAGTTCGCGCATGCGTTGCCGCTCGTCGGGAGCTTCCGCCAGCGCAACGAGAACAGCAAAGTCGGCGGAAGACACCCCAGCGGTTTCCAAGAAGCGATAATCCACGGTGCGTTCCACCCCCCGGAAGGCGGCCAGGAGCATTCGCCAGAAGTACTGTTCATCATCGTTGAGCCACGGGACATCGGACATGAAGGTGAGAATACTACCCCCGAACCGGAAAACGGAATGTGTACCCGGGCATTCGGTCATCCAAGCAACAGACCGATGTCTTCCCGCCGTGCGTCGAGTCGTGAATAGCGCTCTTCATCACACGTCAGCACTAGTACCTGGGCGTATTTCCCGGCTCGAGTGATCGCCCTATTCATCTGGTCCAGCCGCCCCCGATCGGAGAACCCGAGTGCATCATCCAAGATGACTGGTGCACCACCGTCGATGAGCGCAGCAGCGGCCAGCCGGGTGAGGATGTCGAGCTGTTCCTTTGCTCCCCCGGACAGATCATCTACCGGGATCGAGATTCCATTCATGGTCCTCTCGACAATGGCGAGGCCCTGATCCAGGGTGAAGTCGACGTCTTCACCAAACACCGGCTTCGCCAAAGCACGAAGTTTCTCCCTCAACGGTTCCTGATACGCCTCGCGGATCTCTTCACGAGCAGCGGAGAGAGTGTCGTGGAGAAGCTTCAGGGCGTCGGCGCGCTCCAATTCGGAGCCGGCGACTTCGCGGGCATTCTCCAATTGGTCAGAGAGCACCCGAATGCGGTCGTCGAGGCCAATCGCTCCATCGACGTTGGTCTGCACTGCCGCCACCTTCACGTTCCACTCATTCTCCGAGCGACGTGCCGATTCCAGCGCTGACTGCGCCCCATTGTGATCGTCCTCCGCTCCAGTGGGATCTGCCTGCTGCATTTCTGCAGTCAGTTCCTCCGCGGCTGTGGTCTTCTGCGCCAATGTCTCCGTCAACTCCGAGACCTGACTCTGAAGGGCCTCATCAGAGATTTCCTCACGCCGAGCCTCCAACTCGGCTCGTGCTCGTTCGACTTCGGCTGCGGCATGTTTGGCGGCTTCCACAGCACGATGGCGGCGCTCCAAGTTGTCGGAGTTCTTCACCGCGTCTCGGGTTGCCACCGCGACAGCCAGATCATCCTCCAGACCCCTGAGCTCCGCCTCTAGCTCATCGACGCGGTCAGCAGCGTTGTCAGGTATCGGCTCGTCCCGACTCCAGAATTCAGCGCGGTCGATCTCCTCCTCGTCGACCCGCTTCACCAGGGCGCCGTCCGCGGTCTGGTCCACCCCTGCAGTGGCATCGTCGAAACGCTGGCGAATCGCCGCGACATCAGCCTCGGCAGCTTCTCGCTCCTTCACCAGTAGTCGGGCATCGTCGACGGTGTCGACTTTCATTTCATCCAGAAGTCGGTCCACCTCAGCCTGGGTGGCAGCAACCTTCTCGACTCGGTCAGAACCCGACGGCGGAGCGATGGTCACCTCAACACCATCAATCACTAGCACCATGTCCGCAGTGACGACCTTTGAGACTGGAACTGCGACATTCTCACCGTCGACCGTGACCGTGCGCTTATCGTCAGCACGGATCTGTAGGGTGACGGATTCGGCCTCCAGCAATGCCTTTGCTGTCCGGGCGTCAGACTCGGCGCGAACGAGGTCGTCAAGTTGCGCTGGAGTGATGGTGAAGGTAGCGGAGTGGGAAAGGGCGTCGGAAAGCGAGGTCTGCAGCTTGTCGATCTTCTCCAGCCGCTCTCGAGCGGCTGTCGCATCTGCTTTACGACGTCTCATCCCCTCATCATGCCTAGCGATCCGCACAGTATCTCGGACGAGATCCCTCTCACTGGTGAGACGCTCAACATCTTTGCCAGCCTGTTCAAGCTTCTGAGCGGCAGCCTCGCTATCAGCAGTTGCCACTTCCTCTGCTGCGGTGGCAGCAGCTAATTGGTCCTCCCGATCTGCCAGCGCGGAGATGACTCCCTCGCGTCGGGCAACAGCATCGGTGGCCTCCGTGAGGGTTCGCTGGGCAGCCTCAACTCGTTCCTGGGCTGCGGCTGCACGCTCAGCGACGCGTTTAGCTGCCTGCAGTTTCTCTGCGGTGGTCTCCACCTCGACGCGGAGGGCTGGGATTCGCCGCTTCAATTCGGCGAGACGCCGGTTACCTTCTTCGACCATGTCGATGTCGCGATCGAGGGAGCGACGCTGAGTCTGCAGGTCAGTGAGTTCAGCCTCAAGAATCTCCGGCTTCTTGAGCTTCTCTTGGAACGCCTTGGTGTAATTCCAGCTTGGAGTGAAGTAGGCATCGGCTTCTTGACGGACCTTCGTGAGGAGCGCTTCTTCATCGACCGCGACGCCTTCGACGTCAGTCTTCGTCTCCAATGCCTGGGACAGTGCGGTGACGCTGTCGAGTTTCAGGTCGTTCGGGTCTTGACCCTGTTCGGCAGTGAATGCCGTCCACAGGTCAGTCACGCCCGCAGAGGTGACCCGCTCCTGAAGCCAGTCGTCGGCGGCCTTGTCTCGGAATTCATTACGAGCCGGTGAGACAACGGTGACCAGGCATTTGCCGGACTGCGAGCCCGTGTAGCGCTTGTCCACGGTGAATCGGTACCCGTCCAGAGTCAGGTCGACGGAAACCTCGGCCGGTTCCATCGATCCGGCTGGGAGGATCGCTTTGATGGCCCTCTTCCCTGTTTTCGCCGGCTGCATTAGAGCCAGGTTGAGGGCCTCTGCGATGGAGGACTTTCCCTGTTCATTCGGTCCGTGGACGACAACGACACCCGTCTCCGGCAAGTCCGACAACACCAGCTCCCCGACTCCCCGGAAGTTCCTCAGTTTAATACTGTGCAGCTTCATGTCACACGTCCTCCCGGGTGTAGCGGTAGAGCATTCGCCAGGCTCTCTGGGCGGTGCGGGCATCAGGACCCTGGCCCGTGGCAAGGTCGTGAAGTTCAGCTGAGGCGCGGGCCGGGAAACCCGTCAGTCCCATGTCCGCACGTTCGTCCTCGCCAGGCACCACCACGAGATCATGGGTTCGAGTCCTCGGATAGAAGCAGGCGAAACGGTCGCGGAACCCGTCTATCGCTGCATCTAGACGGATCTGCTGGTCAATGGTGACCTCGCCTTCCAGCGAGTACTTCACCACGGTGCGGTCTTTGTGATCGATGTCCTCAATGCGTGCCAACCAGGCATCGAGCTCGGTATCCGAACTGACTGAACCATTGACCGCTTGGAAGGCCCACTTCCCCACCGGAACTGGCTCCACTGAGATGCCGTCCTGGCTGATGTCCACCACCAGGACGTTGCCGGACTCCTTCTCCGTGTCATCGAAGTCGGTGACCTCTGGCGAGCCCGAGAACCACACTTCCGGTGTCACCTGGAGCGTTCCATGTCGATCACCCAGTGCCGCGTAATGAAGTTGTCCCTCCCCGATCGCTGAAGTGATTCCATCTAGATCCACCAAGGCATCATCACCGAAGGATTCGACCTGGCCGTGGGCGAGGAGGATGCGAAGGTGAGCGTCGGGAAGCGGTGGAAGATCTTTGAGTGCTTCTGCGACCGGATCGGTCGCCGGGTGCCGGGTGAGGAATGGAGCGCCGACCAACTCGACGTTTTCAGCGACCTCAACCGGCTCGGAATCAATGAGCACGTGCACCCCGTCGAGGGAAGCAAACTCGGCGCGGCGGTAAACGCTGGAGGGATCGAAGGAATCGTGGTTTCCCGGCAGTAGGTACACCGGCACTGGCAAAGCCTGCAGGGTGTCGATGGCACGAGCGAGTTGGCGCGGCTCGGGGGAATTGGTGTCGAAGACATCGCCGGCCACGACGATGAACGCACAGCCCTGCTCTTGCGCAACCTGCCCAAGTTTCTCGACTGCTTCGAGTCTGGCGCGGGCGAACTCCGCCGGTACCTCCATGTCGTGCTTGGCTAGGAAGGCTGCGGGCATCCCCAACTGCCAATCAGAGGTGTGCAGAAAGCGAACTGAAGTTGCCATGTATCCCTATCGCTTGGGTCCGAAATCGATGATGTCCGCCAGCTCGCCGTCGATGTGATCGCCCTCGGTGTGGATCATCGCCCGATAGGCTTCAGCGAGTTCATTGGCCAAATTGATGGTGTCTCGACCGCCGAAACAGGCCGTGTCCAGGGCTTCCATGAAGAGCTTTTGGTCAGCTTCCAGGATCGCCGGGGCGGTGGGTACCTCGGGGATCTCCGGTAGTGGCATGTCCTCGCCCCAGAAGTTCGGGCGCTGGCTCACCTCCTCTGGCTCGTCGGGCTCCTCCCGTGGCGGGGCATCCCACGCTGGCGGAGTCGAGTCGATTGCGCGGGTCGGCCGGCGGGTACCGGATCGCTCGAATTCGATGCGCTGGGCCAGAGCCTCAGGGTCGATGCCGCGCAGGTCCAGGATTGTGCGCGGCTCAATATCGATCTTCGAGCCCGCTGCAACGATCAACGCAGCGACATGTTTACACGGAGAGGTCGGATCCGGGCATTCGCAGGAGTACCTCAGTCGGTCATCGTCCCGCAGCACGAACCCAGGTAGGTCAGCACCTGGCACACGCCCAGTGGTCAGGGCAAACATCCCAGCGGGAGCAGTGGCGATGGCACCGGTGAGGTACTGAGTGAGCTTCTCATCTCGGTCCGGAAGCTGGATGCTCACCGCGAACGGGGATGGCTGGGTGCCTTGAACCAGCGCAGAGATGATGGAGTCCTCGACGGTGAGCTGGCGAACCTTGCCTTCGCTGAACAGATCCGCGCCACGGCCCCATCGCTTGGCCTCGGTTTCCGACCGAACTCGACTGAGCAGGAGCTGCGCTGCCCAGTTCCGACCGTCTGCAGTCCGATTAACCGTCTGGCTGATCCGCGTCCACGCAGGCGGCTCCTCGCGGTGCATGCCAATCTTCTTTGGCATCTCCCGCAAACTCCGACGTGCCTCGTGCTGCACCCGCCGGGCCTTCAATACATCGGCGTCAGGCTTTATCCTCGGAGCGCTGGTGCGTTTGCGGCGGCCAGCGAAATCCGCGTGGATCACATTGTCGTCAGTCATCGCTGGCTCCTTCGGTGATGTCGTTGCGCGGTTCGACGCGCAGGGTGAGCAGGTGGCGCAGGGTGTCGTCGTCCAGTTCAGTGACGTTGGTCTTTCCGAGGACAGCGCCGGCTAGTTGGACCTTGCCGTCGATGAGTTCGTCGATTCGCTCTTCCAGTGTGCCGCGTGAGACGAGCTTATGGACCGACACATCTTTCTCTTGCCCGATGCGGTACGCCCGGTCGGTGGCTTGGTTCTCCACCGCCGGGTTCCACCAGCGATCCACGTGGATGACATGGTTCGCGGAGGTCAGGTTGAGTCCGGTGCCACCAGCCTTGAGCGAGAGGATCATAATGCTGCTCCGATCGCTTCCATTGAAGTCCTCGACCATCGTCTGACGCTTTGCCCGGGGCACCCCGCCGTGCAGGAACGGCACCTGACGGCCATAGCGCTCGGCGAGATACGGCTCGAGGATGCTTCCGAACTCCCGATACTGGGTAAAGATAAGGGTCTTCTCCCCCTTCGCGTCGGCGTCATCGAGCAATTCCACCATCCGCTCGACTTTGCCGGAGCGATGCTTGGCACCATCTAGTACCGCTGATCCGTCGCCGAGGTAGTGCGCTGGGTGGTTGCAGATCTGCTTCAAGCGGGTCAGTGACATCAGCACCAGGGCCTTGCGCGACATGCCTTTGGCTTGGTTGAGCATCTCCATCATTTGCTTGACGTAGGTGCGGTACAGCGAGGCCTGCTCGACGGTCATCGGCACTGCTTCGATGTTTTCCTGCTTCTCTGGCAGATCAGCAATGATGTCTCGGTCGGTCTTGACTCGACGCATGATGAACGGAGCGATGAGGCGTTGCAGGCGCGCTGCGAAAACTCCGTTCTCTTCTTTCTCGATCGGACCGGCCCACCGGTTGCGGAACTCCCGGGCAGAGCCGAGCATCCCGCGGTTACAGAAGTCCATGATGGTGCGCAGTTCGCCGAGGTTGTTCTCCACCGGAGTACCTGTCAACGCGATGCGGTGGCGCGCTGGCAGGGCGAGTGCAGCCTTGGTGACCTTGGTGTTCGGGTTTTTGATCGCCTGCGCCTCATCGAGGATCAAGTGGTCCCAGTCGGCGCCGGACAGATCTGCCAGATCCCGGTCAAGCATTGGGTAGGTAGTGACCACCACATCTGCATTTTTAGCGGCGGCCGCGAATCCATCGCCTTTGAGCCGCTTGGCACCGTGGTGCATGAGCACGGTCAAGCCCGGGGTGAACTTCGCCGCCTCGATCACCCAGTTCTGGGCAACGGAGGTCGGCGCAACGATGAGAGAAGGACGTCGCTTCCCGACGTTCCTCTCGTGCTGCAACAACGCCAACACCTGCACGGTCTTTCCCAGACCCATGTCATCGGCCAACACGGCGCCAAAGCCTCGCTCGGACATCCAGTTGAGCCATTCGACGCCTTCGCGCTGATACTTCCGAAGTTCCGCGTGGAGGTTTTCGATCTCAGGGATCGGCTCGGGTTTCGGAGTGACCACGCCACGGAAGACGGTGCCCAGGTCACCTTTGGCCTCGACGCTGACGTCGACACCGTCGAGCTTCTCCGAGACCTCGTCATCAATACCGTTCAGTTCCGCGAGGGTGGTCTCCCCTTCGCCCAGCGCTGAGGCAGTGGAGGAATGCGCTCGTAGGAATCGCATGATCTTCGCCATCGCGGTGGTGTCCGCGCGAACGAACTGGTCACGCATGGCGATCAGTCCAGTGTCGGACTCGGCGAGCTGCTCCATCTCAAAGGACGTGAGTTTCCGGTCGCCAATGGAGATTTCCCATTTGTACTTCACCAGCTGATCCAGCCCGACCCGGCCAGGGGTCGCACCGGTGACATTGCCAGTGGGTTCCAAGTCTTGAATATGCACTCGGACCGTCGGCGGCACCGTGGTCCACGCGCGCGGCAGCAGCACCGTCACACCGACCTTGCCCAGATCCCGCACACCAGTGGTGAGCAATCGCACCACCTGGTGTCCAGACAGCATGAGGTCCAGTCCTCCCTCGGGCCCGGACTGCGCCTCGGCTAGCTGCGGAAATGCCTTCACTCCGGCGGCCAGCACCTGCTTGAGCTGTGCCTCCACCCCCGGGGTCAGCGCCTTAGAGGTGATCCGCAACGGCGGCTTGGTCCCAACTCGAACCATCGCCGTCAACGGCCACACCGGCAGGTCCGAATCGAGGGACTTTTCCACCGCGTCGACCTTCGTGACGTTCTCCGGCACTTCCCCTTCCCCATCGCTGAGCAGCTCCCAGAGATCGGCCGGATCAGCGTCATCGAACTGCGGCTCGTCGAGTTTCAGCACCAGTTCCAGCTCTCGGCCAGGCATCGACTGCCGCCACTTCGTCAGTGCTGCGCCGAGGCGCGAGGATGACTCTGGCAACGCTGTGTGGTCGACCAGGTTGATCATGATCCGGTGCGTCGGCGGATTGAAGTGGAAGTGCTCATCCAATTCCTGTGAGACCACCGCCTCGGTCATATCAGAGATGAACTCATCCAGAAAACCCTTGGGGCCGTTTGCGGCAAGCACTGGGGGAATCGACCGAGCCACATCGACGCGCCAGGCAGCCACGTCCACGGTGTCCGACAGCCGCCATTCCAAGAACCGCTGCTGATCACCACGCATGGATGTCACCAGCAGGACCCGCCCTGCTTTCACATACGCCCGAATGCCCGCCACCACCCGAGCCAGAAACTTCACTTCCGCGGAAATACCGGGATGCGATTCGTAGCGGCTGACCAACTGCAAAAGAGCCGCTGCCCCACCGGGCGCCAACTGGATCGTGGGAAGGGTCAGCCGCTTCCGCTTTCCGCTGGGAGTCTGCAGGACCGTCTCGTGCTGTTTTCCGAACCGCCGCGGCGCCAAGAGATCCACGATCTCATCCGGCAGTGAATCCCGTGCTCTCTCTATGTCCTTGAGAACTACATGTCCGTCGACGCGCTCAACCCACACCAGAAGCCCCTCGCCGGTGGGCCACAGAGCGTGGAGCAGTTCAGTCGTCATGACCTCATTCTCTACCACCTGCCTCCGACATCGTCGCTTGCCCGCCCGCTGGTGTGGACAAAGATGCTTGTGTGGAAAAACCGGGAACCGAACCTGCGGCTCGTTGCGTCTAACTGAGTGAAAGATCTGCTTCCCGACGCCCCGAGGTCCACATGCGCCTTCTCCCCCTCATTCTTCTCTCCCTGACCTTCGCTGTCGCAGGCTGCGCCACTTCCCCACCGGCAGCGCTCTCTGAGTTGTCCGTAGCTCCCGAACGGATCACTGTCACCGGCTACTCCCGGGATAATTTCGGCTCCGGCTGGGGCTCTGACGGGGCCTGCACGGTCCGAGAGGCAATCCTCACCCAGTGGTACGGACCAGGTGATGAACCATGCACCGCAGCGGACGTTTCCATACAAGATCCGTACACCGGCGATCCCTTGCAGGTGTCGGAGACAGACATTGATCACATCTATCCACTGGCAGCGGCGTGGGATTTCGGGGCGTATGGATGGGACGTCGGGAAGCGAATTCAGTTCGCCAATGACCCGGTGAACCTGATTCCGGTGGATGCTGGAATCAACCGCGCAAAGTCGGATCTGACTCCTGCAGAGTGGCTTCCAGACAATGCCTGCGACTACTCCACTCGCTATGCCGCAGTTGCGCTGGAGTATCAGTTGCCGGTGTCCGTTGGTGACTGGGAAGCCATGCACGATTCCTGCTGAGGATTCGGATGACCTGGGAGTTTACGTTATGATTGCATACCGATTGGCGGCATCTGTCGCCAACAGCCCACCTGCCTCACACCCACAACGGAAGGCACAGTCACGTGAATATTGTGCTGATCGCACACGTCGTCGCGGCGATTCTCCTCATCGGCCCCGTCACCGTCTCCACCTCTATGTTCCCGCGCGTTGCGCTGGCCGCACACAACGGAGACGCGGACTCCCGCGGTTCCGCCAAGACCCTCTTCCGCATTACCCGTCTATACGGTCTGATCTCCCTGCTGGTGCCGGTCCTCGGTGTCGCAGTGATGTTCTCCGACATGCCGCTGTACATCCGCAACGGCATCGTCCACGGTTCGATCCTGCTGGCCGTCATCGCTTGGGCTCTGCTGCTCTTCGTGATCGTGCCGAAGCAGCGCGCCATGATCGTTGGCTTGGGCATCCAGATCAACGATGATGAAGAGAACGACCCGAAGGACGTCGAGAAGGCCGCCGGCCTCAACTGGAACAAGTCCAAGAGCCAGCTGGCGATGTTCTCCGGCATCTGGGCCCTGCTCTGGGTCATCCTGGCGATCCTGATGTTCTTCATCTAGGTTTTCAGCCCAACGGGCACCCGGCACAGATTATGTGCAGGGTGCCCGTTTTTCGTGGCTTAAGGCATGAAAAAGCCCGCCAGCCATGTCAGGCTGGCGGGCTTAATCGTGTGCGGGCTTAGTTGTCCCAGCCACCACGGTTGCCGCGGTATCCACCACGGTCGTCGCGGCCACGTCCGCCGCCACCACGGCGGTCTCCGCCACGGTCGTCACGGTTGAATCCGCCACGTCCGCTGCGATCGCCGTCACGGTCACGGTCTCCGCCGCGTCCGCCACGGAAGTTGCGTCCGCCACCACGGTTGCCACCGCGGTCGCCGCCACGGCTACCGCCACGGAACTCGCGTCCGCCGCCACGGTTGCCACCGCGCTCGTAACGGTCGTCCTCGCGGGCGCCCTCCGGAGCGGAGGTGTCGTCCGACAGGTCGATGAGCTGACCGGAGATGCGGGTACCGGAGAGGTTCTCACGAACCTTGCCCGGCATGTTCGCCGGCAGCTCCACCAGGGTGTAGTCACCGCGGATGTCGATGTGACCGAAGTCAGCAGACTGCAGGCCGCCCTCGTTGGCGATAGCACCAACGATTGCACCCGGACGGACACCCTGACGGCGGCCGACGGAGATGCGGTACTGCTTCATGCCATCGCGGCTGAAGTCGACGGCCTCTGCCTGACGGTTCTGCTTGGTGCCGCGGTTGCGGCCGCCCTGACGGTCCTCACGGAAACGACGCTCATCGTTGCCACGACGGTCGTTGCGGTCGTTGCGTCCACCCTGACGGTCATTGCGCTCACGACGCGGCTGCTCCTTCATGTAGAAGGGGCCGGTCTGTGCCTGGGCTGCCAGAGCAGCAGCGACATCGACGAGTTCAACCTCGTTCTCGTCTGCATACTTCTGGATCAGATCGCGGAAGATGCCCATCTGCTTGTTGTCGAGAGCCTTGGTGATGGAAGCGGCGAACTTAGCCTTGCGGGCCTCATTAACCTCATCGACCGTGGGGAGCTTCATCTCGATGAGCTCGGACTTGGTTGCGCGCTCGATGGAACGGAGCATGCGGCCTTCACGCGGGGTGACGAACAGCAGTGCTTCACCGGAGCGTCCTGCACGGCCGGTGCGGCCGATGCGGTGGACGTAGGACTCGGTGTCGTTCGGGATATCGAAGTTGACGACGTGGGAGATGCGCTCGACATCCAGGCCACGTGCAGCAACATCGGTAGCAACCAGGATGTCCAGACGGCCATCCTTGAGCTGGTCCACGGTGCGCTCACGCAGGGTCTGCGGGATATCACCGTTGATGGCTGCGGAGTTGAATCCGGCGCCACGGAGCTTCTCGGCGAGTTCTTCGGTCTCGTGCTTGGTGCGCACAAAGACGATCATGCCGTCGAACTCTTCAACCTCGAGCACGCGAGTAAGCGCGTCGAACTTGTTGCGGTGCGCGGTCATCAGGAAACGCTGGCGGATGTTCTCCGCGGTGCGAGTCTGCGACTTGATGGTGACCTCGGCCGGGTCGTTCAGGTACTGCTTCGACAGGCGACGGATACCGTTCGGCATGGTTGCCGAGAACAGTGCAACCTGCTTGTTGTCCGGGGTATCTGCGAGGATGCGCTCGACATCCTCCTGGAAGCCCATCTGCAGCATCTCGTCAGCCTCGTCCAGCACCAAGAAGCGCAGGTCGGAAATATCCAGGCTGCCCTTCTCGAGGTGGTCGATGACACGGCCCGGGGTACCGACGATGATCTGCGCGCCACGGCGCAGGCCACCGAGCTGGATGCCGTAGGACTGGCCACCGTAGATCGGCAGAATCGAGATTCCGCCGAGGTGGTCAGCGAACGACTGGAAGGATTCAGCGACCTGGAGCGCGAGTTCACGGGTCGGTGCCAGCACCAGTGCCTGCGGGCGACGAACCTCGCGGTCGATGCGGGCCAGGATCGGAAGACCGAATGCAGCGGTCTTACCGGTACCGGTCTGTGCCAGACCAACGACGTCTTGACCGCTCATCAGCAGCGGAATCGTCTGCGCCTGAATCGGCGACGGCTCCTTGTATCCAACCTTGGACACTGCGTCGACGACCTTCTGCGGGAGGTCAAGGGTCTCGAAGGTCGGGCCGGTCGGCTCCGCCTTCTTCTCTTCCTTAACCTCAGCCTTGGGCTCTTCGGTCTTCGTTGCCTCGGCCTCTTCAGCCTGCTTCGGCTCTTCGGTCTTGGCCTCAGCCTTTTCTTCGACTGCTTCTTCAGCAGCCTCAGCGGCCTCATCCTCAGCCTTGATTGCGGCGATTTCCTCGCTGGCGATGTCTTCGATGCTCAGCGGGGCATCAGTCTGCTCTCCCGCGGTGCGCTCGGCGGAAGTGTCCGCTGCCTGCGCTTCAGCTGCCTCAGCAGCGTTGTTGTTACCCAGCTCGTTGATCTCGGTGGCGTTGTTGGCCACGTCAGTCTCATTCACGTTTTAAAAAACCCTCTTCAGCGGAGGTTCTGGCTCCGCGTTTATGTTCCGAAGCATCCCGGCTTCGTGTTGTAGTACGCCCCTCGACGTCCTTCGTGTCGTCCGGCGCTGTAGTCCCAATGGCAGCGTGCGCGGGCGCAGATCACATCCAACCGAGATCCAGACCCCTAGCGTTCGCCGCATTCGAATCGGCGGCTCCGCGGACCTAATGTCCGCAGCAGCGATGGGCAACGTTACTCCGAGTCGAGCTCAAAAGCCACCCCCGACAACATGTGACGTTCATGACGCAAACCGGGGGTAAGCCAGCGATACGATTTATACCCCCACACGTTTCGCCGGCAAACCCACCCAGCCGCGGAGCATCGACCCGGGAAACTGACTGCTAAACAGCGTTCACTCCGATACGCCTGAGTACATGGTGATTTATCTACAACCGCTTGCCGACAATCCACATTTCGAAAGTTATCCACAAATGCCGGGAGCGCCCGCCACACGACGCGCGATCAGTCAAGAACGGTGATACTTATTTTCATGACCCAAGAGATTCGGGTTGTCATGTAGGGCAATACACATAGCCAAGGGGGCGGTATGTCAGTCCGACGACCCAAATTCGTCTTGGGAGCGATCTCCATTCTTTTGACAGGTGCGATTGCAAGTTGTTCAGCGCCTGTTGATTCTGTGTTAAACGGCCTCGGGGAAGGGAATGGAGATCGCGTAAGCGTCGCAGGGGATGCCCAAGAGGGCATTGAAGGAGATTCGGACAAATACGGTCCGATCGGAAGTACCAAGGTGGCACCTGGAACCTTGCCCCCAACCGGTGAGCCACAACCTGGTCACGCGCGATTAAATTCCGAAGGCTACTACAATTACACGGCCGATGACTTTGTACTTGGCGATCCTTGCCCTATCGAAATACAATCAACATTTCAAGATGCAGATTATGAGATAATTCGACCCGAGAACCAAGCCCTTCTGGCATTAACGGAGGTCGACGTTTGTGTAGCGCTAATGGAACGCACCGGCCTTGATCCATCACTTTCCATTGAACCTCTTTCGCTCCAGGACATACAGAAGCAAGGTCGACAGTTAGATGTAAAAGAATTCGAGGACCTTACATACTACGTGGTTGCACTAGGAGAAGGAACGACGGGAATATGTAAAGCGGCGGTTGACACGTCTGACGGATCTCGAGGATTAAGACAACCATGGGGGCCCTCATCATCCGCAAAGGACCGCGAGACAGCATGCACACTCGCCTCATTCCGGTTCGAACGATTTATAGCTGGTGAAATAAAATGAAGACGTCAATCTCTGGGATTCTCGCTGCTTACGCAGACCTGAATCTAGCGCACGACATTGCTACATCAGGGCCTCGGACTCCTCATCTATCGACATATTCCCCAGTTCCATCCCTACAATCGTTAGCCAACCAACACTCCTCAGCGATCGAAGGAAGTACAGGTTGCGCAATACTAGTAGTTAACGCAATTGGCCATGAAATCGAATGGTCGACTAACAACTTAAAGGCGATCGCCGACTCAATAGGACGCCAAGAAGATAACATCAAAAGAGGGTTCGAAGTCTCAGCACCTAAGTTAAATCCTTCCGTCGAAATACAGTATGCTCATAACTTTACAGCACGGCCAGAATTTCAAGTTGGAAACTTATCATTTCATGCCGCATCACTAACCAATGAGATAGCAATAGATGCAGAAAAACTTTTAGGGCTCTTCGAGTCAACGCGCGATGAAGAAATAATACAGGCTATCAGATTCTGGGAAAGCACTTCCCACGCAATGAGCACTATCTCCGACACGATCCATACTATTGCTAGCCGATTGTCAGCAGAGCATGAAGGTGAAGCATTCGCGGCGGCTTCAAATCAGCTGGAAGGGCTATCGAAACGAATTAATCTTGTTTCCGAATCTTCTGACATCATGGCGAACTCCCTCAGCCCGATGCCTTACATTCGAAGCAATGCTACGACGAACCTCCGCGAAATCCTCAGCCGCAGCCGAAATATCGAGGATCCCACCGCACGCGAGGAGTTTTTGCTGTCAGAGACACAACATTATCTCACTAATGGATATCTAACTCAACTGCAAGAAGTCGTTCCAAAACTTTCGTCGTTGACTACTCCTCACCATGCTGGGATTCTGCGCTCCGAGTTTGTCGCATCCGCACAATATGTCGAACATTTCGACGTGACAGACCATCAAACATCACGATTGACAGGCTCTACCTTTGCGGCTGCAACCACAGCAATTCCGCAAAACGCACCTGCAGTAGCGGCCAATTCCCCATTACCGTCCCTATCTCCTGGCCTCTCCGCTTTGAACCCTCCTAACGGTCTCGTTGGTATTACTGAAAATCGCCAGTCTCTATTGGCCGCGGTGCGACCTCATGGGTTCATCAATTCACCAGAGAGTCGAGCAGCTACCGGGCTAACGCGACCAAACTCACTGCGAACGGGTGCATCACCACTGGCAACTCAGACTACGGTGAACCGCGGTGCCACAGGACCAAGTGCAAACCTTTCTGACCGGCGAGTCAGTACAAACATGCCTCGCAATGCGGGCAGTCCAATGATGGGCGTTCCTGCACCTGCTCGCCTCCCAGAGAGTCCGGGTACCGCCTCTCGTCTACTAGGTACGCCTCAGTCTTCGGGCGGGGCAAATGGACAGCCTATCCATGGGAACACGGCATCGGACAGAAATCGATCACCAGCTGGAGGAGCTCTTCGAGGAGGAACCTCAATTGCTCCGGTCAGTTCCTTAGGCAGTTCGGGTAAAAGAAGCACCTCTCCGATTGACCAGGTCTCCAAATTGCGCCGAAATGATTCAACAAACGCGAATCATAAGAGGCTATTTGGGTCGACCGAACCGACCGTGCCCGAAATTCTCGGCGCAGATCTTAGAGATTAATCAAGTGCCAAGAGTTGGCTTCTCTGAATTCCGCCTATCCTACCGCCGCGGTCAAGTGGTCATAAATCATGATCGGAACTTCTTCTTCGAACTCCAGCAACATCTCCACGATGTTCAAGTGGCCGCGTTCCGAGTCTGGAATTTTAGCGTTTTTCGCTTCTACGCAACGTGCCTTACCCAGGTAGAAGAAGTCGATCCCCTCTGAATCGTCTCGTTTGACCAAAACTTGAAGCTCGACGTTGTTATTGACGATCGGAATGATTTCTTTGCTATCCAGAGTTCGCCTCGACCTAGAAAACCATCGGAAATGCTCTCTATCGATGAAAGCATCGCCGTACCTGGTACTATCAGAGACCTCCTCGTCTTTGTGATAAGTAACAAAAATCGGACAAGTTTCAGTCTCTGAATCGGTCTTATATCCGTACACCGTCTGATAGTTGGACGTTTCCCAGTCTAAAAGACGAGTTGCATCTTTTCGACTATAAGTCTTCCCGGGCAGCAGCTGCGAGGAGCTATCGTAACGCGCCTGTGAATAGAACAAACCAGTATCTAAGATGTCATCTACAAATTTTCGGAATGTTGAGTCATTCGAGTAAAGCCCAGAAAGTCTTTCACCAGCAGTGATCTGGCTTCCCTCTGCCCTTATGAATGGCTGATCTCCATAAACAGCGCGTTCGCGATCCGTATAAAAGTCCAGCGATAGTACGCTTTTCACAGAGCGGAGCCTCTGACCACGTGAATCTTCATCGAGATTCTGGAGTTGATCTTCAACCCAAGAATTTTCTCTATCACCGTCTCGGAGAATACTCTTGAGCAACTTCAGTTCGTCAGGTCGTTTTCCATTTAGAAGCTCTGCGGTTAGAAATCGCAATATCTGAGCCATCTCTGGTGTCGGCCCTTCGTCGACAAGTTTAAATTTCGATAGCAGAGTCCAGTAGTCAGTAGCCTTATTGGCAACCACCACGGCATCCAAGTAATCCGTTTTGGCAAAATCTATGAGCATAGGGGTATTCCCTAGTCGATTTCGCATCTCGCTTACCGCCTGCTTCAAAACATGGATGCTATCCAACTTTGCAGTGTTGATCGAATCCAAAACGCGCTTACGCGCAATCGGGTCGAAGTCCACACTCGAGACACATGCTGCACTTCGACCGATCTGATCAGCGGAATCTTCTGTCGGGTCAATTCCTGACAACTGATTTTCTACGGTACGCCGCCGGAGAGAATCTCTACTGGCCGAGGTGTCGTTGAACAAAGCTATGGGAATCATGAAGTTGTTTTTGTAGTTCCCAATAAAGTCGATCACTCGCAGGTGCGACTTACCCGCGGATTTGCGGAGTCCTCGCCCAAGTTGCTGTGTAAACACGATCGCTGACTGAGTTGGGCGAAGCATCACTACCTGATTCACTGCAGGAATATCGACTCCCTCGTTAAAGATATCGACGGTGACTAGATAGTCGAGCCCACCGTCGTTAAGTTTCGTCACCGCGTCTTCTCGTTCGCTCATCGACGTTGCTCCGCTCAGCGGCATCGTGCGAAGAGTGCGGCCTGCGACGCTGCGCAGATTCAACTGCTGAGCAAGCTCATTTGCTTCGTCGTTTCGAGAACAGAAAATTAGACCCCGGACTCCAGTCTTGAATCCGTAGACTTCAAGGCTCTCAACGAGATGGTCGACCCGCTGATCAACCACAAGCCGTGCAAGGTCGGCCGTTTCGGAGACACTGTTTCCGTCGAGATCTGTGTAGTCTCTAACTCCGTAGTAGTGGAATGGGACAACCATGCCTTGATCCATCGCGTCACCGAGCCGGATCTCGAAGACAGTGTTGTAATCAAAGATTTCATAAATGTTGAATCCGTCTGTCCGCTCCGGAGTAGCGGTTAGACCGAGCAGTAGTCGAGGCTCGAAGTAGTCGATAACCGATAGGTACGAGCCTGCTCCCGATCGGTGCACCTCATCGATGATGATTTGGTCGAAATCGTCTGGCCCAAATTGATGTAGATTCGATGGCTTCGAAATCGTTTGAATAGTCGCGAACAGGTACTTCGCGTTCAAGTCTTTGCTGGTTCCAGTGAACTTTCCGAAAGCCGACGAGGGCTCATCAAGCACTTTCTGGAACTCTTCGATCGCCTTATCAAGAATCTGCTCCCGATGGACGACGAAAAGTATACGTCGTGGAGCCTGCTGTCTCACAGTGAGTGCCGCCAGGATCGTCTTGCCCGTTCCCGTTGCAGAAATGATGAGTGCCCGACGTGCTCCTTCAGAGACTGTGCGCTTAAGCGACGCTAAGGCGCGTACCTGCATCTCGTTAGGTTGGATAACCTCGACGTCGGACCTTTTGTCCGGGTCTTCTGCAGGTTCGATGCGAAGCCGTTCTTGAAGGCCAGCCCACTTCTTCTCGTATGCCTCAATCCACTCGCGGGTCAACGAGATCGATTTTTCAATCTGGTCGGCGATCGCTGCTTCTACTTGAGACGCAATCTCACCATCAGCGGGCGAGGAGATCCGAAGGTTCCATTCTTCGTTTCTGACGAGGGCATTTACCGTTAGGTTCGAGCTTCCGATGATGGTGACCGTCTGATTGCCACTACGGAAGACATACCCCTTAGGGTGAAAGCCTCTCCCGCTCTCGGCGTAGACGTATGCCTCGACGTTCGGATTACTCAACAGGTCCCAGAAGATCTCTGGGGAGTTGAAGCCCAGGTAGTCAGACGTAACAATCCTGACCCGACCTTGAACATTCAGGAGTGCCTGTTTCAACATCGCGAGCCCATCGCTCGTGATGAAAGCTACGGAGAAATCTGCGCCCGACGCGGCGAAGAGTTCCTTGTCGAGGGCCTCTCTCATCGTTTCTGGGTACTTATTAACGATGAGTTCTGGTGAACTCTGCTGTCCGGCGCGGTTATCGGTGCCCAAGGCCCTCAGAACTCATTTCCCCACGAACGTGGCTTCTAGTCCGAAATCAAGTCACGTCGAATCATATCCACAGCGGGAATATCCGCGGGCGCCCACTCTAGATCTTGGAGAGATTCCACAGGTATCCATTTCGCGTCCTGGTGTTCCAGGAGAGTAGGTTCTTTTTCCTTGAGGGTGCAGTAGAAGGTCGTGAGCTCGACGGTCCCGAATTCATACTCGTACTCCGTAGACACAATCTTTTCGCCAACGATTGCCTCGCACTCCAGCTCTTCCACTAGCTCGCGAGCCAAAGCCTCTTCAGGTGCTTCCCCCTCTTCGATCTTTCCGCCCGGAAATTCCCAGTATCCTCCGAGCGCCTTTCCGTCGGGACGCTGAGCTGAGAAGACAGTCTGGCCCCTTACGAATACCGCTCCAACAACTTTGATCACATTGGTCCCTTCGTAGGTCTTCGATAGCTCATCGAATCTTGACCCTACTTCGAATCCTCCAGCGCTTCGGGCTTTACCCTCTTGCCTTCCCACGTCTCCCGGCCAAACAGCCACGCGACCAGCGCCACTGCCGTGATCAGGCCACAGGAAATAAAGCCTGCTTCGTAGCCGACTAGGTCGACAATCAGACCCACGATCAGAGGACCAGAGATGGCGCCCAGGTCCTGTGCCATCTGGTACGAGGCGAAGACTTTGCCGCCCTGGCGCTCATTGCCGACGATGTCAGAGACGGTGGCCTGCTGCGCTGGGTTAATCATGCCGGCACCAAAGCCCGCGATGGCCGAAACCGCCATGACCGCGATGTCACCGTGCATGAAGCCAAGAACGGCAGTGAAAATGCCGTTGATGATCAGGCCGATCACGAGGATCGGCTTGCGGCCGATGGAGTCGGCAAGCCTGCCAGAGAACTGCAACGCCACCACATTGCCGGCCGCGAAGAAGGTCAGTGCGAGGCCAGCCACTGCGGCGCCGTTAGTGAAGGCGGCCGCTGCGAACAGCGGAACGATGGCAACTCGGACACCAAAGTTCGACCAACCATTGGCGAAACCCGAAACGAGCGAAGCTCGGTAGGCGGAGTCGGTAAGGGCTTCGCGGAAGGTCAGGACTGGGAGTCCGGCATTCTTCGCGCCTGCGGTACCGGCATCTGATTGGAGCATTCGCCAGACCACCGCGGTGGCGATGACAAGGGCGACGCCATAGACCACGAACGGAACCCTCATGCCCAGCGGAGCCATGGCAGCACCGAGCAGTGGGCCAAAGACGTTGCCCAGAAGGAATGCCGAACCATAGGCAGCGGAACAGCGACCGCGGATCTCAGGAGGGGCGATACGGACGATCAGGCCCATCGCAGCGACGGTGAACATTGTCGAACCAATGCCGCCGGCAGCGCGGAAGAAGAGGAGCTGCCAGTAGTTTTGGGCAGCAGCGACGAGCAGAGTTGAGCCGGCGACGATGAGCAGGCCGATGAGATAGGTACGCCTGCCGCCGAACTTGTCCACTAACTTGCCGCTGGTGGGGGCAAAGATCAGACGCAGAATAGAAAAGGAGCTGACGACGAAACTGGCGGCGAAGACAGAAACATCGAAGCTCCGGGCGTACTGCGGGAGTACAGGGGCGATCAGGCCGAAGCCCAATGCAATAATGAAGGCACCGATGACCAAGACCCAGATTTCTCTGGGGATCTGTGGCACGTCCTCTTTCGTAGCAACGCGTGCGCGCCGCCATGGGATCAGCACCTATGCCTCCTTTATGGAACTCCGTTAACCGGAGGGAAGGCTACTCCTGATCCAGGTCCTGCTCGTACCCGCCCTCGTAATCATCGAATTCGGCGTCGGTGTCTACGTCTACGACCTCGCCGTCGATCTCAGCGATCGCCTCGTCATCGTCGTCGATGAAGTCTTCGCTTCCGTCGTCGACAGGGGCAAGCATCTCTTCCCAGTCTTCGGCGTGGTCGGTGATGAGGGCGAGGACGTCGAAAAGCTTGGTGAAATCGGTGAAGGTACCGAGGTCCATTACTTCGCTGTAAAGCTCCTGCTGGTCTGCCAGGAGATCCGCGAAGATGCGGCGGCGGTCCTCTTCGGTGAGAGTCTCCTCGGAGTCGGACTCCCAGAACTCAGTGATGGCCTTATCGACCAGGTCATCCAGGTCCTCACCGTGGGTAATGAAGCGCACCTGTGCGGTGGGAATGTTGTCATCAGAGGCCACCAGCACCTGCACGAAGGAGGTCTCCCCCACCTCAGCGGTCAGAAGCGTGGCCTCCTCCGGGTCCTGCTCGAAGTCGAGGTCAGAGATCCTGTCGTCGTCGCCTTCAAGCAACGCGCGCAGCAAGGCCACGACCTGATCGGTGGCTACATGGTGAGCGACTGCTTCCACAGCGTCTTCGACGGAGAAGACCACTGACACCAGCACTGCCTCGAACTCATCGTCCTCAGAGTCGACATCCGCCGCGGCGATGTAGACCTCCGCCGCCGGCAAGTTCTCGTCCAGGGTGACGAACTGAACTTCCAGGTCCTCCATGATCGGAACGAACAACGTGTCCTCGGTGACGCGCGATTCGATTCCTTCGGCATCCAGTCCGGCAGCGATCTGTTCGTAGAAGCTCATGTGACGGGTTTCCTCCCTCAACGACAGACGGCCACAACCGGCCGATCCATCCGTAACAGTACCGCCTAACCCATCCAGGCGGCTTCCCGTTCTTCCTTCGACCGCTTCGGGCACGATGAGCACGCCTCAGCGACCGACGAATGCAGGATCATGCAGCAGGAAGAGCGCACCAGCCCGGCG
The DNA here is from genome assembly GCF_000427865.1 of Corynebacterium sputi DSM 45148. Lineage (GTDB taxonomy): Bacteria > Actinomycetota > Actinomycetes > Mycobacteriales > Mycobacteriaceae > Corynebacterium > Corynebacterium sputi. The sequence goes on along the minus strand of NZ_ATYV01000005.1, from coordinate 55,910 downwards.
CGCACGTCCCAGTCCGGTTCCTCTCCATCCAGAGCGAGAGATGTTTCGGTGGGGGTCACGGTCCGGTCGGTGATGTCTACGAAGCGAGGGGTGGGGACGTCGGGAAGCGAATCTGTTAACCGAAGCCCCACAGATACGCCCCGCCAGGGCTCCATCAGTTCATTGCCCGCGCTGACGGCGGCCCCGGCGAGCTCATCGGCAAACACCGCCCACAGCGGTGCCGGGCGAAGGGAAAACTCAGAACACAGCTTCCCGACGATTCCTTCCACCTGCTTAGCCATCTCCTCCCCATAGGCCGAGATATCGGTGACCTCAACAAAGCGGTGGGACCGGAAAGCGAGCCAGTAGTTGTCGCGAACCTCCACGTCATAGGAGGACCACGTAGGCTCCGGGGCTCTGCCATCAACGAGAATGCCGGCGACGGCAGGACGTGCCAAGGCCCCCATCATCGAGTACCACCAGAGTTGGGCGTGGAACTTGTCAGACCCCTCGGGCATTGGGAACAGGCGACGGCCTTGACGCACCAACGCGCCGATGTCATCCGGCATCGGCTGCCCAGGGCCTTCCAGGATGCTGGAGGCCAACCATGGGATCTCCGCGATGATGCGCGAGTAGTCGGACACTGTATTCCTTTCGCCAGCGTGACCTCCAACCTAATGCAGCATTATCGGGAACGAACTGGTGCCCTCCAGTGTTCTCGTAGAGTGGGACCAACGAAAGGAGTCAGACGTGTTCGGCAAGAAGAAGGGCAAGGACAGTCACAGCTCACGGAAGGAGCGCAGCGACCGGTTGGCAGATGGATTCCAGACCGACGGGCGCTCCCCCGGTGAGGAGACGGCTAATCCGCGGCCGGACATGCTTTCTACGACTGGCCATCCGTTAGAGGGAAACCGAATCGATCGTTCGGTGTACACCGACATCATCGGCTCCGATGCCAAGGCCATTGAGTTGGACGCTGGCATGGCCGGCAAGATCCTCATCGGCACGCTGGATAAGGCGATGGGTTGGCAGACGTCCATCATTTCCGGTTACGTGAACAAGATTCGGCGCAAACACCCGGACGAGTCGCCGATGCAGATCCAGAAGCGTATCGACGCCCACTTCATTCGCCTCGTCACCAGCAGCGGTGGCGCCGCCGGTGGAGCTGCCGTTATCCCCGGCGTCGGCATCATCATGGGTATGGGTGCCATTGCGGTGGAATCTGTTGCATTCCTCGAGGCCGCATCGTGGCATGTGCTGGCTTCTGCTGTGGTGCGCGGTATCGACATTGAGGAGAAGGAGCGCCGTCGTTCCCTGATCCTGCTCTCGTTGACCGGCTCCAGTGGTGCAGCCTTGGTGCAGGCGGCTCTCGGTGGCAATGAAGTCATCGCCAGCGCCCGCCAGGAATCCAGTGCGTCGATGATGCGGAAGGTGCCACTGCCCAAGCTCGGTGGAATTAACAAGCAGCTCCTGCAGATCGCCCAGAAGCGGATGATGAAGTCCGTGAAGAAGGCCAGCCTCGGCAAGTTGATGCCAATGGGCGTCGGCTTGGTCATCGGTTCCACCGCGAACCGCAAGATGGGTCGAGCTCTCGTCGAGCGTGTCCGTGGTTCCCTCGGACCGGTGCCGCAGACGTTCTAACCGTGAACTCCCCTTTGTCGGTGCTGTGGCGGTATTGCCGCCAGCACCCGGTGACGCTCGCCGTCGTGTCCGCGGCCTCGGTCGCCGTCATCGTGCTTGAGACCATCCTTCCGCTGCTGACCCGCGATGCCATCGACGCCGCGACCGGTCAGGGCGACGGTGGTCTGCCCGCCCAATGGATGCCCACGCTCACTCCGATCGTCGCGGTGGTCATCATTTTCGTGGCGGTGGCTGTTGGTCGCACGATTGCGCAGGGCACTCGCAGATATACCTCCGGCATGTTGTCGTTGAACGTCCAGCACGACATGCGCGTGCGTCTGCTGAATTCCCTGCAGAAGCTCGACGGCCCCGCCCAGGACCGGGTTCGCACCGGTCAAGTGGTGTCCCGGTCGATCTCTGATCTCTCTGGCATCCAGGGCATGCTCGCGATGCTGCCGTTGACGATGTCATCGGTGCTGAAGATCGTGCTGACGCTTGTCGTGATGCTGTTTCTTTCGGTGCCGTTGACGCTGGTGGGCCTGGCGATCGTGCCGGTGCTCATCGCGGTCATCCTCCGTTCTCGCGGTCCTCTCCACGCGGCGACGTGGACTGCTCAGCAGCAGGCAGCGGTCGTCGCTTCCCAGGTTGAGGAGACTGTCACTGGCGTGCGCGTGGTCAAGGCCTTCGCTCAGGAGCAGCGTGAGGTCGACACTCTGGAACGCCAGTCCGGCCGGCTCTTCGCCCTGAAAATGCGGGCGGCGAGGCTCACCGCCAAGTTCCAACCGACTCTTGAGTCGCTGCCGCAGCTCTCGCTTGTCGCGAACCTCGCCGTTGGTGGTTATTTCGCGTTGCGCGGGGACATCACTGTGGGTACGTTCGTCGCTTTCGCCACGTACCTCACCACTCTCACGGGGCTGTCGCGCCTGGTCTCCAACATGATTGTGTCGCTGCAGTTGGTTACCTCCAGCCTCGATCGTGTGGAGGAGGTCATCAACACTGGCCCGGACACTCCGGCTCCTGCGGATCCGTCTCCCGTGCCGTCCGGTCCGCTCGGCGTGCGCCTCACGAACGTCAGCGAAAACCGCGTGCTTTCCGACGTCTCCTTCCACATCTCCCCCGCCGAACGCCTCGCCATCATCGGTCCGCCGGGATCGGGAAAGACGGTGCTGACTGAACTTCTTGGCCGGTTCTATCTCGCTCAGTCGGGTCGGATCGAACTGGTTGGCTCTGATGGCACAGTGGACATTGCAGACTGCCCGGACGTTCACGATTCGGTTGTCGTGGTCCCCGATGAGCCTTTCCTGGTGTCCGGCACAATCCGCGAGAACATCGCGATGGGCACGCCCGATGCCACGGACGAACAAGTCCGTCGCGCCGCCGACGACGCCCAAATCACCTTCATCGACGACCTCCCCGATGGCTGGGACACTGTCATTGGCGAGCGCGGCCAGACCCTCTCGGGTGGGCAGCGCCAGCGCGTGGCCCTCGCCCGCGCTCTCCTTGCCCGACCGCGGGTACTCGTCCTCGATGACGCGACCTCCGCCATCGACGCCACCACCGAGGCCCGAATCTTCGATGCCCTAGATACCTACGGCGACATCACCATGGTCATCGTCGCGCACCGATCCTCGACGCTGGACCGCGCCGACCGCGTCCTTTTGCTTGACGACGGCCACATCTCCGGCCTCGGAACCCGCTCCGAACTACTGGAATCGAACCCTTTGTTCGCCCGCCTCATGGATCTGTCCGAGGCGGAACGCAAGGCAGTGCGGGAGAACCTGACCATCGATGAACCGGATGCGCCCGAGCCTTCTAGGGACCTGCTCTGGCCGGAAGTCGCCGCCTCCGAACGGGTCATGGACACCACAAGTATGGAAAAGCCTGCACAGGTGCCCGGTGCCCGAGGTGGCCCGATGAGCGCTGCGATGGTCTCGATGCCTCCTACCCAGGAGCTGTACGACCGAATCGATCTGCTTCCCCCTGCCAACGAAAAGCCCGTCCTCTCCCCCACTGCCTTGGACACCGACCGGCCATTCTCACTGCGACTGCTCCTGTCGAAGGTGCCGTGGTTGCTCACCGGTGTTATCGCTTTGCTGATCGTGGTGACAGCCGCGGACCTTGCGTTTCCAATGCTGGTCTCGCGGGTTGTCGACGACGGCATCTCCGGCGGTGACCTCTCCGTCGTGTGGATTGCCTCCGGACTCGGACTGGGCATTGTGGCGATCGGATGGGTCGCCTCTGCTGTCACGGCGGTACTCACTGCCCGCACTGGTGAACGCCTGCTGTATTTGCTGCGTGTGCGTTCTTACCGGCACTTGAACTCACTGGGTGTGAACTACTTCGAATCCCAACGCTCCGGCCGGATCATGACCCGCATGACTACCGACATCGACGCCCTCTCGTCTTTCCTCCAGACCGGCGTCGCTCAGGCATTTACTGCGTTAATGACGCTATTCGGCGTGATCGTTCTCCTAGTGGTCGTCGATCCGGAGTTGTCCCTCATCGCAATGGCGGCGGTGCCAGTGATCATCGTCGCCACATTGATCTTCCGTCGTATTTCCTCCCGGCTTTACGCTCAGGCCCGCGAGCAGGTTTCGTGGGTTAACGCCGACTTCCAAGAGTCCATCTCCGGTCTACGCAATACTCAGCAGTTCGGCCTGACCGATCAGGTCGAGACTCGCTTTGCTGCAGCCTCGGACCTCTACCGACGACTGCGTGGCCGCGCTCAGATCGCTGTATCCACGTACTTCCCGGGAATCAACTTAATCTCGGATGTTACGACCGCCGCAGTCCTCCTCATCGGCGCCCATCAGATCGCCGGAGGCACCGCGAGTGCAGGTGTACTCGTCGCATTCATCTTGTACCTCAGCATGTTGTTCGGACCGATCCAGCAGCTCTCCCAAGTCTTCGACGGATACCAGCAAGCACGCATCGGGTTGGACCGGATCTCCGACCTGCTTTCGACGCCCTCATACCCCGACACCGGCTCCCAGCCGGCACATGCAGACGGGAAAATCGAGTTCGACAACGTCTCCTTCGCCTACCCCGGTAAGGAACCGGTCCTGGCGGACTTCAACATCGACGTCGAACCTGGCGAGACAGTCGCTCTAGTTGGTGAGACTGGAGCAGGCAAGAGCACCGTCGTAAAGCTCCTAGCGCGTTTCTACGACGCAACCGACGGCTCCGTCCGAGCCGGCGGCGAGGACATCCGCGAGGTTCCCCTGCACCGGTGGCGCTCAAAACTCGGATTCGTCCCGCAGGAGCCGCATCTGTTTACCGGAACAATCGCATCGAATATTTCCTACGGTCGGCCGGACGCCTCCCGGGACGACATCATCGACGCCGCCCGACGCGTCGGTGCCCTCTCGACCATCTCCGCGATCCCTGGAGGCTTCACTCGGGAAGTAGGCGAACGAGGCCGCGGATTGTCCTCCGGACAGCGCCAATTGATTGCCCTCGCCAGAGCTGAACTTGTAAAACCAGAATTACTTTTGCTAGATGAGGCGACTGCTACCCTTGACCCGTCAACAGAAAGGGCGATCCTCACGGCCACAAACCGTGCTGCCGAACGTCGGACCAGCGTTATCGTGGCTCACCGGCTCGCTACCGCCGCACAAGCTGACCGCATTTACGTCATCGATAAAGGTGAGGTCATCGAGCGCGGTTCCCACGCGGAGCTGCTTAAGGCGAACGGTGTCTACTCCAAACTATGGGCCGCGTACCATGCCAGGGAGGCGGACGTGGAGAAATCCAGGTAATACCGTTACTGTTGTGTGACACAATCTCACGCGGTTCGTCCGCGAACAAACGCAGAAGCGAACAGGAAATGAGGCGAGAACCTGCCGTGAGCAGCGACATGAGCTTCGGTCAGAATGAATGGCTGGTTGACGAGATGTACCAGCAGTTCAAGAACGACCCCCAGTCCCTCGACCAAGAGTGGCGGGATTACTTCACCAAAAACTCTCCGAAGAGCGAATCCAAGGCGGCGGCACCCGCCGCACAGCAGGCCACCCCCAAAAAGGCAGCGGCCAATAAGCCGACGGAGACGAAGCTCCTCGATACCGCGGAACGGAAGCAAGCCAACGTGGCCGAGTCCTCGGACATCACCGAAAAGCCCAAGCCACGACGCAAGTCCACCTCCCCGATGGACAAGGCTGATGAAGCCACCGCACCGGAGGCCGGCGACACCCAGTTGAAGGGCATCGCCAAGGCGATCGCCAAGAACATGGACCTCTCCCTGGAGATCCCCACGGCAACTTCCGTGCGGGACATGCCGGCGCGTCTGATGTTCGAGAACCGCTCGATGATCAACGAGCACCTCGCACGTCACCGCGGCGGCAAGATCTCCTTCACCCACATCCTGGGTTACGCCTTAGTCAAGGCGACCATGATCCACCCGGACATGAACAACTACTACGAGGTCAAGGACGGCAAGCCGACCCTGGTGACCCCGGAGCACATCAACCTTGGTCTGGCTATCGATATGCCGTCCAAGGATGGCTCCCGCGCCCTCGTCGTCGCCGCCATCCGCGAGTGCGAGAACCTCACCTTCCGTGAGTTCCTCGACGGCTACGAGGACGTCGTGTCCCGTGCCCGCGTCGGCAAGCTCACCGGCAAGGACTTCGCCGGTGTCACCATCTCGCTGACCAACCCCGGCGGAATCGGCACGCGTCACTCTGTCCCGCGTCTGACCAAGGGCCAGGGCGCCATCATCGGCGTCGGCTCGATGGACTACCCGGCCGAGTTCGCTGGTGCGTCGGCGGATCGTTTGGCTGAAGTTGGCGTCGGGAAGCTCGTGACGGTCACCTCGACCTACGACCACCGCATCATCCAGGGCGCCGAGTCCGGCGAATTCCTGCGCACGATGTCGCAGCTCCTCACGGACAACCTGTTCTGGGACGAGATCTTCGAGTCCATGAACGTGCCCTACACCCCCATGCGCTGGGCACAGGACCTGCCGAACACCGGCATCGACAAGAACACCCGCGTCATGCGCCTCATCGAGGCGTACCGCAGCCGCGGTCACCTGATCGCCGACATCAACCCGCTGCAGTTCGATCACCCGAACATCATCCAGCCGGACCACCGCGACCTGGACCTGGCCACCCACGGCCTGACCCTCTGGGACCTCGACCGCCAGTTCAACGTCGGCGGATTCGGTGGCAAGGAAACGATGACGCTGCGCGAGGTTCTCTCGCGCCTGCGCAACGCTTACTGCCTCAAGGTCGGCACCGAGTACATGCACATCCTCGACACCGACGAGCGCGAGTGGCTGCAGGAGCGCATCGAGGTGGGCCAGCCCCGCCCGACGCACGCTGAGCAGAAGTACATCCTGCAGAAGCTCAACGCCGCTGAGGCATTCGAGAATTTCCTGCAGACCAAGTACGTCGGCCAGAAGCGCTTCTCCCTCGAAGGCTCTGAGGCTCTGATCCCGCTGATGGACTCCGCCATCGACACCGCTGCTGCGGAGAACCTCGACGAAGTTGTCATCGGTATGCCGCACCGTGGCCGTCTGAACGTGCTGGCAAACATCGTCGGTAAGCCCCTCGCGGAAATCTTCAGCGAGTTCGAAGGCAACATGAACCCGGCCACCGCAGGTGGCTCCGGCGACGTGAAGTACCACCTTGGCACCACCGGCCAGCACCTGCGCATGTTCGGCGACGAGGAGATCGACATCTCCCTCACCGCCAACCCCTCGCACCTGGAGGCAGTCAACCCGGTCGTCGTCGGTATGTCCCGCGCCAAGCAGGACATCCTCGACCTCGGCGACGAGGGCTACACCATCATGCCGATGGTCCTCCACGGCGACGCAGCCTTCTCCGGCCTCGGCGTGGTCCAGGAGACCCTCAACCTGATGGGCCTGCGCGGCTACAAGGTCGGCGGCACCATCAACATCGTGGTCAACAACCAGATCGGCTTCACCACCGCTCCGGACTCCGGCCGCTCCTCCTACTACTGCACCGACCTGGCTAAGGCCTACGGTTGCCCGGTCTTCCACGTCAATGGCGATGACCCGGAAGCAGTCGTGTGGGTCGGCAAGCTCGCCGTCGAGTACCGCAACCGCTTCGGCAAGGACGTCTTCATCGACCTGGTCACCTACCGCAAGCGTGGCCACAACGAGGCCGACGATCCGTCGATCACTCAGCCGGAGATGTACCGCATCATCGACGAGAAGGAGTCGGTGCGTGAGCAGTACACCAACAACCTGATCGGCCGTGGCGACCTGTCTGAGGAAGAGGTTGAGGCAGTACGCCGCGACTTCCACGACCAGATGGAATCCACGTTCAACCAGGTCCGTGCGGGTAAGGACACCATGACCCCGGAGCAGCAGACCGGTATCACCGGTTCCCAGCCGCTCCCCCACGGCATGGACACCAGCCTCTCCAAGGCCACCATGGCAGAGCTTGGCGCTACCTACGCCAACGTCCCGGAGGGATTCACGCTGCACAAGCGCCTCCGCCCGATGGCTAAGAAGCGCGCAGACTCCACCACCAAGGGTGACGTCGACTGGGCAACCGCAGAGCTCCTCGCTCTCGGTTCCGTGGCCGGCGAAGGCTCCATTGTCCGCTTCGCAGGTGAGGATGTCCGCCGCGGCACCTTCACCCAGCGTCACGCGGTCCTCGTCGACCCGGAAACCGGCAACGAGTACAGCCCGCTGGACACCTACGCCAAGAACCAGGGCAACGGCGGAAAGTTCATGATCTACAACTCGGCACTGACCGAGTTCGCAGGCATGGGCTACGAGTACGGCTACACCCTCGGCAATCCGGACGCGACCGTCGTCTGGGAGGCACAGTTCGGTGATTTCGCCAACGGCGCGCAGACCATCATCGACCAGTACGTCTCCTCCGGTGAGGCCAAGTGGGGTCAGACTTCCAAGCTGATCCTCCTCCTGCCGCACGGCTACGAGGGCCAGGGCCCGGATCACTCCTCCGCCCGCATCGAGCGCTTCCTGCAGCTGTGCGCTGAAGGTTCGTTCACCGCGGCTCAGCCGACGGATCCGGCGAACTACTTCCACCTGCTGCGCCGCCACATTAACTCGGACCTGCACCGCCCACTGGTGATCTTCAGCCCGAAATCGATGCTGCGCAACAAGGCAGCGGTCTCCCCGGTGGAGGACTTCACCGAGAAGACCAAGTTCGAGTCCGTCCTCGACGACCCGACCTTCAGCAAGCAGGGTGGCGACCGCTCCAAGGTCAAGACTGTTCTGATGTGCTCCGGCAAGATCTACTACGATCTCGCCGCGAAGAAGGAGAAGGACGGCCGCGACGACGTCGCTATCGTCCGCGTGGAGATGCTCCACCCGGTGCCGTTCAACCGCATCCGCGAGACCCTCGAGTCCTACCCGAACTACGAGAACCTCCGTTGGGTGCAGGACGAGCCTGCCAACCAGGGCCCGTGGCCGTTCCTGGCACTGCAGCTCCCGGAGCTGCTGCCTGACCTGCCGCGCATCACCCGAATTTCCCGTCGCGCCCAGTCGTCCACCGCCACCGGTGTCGCCAAGGTTCACGCGATCGAGGAGAAGGCACTGCTGGAAGAAGCGTTCCAGAAATAACCGGCTGAAAGAACCCGGCTCCCATGTGGGGGCCGGGTTCTTTGCGTCGTAATGCGGGTTTTTATCCCGTAGCGAATCGACTGCTGCCGAGCCACTCAGATGCGATCTCCTCCGGCGCTTCGCCATCGGAGTATTCCTCGTTCATCTCATCTATCTCAGAGGTGGAGATGGACCCTGCGAGACGGTTGAGGACTTCCACTCGCTGGTGCCGATCCAGCGCCGGCTTCTTGTAGAACGGGACGAGGTGTTGGGGCAGGTAATCCTCGTTATCGTCGGCGAGCCAGCCACACGCCTGTGCGTTGGACGGGTCAGTGGCCATGACATCGCCCGGGAATGACCGGCTCATCGCGTCGTAGACGCGGTCGCGCCACTCAGGGTCCGAAGCCTTGTTCGGGTTATCGTCCGCGGCGTACTCCTCGTGGAGCGTCGCCGCTTCGTCAGGGTTGAGGCGCTGGAGTAGTTCACCGGTACATCCGAAGGACACCGTGGCCTGTCCCATTCGTACGGCGTCAACGCGGTCATCGACGGCAATCTCAAGATCGGTGGACGCTTCTCGGCCGACTCGGTCAAAAGCGCCGGCGTACAAGTCCGCAAGAACACGCTGTTCCGGAATGTTGCCGTTCGCACCAACGATGATTGGTTCCTGCTGCTCCATCGGCTGATCCGGCAAAGGCTCCTGGCTCGAGCAAGCAGTTAAGGCGCCCAGAGCAACAAGTGCAACCGCCGCGCGCTTCATCATCCACCTGCCAAGACGTCACGTGCCTTTGCCGCATTAGCGGGTTTACACAACACGTCATAACGACCAGCCACGATCTGCGTCGTCGACGCGAAATCACGTTGACTCTTCGACATCGCATACGGCACTCCGGCCGACACCATGCCGAAGACCATGCCCATGCCTGCGCCGACTATCAATGGGGAAATCCAGTCTTCCTGGAACAGCCCCAGGAGCAAACCGAAGAACACACCCAAAGCCAAGCCATAAGCGATGCCGCCGCCGAGGATCTTCCCCCACGACAGCCTCCCGACGACCCGCTCCACCTGCATCAGATTCACACCCACAATCGTCAATTCATCGACGGGGAAATCATCCACCTTCGAGAGTTTCTCGATCGCGGCCTGAGCCTTCTCGTACGTGGGGAAACTACCGACCGGCCACCCCTCCGGGGGCTTCGGGGTCGTGCGGGCTGCCGGAGAGGAACTGGCCATGGTTAAGGTTTCGATTCTCCTGAAAGACGGTGGACACTTGTTCCTAAGATATAACGGCTCATTCAGCGAGAATGTTCCGTCTGCCCTGACGTGGGGATATCAACTACTTGGGGTTAGGATGATTGTCGATGTCAACGATTACCGAAGCCCAGGTCCGTAGCGCTCTCGACACCGTCGAGGACCCGGAAGTCCGCCGCCCGATTACCGAGGTCGGGATGGTTAAATCCATCTCCATCGCCGAGAACAACGACGTGGCGGTGGAGGTCTACCTGACCATCGCTGCATGCCCGATGCGCGAAACCATTACCGGAAACACCGCAAAAGCCGTCCGCGGCATCGACGGTGTTGGTGAGGTTTCCGTCACCACCGACGTGATGAATGACGAACAGCGCCGCGATTTCCGCAACGCCGTGCGTGGCAGCTCCGCCGAGCCCGTGATTCCGTTCGCTCAGCCGGAGTCCCGAACGCGTGTCTTCCAGGTCGCCTCTGGCAAGGGTGGTGTCGGCAAGTCCTCAGTTACCGTGAACCTCGCCGCGTCCCTGGCCGCTCGTGGCCTCAAGGTCGGCATCCTCGACGCCGACATCTACGGCCACTCCATCCCCCACATGATGGGTTCAACGGACAAGCCGCATCAGGTCGACGACATGATCATGCCGCCGCAGGCCCACGGCGTCTCGTTGATCTCCATCGGTCACTTCGTCGATGACAACGCACCTGTGGTCTGGCGTGGACCGATGTTGCACCGCGCGATCCAGCAGTTCCTCGCGGACGTCTTCTGGGGCGACTTGGACGTCCTGCTGTTCGACCTGCCGCCGGGAACCGGCGATATCGCCATTTCCGTCGCGCAGCTCGTGCCCGGTGCCGAGATCCTCGTTGTCACCACTCCGCAGCAGGCTGCCGCGGAGGTCGCCGAGCGCGCCGGCACCATCTCGCTGCAGACCAAGCAGAAGGTCGCGGGGGTCATCGAAAACATGTCGTGGATGGAGCTTCCCGACGGCTCCCGCATGGACGTCTTCGGCGAAGGCGGCGGCCGCACCGTTGCAGACCGACTCACTGAGATCACCGGTGATGAGGTTCCGCTCTTGGGCCAAATCCCCCTCGACGTTCGTCTCCGCGAAGGTGGAGACGCCGGAACCCCGATCGCCATCGGCGAACCCGAGAGCGGCGCAGGCGCAGCCCTCAACGCTGTCGCGGACAAGCTCTACGTCCGCCGCGACTCGCTGGCGGGTAAGCCCCTCGGACTTGGTGTCACCTCCCGCGACTAGTCGCGCGTTTCTTCTTCGCTCTCATTCGGCGGCTCTTCCGTAGAAACATGGTCGCTCGGTGTTCGCGGACCCGCTGCGCCATCGGTGACGGATCAGTGAAACGGGGAGACTCAGGGTTCTCCCAAGCCTTGATCTGATCGGGGTCGAGGTCAGCCAAAAGACGACCGATCGATGACAGCGCACCGAACGGGTCACGCTCATTCAGGTAGACCTGCATGATCTCGAGGAGCTGGTCCGCAGGTCCTGCCGTCGGGGACGGAGGATCCTTAATCGGTTCGGTGGACGATGCCTGGGCACGATACTTCCGGACCTTGATCTCCTGCAGTTTCATCCGAGCATCGGCACGCTGACGCGAGGCCCGTACAGCGGCTTCGGCTTCAGCCTTGGTGACGGACTTGATCAAGGATTCCGGGGATTCCTCCGGTGACATGATTCGCATCTGTTGAAGCATCCGAACGACGGGCTGAACCCTCCGCGCCCGTGCGACCTTGTCCCGTACTTCGGCCCGGACGCGATCTCGGAGTTCGTTGTGTTCTGCACGCAACTTGCCTGCCTTGCGGACCCCAGCAGAGAACGGCACGGCTCCGGGGTGGCTGACTGGTCCAGTCGGCAGGGTCGACACCTCCGCTCCGGTGGTATTCGAGGTCCAGTATTCGGTTCCGGACAACGACCGGGTTACGTCCCACAGTCCCTTGGTCTTTTCATTGTGGTGACGCCGACAAAGCGCGTGAAGATTGTCGGTGGTAGTCGGTCCTCCTTCGTCGAAGTTGGTGACGTGATCCATGTCCGCCGCTGCCGCGGATCGTCCGCATCCAGGAAACATGCATACCCCGTCGCGTCCCATCACGTACGCCTTCTGGCTCGGGGTAGAGGCGTAGCTCGCCGTTGCCGACGGAGCTACGCAGTCAACTGACGTGACCATGGACAGGTATTCCTCGGCCACGACATCAGACAAAGGTCCAACTCCCGGCATGTAAACCGCTCCCCCGTCGACGCTGCGGTAGAGATGCAAGTTCACGCCGACGTCAGCAGTGCCACGCACCAATCTCATGAACGCCGCAGTGTTATCACAGTCCTCAGTCGCCGCAATCGTAGAAATGACTCGGTTGACCTCTTCTGCATGCGACGGCTCAAGAGCAAGACTGATCCGCGCCGCCTTCTCGGGATATTCCGGAGTGCGGTACCGGAAGGTCTCCTCAACGACTTCAGGAGTAGGAGGACCCGCAAGATCTACGGGTCGAGCCTCATGTTGGACACCATCGATAGCAGCCTGCACGGCCGGAAACAGCTCGTTCCACTCTGGCATTGCCAACTTGTCCACCCGAGGCAGCAATGCCTCGAGAAGCGGGGGTTCTAGTTCACCGAACAGCTCTTCTGCCACGGGGTAGGTGGCGACGGACAACTTCTTCAATAGCTTCACGGGCACGAAACCACGGACAGTCAAAACCTCGGTCAAACGAGGCATCCTGGACAGCATCAGCCCGATCTTCCGGTACTCCCGTGCAACGACATCACTTTGTCCGAGGTCCGCGACCACACAGGTGGTGTGGTGGCGGGCATCATCTTCCATGGCGCACACACTCAGTTCCGCCACCGCCAATTCGGCACGGTTTCGGGCACGGCCTGCGGCCGCACGAGCAGAATCATTCTCATGACCCCACTTCGGGGCATCATCACGCAGTGCTGCTTCAAACAGACGGCTTATGGTCGACGTGTCAGTGGTCATGGCCCCTCTCCTCCCGATCTTTGAGCTTCGAACTTATCGAACTCAAGTTCGACTATTGCAGGATCGGGCGCCCATAACAAGAGGCCAGAGCCATCGTTCGCCAAAAGTTTCGAAACAGTTCACCTGGAGATAAACGAAGAGCGCTGCAGGAATCCATCAGAATTCCAGCAGCGCGCGTGATTACGAAGTCTTATAGAACGTCGTCGTCAACCCATGAGGTCGGAGTGCTCTTGTTTGCCGGCGGCTTATCCGCCGGCGTCTCCTGCACGGGGTACGGCTCCGATGCCGCAGGAGCTGCGGACTCCTGGTTAGCTTGACGGCCTCGTGCCCTACGCTCGGTGCCCGCAGAACTCTGAGTCGTAGCTTCCTTCCCTCCGCCGACAGCAGGCTTGCCAGAGAGCATGTCCAAGTAGGTGTCGTCGCCCTCAAAGAGGGTCTTGGTGATCGCGGTCCGCGGATTGAGTTTCCGCAGATCTCCGAAACCTTCAAGAGGCTTTCTGAGTTCGTCAAGATCATCTTTGAACTCAGTATCAATGGAGTTGCGGGCGTCCTCAATCACGCGGCGGGCAGCCAAGATCAGCGCGCGGACATCTTGAGCGAGCTGCGGGAGCCGTTCGGGGCCGATAAGGATCAGGCCCACTACGAGAATGAGGAGGATTTCGCCCCAGCCGACATTGGAGAACACGTTGTCCGATGTTAGCCCTGTCGGACGGATATTTCTTCCTGGACCCCCGTCTTTTAGTCGATCGAGGGTGTGATCAGCAGCTCCATGGGCTCACCATCACGGATCAACTGGAAAGGAACCTCATTATCTGCACCTGCGGACCAGATCGCGACTCGAAGTTCATCGGAACCGCCGACTTCCCGCCCACCAATGGCTGTCACGACGTCCCCTTCCCTCAATCCACCAAGATCAGCCGGGCTTCCCGGCACGACGGTAGCTAGCTGCGCACCTGCGAGAATTCCGTTCTCGACCGTGGTCGCTGTGACACCGATCGTCGGCTGCACGGGTTCTTCACCAGCAATGATCTGCTCGGCGATGCCGGCGGCGGTATTGATGGGAACCGCGAACCCAATGCCCTGGGATCCACCAGAGGTCGTGTAGATCGATGTGTTGATACCGATCACTGCGCCCCGGGCATCCACGAGCGGACCACCGGAATTACCAGGATTGATCGATGCATCAGTCTGGATAGCGTCAGCCGCGCCGTCGGTATCAGTGCCCTCGCCCGCAAGACGCACCGGACGCTGAGTCGCTGAAACGATTCCTGCAGTGACAGTGCGGTTAAGACCCAGTGGCGAGCCAAGTGCGACGACGGTATCGCCGACTCGAACCTCATCGGAGTTTCCAAGAGCTGCGATCGATAGCCCAGCGACATCGTCGACCTTCAGCACGGCAAGGTCCGTCATGGTGTCTCTGCCTACAATGTGTGCAGGCAGCAGCCTAGAACCGTCCGCCGACTGCAATTGCACCTGCACTTCGATGGCAGGGTCATTGGCCGCCATGGAGATGACGTGGTTATTGGTGAGTATGTGCCCCTGGTCGTCGATGACGAAGCCGGAGCCCATGCCACCGGCCTCAGGATTGCGAGGATCTCCAACTCGGATTGATGCCACAGCCGGCTGAACGGTGTCTGCGATGTCGCCAATGAGTGTCTCGGCCGGACGCCCTTCTTCCTGCACTAGCTCAACGCGTTGGCCCTCAGAGCGGTCCCAGCCTCCAAGACGCCCCCCGACGTACCCTCCGATTCCACCCAACGCCAGCACGACAGCGGACACTAGCGCGACATGGCGCCACGGAATAACACGCCCGAAGACGGCCTCTCGGACGTCGACGCGTGGAACGGGAACAGCGGGGGTTTCGACGGGTGTTTCAGGAAGTATCGCTGGCTCACCGGTAACCATGGGCGCAGACGGGTCATCCCAGGGGTCGTAGGCTGCAGCGGAATCAGCAGACCAGTCGTGAATGACCGGCGGTTCCTGCAAGCCCGATTCACCCGGACGCGGTGCAAATGAAGGGTCTGCGGTGACGGGAACGCCCACGTCAACGGACATGTCCGGCCTGGATTCAGGGTCGACACCGCCGTGGACGCCGTCCGGACGCGAGAACGGCGACCGATCGCTCATTTCTTCTTCATCTTCCGGATATTCCTCCACATCGACTCCAGCGACGCTGTCAATGAATCAGGCGCCCGCCGAGCCAGGTTACGCGCATCAGGACCGTCCCCCACTCCACCGACACCCAATGAAGCGAGCTTTGCACGAAGCTCGGTGGGGATGTGGAGTTCGCCGGAGTTACGAAGTCGTCGGGAAGCTTGTCTTTGACGCACTACCGCCAAGCGACACTCCTCGCACGCCGCGAGATGCGTCTCTGCGCGAAGGGTAGCCGTAGGCGCCAGTTCCGAGTCAACGTACGCCGCGATCGCCTCATGCCCCAGATGATCGGTCGAGGAGAAAGAACTCTCCGAGCCGGACATTCTGTGAACCTCCTCACTGCACGGACAACTATCTGCCCCTGAGAGTACCCGCCTAAGCAGTGACGGTGGCGGCCGACTTCTCAGCAACCTCGAGGTGGTCACGCAATTCAGAACGGGCCCGGTGGATGCGGGAACGGACGGTACCCATCTTCAGGCCCAGCGTCTCGGAAATCTCTTCGTAGGTCAGCCCCACGACGTCGCAAAGAACAACCACCGCACGATATTCCGGCTTGAGGTTAGCCATCGCGGCATCCAAGTCTGGGTCCAAGTTCGTGTCATCCCACACTTGCTCCGGTGTCGGTGAGGTGCCCGGGACTCGGTCGTAATCTTCCGGCAGGGCCTCCATGCGAATCGCACTGCGATGGCGAGCCAAATCCAAGAAGAGGTTGGTCGTGATGCGGTGAAGCCATCCTTCGAACGTTCCCGGCCGGTAGCTCTTCAGGGACCGGAACACACGCATAAAGGTCTCCTGTGTGAGGTCTTCCGCATCATGCGTGTCTCCCGTCAACCGATACGCGAGGCGGTACACCCCGTCCGCGTGCTGCTCGACTAGCTCCGCCCAAGAAGGCATGTCCCCATGGCCTGCATCAAATGCGGCGGTGCCGTTGAGGGTGCTGTCCGATTCGCCCATAGGGAGCATCCTTCCCGACCCGCCTTGGCTGCCATTGATGGTCTCCTGAAAATTCACTGTGAAGTGTTGCCCACCACATTAACTTTCATGGCAAAATTACTCAATGGAACCGGCGAACTGGCATGTTTTTTAACCCGCGCGCCATCAAACACCTGGGAATTGCATAGAATTGCCTCGTGACTATTTCCGGAGACGCCATCAACGCATATATCGCCACCACCCCCGCCATGGATGAGGGCTTGGACGCCGCACGCGCGGATGCCTCGGAATTAGATTTGTCAGTTCCGGACGCAGCTACGGGGGAGGCATTGAAACTCCTCGCCTCGCTGGCCACCGGATGGTCCCGGGCAGGAAACGAGGTCGCGCAGTGCATCGCGGTGACCCCGGCTTCTGGTGTCGTAGGGCTACATCTGTTCGCTGGAATGCCGGAGAACGGACACCTGAGCTGTATCGATCCGGACACCGAGCATCAGCGCCTGGCGAAGGAAGCGTTCCGCGTTGCCGGGTATGGCCCTAGCCGCTACCGGTTCCTGCCGGCCCGCGCACTCGACGTCATGGAGCGGCTCGCTCCGAACTCCTACAGCCTCATCTATGTCGAGGCTGCACCGAGTGACCTCGTCGCGATCCGCGATCTCGCGCTGCCGCTGCTCAACCCGGGCGGCGTCCTGGTCTTCCCCGATACGCTTCTCGACGGCACCATCGGCGACGACACGCGAACCGACCGCATGACCGTAGCCGCACGCGAAGCCGACGCTACGCTCCTAGAAACTGCAGATGTCACCGTCGCACGCCTGCCGATCGGGGCTGGCGCGACGGTTCTACACAAGAGGGGCTAACGCCAGGTAACCGTGCGGGCAGGCTGCTGCCCTGCCTCGTGATCCGAGAGCACATTTGTGCCATAGGTGAACTTGGCGCCGACCGGATCGGTTACCTCGTCCATCGTCCCTGGAGTTGCTTTAAAGCTCAGGTAAGCACCGTTGTAGGTGGTGCCCTCTTCCGGCGCGCCTTCAATTTCGTCTACACCGCATGCTGCCGCGGCATTGAAGAAGCGAGTGACGTTGCCCTGCTCGTCCTTGTCATCCATCGGAGTAATTGCCGGCAGCGGGACGGCGCCACTGGTGTTGCCGGACGTGCCGAGAAGCTCGTAGGTGTAATCGATGCAAATGAACTGCTGAGGGAGCTCATTGAGGGAAGACAAGTCGCCGCCGAGGCGCTCGCGCACCTCCCCTTGACTGACCTGTCGCAGTTCAGTGACATTCAGCCTCCAGAAGCCGATTGTCCCCTCCCCACCATTGTCGACATTGCCCTGAATAACGACCGTCGCCTCCTCCCCAAGCGCCAAATCTGTTCCGCCAGAGGTTAATTCAATATCCCTGGGATAATCGCTACGCGGAATAGAGAAGGAATCATCCTCATCGCGGTTGTCATTGGTGCAACCCACCAAGGCCAGCAACGATACTGCGGTCACAGCCGCGGCAGTTTTTCCACGGGCGGCTAATGAAGGCATGCCAGTTATTAAACTACATTCCCTTATAAAATACCCAGGAAGTTACACCCGATTAAAACTATTTTGGCGAGGGCTGAATCAAGCGCGACCCAAACGCGTCACGTGAGTACGCGCAGTGATTTCCATCTGCGGCGGAAGTGCGGCGATACGCTCCGCCAAGACGTCCGGGTGGATGTGACGGGCAGACGGGCTCATGCCGATCTGGGCTGCGATCGCTGCCTGGTCCAGCAGCATCGGGAATTCGACCAGCTCGGGATCTCCAACCGGCTCTAGATGGCCCTGAGCCTGGGTGATCATGCGCTCAACCTTGCCCTTTTCCACGTCAATGATACCCAGCGGGGATCGAAGCTCCCCGAGGTGCCCCGGAGCAGCCGTGAGCACAACAACCTGGCCCTTCGGCTTGAGCACACGAGCAAATTCTTCAGCATTGCGTGGTGCGAAGACGACGGTGATTGCGTCGATAGATCCGTCGCGAAGCGGCATCCGTGCCCACGCGTCGGCAACTACGGCGCCGACACGGGGATGGCAGTTCGCAAGGCGCTTAGCCGCAGGCACGGAGACATCGATGCCCACTCCCCTGGCTCCGGCCACGCCATCGAGCGTGTGTGCCAGGTAGTAACCGGTACCAGCGCCGACCTCGCAGATGGCGGGGTGGGCGTCGTCTGCAACCTCGGCGTCGTCAAGCGCGTTAAGAACATTGGCCGTGACTGCCTCGACAAACGGGGCGTAGTGACCGCCAGAGAGGAACGTCTCGCGGGCAGAGATCATGTTCGCGTCATCACCGGTGTAGCGCAGGCCAGCGCCACCGGCGAGAGTGACGTACCCCTGACGTGCAACGTCGTAACTATGACCCGAGCCGGACTTGATGGTCGCCCACTCCGGATCCCCCTGCATCAGCGGCGTGCCGTCGATGGGGTCGGCGAGAACATCAATGACATCGGCGAGCACGGTATCTCCTAGAAATCAGGGGCGGTAATCCGGCGTAATCGTACCTGCCCGGGGCCAGATATACGGCGGCGGCCCACCGAACAGTTCGGTGGGCCGCCAGAGACACGGTCAGGATTCAACCGCACTGAGCGCCGCGCCAAGCGCAGAAGCTTCGTCCGGAGTCATCTCCACGACGAGGCGGCCGCCTCCGTCCGCGGGAACCCGCATCACGATCTTCTTCCCTTCCTTGACGGCCTCCAAGGGACCGTCTCCGGTGCGGGGCTTCATCGCTGCCATTGGCACACTCCTTATGTCTCGGGCCAGGTCGGGTACGACACAGGCTCATAGGTTCTCATCCTATGCCTTTTCCAGCGGCTTTGACAGTGCATCGTCAATCCTCAGGATTCGTTACCTTCTTATTCAGCTTTGCGTATCCGGGGATCAGAGCCGACACCACGAACCACAGGGCAGCCCACAGGACTGGCACCATCGCGACGAAGACTGTAATCGTCAGTACTACGCCCATCCGTGCTCCTTAAAGGTCTCCAGCGGCGCCCGTTCTGGTGCCGGCTCCAGCGGCCCCAGCCTAGATAGCGCCGCTCCCATAACTTGATCAGCCATGACAGAGAGCTCACTTAACGGCCGATTGCGATGCCGCCGGGCCCCGAGGTTTACCTGGGTAATGGAGGATGGACCAAAGCGATCGAAGACGTCGAGAAGCATGGCAATTTCCACTCCGTACCCGCTGGCGAATGGAATCGACTCCAAGGTGTCGCGGCGGGCGGCATACTCCCCGGACAGAGGCTGTTTCAACTGAGCCAACTCGGGCCGGAAGGCACGCAGCATCGGTTTCGCGGTCAGCTCAGTGACTCGCCCGCCACCGTTATCCCCGGGCAGGTCACGTCGGTAGTGGCCTTTGACTAGTCGGACCGGATCGGCATCGGAGTAGGTCCTGATCAGCGGTTCGACGAGTGTCGGGACCCAATCAACGCCTGGCTCGCGCAGGTCAGCATCCAAGAACACCACGATATCGCCGGTGGTGGCGGCAACTCCTCGCCACAGTGCCTCGCCCTTGCCTGGTTGCGGCTCCGGTAGGGTGAACCGACCATCGCGCCAGTTGACGACCGTGGCGCCAGCCGAGGCAGCAACCGTCGCGGTGCGGTCCGTTGAATCAGAGTCAATCACCACGACTTCTTTGACCAGACCAGATGCGATATGCGGCAGCACAGTTGCGACCACACCAGCGACGGTGTCTTCTTCATTGAGAGCCGGCAAGACAACCGACACCGTAGTCACTGGAGCCCCCGAACTACACGGACCGGCGGCGCCGAGCCCTCGATGGCGGCGGTCATCCGGCACACGTCAACGGTGTCGGAGACCTCGTGCACACGAAACACCGACACCCCACGAGATGTTGCCCAAGCGGTGGCAGCCAGAGTTCCGGCGACTCGATCCCGCACGCTGCGGCCAACGGTCTCACCCACGAAGTCTTTGTTCGACAGGGACATCAGAACCGGCCAACCGGAATCCACCAGTTCAGAGGTGCGCCTCAGCAGCTCCAGGCCGTGATGAGTGTTCTTGCCGAAGTCATGGGTCGGATCGATGAGTATCCGGTCCTCTGGCACGCCGTACTCAACGGCACGGCGGGCTAGGTCGCTAGTTTCGCGGAGGACGTCGGCGACCACGTCGTCGTAACGCACGCGGTAAGGCCGAGTGCGCGGTACGGCTCCGCCAGTATGGGAGCACACGTACCCCACGCCGTGATGACCAGCGACCTTCATCAGGTCCGGATCCACGCCAGCCCAGGTGTCATTAACCAGATCGGCACCGGCCCGAATCGCTGCATCGGCAACATCCGCGCGCCAGGTATCCACGCTGATGTGAACCCGAGGATGCCGGCGACGGGCCTCCGCGATTGTCGGCACCACGCGCTGAATCTCCTCCGCGCAGTCAACGACCGGCCCGGGGCCTGCCTTCACTCCCCCAATGTCGACAATCGTCGCGCCTTGAGAGACAACCAGGTCGATGCGGTCCAGTGCCGCTTCCTCCGCCTCGGTCGCACCTTTGTCGTAAAACGAGTCCGGCGTTCTATTCACGATCGCCATCGCGGCGGGCAGTGCGCCGTGACGGTAGAAACTAGTTCTCACGGTTGCGGTGCCGCTCCTCGTTCGCGTCCACGATGGCACGGCGCAGCACCTCAGACTCGGCAGCGAACTTCTGCCCCTGGTGAACCTCGACGATATGCGCGATGGCCTCGTCCACCGAGTCGGTGACCAGGATCAGATCCATGTCATCCGGGCTAATCATGCCTTCGTCAACGAGCTTGTCGCGCATCCAGTTGACCAAGCCGCCCCAGAAATCGGTGCCAAGGAGGATGATCGGGAACCTGGTGATCTTGCCGGTCTGCACCATGCACAGAGCCTCGAAGAGTTCGTCGAGCGTGCCAAGTCCACCCGGCAGGCAGATGTATGCCTGCGAATACTTCAGGAACATCACCTTGCGCACGAAGAAGTACCGGAAATTGATGCCAAGGTCGCACCACTGGTTCAGGCCCTGTTCCATCGGCAGCTCAATGCCGAGGCCAACAGACAGTCCGTCCGTCTCCCAGGCGCCACGGTTGGCAGCCTCCATCAGACCGGGCCCGCCACCGGTGACAACCCCGTATCCGGCACGAGTGATCTCTGCACCAAGGCGCTGTCCGAGTTCGTAATACGGCTCGCCCTCCTTGATTCGAGCAGAGCCGAAAACGGTGACGGCCTTCGGGATCTCTGCCAGGGCGTCGAATCCTGCGACGAACTCACTCTGAATTCGTAGGACTCGCCAAGTATCGGTGTGACGCCACTGATCATCGACTCGGGTATCCAGCAAACGCTGGTCGGTAGTCGACTTCGGGCTAGAACCAGACTCACGCACGATTGTCGGTCCGATGAGGTTCCGGTCGCGCTCCGGGCGCTTGGAGGGGGCCATGTCAGTTCTCCTTGCTCAGGTATCGGCGCAGGGTCTCAGAGACGTCCCGAATCATGTATTCCGGGCACTGCTCTTCCGGCTTATGGCACAGCGAAGGATCACCGGGTCCGAAATTCACTGCCGGGATTCCCAGTTCGGAGAAACGAGCCACGTCCGTCCAGCCGTACTTCGGGTTCGCCACTCCTCCGCAAGCTTCCACCAATTCAGCGGCCGCCGGCCGCGACAAACCCGGCACCGCGGCGGGGCTGATGTCGTCGTATTCGATGGTGAGCTGGGCGTCGTTAAGCGAGAGCACGTCCTCCAGATGCGCAGTCGCCTCATCGACGCTGCGGTCCGGCGCGTAGCGGAAGTTGACGAACATCCACGCGTGGTCGGGCACAGTGTTGGTGGCCACGCCCGCCTCGATCTTAGTGATCTGGAGGCCTTCTTTGTAGATGAGGCCGTCCACGTCAACGTCCCGAGGCTCATAAGCAGCGACCCGAGCGATCACTGGAGAGAGCCGGTGCACGGCGTTGTCCCCCAGCCACGCGCGGGCAGAGTGCGCGCGGGTGCCGCTGGCAGTCACCTTCACGCGGATCGTGCCCTGGCAGCCGGCTTCGATGACGCCTGCGGACGGCTCACCGAGCAGCGCAACGTCCCCTTGCAACACTTCCGGGCGATTCTGCGCGAGGTAATTCAGGCCGTTATAGCGGCTGGCAACTTCCTCAGCCTCGTACATCACCAGGGTGATGTCGCGAGTCAGCTCCGACGCTGCGGCCAGGGTTGCAAACGCGTGCAGGTAGACCGCGTCGCCGCCCTTCATATCGACAGAGCCAAGTCCGAAGATCGTGGGATTGCCGTCCGCGTCCGTGATCCGCTGCGAGGGGATGTTGTCCGCTGCCGGCACTGTATCCAGGTGCCCGGCGAGCACCACCCGCTCAGGCAGGCCACGGTCGGTGCGCGCGATGACATTGTCGCGGATCCGCTCCACGGTGATCGGCGCGTCAAGTTGCCGCAGGGCATGCTCCACCGCGTCAGCGATTCGCTTCTCGTGGAAAGACTCGCTCGGGATGTCCACCAGCGCCGCGGTCAGCTCGACGGGGCAGCCGGTCAGGTCCAGTACATCAATTTCGGTCACGCACTGAGCCTAACCGGACAGTGCCTGCAGAGTCAGATGATGCAGATGTGCCGCCTTGCCGGACAGCGCGTCGCCGTTCGCAGGCGCTCCCGCGGACAGGTGCACCGCCAGGTCGTGGGCTGTGGAGTGCACCTCCAGCGGATCGAAGGTGAACTCCTGCACAGTCACTCCACGTGGCAGCGGCGGCAGTTCCGCTTCGCCGACCACCGCAACCCGCGAGCCATAGATGGCAACCGCCGGCTCCTGCGCGAGCACCGTCGCACCGGGCAGCGGTCGGCACACCGCATCCAACAGGTCCACCACCGAATCCTCACGCGAGCCAATCACTCGGCTCACCTGCGTGCGCGTGAAATCGGCGCTGAGATGCTCCGCCGCCTCACCAAGTTCGTCGCGGTTCCAGTCCGGTAGTGCATCGATCCGCCTCTCGCGGATTCGCGCGGTGCGCTCCAAAAGCAGCTTCCCGACGCCCCCAGCCACCAACCCACCACCGAGTCCAGCAATCACCAGACCAAGGATGGACCCGATCCAGATCCCTGCACCGAGGACCACAATTCCGACGATGGCCGCCCACGCGCCGAGCGCAACAGCGCTAACCACACCGACGCCAGCAATCCATGCGGTAGCCAAAACGGCAGCCGCATAGACCAGCGCGATCGGCACCTCAACCCACAGCGCAAGCAGCAGAATCACCAGTGAGACCGGCAATAGTGCCGTAGAAAATCGCGTCCATTTCTCCACGATCTGGAGAACCCTGCCCATAAAGACCCCTTCGTCTGTGACCTGCCGATCGTAGCGGTATTCTTCACCCTCATGAGTGAGACACCCAATACGTCCGTTACTGCGGACACCGAGAATCTCGGGCACGGACTGAAAGTCCGACATCTGACCATGATGGGACTGGGCTCCGCCATCGGTGCGGGCCTATTCCTCGGCACTGGCGTCGGTATCCAAGCTGCCGGACCTGGTGTGCTCCTGTCGTACATCATCGCGGCGGTCATCGTCGTGATGGTGATGCGGATGCTCGGTGAGATGGCCTCGGCCCGACCGGCCTCCGGCGCTTTCTCCACCTACGCCGAAATGGCGTTTGGCCCCTGGGCGGGCTTTGTCATGGGCTGGTTGTACTGGTTCATGCTAGTCATGGTCCTTGGTGCGGAGATCACTGCCGCTGGCGCGATCATGGGCGCCTGGTTCAATGTGCCGGGCTGGATTCCGGGTCTGATCTGCGTTGTCTTCTTCGCGGTGGTCAACCTGGCCAAGGTTCGTGGCTTCGGTGAGTTTGAGTTCTGGTTCGCCTTCATCAAGGTCGCCGTCATCATCGGCTTCCTCATCATCGGTGCGGCCATGATCTTCGGGCTGCTGCCGGGCACGTCCTTCATCGGCATGTCCAACATTGCCGAGTCCGGGTTCTTGCCCAACGGCATCGCCGGTGTTTCCGCTGGCCTGCTCGCCGTCGCTTTCGCTTTCGGTGGCATCGAGATCATTACCATCGCAGCCGCCGAGTCCGAGGACCCCAAGCGATCGATCATCACTGCTGTGCGCTCTGTGATCATCCGAATCTTGGTGTTCTACATCGGTTCGGTCCTGGTCATCATCACCCTGCTGCCGTACTCGCAGATCCAGGGCGCCGACAACGCTGCTGAGTCCCCGTTCACGCTGGTCCTGCAGCAGGCGAACATCCCGGGCGTGGTGGGCTTCATGGAGCTGGTGATCGTTCTGGCGCTGCTGTCCGCGTTCAACGCGCAGATCTACGGCACGTCCCGACTGGTTTACTCGATGTCCCGCCGCGGCGAGGCACCCCGTTTCTTCGACAAGGTCAATAAGGAGTCCGTGCCGGTGCGCGCGGTCCTGATGTCGATGACCTTCGCGTTCCTTTCGGTGGGCATCCAGTTGGTCTTCGACGGCTCGTCTGTACTGGTCTTCCTGCTCAACGCCGTCGGTGGCTGCCTGTTGGTGCTGTGGCTGTTCATCTCCCTGTCCGAGATCAAGTTGCGTCCGCAGTTGCAGCGCAATGGCGAGATCGAACTGAAGATGTGGGGCTACCCGTACCTTCCGTGGCTGACGATCCTGCTGATCGTGGGACTCGGTGTCCTGATGCTTTTCGACGCCGCCGCCCGCCAACAGGTCATCGCCGTCCTCATGGTCACCGGATTCCTGGCCCTGCTAGCCGTGATGACCAGTTCTCGCCGCTCCAAGGGTCGCACCGACGCCAAGTCACGAGGCAGCAGCTAGTACCATTGCCGGCATGACTAACGGCGCACACGCAATCGGCCTGGCCACCATTACCGCAGACGGAACCGTGCTCGACGCATGGTTCCCGTCACCGGAGCTCAATGACGGGGTCGGTAACGACACCGTCGTGAAGCGCACTGAGAACCTGCCGGAGCACCTGCAGGCTCTCACCGGTGACGACGACGCCCGTGGCACCAGCCGCGTCGGCGTTGAGGTCTCCATCGGAGACCTCAACTCCGCACCGACCAGCGCTGAAGATGCCTACCTGCGTCTGCACCTGATCTCCAACCGCCTGGTCACTCCGAACTCGATCAACCTCGACGGGGTCTTCGGCAAGCTCAGCAACGTTGTGTGGACCAACCACGGCCCCTGCGCCATCGATGGCTTTGAGATCACCCGCGCGAAGCTCCAGGCCCGCGGCGCCGTCACCGTCTACTCCGTGGACAAGTTCCCCCGCATGATCGACTACGTCATGCCGACCGGCGTCCGCATCGGCGATGCTGACCGCGTCCGCCTGGGTGCGCACCTCGCCTCCGGCACCACCGTCATGCACGAGGGCTTCGTAAACTTCAACGCCGGTACCCTCGGTACCTCCATGATTGAGGGTCGCATTTCCCAGGGTGTCGTCGTCGGTGACGGCACTGACATCGGCGGCGGCGCCTCCATCATGGGCACCCTCTCCGGTGGCGGCACCCACAAGGTGTCCCTGGGCCAGCGCTGCTTGCTCGGCGCGAATGCCGGCCTGGGCATTTCCCTCGGTGACGACTGCGTCGTCGAAGCCGGCCTCTACATCACCGCCGGCACCAAGGTGATCGTGAAGTCCGACGGCGAAGAGAAGACCGTCAAGGCCTCCGAGCTGTCCGGTGGCTCCAACATGCTGTTCCGCCGTAACTCACTCACCGGCGCTGTTGAGGTCACCCCGTGGGCCGCAGAAGGCGTCAAGCTCGACGCACAGCTGCACGCTAACTAATTCCTCCGCGCAGGTACTCCAGCGCCCACTGCGCCATCGACAACGAGCCGTCCGCCGAGACGTTCTCATAGTCGATGTGCAGGGCACTGCCGTTAAGTGCGAAGCGGACCATCTCGTCGAGGTCCTCCCAAAGGGTCTCAGAGCGAATCACGTCCCCGGCGATTCCAACCGCCCCGCTTAACGACGGATTCGTCGCCACCGGCCCCACAATCCGGTGCGTCGGCGCCGAATCGCACCACACGTCGCCCTCATTGCAGATCTCGACGACCTCCATCGATCCGAACTCCGGCGGCCCAGTCGCGAGCAGTCCTTGGCCGTCGGGTTTCGCGGTGCCGTGATAGTCCACCGCCGAGCCCCACCGGCTGGGATTGGCAAGGAGCACCGCACGAGCGACCTTGTCTTCGGCGACTGGGCCGTTGCCGGCAGCGATGGATTCCAGCACACCAGTAATGGCATCGGCGCCCTGCGAATATCCCGCCAGAAGATACTGAGTGTCCGGGCAGGCCTCAGAGATCGTCTCAATCAGCTTGATCGTGGTGGCCTGACCGATCCCCATCGACTCCGAGTACGACGTGGAGACAGCCCGCGACGGATATGGCACCCACACCGGGCGGACATTCTCTTTCTCTAGCTCCAGCCCGAAGGCCCCGACGTATCTACCGGCCGGGGAATCCGGATCCCGGGCCTCATTCGTTTCCGAGGTACCCGGCACTCCGATATACGTGTAGTCAGTGCACTCCCCCGCGTCCAGACTGCGATCCTCGTACTGGGATGCCACCTGCTCCGCAAACAGCCACCAGCTGGCGGGAAAGGTCGGACTATATGAGTCCCATTCCGGCTCCGCCGCGGCAGTGCCAGTACTAATCAACGTTAATGACGCCACGATGGCGATTAGCGAACACTGTTTCTTCACGAGTCAATTATGCATGACGGGCACTACCACCACGTCTCATTGGGGTTCGCAACACCACGGCAATGACAATTGCGGCCATGCCGAACAATTCCTTGCCTTCCATGACCTGTCCGAGTCCGACAAACCCGATCAACGCAGCCGTCAACGGAAGAAGTGCAAGGAGGATCGCGAAGTAATCCGCTCCAGCCTTCTGGAGGATGACCTGGTCGAGACCGTACGGCACCACCGCAGACAGGAATCCCAGACCAAGGACAGTCAGCAGGAGCCATCCCCAGTCGGAGGCGCCCGCGGCGGGGGAACCGTCGGTAAGCAAAAGCACGGGGCTAGTCAGCAGCGCCGCATAGGCGAAGCCAACGGTCATGGAGTCCTTCGGGCTCGCCGCACCGGCAACCTTCGCTCCCATGAGGATGTACCCAGCCCACAGAGCCGCCGCTGCCAGGACGAACGCTAATCTGACTGGGTTTGCCGTGAGTTGGACGTCCGCAATGAGGACCACCCCAGCGCCGGCAAGCACTACCGCCGCAATCTGTCTCCACGTCCGAGAGACCACTGCCGCGACCACAATGGGACCGAGGAATTCCACGGCCACTGCCGTGCCCAACGGGATGCGAGCGATGGCCTCATAAAAGGTCATGTTCATCGCGGCAGTCGCTAGTCCGTAGAAGGCAGCGATAAGGCCAACACGCCCGGTGAAGACACTGAGCTTCGGGCGGAAAAGCACCAGCAGGATCACTGCAGCTCCGGCCATTCGCATCCACGCCACGACCGTCGGAGGGAACACGTCAAACAGCCCCACGGCTAGGGCGGCACCGGTATACAACGAGACACCGGAGACGATCATTAGCAGCGGAGGTACGGCCGCAGACCTTTCCCGGACTTCATTCACCGGGGGAACTATAGTCATCCCACTGGGTCGTACAGGTCCCGAGTCGAGATCCAGTGTCTAGCACCACCATCGAGCGGGTCTGTGTACTCCAATTCGGTCGCCACAAGGTGCAGCACACGCTCGAAATTGTAGAGTTTCAAACCCCGATCAACGGGGTAGGTGTCATCGCCAATGATCGGATAACCGAGCGCGGTCATCGTCGCGCGCAATTGATGTGTCCGACCCGTGACGGGCTTTAGCAACCACTGGCCTTCGCCTTCATAGGTGACGACGGTCGTCGCCTCCCGCCAGCCAGTCACCTCGTCTTGGGGCCCGTGTACGACTGCGCCATCCAATCGCACCCGCACTCCCCGCTCAGCGGGCACATTAGCCAGTTCTACGGTGATAGTGCGGGTCTCCCCGATGGGCCAATCGGCTTCTGCAGTCAGACATCGATAGGTCTTGTGCACTCTATGCTCTTGGAACATCACTTGATACGTGCCCCGGGTCGCCTTGTTCAGGGACACGATAAGCAGTCCGGAGGTCAGCAGATCCAGCCGATGGATGCAGGTCACCTCTGGTCCGTGGCGCTGCGCGAGGAGCGCCTGCACCGTCTCATCGACGATGCGGCCGTTGGAGGTGGTGGGAAGAAAAGGAGGCTTATCGACGATCAGAACCTCACCATCCTCTGCCAGCACTACTGGGTCAAAGGGAATCGCTCTTCCCATGAGGTTCTCCTAACGAGCGAGTATCCTGAGAGCCATGGCTGAGAACAACGAGACTGATGCAACCGTGAACAGCACGTCCTACAGCGTGCGTGCTGTCGCAGGTCTTGTCATCCTCGTATTGTTCGGTGGATTGCCGACGCTTGTCGACGGTCGACCCATGTGGGCTGCGATCGTCGGGTTGATCGGCGTGGTGGTTGGCGCACTGATGCTGGGCTTCGCGCTCAACGGCGCCTTCCGGGAAAAGCGTAGGCGTTAGAGCCTCGACGCGGCTTCTTTGACCGCCTCGTCGGTAGCGGTGAGGCCAATCCGAACGTGGCGGCCGCCCTTCGGTCCGTAGAACTCACCAGGGGCCACGAGGATGCCACGGTCAGCGAACCAGTCGACCAGATCCCGGCAGTCTTCAATGCCGCGAGAGGCCCACAGGTACAGACCACCCTCAGAATCATCAATGGTGAATCCTGCATCTCGTACAGCCTGTGCCAAAACATCGCGGCGGCCACGGTAGCGCTCGCGCTGAACGGCTTCCTGGGAATCATCGATCAGTGCCTGGGTCATTGCACCTTGAATCGGACCGGGCATCATCAGACCGCAATTGCGGCGCACTGATGTGAGCTCGGCAATCAGATCCGGATCACCAGCGAACCAGCCAGCACGGTACGACGCCAGGTTGGACGTCTTCGACAGCGACTGAATAGCAAGCAGGCCAGTGCTGTCTCCCCCACAGACGCGCGGATCCAGGATCGACACTGCTTCCTCATCCCACGAAAGGCCGAGGTAGCACTCATCAGAGGCAACGATGACATCACGCGCACGTGCCCACTCCACGACCTTGCGGAGATGATCCACACCGAGGACCTTGCCGGATGGGTTCGCCGGCGAATTGACGTACATCAGCGTCACGGCACGCGGGCCGATCTGCGTCAGTGAATCGGCACGGAGGACCTCTGCTCCAGCGAGGGCGACTCCGACCTCGTAGGTCGGGTAGGCCAATTCCGGGATAACCACAGTGTGGCCTTCACCGACACCGAGGAGGAACGGCAGAGTGCCGATAGCTTCCTTCGTGCCGACCACCGGCAGCACCTGGGTTGCTGGATCGAGCTCTACCGAGTTGTACCGGCGGGCCATTGCCGAGGCGATTGCCTCCTGCAGCTGCGGAGTACCCACCGTGCGCGGGTACCCGGGAGCCGCTGCGGATGCGGCTAGGGCCGCCCGGATCGAATCAGCGACCTCGTCGACGGGAGTTCCCACCGACAAGTCGATAAGGCCGGCAGGATACGCCGCTGCCTTCTGTTTCGCCCCCGCCAGCGAATCCCACGGGAACGCGGGGAGCCGCTGCCCCGCAGGAATCCGATCCGGTCGTACCATGCGGTCTACTCCTCGGCCTGCGGCGGCAGTCCGGCGATGAACTTGTGGTCGAAGTCCTGGGGACCGACACGGGCTGCGCCGCCTGGGGAGCCGAGGTTCTCGAAGAAATCGACGTTGGCGTCGTAGAAGTCGGACCATTCCTCCGGCAGATCATCCTCGTAGAAGATGGCCTCAACCGGGCAGACCGGCTCACAAGCGCCGCAGTCAACGCACTCGTCCGGGTGAATGTAGAGGGACCGCTTACCTTCGTAAATGCAGTCCACCGGGCATTCTTCGACGCAGGCGCGGTCCATGACGTCAACGCAGGGCTGTGCGATGATGTAGGTCATTAGCGTGTTCGCCTTTCGGGAGGGGAAGTGTGGATTAAGGGGTGATTCGTGGCTGGTGATGAACCAATCTGGACAGATCTGTTCATTCCTCGCGGGTCATTCTCTCACCTTGAGTGCCGTAAAGGCCAACTACCCCCGAAAATACCTGCAACCAACAGTGCGATGGTGCTGATCGACCCGGCAAAGACGGCGTTTCCACCGGCCACAATCGACGGCCAGGCCAGCAACATCATGAACACAGCGGACCACGCGATCACTGGAATCGCGGCGACAGTCCGGTTCGTCGTCCACAGCAGCGCAGTGTTCGTGATGATGAGGTTCACCAGATACGCCAGCAGAACCGTCCACGGCAGCGGGATCGATATCTCCCCTACCGAGATTCTGGTTCCCAGGTAAATGACCTCAATGGACAGCGCGGCCAGCGCACCGATCGTCAACATAACGATCGCGCCGAACTTCTCTCCGCGTGCGAAAACTTCTCGCGGTTGGCGGCGGGTGGGGTCACCCCAATGCTTCTCGACGGTCACAGCACATCCCTCAGCCACGACTCGTCGGCGGTCCCAGCGCCGAAATGCTCCGTCGGGATCAGCGGCTGGGTCACCAGGTTCGACAGCGTCCACATGCCAAGGGCTCGACCAGAGTCGTCGATGCTGCCCTCTGCGGCCTGGGGGTTGACGTCTGAGGACTGGGCGTCGGCAAGCCAAATCTGTGTCGCGTGGGCGCGCATACCCGCGTGCTTTGCGTCGAGGTCATCCTCGGAGAGCGTGACCTCGATCTGGCCCGGTGCCGTTGCGATGGAATCCACGTCAGCGGGGATCCATCCGTCCGGGATGTCGACGATCGCGGCGTAGCCGGCAGAAATCGCCTCAGGGTCAGTCTTCGTCCACGCGGTGCGATAGAGGTCCGGTTCAACCTCTCGAAGGCGTCTGGTCGCTTCGACAGTGATCTCGTGGGCGCGAATGTGGTCTGGGTGGCCGTATCCGCCATCGGCGTCATAGGTGATAACGAGGTGCGGTCGCAGCTCAGCGAGCAGCTCCTGCAGCTGGCTTACTGCCTGCTCCCCGGAGCGCACGAAGGCATGCGGATGATCTGTCGTGGGCGAGCCCTCCATCCCCGAGTCCCGGTAAGCGCCAATGCCACCGAGCAACACCGGAATATGGTTGGGGCCGTTGATCCCCAGGGCAGTCAGGGAACCAGCGAGTTCTCGTAGGCGGAATCCACCGAGGATGTCCAGCCTGTCGCCGACTAACGCCTGGTAGGTGTCACCGATGACCTCACCGAGTTCACCTGTCGTGCAGGTGATCACCGTGACGTCAGCGCCGTTGCGCGCCAACTTCGCCAGGGTTCCGCCAGTCCAGATCACTTCGTCATCCGGGTGCGCATGCACCGCGACGACCCTCAGGTCATTCACCGTCGTTCACTTCCTCTTCCCTCACGATTCTGTCCCAATGTGCAGCGGTGAAGAATACACCCGATTCCGGGCTCAACGGCCACTGGCTGACGTCCGCGAACTCCCCAATGGAGATGTCCGGTCCGACCACCGTCAAGTAGGTGTCTTCCATCAACGGCAGTTCCACTGCTGCGCCGCCGACGGCCTCGTCGAGCTCCTGCGGAATCTGGAGCTCTCCCTGGTGCTGCACCAGTAGTTCCTCGACCCGAGCGTCGCACAGCCCGGAGAGATTGGAACCTCTAGCCGGCGGGGCCTCGAGGACCTCGGCTGCATCTTCCGGTGCCGTCGAAATTCGGGAGGCGGTCGGACATCCGAACCGGTCGGTCATGTCCAGAACTGTCTTCGGCTGGTCAACCCAACTGACCACTAGGTCGGCCTCACCGTAGGGCAGTAAGGAGCCGGCGATGTCTTGGGCAGAACCGGTGACGACCTCGGCGTCGATACCTGCGTCATTCAACTGAGTGACGATCACCTGGGCCGCAGACCTGGCTGTGCCGTCGCCGGTCACCGCGACCGTCAACGGCTCGGACACCGGGGCGTCGCTATCGCCCAATGTGCCTGGGCGCGGTTCCGGGATACTCAGATCCGTACTGCGGCCAGTGGCGATGACCGCCACTTCCTCCACATTGACGGCGCCGAGGACGCTGTGACGGACGGCGACGTCGGAAAGCACGGGGGAAGCATCGTTAACCTGCAACGACAACACCCGCGGCTGCGTGGACTCCACGGCAACCGCGCCGGGCACGAACGAATAAGCGCGTGCCGTCGCCTCCTGCGGCCGAACATGCACCCCCTGCAGGGTGCCGGTGCGCAGCCGTTCCATTCCGCTGACCGGACCATTCTCCGGCACGAGCAGGATCGTCTCGGTGACGGGAGGCTCCGCGCCCCAATAGCGGTCATTGCGCACGAGGCGGATCTCGCCGCGGCCCATGTCGATCGACTGAACCTGGTAGCGATTGCCCGAGGCGACCATAGAGTTCTCCAGCACCTCACCGAATGTGTCTCCAGAGGGTCGTAACAGGTGACTCGGCAACAGATTGCCGAAGAGTTCGCGCCACTGCGGCAATGGTCCGTCGACCACCACGTCAACGATGCGGCCACCACCGGACACATTGATCCGGGAGATCATTTCGTACGCGGCCGAGTCCTTCACACCGGGAGTAGTCACGATGCCATCGCGCAGATAGGTGAAGTCGGAACCGGAGATCGGCGTCCCGTCCGACCACTGCGCACCACTATTAATGCGGTAGCGGATCGTCTTCACTCCGGGGTCGGCCGCAGTCTGGTCAGCCATGGCGACGCCGTCGGCATCCAAGACCGTGGCCGAGTCAATGAGCGACTCGTTGAGCTCCAGCTCTTCAGGATCATCTTCCGAGCGCACGAACGCACTGGGGAGGGTCAAATCCGCGATGATCTCGGTAAGCATCGTCGCATCGGAGACGATGTGCGGGTTGAAACCCTCAACGAAATTGCTGATACCAAAGACAATCTCATTGG
Source organism: Corynebacterium sputi DSM 45148 (assembly GCF_000427865.1). Taxonomy (GTDB): domain Bacteria; phylum Actinomycetota; class Actinomycetes; order Mycobacteriales; family Mycobacteriaceae; genus Corynebacterium; species Corynebacterium sputi. The sequence goes on along the minus strand of NZ_ATYV01000005.1, from coordinate 22,584 downwards.
TCGGGGTCTCAGGCTCAGTGGCGCCGTCCTGCTCGACCTGCTGTGGAGGATCCTCCACCACGGGGGCATCCCCGGGGTCGGCCATGCACGACGTAACAAGACCCGCCGACGCCAGCACCCCAATGAGGGTGACGGCGCGGCTGGTCCCACGAGTGGAGAACACACCGAAAGACATGAAGTCCACTCTAGTTGGTGCCTACTAGCTGCTCTTGTTGCGCTGCTTCTCGCGGGAGCGAGTGCGGTTACGCTCGGTCGCGTTCAGGATGACCTTGCGAATGCGGATGCCGTCAGGGGTGACCTCAACGCACTCGTCGCCGCCACAGAACTCCATCGCCTCGTCCAGGGACAGGTTCTTTGCCTTGTCCAGGGTGACGGTGGTGTCAGCCGAGGCTGCACGCATGTTGGTGAGCTTCTTCTCCTTGGTGATGTTGACGTCCATGTCCTCATCACGCGGGTTCTCACCGACGACCATGCCTTCGTATGCCGGGTCGCCCGGCTCGACGAAGAAGGAACCGCGGTCAGACAGGTTCAGCAGCGCGAAGGCAGTGATCTTGCCGGTTCGGTCCGCGACCAGCGAACCGGTGTTGCGGGCCTTGATCTCGCCGGCCCACGGCTCGTAGCCCTCGGAGTAGTGGTTCGCGATACCGGTGCCCTTGGTCTCCGTCATGAAGGTCGTGCGGAAGCCAATGAGGCCACGTGCCGGCACGGTGTACTCCATGCGGACCCAGCCGGAGCCCTGGTTGCCCATCTGGTCCATACGGCCCTTACGGGCAGCCATGAGCTGGGTGACAGCGCCGAGGTACTCCTCCGGCACGTCGATGATGAGGTGCTCGGTCGGCTCGTGCAGGGTGCCGTCGATCTCACGGGTAACAACCTGCGGCTTACCGACGGTCAGCTCGAAGCCTTCACGACGCATCGTCTCAACGAGAACGGACAGAGCCATTTCGCCACGGCCCTGGACCTCCCAGGCATCAGGACGCTCGGTCGGCAGGACGCGGAGCGAGACGTTACCGACCAGCTCCTGGTCCAAACGTGCCTTGAGGACACGAGCGGTGAGCTTGGTGCCGCCGCCCTGGCCGGCCAGCGGGGAGGTGTTGACACCGATGGTCATGGAGATGGCCGGCTCGTCAACGGTGATGCGCGGCATCGGGTTGACGGCGTCCAGTGCGCAGAGGGAGTCACCGATCATGATCTCGTCGATGCCCGAGATAGCGGCGATGTCACCGGCGATGGCCTCTTCGGTCGGCACGCGGTTGACGCCTTCGGTACGCAGCAGCTCTGCGACCTTGGCGGTCTTGGTGTGCTCGTTGCCGTCAGCGTCGTAGTGGATCCATGCAACCTGCTGACCCTTGCGGATACGGCCGGAGTGGATACGGATCAGGCCGATACGGCCGAGGAAGGAGGAGGAGTCCAGGTTGGTGACCTGGGCGCGCAGCGGGCCTTCGATGTCAGCGGACGGCTCCGGAAGAACCTCGGTGATGACATCGAACAGCGGCTGGAGGTTCTCGGACTCCGGCAGTTCGCCGTTGCCCGGGTTCGCGGTAGCGGCGCGGCCGGCACGACCGGATGCGTACAGAACCGGCAGCTCGAGGTTGCGCTCAGCAGCCTCGGCAGCATCCGGGTCCTCGACGGTGGAGGCGAGCTCCAGGAGCAGGTCCTGTGCTTCCTCGACGACCTCTTCAATACGAGCGTCCGGACGGTCAGTCTTGTTGACACAGATGATGACCGGCATGGAGGCGGCAAGCGCCTTGGTCAGCACGAAGCGGGTCTGCGGGAGCGGGCCCTCGGAGGCGTCGATAAGCAGCACGACACCATCAACCATGGACAGGGCGCGCTCAACCTCGCCACCGAAGTCGGCGTGACCTGGGGTGTCGATGACGTTGATGATCAGGTCGCGGCCGTCAGAACCTTCCCCAACACGGCGGATGGCCGTGTTCTTGGCCAGGATCGTGATGCCCTTCTCCCGCTCCAGATCGCCGGAGTCCATGACGCGGTCCTGGACTTCGCCGTGATCGCCGAACACGCCCGACTGCTCGAGCATCGCGTTGACGAGGGTGGTTTTGCCATGGTCGACGTGTGCGACGATGGCGACATTGCGGAATTCGGTATCGCTCACTGGCGGGGAGCTCCTTAACAGCTCGAAAAATGCGTGACGGGGCCACCGTCACGCTGGGCGAACTACACGGTACTCTCCTAGGTCCCAATAGGCGACTCACCACAATGTGATCCACCACCACCGGGGTATATTTGGCCATTCCATTTCCCTTACACGAACTAAATGTTAGGATGTGGTCGAACTGAACACCCAGCTACTCCTAGGGGAAGATCACGTGGCTTTGAAGCGCCGCTCCATCATTCGTCGCGTCGGTGCCTCCGTCGGCGCCGCAGCACTCCTGACCGGCGTTTTGGCACCTGCCGCCAACGCGTACCCGCTGAACGAGCTCGGCCAGCCTACCCCGGAATTCCGGGCACAGGTCGAGGCCGTCCTGGACAGCGGAATCGTCCCCGAGGACGCCGCCTCCACCATCGAAGCAGCCCTCGGTTTCCTCGCTGGTGACGGCGAGCCGGGCATTGACATCCCGCAGGATGGCACCGAAATCGCACAGTTCGTGCCGCCGATGGTGGCCCAGAACTGCGCGAACGGTGTGGACAACTCCTACGGTCTGGCTACCTCCGTGCCGGGTCCGGAAGAGCTCCCGCTGTACCCGTACCCGCCGGGCGAGGGCCAGACCGGCTTCATCTTCACCGGTATCGGCACGCAGGCACTGGCAGAGAACCAGCAGACCGAAATGACGGTCCACTGGATCAATCCGCTGGAATTCTCCTACGGAAGCACCACCCTGGAAGATAACGGCCTCAACCCGGGCGGCCCGGGCACCGTCAACGGTGTCGGCGACACCGGCACGGGACTGATCTTCGCTGTCATCGAAGGCGGCATCACTGCTGCTGAAGAGGTCGGGGACGTCAACTGCCAGTACACCCCGTCCGCCGCAGTCATCCCGGTCGGTATCGACATCCCGGGCTTTGACAAGCAGCACACCGACCCGACGCGTCACTTCAACCTGTAAGTGACATGAGCCGTGTGAAGCCCCCGAAGCTGGAGGTCTTTGACCCCGCTTCTGGTGTGAACATCGACCCGAAGGGCTACCTTCGCCTGGTAGACCAGTTCAGTGAGGCTCCACACGGCCTTTTCATGGCCAGAGGCTCCGACCACCCGAACTTCGGGTACTTGGAGTCCTGGCTGTTGCCAGCTCTTGGGCTGCGAGTGAACATCTTCCACCGTCGAGCTGGCAGCGAATATGACTTCGACGTCTACATCGACGTCGCCGACATCGTGCGGGAATCATCCGGTTCAGACTGCGACACCCCGTCAGTGTGGTTCACCAGGGATCTGTACCTGGACGTGGTCGTTGCCGGAGGCACAGTCCGAGTCGAGGACGCCGATGAGCTAACTGATGCAGTCGCCGCTGGAGTCGTCTCCTCCACCGATGCCACCCACGCCATTGATCGGGCGTGGCGAGCTGTTGCGGGGATCGCTTCGCACGGCGGCGACGTTCGGGTCTGGCTCGCATCTATCGATATCCCGCTTCAGTGGCTGGATTCGGTGGAGCTGGTCGATGAGAACGCATGGCCGCATCCTGAGGTCGCAGAGCCCCACCCGGGCCTGCAGCGGTGGCGTTAAGCTACCTTGGTCCCCATGCCTAACACCCAGCTAGAACCACCTCAGTCAGTCCTGACCGGCGCGAAGCTGTGGCGATACTCGGTTCTGACGTATCTGGTGTCACTGGTGCTGACGTTCATCTCGAACATCCTCATGATCGACACGCTGCGCCAGCGAGAGATTGAATCCATGACCCAGCGAGGCTTGGAAGCCACCAGCGCCCAGGTGACCACTTCGATGTGGGTGAGCCTTGGTACGTGGTTGCTGATCCCGGCGATCGGAGCCGCGGCAACCTGGTATCTGTCCTACCGACTGCTAGACCGCTCGCCGGCTGCCCGCATGCTTCTGTCGATCCTCATGGTCGTCTTTGTGGTCATGGGCGTGATGGCAGCGTTCCGGTACCTCGGCGACGGCGCTGTAGAGACGTTCGGCGATTCGGCCGCAGGCGCCTTCTACGGGCTGGGCGTGTTGCTGTCTGTCATCGCGCCGATCATCGCTGCGGTGGCGACATTCTTCATCCACAAAGACCTCATGCCAAACGGGAAACGATTCTTCGAGACCACGTAACCTGGTCACATGAACCCGTCGCAGAACATTCTTGATCTCGTCCGCGATGCACGAAAAGTTGCTTTCTTTACCGGTGCGGGCATGTCCGCCGATTCCGGAGTCTCCACGTTCCGCGATAAGCAGACTGGGTTGTGGTCACAGGTAGACCCCCAGGCTATGGCGACCGTCGACGCTTGGCACGCTGACCCCACGAAAATCTGGCCGTGGTACTTATGGCGCCTTTCACTGGTGCGAAATGCACAGCCGCATAGCGGTCACCTCGCCATTGCGGACTGGTCCAAGTCCTTGACTGCAGCCGGCGGTTGGGGCCATGTGACAACTCAGAATATCGACGACTTGCATGAGCGGGCTGGCAGTCGGAATGTGGCTCACTTGCATGGTTCGCTCAGCGCATTTCGTTGCGACTCTTGTGGAACAGCCGCCGATGAGGAGCCGGTGCCTCCGGAAACCGAAGTCGAGTTTCTCCAGCCTCCGCGGTGCACCCACTGCGAGACCGGACTTATTCGGCCGGGTGTCGTGTGGTTCGGTGAAATGCTCCCGGCTGAACCGTGGAATCAGGCGCAGGATCACATTCTCGACGCCGATCTGGTTGTGGTGGTGGGTACCTCTGGAGTTGTTTACCCAGCTGCCGGGCTGCCGCTCGAGGCGATTCAATCTGGGATCCGGGTCATCGAGATTTCGCCCGACGATACCGACCTGACACCTCACGTCACCGAATCCTGGCGAACAACTGCCGCACAGGGATTGCCTCTCTTGGCCGCGCAAGTGTAGTCCCTGAGCTACCGACAACCTCGTCACATTCCCTGAAGAATTCACCGGCGCGCCTGGTCCGGGCACGGGAAGTTCTGGCCCTCCACCGATCTGGTGCCGTTCTTGGTGTTGCAGTGCATCTTCGCGAACGGAGTGGAACTTGGCTGTTGTCCGGGTCGCTCTGGCGTGAACAGCCTGCGGCGGTGGCATCAACTGGGCAGGGGAAGCTCTCGGGTGGGCGCCGCGTGGGTCAGCCTTCGTCGATGAGTTTGCCGCTCTTCGCTACCTGCGGATCGGTACAAGAGGACAGATCGAAGCAACACGGTCGCCGACTTCCTTTACGGAGCTTGTCGACGGTCACGTCGATACGACGCTGCCTCGTCCCCTCGTTTTTGGTTGCCCCAACCCAACGCACCCATTCCCACCTGGCCATCGGCGTAATGTCGCTCCACTGTCCGGCTATATCGGAAGCCTCATCCAAAGCGCCCTTCATGTCCTCCGGCACGACAGGTTCGGGCCAGTCCTTTGTGGGGTGGATGGTGATGTCGACGGGGGCGTCGGGAAGCGCATCGGTATCTACCGGGAGCCAGTGACCTTTCCGACCATCTGGCTCGATCACACGCTTTTCAGTAAGACCGTTGACGGTGACGTCTGCCGCGACCTGGCCCCGAGACGACAGCTGCGAGCTGGCTTCCTCAGGGAATCGGATGATCTTGCGGCCCGCAACAGTCTCAACTGGCGCCGTGAAGCGGATGTCTGTGCTCATGCTCAAACAGTAGCTCCAGCGCTACCGTGCTGGCTGCCCATGATTCGCATAATGGAGTCATGACAACGCCACAGAACATCAACAAGAACCGCCGACTGCAGCGCTCCCGCGACAACCGATGGGTCGCCGGAGTCCTCGGAGGATTCGCCGACTACTTCGGTTGGAACGCCAACGTCCTCCGCTTGCTGTTCTTCATCTCTTTCATCCTCCCAGGCTCCCAGCTGCTGCTCTACCTCATCGCCTGGATCATCATGCCGAACGAGTAGATGGCCCTACCCTCGTTGAGTGGACACCCGATTTAGCGGGCCCCGTCTCGCACGAGAGGATGTCACCATGACCGAGAAGACTCCCGGCAAACGACCCCGGAGAACCTTCAGCCCCGAGTACAAGCACGAAGCCGCCCGACTGGTCATCGACACCGGACGCACGATCGCCGGGCCTGGCCTACCAAGGCCGAGGCGCGGTTGAAGGTCGGTGACTGGATCGAGTCCCGGTACAACCGTCGGCGACTGCACTCCGCGCTTGGCTACGTTCCGCCGGTGGAGTTCGAAATGAATTTGCTCAACAAACCTGCTGCTGAGGAACCTGAGGCAGCTTAGTTACCTGTCCACGATTTGCGGGGAAGGCCATAAGCCAACGGTTTGGTGGGGCGCGATGGAGAGGACTTAAAGAGGTTAGCCCTCCGCTGCTTACACGCCGATTATCTAGTGCGACCAGCAAGCGATTCAAGATTTGTGAGCTTGAGAACCTACCGACTGCAGGCATGAAGATGCCTCCTCGACCGTTCTTGTCAAGGAGGCATTTCACGTTGTCACCGGCAGTTTTTCTACCGGATCTTGCCCTCGTTGAGGACCTGGCGGCCGATAACCATGCGGCAAACCTGGTTGGTGCCTTCGTAGATCTGAGTTATCTTCGCGTCACGCAGCATGCGCTCGACCGGGAACTCGCGGGTGTAGCCGTAGCCACCGAGGAGCTGGATAGCGTCGTCAGTAACCTGCATTGCGATGTCCGAGGCATAGCACTTGGAGGCTGCGGCCATCAGTCCGAGCTTCGAGCCGCCAGCAGCCTGTCCGCGCTCCGCGTTGGCAGCGGCGGTGTAAACCATCAGTCGTGCGGACTCGAGCTTGATGCGCATGTCGGCGAGCATGAACTGGGTGTTCTGGAAAGCAGAGATCTGCTTGCCGAACTGCTCGCGCTCCTGGACGTACTTCACAGCCTGGTCGTACGCGCCCTGAGCGATGCCGAGAGCCTGTGCGCCGATGGTCGGGCGAGTGTGGTCGAGGGTTGCCAGAGCGGTCTTGAAGCCGGTTCCCTCTTCACCGATGATGCGGTCGCCCGGGACGCGGCAGTCCTCGAAGTAGAGCTCAGCGGTCGGCGAGCCCTTGATACCCATCTTGTGCTCCAGGCCACCGACGCGGAATCCCGGGTCATCCTTGTGGACCATGAATGCGGAGATGCCGTTAGCACCCTTCTCGGCGTCGGTGACAGCCATGACGGTGTACCAGGTGGACTTGCCGCCGTTGGTGATGAAGCACTTGGAGCCGTTGATGACCCAGTCGTCGCCGTCGCGTACTGCACGGGTCTTCATGGCACCAGCGTCGGAGCCTGCACCACGCTCGGTCAGCGCGTAGGAAGCCATGGCGCCTTCGTTGAGGTCAGCGAGAACCTTGGCCTTGAGCTCATCGGAACCGGCCAGGATCAGGCCCATGGTGCCGAGCTTGTTCACGGCGGGAATCAGAGAGGATGAACCGCAGACGCGGGCAACCTCTTCGATGACGATGCAGGCGGCGACGGAGTCTGCACCCTGTCCACCGAACTCCTCAGGGACGTGGATGGCGTTGAAGCCGGAGGCGTTGAGAGCATCGAGGGCCTCCTGCGGGAAGCGCTCGTTCTCGTCAACGTCAGCTGCGTACGGGGCGATCTGCTTCTCTGCGAGATCGCGGATCACCGAGCGCAGTTCTTCGTGCTCCTCCGGGAGCTGGAAGAGGTCGAAGCCGGGGGTCAATGCCATGGTGGATTCCTCCAAAGTTCAGTCATGAACGGTTCCGCGGCGCCTGGCACCGCGCTAAATCTCCAATTGAGTATACGCATCAAAAACACTGGGCCAGTACTTATCCGAAGCTATTCTCCATTGCCGGCACCCCGGGTAGGGCACGACATTTCGCAGTGTCAGGACCGGCTAATGGCGTTGTCCCCGGCAAAGCCGACAGCCGTCCACCCTGCGGCCACCGCCACCACAATCACCGGATTGATGGCCATCAGTGCCAGGAATTCTCTCAACACAGAGGTTGCCCAGTATCCAATGGGCGTCGGGGCACCGACGACTTGCCAATCAAGGTCTCGGCTTCGGAGCATCGCGCGGACCCGAAATACGTGGAAGTCACTGGTCACTACAGTCACCGGTTCACTGCGCACTAATTCGCGTGAGAAGCCCAAGTTTTGGTCGGTAGAGGTGGATCGTCCCTCGAGCCGAACATCCTCAACACCACGCTCACGAAGCCACGCGGCCATCACTGATGCTTCGGTGGCGATCTCCCCTGCCCCAAGCCCACCGGAGACGAGGATTTCTGTCCCTTCGCCTGCAATGTCCATGGCGGTGGAGAGTCGTTGGCGAAGCACTGCTGTCGGCGTCGCGCCTCGAATTCCGCAGCCAAGGACCAGGACGGTACCTGCTGTGCGCACGTCCGATGCTCGTGTTGATCGGCGGTACGCCTCAAATGATGGGACGAGACTTCCCGGCACCGCGGCGAGAATCAAACCCGACACTGCCACCCGACGCTTCCATCCGTCCGTCCGCTCTGCTACCACTGCGGCTGCCGGCACCGCAGCTGCCAGTGCTGCTCCAATTGAAGGAATTGCCCAGGTGGGAGGCCGGTGCGTCGGGAGGCGAGGCGGTCGCATGGAGGGATTGCGCCACGCGCGCACTCCCCCAAAGCCAAGAACGGCTGCCCAGGTGAGTCCGGCGGCGGCGAGGGCAGCATAGCGACGGGAGGTCATTTGGCCGATGGTAGCCCCGCACCTACAACGGGAAGACTACGGTAGGTGACTGACGGCCCCTGAAGTCGTCGCGAGTGTCCGTGTTCAGAGCGCGTGCAGGCTCCCTGACCACCACGTGGTCTGAGGCCTCATCCGGATTCGTGGCGCTGAAGATGGTGATTTCTAGGTCTGCGTCGTCTCCGGCTCGGACGTGAGTTAACACCACATAGTCTCCATCAAAGGTCACGGAGGCGTCGGTGCTATTGCCGATGTCAAACTGCCCCTCGGTCACCTCGGCGCCGGTCTACAAAGGGACGGTCCGGAAACTGCCGTCCTTGTTCACCGTGATGAAACCAGCCGAGGTCACCCCAGTGCCGTGGATAACTGGGTCGCCATCGTTCTGTGGGAGCTCCTCGCGCAGGATCATCGTTGGGACGACGCTGGCGCAATCGAACGTCGCAGCCGCAACTGCATCCTGAGATCCATCCATCTCAGTGGATTCCGCCTCGCGCCCCGGGGCCATGGCCCGGGCTACGAGGTCATCGCCGTCGTCGGAATCCTCGCAGACAGTTAACCCGCGAGTCGAAGAACCGGTGTCAGCGTAGAAGACCTCGCGATTGATCATGGTCATGACCTTGTGGCTGGAGTCGTCGTCTACCGGCGCCTGGAACGCGAAACTTGCCGCATCATGTGATGGTGATGTCACCGCGTTCGACACGGACGCGACCCTTTCGGTGGCGATGAGACCGGTCGTTCGCCCGGCGCGGTCGAACACCAGGATTTCGTCCGCCGACGCCATCGCGAAGCCGTCTGCGTACCGCACCATTGATGGGGTCCCGATAGTGGGGAATTCTTCAGTCACCGAAGTTGAGCCGTCGTCGTAAACCATCCGCAGCCGGTTGTCCCGGCCCCGATCCACTGGATGGGCGGTGTCACTAATAAGGGTGACGTACTGCGGCTGGCTGTCCGCCCCGGGAGTGGGCCCGTCCTCTGAGAACGGCGCCATCCACAGCAACGCACCGACGAGACAGAGCACTACGGCGATGACAATTACTGTTGAGCGGCGACGTTTCATTGCCCAAACATTACGTTCCTAGGAATCTGAACGTTCCCATCTGTACCGACAAGGTGATTGATAGTGCCGCAATCGCGATGCAGACAACTACCAACGCTGCATCCCGCGTCCCAACGGTCGATTCCCTCGCCCAGGTCCGCTTCCCTGGTGCACCGAATCCCCTGGCTTCCATCGCCATCGACAATTTCGTGCCGCGTCTCAGTGCGAAGACCAGAAGCGCGAAGACTTGGCCCAGTGTTCTCTTCACTCGGCCGGTATCAGCCAGACCTCGTGCCCGACGCGCCCGTCCCAGTGCCTGCCAGTCGTCGACGAACAGGGTGAACAGCCGCACCCCAGCCACCGAGGCCAGCACAAACTTCGACGGGAGCCTTAGTACTTGAGCGAGACCATCACCGAGGTCCGTCGGATCAATGTTGGCGGTCAGCACCACCACCGGCAATCCAATGGCGAGCACGCGCAGCACGATCGCGATGGCTAATTCGATGGAGTTGTCCGTTACTCGCGCCATGAGGAAGGAGAAGTACACCTGCCCTTCCGGCCTCCCATAGAGCAACATCGAGACGCCCACTAGCGGTGCCGCGATGAACAGTGGCCATCCGCGCCGCGCTAACTGCCGCAGCCCGACTCCACACAGAGGAGCCGCAATGACCGTGCAGATCAGCGCGACTGCCGCTGACACCCGATCCACCGACACCAACAGTGGCGTGGTCAGCAGAATCAACCCAGCGATTCGGGCGACGGGGTTTGTTCCAGTGAGTAGGCCCTCACTCATGCGAGCACCTCCACCGAGTCCCCCAGCGCCGCAACCACCAGGGGGTCATGTGTCACTGAGACCACTGTCGTTCCTTCGTCCACTAGTCCACGCAGTAACCCGATGAGTTCAGTGAATGTGCGGCGATCCTGGCCGAAGGTGGGCTCGTCGAGAAGCACGATTTTCGGCGCGCTTGCGAGCACTGTCGCTACCGACAGCCTGCGCTTCTCCCCACCCGACAAAGTGAAGGGGTTCGCCTCCGCAAGGTGGTCCAGGCGAAGGCGGTGGAGCAGGTCGTCGGCACGAGTCTCATCTGCCCCAACCAACAGCTCCTTGCGCACCGTTGAGCGCACGAACTGACGCTCAGGGCTCTGGAAGACGCTCCCCACTCGCGTCGCAAGCGAGCGCGAATCCCAGGAATACGGGCTTGAAAGATCTGCTTTACGACGTCTCCCTCGCGCCCCTTCACAAATTCCTTCCGCCACGACGACTCGTCCGGACACTGGGGGCAGCAAACCTCCGAGCGTTAATGCCAGCGTCGATTTCCCGGCGCCGTTCGCACCAGTAATGCAGGTGGAGGCACCCTGCGGGATAGTGATGTTGATGCCGTCGCGGACGGACTTCCGGTATCCGACGGATAGGTCGTCTGTCTCAACCGCGACCGATGCATTCGCTGGAACGGGTACGGCCATCGGGAGCTCCGGCGCGGGACCTGGTACCCAGACCCCATCATCACGTAATCGGTCACCATAGGTGGACAGGATGGTCTCAACCGGGCCATCGGCGATAATGCCGCCATCTCCCACCACAATGATGCGGTCGACCACAGGTGCCCACGCCTCGACGCGATGCTCGACGACGAGGAGAGTCGCACCGGAGGCGTCGGCAGCGCGGACCACGGCGTCGCGAAGTTCCGGAACTGAGGCTGGGTCGATGTTCGCGGTGGGCTCGTCCAACGCAATGATCCCAGCGCCCATTGCCATGACTCCGGCGACGGCCAGTCGTTGTTTCTGCCCTCCAGAGAGTTTCTCCGTGGGGTGATCTAGCGGGACATCCAGGCCGACAGTATCTAGAGCGCGTCGTACCCGTGACCAGATCTCCTCGCGCGGCACACCGAGGTTCTCGGCACCGAAGGCCACGTCATCGCCCACTCGCGCAGAGATCACCTGACTATCCGGATCCTGCAGCACCATCCCGACGGGCCCGCCGGGCGCCTCCAAACGACCAGTGCGTTCACCGTCCTCCTCATCCCCGAGCACCCCAGCGATGGCGGCCAGCAATGTCGACTTCCCTGCTCCCGATCTACCCAGGATCAACACGCGTTCACCACGGTCGATCCTCAGTTCTACATCCTTCAATACTGGCCGGGCCCTACCCGCGTGACGCCAAGAAAACCCGCGAGCGATTACGGCACTCACACCAACTCCCGGTGCTCGCGGCCAGAGGCGAACCGATCCAGAGAACCTGTTTTCGCCAGCCCCTTCACCAGCAGCCAGCCGCCAAGACCTGCGATCACCGCACCCGACAGCAGAGTGCACGAGGCGTAGATCAGGTTGTACTCCAGGCTCTTCGCCAAGTTCGCGCTGGTGAACAGACTCAAGACCACCAGGCCCAGGCCTGCGCCCATGCCGCTGAAAATCGCACCCTTGACTCCGTACACCGCATAGCCCAGTGCCAGGAACACCAGTTCCGCACCGATGCCCTGTGCAATTCCGGCATAGAGAACCGAGATCCCCCACTGATTGCCCACCGACGCCGACACCGTCGCCGCCAATACCTCCACGAAAACCGCCGCGCCGGGCTTACGAATAATCAGCCCGCCGAGGACTCCGCCGATCAGCCATCCTCCAGAGACCAAACCTCCCAGGCCTGGCGTCACGTTGTCGAAAATCTGCAGGCCAAGGCCGCCGATGACATTCCACACCAGAAAGATCAGCCCGACAGCCACTCCCAGTACCGCTGCCGTGACGATGTCAACGACTCGCCAACGCTTATTTATCGTGCTCAATGCTGTGTGCTCCTTACGCATTGCGGAAAAGGGCACACGGGTAGCCGTATGCTTGCTCCCTTCGCCGGCATTACCCGGATCAGGTTCAACGGTCGAGAGCAATCCGTGCTCTCCTCTCAGCCCCTCATTCCAGGGGCTCCCGTGCGCTGCGGCCAAATGTACCGCACCGGGGCGCTAGTCTCTGGAGATCATGTCCAGCAGTGAAACACCGACCATCCTGTCGCGGCCGATGTGGCGTCGCACGGTCGCCGCAATCATCGCGGTCCAGGCGGCCATGCACATCTGGGTACTGACGGGGCGTTCCTTCTACTGGGACGACTTCATCATTGTCGGCGGATCTGTCGATAACCCGTGGTGGTCACCGTCTTTCTGGGCCCAGGCTCATGACGGCCACTTCGCTCCGCTGTCCTTCCTTCTCCAGCGGGGAGTCAACGCTCTTGCCCCATGGCAGTGGTGGTTGCCCGCTCTCCTAATGTTGCTGGGCTCAGTGGCGGTCACGGCCCTTCTGGCCCGGGCGGTCCGTGCCTTGGCTGGGCAAACGTGGATCGCCGTCGCTGCTGTTGGCCTTGTTGCGTGGACTCCGCTGACCTTGCCGGCCACCACTTGGTGGTCTGCGGCCGTCAACTCTCTGCCGATGCAGCTGGCACTGGCGTGGTGGGTGATCGTTGCGAACACGAGCTTCACCGTGCGGCGGGCGATCGGCGCCAACATCGCGCTCATCGTCGCCCTTGGCTTCTTCGAAAAGTCCATCGCCATCGTCCCGCTGGTCTTCGCCATCACGGTTGCCTCTGCGTATGTGCGCCGCTCCCGCTTCACATTCCGGCCACTGCTGTGGATTCCCGGCTTCGTCATCACTGTCCTGTGGACAATCCTCTACATGGTCCTTGCCTCCGGTACCGCCCGGGAGACCGCTGACACCCCGCGCATTGAGCTCTTCCGTGGTGGCCTCGAACAGGTTATGGCCGCGTTGGTTGGCGGGCCCTGGTTCTGGGAGCGTTGGGCTCCTGGACAGGCGTGGGCAAACGCCCCGTTTGGGTTGGTGGTTGTGGGAGGGGGCGTCGTAACGCTGTTTGTTCTTTTTGCCCTGGTCCGCGACCGCAGGTCGTGGCTGCCTGTCACCATCGGTCTGTCGTACCTCTTTGTGGTGCTGATTGTGATGACGGTGGTGCGATCGGGTGAACACACCGCCGACGAACTTGCGAAGACTCTTCACTACTACGCAGATTCCGCCATGGTTTTGGGACTGACTGCCGCGGTCGCGTGGACTCGTCCACTTAGTACGTGGCAGGTGACCCCAGTCCTGATGGTTCTGCTGGCGATCTCCTCTGGGGTCTCTGCCGCGGGGTATCGCGCTGCGTGGTCCGATGATGTGGTTCCGGCGTGGTTAGAAACGACAAAAAACTCGCTTCACGACGCCCCGGACAACTCCCCCATCCTCAACCAAGGCGCACCCCTAGAAGTGTTGCTGCCAATCGCCAATCCCCGGCACACCTATCACTACGTATTCAACGATGTCCGGGACCGTCCGGAATTTGGCAGGTACACCGATCGCCCGCAGATGTTCGATGTCAGCGGTGAGATTATCCCGGCGGAGGTTCTGGGAGCGGCGCGTCTGGAACCGGACGACTCCCCTGGCTGCGGCAGTCGCCTCGACATCGGGCCCGAGGGCAACGGCGTGATGGACGTAGCGATCGACGACATCATCACCATCAGCGACTGGACCGTGGAGTTTAATGCGCTGGCCTCCGAGGACATGGATGTGCGCTTGGCTTTGCCGAACCCGTTCCAAACCACGGAAGAGACCTACGACTCCTCGACGCTCGTGCCGGTCGGTACTGACCTCGAGCGCCGCTGGGTCACTGTAGGAGGTGGCGGAAACATCCTGCGTGTCGTTGTCGTTGGGGCAACGCCCGGTGAGTACCTCTGCGTTGGTGCGGGGGCAATTGGACCGCTGGTGCCAGCAAGCTGAATCCCATCAACTAGACTGCTCAGGAGATTCCTAGAAACCCTCTCATGAGCCTCGTGCTGAAGGAGTTCCCCATGCGTAACCGCCTCGTCGGACTTGCCGCCGCCACCGCCATCGCGTCTGCCGCCCTGGTCGGCTGCTCGCCTCCGAATGAGAACCCGTCGGATATCAAGATCACCGACCAGGACAACCCGATCACCACGTATGAGCAGGGTGACGCGACCGAGACCGACGCAGAAGACGGCGGCGTCGGTACCGATCAGGACGGCACCGGCGACGAGCCGATGGAGACCAACTCCTTCGAGTAGTCCCCGCCGCTCCTGTCAGCTGCTATTTCGCCCTCGGTGCCAACGCATCGAGGGCGATTTGCACTTCCACGGCGACGCCGGAGACCATCGCCTCCTCGACAACGTCGTAACGGCTGTTATGCAGGAAGTACGGGTTACCCACTTCGGGTCCGCCACCGCCGAGGAACATGTAGCAACCGGGAGCCTTCTGGGCGAAATAGGCGAAGTCGTCCGACGGCGCCCATGGGTCAGCCTGGAACACCATGTCCTCGCCCAGCACGGCAATCGCGGCATTCCACGCGCGCTGCACGGCCGGCTCTTCATTAACGACCATCGGGTACGGGATCTGCCAGTCGAACTCCGCCTGTGCACCATGGGCGGCGCACACACCGTTGACGATCTCTTCGATTCGCTCCACGATCCGGTCCCAGTCCTCATCGACCACGGACCTGACCGACACCTCCAACGAGGCGTTTTGCGGAATCACGTTGCCGGCCTTGCCTGCCTGCAGCACCCCGACGTTCACGATATTCATCGACCTGGGATCCAAGCTCCTGCTGACGATCGTATTGAGCATCAGCGTCGACTCCGCCGCGATTAACACCGGATCCACCGCTAATTGGGGATTCGACGAATGCCCTCCTCTGCCGTTGATCCTGATGTTAACGATCCCGGACTTGGTAGAGACCCGCCCGGGACAGATCCCGACATGCCCCACCGGATGCGGCGCCACATGAAACGCATAAACCTCATCGAGCGTGTCCGCCACGCCTTTGGCCACCAGTTCCCTGGCACCTCCCGGCAGCATTTCCTCCGCATGCTGGAAGATGCACAGAACCGTGCCGTGGAGCTGGTCTCGCATCCCCTGGAGAATTTTCGCGGTCTGCAGCAGCATCGCAGTATGCACGTCATGCCCGCAGGCGTGCATCACTCCGTGGTTCTCGGAGGCGAAGTCCAGACCTGTCTCTTCGGCCAGAGGTAGCGCGTCAATATCACCGCGGTAGCCGATCGTTGGGCCATCTCCGGCGCCCTCGATCACTCCAACGACACTGGTTGGGGTCGGCCGGGAACAGTTGATGCCCCATCCGGTGAGAAGGTTCTCGATGTAGTCCGCCGTTGCGAACTCCCGGAAGGACAACTCAGGATTGCGGTGTAGATGCCGACGCCAGCTAACTAGCTCCTCAGTATCAATGGGAAACGGCTGGCTCATGAGGCACTCCAGAATTCAGTCAGGACTGCCCGCAACATCCACGGGTCCAATGAACCGGTCATCTCCCTGGCCGAGTGCATCGACAGCATCGGCGCCCCAACGTCAATCGTCCGGATCCCCAGCCTCGTCGCAGTAATCGGCCCAATCGTCGAACCACACGGCTTGTGGTTCGCAGAGACAAACGTCTGCACCTCTATATCTTGGCCGGTCTTCTCCGCGGCCTGTCGGGTCCACCGGGTCCAGAGCGCCTGGCCCACCGCATCAGTTGCGTACCTCTGGTTCGCATTGATCTTCACCACTGGCCCGACGTTCAGATGTGGATGGTGTCCTGGATCGTGCTCTCCGGGGTAGTTCGGATGCACCGCGTGTGCGCCATCGGCCGACACACAGATCGACTCGCCCAACGCCCGGTGCCTCTGATCTGCGTCATGCCCCAGCGCGATACCAATGCGATCGAGGATCTCCTCGAGCATCGGCCCTGCCGCACCGGTGGCAGTAGCCGAACCGACTTCTTCGTGGTCGTTGGCGATGAGGAGTGGGATAGAGTCCAGGTGGGCGTCGTGAAGCAAGCCTTCAAAAGCCACCAGCGAGGCATGCACTGACATCAAATTGTCCAAACGCCCCGAGGCAAAGAACTCACCATTCAGCCCAAACTCCCGCGGCGGCTGGGTGTCCGCCGAAATGAGGTCCCACGCCACCGCATCCGCACCGAACGAATCACGGACGTCTCCTGCCCGGCCCAATAGCGGAGCGGTATGCCGCTGCTTGTCGAGCTTCAACCCCTCAGATGACACTGCCCTATCCAAATGAATCGCCAACTGAGGAATTCGGCCGACTGGACCGGTACGAACAAGTCGACCCTTTCCATTACCGTCAACCACGCGCCCCGCGAACTCGATCTCGCGGTCGAGCCAGGCGTTCAGCAGCACACCTCCGTAGACCTCGACCTGAGCGCGGACATAACCCACCGAGGAGTCCTGCGGATTGGGCTTTAGACGAAATCCAGGAGAGTCAGTGTGGGAGCCTACGATCCGGAAAGCTCCGGCAGGGTTCTCCGGCACAACCCACGCCGCGACCGCACCGTCGCGAACGACCACATACGCACCCGGCTCCGACGGATACGGCAGACTCTCATCGACCCTCAGCGCACCCGCATCCTCCAGCCGACGAGCGACCTTCTCCGCCGCATGGAACGAGGACGGCGAATCCTGGACGAACCCGGCCAGGTCATTCAGGTGCGGGGATGGGTCTGTGATGAAGTTCATTCACCCAAGATAACGAATTGACAACATTTCCGCAGGTTCGCGTATTGTATTGACTCATGAACAAGACCAGCACTCGATCAGCTTCAGTGTCCCTGATCGACGACAGCCAGCGCATCAGCCTCCCTGACACCGCTCTGGTTCTCGAGGGGGGCGGTATGCGCGCCGCATATACCTCCGCGTGCATCGAGCTCCTTATCCACGAGAAGCTTGATTTCGGCTGGGTAGGCGGAATCTCCGCTGGGTCATCGCTGATGGCCAATTACATGTCTCGCGACCGGATTCGCACCCGCGAGTCCTTCGTAAATCTTGGATCCGACCCCCGTTCCGGCGGCTGGGGTTCTTTTATTCGCGGCCGCGGCTACTTCGACTCGGAGTACATCTACGAGACCGCTCCCCTTCCCACTGAGCCTCTGCCGTTTCGCTGGGAGGAGTTCCTGCGGCACCCAGCCCAGTTCCGCGTCGGCGCCATCCGCGCAGACAATGGCGAGATGGTCCACTGGGGCCGCGACGATATCGGGAACATCCAGGACCTCATGCGCCGGGTCCGCGCCTCCTCGACCCTCCCCTTCTTTATGGTCCCCCCGGAGATCGACGGCGTGACCTACTTCGATGGCGCCCTCGGCCCAGCCGGCGGTGTGCCGATCGACGCAGCTGAGGCAGACGGTTTCGAGAAATTCCTCGTCATCATGACCCAGCCGCGCGACTACCGGAAGACTCCGGTGTCCCGCCCGGGTGTAATTCGCCGCGCATTCAAGAAGTACCCGGCCCTGGCTGAAGCAATCATCGCCCGCCCGGAGCGCTACAACACCACCCGCGAGCACCTGCTCGAACTGGAGAGCCAGGGCAAGGCCATGCTCTTTTTCCCCGACGAGATGCCGGTGCGCAACCGCACCCGCAACATCCAGGAGCTCCAGGCCGCCTATCAGGCCGGCGCCGCCCAGACCGCGGCAGCATGGCCGCAGTGGCGTGAGTTCCTGAAGGTGTAGCTCCACCCCGTGCGCCCCGTGCCCTGAACATCAGGTGCACGGGGCGTTTCGTTATACGACTGTGCTTTTTCACCACAGAAAACTGTGAGATTCCAATCCCACACGAGGCAGACATTGGAAGAATGGGACGTCGGAAAGCATTGGTTTTGTACCGTTTTACCCCCGCAAAACACCCCTATGATTACCCTATTCGTTCGCTAACCACCCCCACCGTGGGATTTTTGACAACTTAACTTCTCATTAAGATCACAGCTGTGTAACGTGCCCAACATCCCGGAGCTGGCTCAGCCGCTCCACGTTTCACGACTCACTGGAGATGAGATGACGTCACCTACAGAAGAACGCGGAAAGGGCCAGCGCAGCCTGCAGCTTGCGCCCCCGCGCGAGCGCAGGAAGGTCCTTACCGGCACGCTCGTCGGCACCACCATCGAGTGGTTCGACTTCTTCATTTACGCCCAGGTCGCAGCCGTCGTCCTCGGCCCGCTATTCTTCTCCGGCCTGGAGAACCAGCAGATCGTCGCCTGGGCTTCCCTGGGTGTGAGCTTCCTGTTCCGTCCGCTCGGCGCATTCATTGGCGGACACGTCGGTGACCGCTACGGCCGCAAGATGGTCTTGGTCTTCTCCCTCGTCGGCATGGGCGCAGCGACCTTCCTCATCGGCCTGCTGCCGACCTACGCCACCATCGGTGTCGCGGCTCCGCTGCTGCTTCTGCTTCTGCGTATCCTGCAGGGTGTTTCCGCAGGTGCCGAGTGGGGCGGCGCTGCTCTCATGTCTGTGGAGTCCGCACCGGATCACAAGCGCGGCTTCTACGGTTCCTTCCCGCAGCTCGGCGTTCCGCTGGGCCTGCTGCTGGCCTCCGCTGTCACCCTTACGGTGCGTGCGAGCCTCGGCGCTGAAGCCTACGAGGAATGGGGCTGGCGTATCCCGTTCATCGGCTCCATCCTCCTGGTCGGCATCGGCTACGCCATCCGCGTCGCCGTCGACGAGTCCCCGGTCTTCCGTGCCATGCAGGCAGAGGCCAAGGAAGAGACCACCCCGCTGGGCTCTCTGTTCCGCGACCACTGGCGCACCATCATCAAGGCAATCTTCATCTTCGCCGGTAACAACGCCACCGGTTACATGATCATCGCCTTCTTCACGGCGTACTCTCGTGACCAGCTCGGCCTCGACGGCAACGTCGCGCTGACCACCCAGCTCGTCGCAGCTTCCTTCTGGACCCTGTTCACGCTGCTGTCCGGAATCTGGTCTGACAAATACGGCCGAATCAAGATCTTCCTCATCGGCTTCGTGCTGCAGGCGATCTGGGTTATCGGAATGTGGCCGTTCATCGACAAGGGCGACCCGGTGTTCTACATGCTGGCCGTGGTCATCCTGACCCTGCCGCTGGCACTGACCTACGGTCCGACCTCCTCGCTCTTCGCTGAGATGTTCCCGGCCAAGGTCCGCGTCTCCGGCGCTTCGATCTCCTACGCCCTCGGCTCCATCGTCGGTGGCGCGTTCGCCCCGATGATCGCCCAGCTGATTCTCAACGAGACCGGTCAGGGCTGGCCCATCGGTATCTACCTCGCCCTGATGTGTGTCCCTGCAGTTATCTCGCTGCTGCTGTTGCCGCGCGACATCCATAAGCGTTCGCTGCTGGACTAAAGTCCCGCTAAAACGAACTCGTCAATGAGTTCATGCCTCGGCCCGCCTGATCTACCCGCTCCTAATTCGGAGCTGTAGAGCCCCAGGCGGGTCGTTCGCCATTCCGGGCCTTCATATACGGATAGTGCATGCACGAGTCCGTTCATCGGCGTCACGCCATGTGCCCGCGCCACAGTCAGGTGCGGGCGTTGGCGGTCTTCAAGCAAAAGCCTGAGCTTCCCGACGTCCCCTCCCACACCCATCCACAACGTCCGACCGGAGAAACTTCCCGCACCCCTCAGCCTCAGATCCATCGGTGGTGTGGCGGCCGCAAGTTCCCTGAGATCTTCCGCGAGGTCTTCTTCTGCTCCTCCCGGGCATTCCCCGTAGAAGGCACACGTGATGTGCCATTGGTCGGGATCCGTCCAGCGGATGGTCCGACCATGCTCGGATCTGATGGGCCGCAGGGCCGTGACTAGATGTTCAATAACCTCCTGAGGTGGCCTAATCGCCGCGAATAATCTCATGAAGACAGCGTAGCCCTGTAGTTTCACACGGCTCGGTCTCAATTGGGTAACCCCATTAACTTTCGACATGTGACGGGCAATACACTTTCCCCGTGACTTCGACTGACTTACAAACTCCGCCAGCCGATTCCAGGCTGAATGCGGAAGACCGCTCCGCTGGATTCGCGGTCTGGGCCTTCCCTGCCTTCATCCTTATCGGTGCCATCGTGGCTTTCTTTTTCCCGGCACCATTTCAGCCGCTGAGCAACTACATCACGCCGATGCTGGCCGTGATCATGTTCTGCATGGGCCTGACCCTGACTCTCCCTGACATCAAAGAGGTCGCCAAGCGTCCGTGGCCGATTGCGATCGGCGTGGTGGCTCAGTACGTCGTAATGCCTTTCGGTGCATTGCTGATCGCCAAGCTGCTCGGACTTCCTCCAGCACTTGCAGTTGGCCTGTTGATTTTGGGCTCGGTTCCCGGAGGCACCGCCTCGAACGTCATCGCCTACTTGGCCAAGGGCGATGTCGCACTGTCGGTGGCAATGACGTCCGTCTCGACGTTGATCTCCCCCTTCATGACTCCGCTCCTCATGCTCCTGCTCGCCAACGCCGACACCCCGGTCGACGGCTGGGGCATGGCTGTCACGCTCGCCCAGACCGTTCTTATCCCGGTCATCGGTGGACTGGTGGTCCGAGTGCTGTTCAACAAGTGGGTCAACTACGTGCTGCCGATCCTGCCGTGGCTGTCGATTATCGCGATTGGTGGTGTGGTGTTCCCGGCTGTCGCCAATAGCGCGGAGGTACTGGTCTCTGTTGGTTTGCTCGTGTTCGTGGCAGTCGTGCTCCACAACCTGCTTGGTTATGTGCTCGGCTACGCCGCCGCACGGGCATGCGGTTATTCTCCAGCGGTGTGTCGAACCACCTCCGTGGAGATCGCCACCCAGTCCGCGGGTCTCGCCTCGGGCATGGGCGCGAAGTTCTTCACTCCCGAAGCCGCCATCCCCGGTGCTGTAGCAGCGGTATGGCACAACATCGCCGGCGCGATCTTCGCCTGGTCCGTCCGACGCATGCCCAGCGTCAAGGCGGAGCCAATGCCCACCGGCAATTCCGAAGGCTAGAAGCCAGGCTCCTCCTTTCGGTCGTCTGAAGGCTCCGGGTCCTCACCTTGCCGGTGCCGATTGCGCTCACGCACCGACCGCGACTTCCGACGCAACCGAGCAGACACCGACACCCGACCCGGACCACTGGCCGGACCCGACGACCTCGACGACGCCTGCGCCCCCGTGCCCGCCGACACCCACTTCTCCGTGCCATCGGAAAACCGAATCACCTCAAAATGCCCATCAGTCTTCACATTATGATGCCGCTGACACAAAGCATGAAGATTCTCCGTATCCGTCGGCCCACCGGCAGCCGGATCAGCATGGTTATACGCCACCACATGATCGAGCTGGCACCGATCCGCCGACACCGCACAACCTGGGAACATGCAGGACCCATCCCGGCCCACCACAAAAGCCACCTGCGACTGGGTCGGCCGATACCCCTGAGCCGCACTATCGGAAATAAACCGGATATTATCCACCCGCTGAAGCCACCGCGCCGAGGCAGTCTCCGACAACCACCCAGTGCTGGCCGACCAGATCGGCCCACCATTGAGATGGCAGTACAAATTCAACGTCACCTCCACCTGGGTGGAACCGCGCACCAAATGCAGCAGCGCATCAACCTCAGTGCACTTCTCTTTTGCCGTGACCGCATCGATCGCGGCAGTGATCTCAGCTGCTTTATCCCGACCCATCCGCGCCTGAATAAAACCGGTGCCATGGCCATCATCGGAGATGTCAATGCGCTCGGCATCAGGCTCAACGGTTGTATCTGGTGGGCGCAGATACTCGTTGACCACCTCGATGGCCGCCTGCAGGCGTTGGTAGAGGGTGCGGGCGGAGATCATTTTCTGCCCATTAATCCGCGGCAGGATCGCGGTGAGGATCATCGGTTCAATCTCGGTGAGGATCTGCTGCGGATCCGGCAGATCATCTAGATCAGGGCCGTCGNTGCCGNCACATTCCAGGATGGGGGTGATCGCATCGGCGATGACGCGGAGGTATTCCGGTCGTAGGTGCCCGCGGTGGTTGATGACGTAGGCGAGCCTTGGCAGGGCGGCGAGCATTAAGGCGATGT
>NZ_ATYV01000040.1 GCF_000427865.1 Corynebacterium sputi DSM 45148 | reverse complement strand
AAATCTTTGGGTGTGTCACCCATAGTGCTTTCCCCTTTGGTGGTTGGAGTGGGACTTTGTGGTCTTCTCTCCAACTTTTGGGGTTCACTTCACGACAAGAGGGCAGAGTGAATGCATGAGGCCAGCGCCAGCTCTTCCTAGACCGCTCCGCCGAAGCCCAACTGCCCCCAGGCTTCGTAGGTCGCGACCGCTGCAGCATTGGAGAGGTTCATCGAGCGCCTCGAGGGCAACATCGGGATCCGGACTTTCTGTGTAATTCGAGGATCGTTGAGAACCGCTTCTTCCAGGCCAGTGGGCTCGGGGCCGAAGAGGAGAACGTCGCCATCGCGGTATTCAACGGACGTGTGCCAGGTATCGGTGTGCGTGGTGAACGCGAAGACCCGACCACCATCGGCGGTTAGCTTCTCAAGGGCATCATCAATCGACGGATGAATTTGCACGTCAGCGAGGTCGTGATAATCGAGGCCTGCTCGTCGCAGGTGCTTCTCGTCAAAGTTAAACGCGAGCGGCTCCGCCAAATGAAGCGTCGCACCGGTGCCGGCGCACAGCCGGATCGCATTGCCCGTATTGCCGGGGATGCACGGCCGGTCGAAGAGGACGTGAAGTGACATGGTCACAGAGGTTACGCGGTCCCCACAAGCATTTCCCGACGCCTCCCGCGACACAAAACCTTCCGCTAACATGTTCGAGTGAGGATGGTCATGTCGGGGAGAGCACCACACGAGGCCGCGATGGTCCGCATTGAAGGAGATTAGATTGCCCAACCAAGCGGAGGGACCTGCGAACTGGAAGATCCCTGTCGGGCTGCTCTCAGACGATGAAGCTGATCACAGATGGCAATGGTTAAAGCCTAAAGAGCAGGAACGGTTCGAAGAACTCGCCGACATCGATCTAGAGGCCTACTTGGAGCTATCCAGCCGAATCGAGGCGGCCACAAAGGGGCTACTCAACCCAGATGACACCTCGATTGCACTCGTCAGGGACTGCTGCACGGTTAGGTGACAGCGGTTAATCAGGCCGCGAGGGCCAGTGGTGTGTTCATCTTGGTTTCGAATTCGATGGGCGTCAATCGGCCGAGTCCTGCTTGCCAGCGACGCCGGTGGTAGGTCCGTTCGATCCAGGTCACGATCGCGATGCGTAGCTGCTCTCGGCTGCCCCATCTGCGGCGGTCGAGG
>NZ_ATYV01000039.1 GCF_000427865.1 Corynebacterium sputi DSM 45148 | reverse complement strand
TGTCAAGCCCCGGGTTTTGTAGAGGGTCATTTCGTTGTCGATCAGGCAGCTTGGGCCTGAAGTATTTTCCATTCCTGATGGACTTCCCTCGGTGGTCGGTAATCCAATGATGAGTGCAGCCGGCGGTTGTTGTACCATCCGATCCACTTCGAGGACTCCACCAGAACATCAGCCAACGACGGCCAGGACCGCCGGTCGATCAGCTCGGCCTTGAACAGCGAATTCAACGCCTCCGCCATCGCATTGTCATAGGAATCACCTCGGGAACCGACTGAGGCCACCACCTTCGATTCGGCGAGGGATTCACCATAGACGACCGAGCGGTACTGCACTCCCCGGTCCGAGTGGTGAATCAACCCGGAGATGTCTTCACCAGCGCGAAGACGAGCTGACAAGGCCATATCCAGGGCGTCCCGGGCCAGGGAGGCCCGCAGATGATTGGTGATCTGCCAGCCGACGATCTCACGTGAGTAGGCGTCCATCACGAACGCCGCGTACGCCCACCCCTGCGCGGTGGGGATGTAGGTGATGTCAGCAACCCAGAGCAGGTTCGGCGCAGTGACGCAGAAGTCCCGGTCGACCAGGTCAGTAGGGCACTCATCGGCGTCTGCGCTGCGGGTCGAGGGGCGCTTCTTCCTCCGGGTGATCCCTTTGAGTCCTTCGGCGGCCATGAGGCGCTCGACGGTGCAGCGGGCGACGTGACCGACGTTGCCTTCCCGGTTGATCTCGGCCCACATCTTGCGGGCACCGTAACAGGAGTTGTTCTCTTTGTAGAGCCGGTGGATTTCTGCCGTGAGCTGCTTATCCCGGATGGATCTGGCTGCTGGGGGCCGGGATTTGTGGGCGTAGTAGGTGCTCAGGGCAATCTTCGCGCTGGTGGTGGCCAGGACGCGGATGATGGGCTCGACCCCGAACTCGTCGCGGTAGGTATCGATGAACCGGACGACTATTTCTGTGGGCGGTCGAGCTCCGCCGCGAAGAAAGCCGAGGCCTTCTTGAGGATGTCGTTGGCGCGTTTTACTTCCGCGAGTTCGACTCGTAGTCTGCGGTTTTCTGCTTCCAGGTCGAGGGATTCAGCGGGGCTGTCGGCGCCGGATTGTTTGTGGTTGCGGACCCAGACGCGCAGGGATTCTTTGCTGAGGCCGAGCTCATTGGCGATGCGGGTGACCGCGCCGTGGGCGGTTGCCGGATCGGCTTGGGCGCGGAGCACGAGTTCTACAGCACGCTGCTTGAGCTCCGGGGTGTACTTGACGGGCATGTGAAGGTTTCCTTTTCCAATTTCTTACCCTCCATTAAACCCGGGGCGAACCA
>NZ_ATYV01000038.1 GCF_000427865.1 Corynebacterium sputi DSM 45148 | reverse complement strand
CTTTTTCAGGCAGTAGTCTGGGGTGTTGTTTTTCGGGTGGACATCATACGAGGTAGATACGCTTATGCGACAGGGAGCTTTAGTCTTCCGGTGTGGGTGTGAGCGACGCAGGTTGTTCAAAACGAGTGCATTGGCATGCTGTTGGGTGTCTGGAAGAGCATTGCTTTTTCCAAGGCGCCGGCCACGAAGTGCGAGAGTGTGATGCTTTTGTGTGGGTGGGTTGGTGGTGTTGTGTGAGAACTGGATAGTGGACGCGAGCATCTTTTATTTTTTGCGTTTTAGTGTGATCTATGTGATCTGCATGTGTTGTTGTGTTAATTAAGGGCACACGGTGGATGCCTTGGCACAAGGAGCCGATGAAGGACGTGAGAGGCTGCGAAATGCCTCGGGGAGCTGCCAACTGAGCGTTGATCCGAGGGTGTCCGAATGGGGAAACCTGGCTGTCGTTATGGGCAGTCGCCGCAGGGTGAATTCATAGCCCTGTTGGTGGTTACGCGGGGAAGTGAAACATCTCAGTACCCGTAGGAAGAGAAAATAATAATGATTCTGCTAGTAGTGGCGAGCGAACGTGGATGAGGCTAAACCATATGCGTGTGATACCTGGCAGGGGTTGCGTGTGTGGTGTTGTGGGGTCTGTTTTTTCTGGTCTGCCAGCCAGGAGCGATGATCATGTGTGTTAGCGGAAGTGGTGTGGAATCGCCTACCGTAGTCGGTGAGAGTCCGGTACGTTAAAGCATGTGTGGTGTTGTTAATGGGTGCCCCGAGTAGCAGCGGGCTCGTGGAATCTGCTGTGAATCTGCCGGGACCGCCCGGTAAGCCTAAATACTTCTTGTGACCGATAGCGGATAGTACCGTGAGGGAATGGTGAAAAGTACCCCGGGAGGGGAGTGAAATAGTACCTGAAACCGTGTGCTTACAATCCGTCAGAGCCTCTTTGTGGGGTGATGGCGTGCCTTTTGAAGAATGAGCCTGCGAGTCAGCGGCATGTCGCGAGGTTAACCCGTGTGGGGTAGCCGTAGGGAAACCGAATCCTAATAGGGTGTTTTTAGTGGCATGTCCTGGACCCGAAGCGGAGTGATCTACCCATGGCCAGTGTGAAGCGATGGTAAGACGTCGTGGAGGCGCGAACCCACTTAGGTTGAAAACTGAGGGGATGAGTTGTGGGTAGGGGTGAAAGGCCAATCAAACTCCGTGATAGCTGGTTCTCCCCGAAATGCATTTAGGTGCAGCGTCGTGTGTTTCCTCCTGGAGGTAGAGCTACTGGTTGGTTTAGCGGGACTACAATCTTAGCGACATCAGCCAAACTCCGAATGCCGGTGAGGTGAGAGCACGGCAGTGAGACTGCGGGGGATAAGCTTCGTGGTCGAGAGGGAAACAGCCCAGATCGCCGGCTAAGGCCCCTAAGGGTATGCTAAGTGGAAAAGGATGTGGGATCGCGAAGACAACCAGGAGGTTGGCTTAGAAGCAGCCATCCTTGAAAGAGTGCGTAATAGCTCACTGGTCGAGTGGTTCTGCGCCGACAATGTAGTGGGGCTCAAGCATACCGCCGAAGCCGCGGCAATCATGGTTTTGCCATGGTTGGGTAGGGGAGCGTCGTGTACTTGCGTTGAAGCAGCCGGGTGACCGTGTTGTGGAGTGTGCACGAGTGAGAATGCAGGCATGAGTAGCGAATGAGGAGTGGAAAACTCCTCCGCCGAATGACTAAGGGTTCCTGGGTTAAGCTAATCTTCCCAGGGTGAGTCGGGACCTAAGGCGAGGCCGACAGGCGTAGTCGATGGATAACGGGTTGATATTCCCGTACCCGTGGTATCGCGCCCATGGTGAATCAGTGATACTAACCCACCTGAACATTTCCGTTCCAACTTTCGGGTTGGTGTGGTTGTGGGATGCTGGGGACCTGATCTGGTAGTAGCTAAGTGATGGGGTGACGCAGGAAGGTAGCCGTGCCACCTGATGGATGGTGGTGTAAGCGTGTGGCCCGTGCAGTAGGTAAATCCGCTGTGCATTTTGGGTGAGGCGTGATGCGTACCCGTTGTGGGGAAGTTGGTGATCCTATGCTGTCGAGAAAAGCCTCTAGCGAGTGGTACTTCGGCCCGTACCGATAACCGACACAGGTAGTTAGGTAGAGAATACTAAGGCGATCGGGTGAACTGTGGTTAAGGAACTCGGCAAAATGCCCCCGTAACTTCGGGAGAAGGGGGGCCCTGGCTGGTTGCAACTTTTTGCGGGTTGTTGGCTGGTTGGGGTCGCAGAGAATAGGGGGGAGCGACTGTTTATTAAAAACATAGGTCCGTGCGAAGACGGTAAGTCGATGTATACGGACTGACGCCTGCCCGGTGCTGGAAGGTTAAGAGGACCGGTTAGTCACTTTTTGGGTGGCGAAGCTGAGAATTTAAGCCCCAGTAAACGGCGGTGGTAACTATAACCATCCTAAGGTAGCGAAATTCCTTGTCGGGTAAGTTCCGACCTGCACGAATGGCGTAACGACTCCCCTGCTGTCTCAACCACAGGCCCGGCGAAATTGCAGTACGAGTAAAGATGCTCGTTACGCGCGGCAGGACGAAAAGACCCCGGGACCTTCACTATAGCTTGGTATTGGTGTTCGGTTCGGTTTGTGTAGGATAGGTGGGAGACTGTGAAGCTATCACGCTAGTGGTGGTGGAGTCGTTGTTGAAATACCACTCTGATCGGATTGGATGTCTAACCTTGGCCCATGATCTGGGTTGGGGACAGTGCCTGGTGGGTAGTTTAACTGGGGCGGTTGCCTCCTAAAGAGTAACGGAGGCGCCCAAAGGTTCCCTCAGCCTGGTTGGCAATCAGGTGTTGAGTGTAAGTGCACAAGGGAGCTTGACTGTGAGAGTGACAGCTCGAGCAGGGACGAAAGTCGGGACTAGTGATCCGGCACTGGCTTGTGGAAGCGGTGTCGCTCAACGGATAAAAGGTACCCCGGGGATAACAGGCTGATCTTCCCCAAGAGTCCATATCGACGGGATGGTTTGGCACCTCGATGTCGGCTCGTCGCATCCTGGGGCTGGAGTTGGTCCCAAGGGTTGGGCTGTTCGCCCATTAAAGCGGCACGCGAGCTGGGTTTAGAACGTCGTGAGACAGTTCGGTCTCTATCCGCCGCGCGCGTTGAAACTTGAGAAAGGCTGACCCTAGTACGAGAGGACCGGGTTGGACGTACCTCTGGTGTGCCAGTTGTTCCGCCAGGGGCAGGGCTGGTTGGCTACGTACGGAAGGGATAACCGCTGAAAGCATCTAAGCGGGAAGCCTGTTTCGAGATGAGGTTTCTTTTGAGGTTCCCTGTAGATGACGGGGTTGATAGGCCGGATCTGGAAGCGCTGTGAGGCGTTGTGAGGTGACCGGTACTAATTTGCCGATGAAATACAACATTTTCATGTTGCTTTAACGTAACGAATACTTTGGTGTTCGCGTCCACTGTTTAGTGTCTGGGACAATACCGGCTGCTGAGC
>NZ_ATYV01000037.1 GCF_000427865.1 Corynebacterium sputi DSM 45148 | reverse complement strand
CCTCAACAACATCCTGGAAGGCGACCATGGTCGGCTGAAGCGGATCCTCGGGCCGAAAGGCGCGTTTAAGAACCGGACATCTGCATATCGGACGTTGAAAGGGATGGAGGCGATGCACTCATTGCGGAAAGGGCAAGGCACGATGTTTGCCTACGGGCAACCGAACCCGGACGCGGTGATCGTCAACCGGGTCTTCGAGACGGCCTGAGAACGCCCACACGCAGCGGCGATCAGGGAATGAGAAACTGAGTCTTCGCTGCTCTCCGCCCGACTTTGCAACAGCACCGTGATGATCACCCCGCAGGCCGAGGCGTTGGGCGTCCCCAACCCGGTGATCGGGATTGCTGGGTTTTCCGCCGTCGCGGTCGTCGGGGCGGCCATCCTGGCCGGTACCTGGTTTCGGACCTGGTTCCGGGTGGGAACCCAGGTCGGCGTCACCTTCGCGGTGGTGTTCGTGCATTGGTTGATCTACCAGAGCCTGTACGTCATCGGTGCCCTGTGCCCCTACTGCATGGTCGTCTGGGCGGTGACGATTCCGCTGTTTTGGTACACCACCCTGACTAACCTCCAGCCCCTGCGGCACACCGGACCCGGCTGGGCACAACGGCTCATCGGCACCCTCACCAGCTACCACGGGGTGGTGCTCACCGGGTGGTTCCTACTCATCCTCGCCTTGATCACCCACCGGTTCTGGGATTATTGGATCACCCTGGTCTAGACCCAGGTCCCGGGGACGCGTGGGGCCTGCAACCCCAGTGTGCTCCACCACGATCTGACGGGGTTGTCGGGCCGCTCGATGTTCGTGCACCGACTCACGCTTCTTCGCGTTTCGAGTCCCGCCCCGTCGTTAAAAACAGCTGATCAACGCTCTCCGAAGACGTCGCCGGCCTCACCGAGGGCTTCCTCCGGCGGTTCCACGCCTACGTCGACACGAACCAGGCTTATCGACACCGGTCCGCTGGCCCAGGAGCGGCGGGGGAAGTGGGCGTACAACATGGTTAGTGAGGCGTTCGAGGAGCTGCGCTCGGTGCTGGACCTGGGATAGACCCCCGCTGCCCCATGGTTGGTAGGGCGGGTTATTTCACCGTTTTGCCGACCGAGTGAGCGATCTCCCGGGCTGCCTGCTTGGCATACGGGCCTACCCCGGTAATCGTCGCAGCCCCGGGTCCCGCCCAGTCGCCGTAGCCAACCAGATACAGCCCCGGATACTTGGGTGTGTTCCCGTCCAGCAGCCGGCGCACCGGCCCCAGGGCCGGGCGAAACCCGGTGCACCAGATCAGGTGGTCGGCGTCCACCTCATCGAGGGAGGTGAACATCGGCGTGGCTTGCAGTCGCCCGGAATCCCGGGCACGGCGTACCTCAGGCAGGACGACGATATCGCCCAACTCCGAATCCGCCCCGGGGTCGGGTTCCCCACGCCCAATGGCCAGGGCGCGCTGGCGGTTGCGGCGAAACAACACACGACCGTCCACCTCATCGGGCATCCAGCGCGGGGAGCGGCGGGTGTACCAGGTCACCTCAGCGACCCGGGCGAGTTCCGCGGCGATCTGGGCACCGGAGTTCGCGCCCCCGACCACCGCCACCTTCGTGCCCCGGAAAGGCTCGATGCCAGGGTAGCTCGCCGAGTGCCAGTGGGTACCAGCAAAGGAACCGGGATAGAAGGGAATGAACGGGGCGGACCAGGTGCCCGTGGCCGCGACGACGTGTGTGGCCGTGAAGGTCTTCTTCCCCGCCCGGATGTAGTAGATCCCGTCGTCGTAGTTGACCCGGTCCACGTGGACCGGGCGCTCCACCGGGATCCGGTAGCGCTGCTCATACGCGGTGAGATAGTCCACCACATGTTCGGCCGGAGGAAACCCATCGTAATCGGGCATCGGCCAGCCAGGCAGGTTGGAGAATTCCGCGGTGGAAAACAACGTCATCGACGGCCACACATGCACCCAGCCCCCGCCCGGGCGGGGTTGGTCATCCAGGACCAGGGTGTCCACCCCTGCCCGGAGCAGATAGTAGGCGGTGGCCAGCCCTGCCTGGCCACCGCCGATGATGATCGCCTCGTGATGGTCGCTGCCGCTCACATATTCTCCTGTCGTGTCGTGCCCCGTCATCGCCTGCCGCTTAACCGATCTGCAGGACGGTGCGCAGCTCGGCGAACAGTTCCGGTTTCACCCGGTGGATGACGCTGCGCCCCTCCCGGGTGCGCTCCAGCAGGCCGGCTTCGGTGAGCTTTTTCAGGTGATGGGAGATCGTCGGCTGGCTCAGGCCCACCATGTCGGTGAGCTCGTTGACGCTGACCGGCCCGCACCCACCGGCGGCCAACTGGGAGAGGATCTGCAGACGGGCCGGCTCGGCGAGGACCTTGAACAGGGCGGCGTACCGGTCGGCCTCCTCGTCATCGAGCGGGCCGGTGCCCAGGGAGCAGCAGGCCGAGAGATCGGTGAGCGGAAGGATCTGTGCGGTCGTCATACCACCACTATATATTGACGCACGTCGATATTGGAAGTAGTTTGAGTATCGACCACGATCAATACAACGAGAAGGTGACGCATGACCGCACCCGCCCAACCCCGGGCCATACCTGCCCGGATATCTTTCCTGGATCGTTTCCTGCCCGTCTGGATTCTGCTCGCCATGGCCGCCGGCCTGCTCATTGGCCGCACCATCCCCGGCATCGGCGACGCCCTCGGTGCGATGGAGGTCGGCGGCATTTCCCTGCCGATCGCCCTGGGACTGCTGGTGATGATGTATCCACCGCTGGCCAAGGTCCGCTACGACAAGACCAAGGAAATCGCCGCCGACAAACGGCTGATGAGCGTCTCATTGCTGCTCAACTGGGTCGTCGGACCGGCGTTGATGTTCGCCCTGGCCTGGATCTTTTTGCCCGATGAGCCGGAGCTGCGCACCGGTTTGATCATCGTCGGCCTGGCCCGCTGTATCGCCATGGTGCTGGTCTGGTCGGACATGTCGTGTGCCGACCGGGAGGCCACCGCCGTGCTGGTGGCCATTAACTCCGTCTTCCAGGTGTTCATGTTCGGCGTGCTGGGCTGGTTCTACCTGCAGGTCCTGCCCAGTTGGTTGGGTCTGGAAACCACCTCCGCACAGTTCTCTTTCTGGTCCATCGTCACCTCCGTGCTCGTCTTCCTGGGCATTCCGCTGCTGGCCGGGGCGGCCTCCCGGATCATCGGCGAAAAGGTTAAGGGGCGGGACTGGTACGAGAACAAATTCCTCCCCGCCATCTCCCCGCTGTCGCTAATCGGCCTGCTCTATACCATCGTGTTGCTGTTTTCCCTGCAGGGAGAGCAGATCACCACCCAGCCCTGGACCGTGGCACGCATGGCCGTGCCGCTGCTGGCGTACTTCGTCGGCATGTTCTTCATCTCACTTGCCGCCTCCAAGGCCTCGGGCATGAACTACGCCCAGTCAGCTTCCGTGTCGTTCACGGCTGCGGGCAACAACTTCGAACTGGCCATTGCCGTGTCGATCGGCACCTTCGGTGCGACCTCCGCCCAGGCGCTGGCCGGCACGATTGGCCCGATGATCGAGATCCCCGTGCTCGTCGGCCTGGTCTACGTCATGCTCTGGCTGGGCCCGAAGCTCTTCCCCGGGGATCCGACCCTGCCAGCCACCACCCGACCCAGCACCACCACTCCTACGTCCGCGAAGGAGACCATCCGCTCATGACCTCCCACCCCTCTGTTCTGTTTGTCTGTGTCGGCAACGGCGGCAAGTCCCAGATGGCCGCAGCACTCGCGACCAAGCACGCCGGAGACGCACTCGAGATCCACTCCGCCGGCACCAAACCGGGCACCAAACTCAACGCCCAGTCGACCGAGGTGATCAGTGAGGTCGGCGCCGACATGTCCGGCGGCCACCCAAAGGGGATTGATCCGCAGCTGCTGCGTGAGGTCGACCGGGTGGTCATCCTCGGCTCGGATGCCCAGCTGGAGCTGCCCGCCGATGCGCGTGGCACCCTCGAGCGCTGGGTCACCGATGAGCCCTCCGAGCGCGGCATCGAGGGCCTCGAGCGGATGCGTCTGGTCCGCGACGACATCAACGCCCGCGTGCACAAGCTCGTTTCCGAGCTGACCGGCAACTGACTTCCCTCCCGCCGGAGAGATGGATAAGACCCTGTCGTGACCACCACTCCGGAAACCGCCCTCAGTGTGCTGTTCGTCTGCGTCCACAATGCCGACGCTCCCAGATCGCCGCGGCCCCGCTCCACCACTACGCAGGTGCCGCCGTCGAGGTCCGCGCCGCCGGCCTCCTGCCCACCCCCGAGGCTGACAGCTCGAGGGTGGGTGCCTTTTCCTCGTGCTCCACGACCACGCCGCGGGGCATATTGCCCCCGGCAGGTGTCAGAGTCAGAAGGCGTTGGCGCAGATCGGCCCTGACGACCAGGGATGTGACGTCGACTTCTGAACACCATCTGGTCAGTACTCGTGGGCATGAAGCTGAAAATGTCAGAAGTCCCGTTCACAAGGAGACAGAGATGGACAGTGGCCACGACATCACACCTGACTATGCCTGAAGCTGAGTGGAAACAGGCCCAAACACAGGCACGGATAATCGCCGGGTTGACTGAGCGCGAGAAGGTCGAAGTGGTCGCTGCCGATGCGACTGTGGCTGTGAGCTTCGTGTGGCGGCCTTGTCGATATTCCCTTTACGGTTCAGTTGATGCCGGTGAGGAAACCTAGAGAGGCCCTAGGAGCACGGGGGATGAGCTTATTAAAGGCCGAAGGCGCCGCCGCTGACGAGGATGAAGATACCCAGGCCGATCAAAACGATCGGGAACAGCACATGCTCCCAGCGTTCGAGAACCTCCGCGATGGGTGGACGGGTGGCCACGAACTTCGCCAACAGGACCAGGCCCGCCACCAGGATCAGAAAGACGACGCAGTAGATGATAACGGTGGCGGTATCCACGTTGAGAAAAACCGGGACATAGACGCCGATATTGTCGCCACCGTTGGCGAAGGTCACCCCGGCGACGGTCAAGACGCCTACGTTCTTTCCGCTGACTTTCGCGTCATCGTCGTCGTCATCGTCTCCCTGCCAGGCCTGCCAGGCCTGCCAGGCCGCCCACAGCCCCAGGGCCAGGGGGATCAGCCCGAAGTAGGGGATCGCCTCAGTGGGCAGGAAGGCATCCGCGCCTATGGTGACCAGGATCGTGGCTGCGAGGATGCCCGTGAAACCAAGGTACTGCCCGGCCAGAATTCGAAGTGTGGTCCCTGCTTGGCCGGCCCCGCGGGCGAAGAACAGCGAGAGCACGATGATGTCGTCGATATTGGTGGCGATAAACAGACCAACCGCCCCCAGGAGGTGCTGTTGCAAAGTTGGGGCAGTAGGAAGAGCGACGTGAATTAATCACAGCCATGGGTATCTTCTCCGGTCGTCATTTCCCCCGTGACATCATTCTGTGGGCAGTGCGGTGGTACTGCCGCTACGGGGTGAGCTACCGCGATCTGGAGGAAATGATGACTTCAGCGGGGCGTGCCGGTCGATCACACCACGATCTNCCGCTGGGTCCAGAAATACGCCCCTGAGCTGGACAAGCAAACACGGTGGTACCGGCAGGTACCTGACTGGCAGGNCAGTTCCTGGCGGGTGGATGAGACCTATGGTTCGCCCCGGGTTTAATGGAGGGTAAGAAATTGGAAAAGGAAACCTTCACATGCCCGTCAAGTACACCCCGGAGCTCAAGCAGCGTGCTGTAGAACTCGTGCTCCGCGCCCAAGCCGATCCGGCAACCGCCCACGGCGCGGTCACCCGCATCGCCAATGAGCTCGGCCTCAGCAAAGAATCCCTGCGCGTCTGGGTCCGCAACCACAAACAATCCGGCGCCGACAGCCCCGCTGAATCCCTCGACCTGGAAGCAGAAAACCGCAGACTACGAGTCGAACTCGCGGAAG
>NZ_ATYV01000036.1 GCF_000427865.1 Corynebacterium sputi DSM 45148 | reverse complement strand
CTCAACAACATCCTGGAAGGCGACCATGGTCGGCTGAAGCGGATCCTCGGGCCGAAAGGCGCGTTTAAGAACCGGACATCTGCATATCGGACGTTGAAAGGGATGGAGGCGATGCACTCATTGCGGAAAGGGCAAGGCACGATGTTTGCCTACGGGCAACCGAACCCGGACGCGGTGATCGTCAACCGGGTCTTCGAGACGGCCTGAGAACGCCCACACGCAGCGGCGATCAGGGAATGAGAAACTGAGTCTTCGCTGCTCTCCGCCCAACTTTGCAACAGCACCAGGACGAACACATCAAAATCCTCGTCCACCCTTAGCCACACCCGGGCTGCCCCCGCTGTTCAAGCCTGTGAGCTGCACACTATACAAAAGTGTACTAAGTACAGTAAAAGTGCGTACTTATATTTTCTGCAGTACACCGGTAGCTTCACACCTGCCCGCGAAACCCAATCCGGTCAGGAGAAATACCCTTGTCAGCACTACTGTTTGAGCCCTATTCGATCCGTGGCGTCGAGTTCCGCAACCGCATCGCCATGTCACCGATGTGCATGCATTCGGCCAACCCGCAGGGAGAGGTCCAGGACTTCCACCTGGTCCACTACGGCGCCCGCGCCCTCGGTGGCGTGGGCCTGATCTTCCCGGAAACCCTGATCGTGAAGCCGAATGGACTTATCGGCCCGGGCGACCTCGGTATCTGGAACGACGATCATGTGGCAGGCCTGTCCCGCCTGACCGAGATCATCCACCAGCACGGAGCCAAGATCGGCGCCCAGATCGGCCACGCCGGGCGCATGCTCGGAGTAGACGATTACGCCCCGGTCGCCCCCTCGGCTGTGCCCTGGGATGAGAACGCCCGGATCCCCGAGGAGCTTGATCATGCCAGCATCCGAGAGATCGTGGAGGCCTTCGGGGCCGCGGCACGACGGGCAAAGCAGGCCGGTTTCGATGTCATCGAGGTTCATACCGCACACGGTTACCTCCTCAATCAGTTCCTGTCCCCGCTGGCCAACCACCGCACCGACGACTACGGCGGTGATCATGCCGGCCGGTACCGAATCGTGCGGGAAGTCATCGACGCAGTCCGCGCGGAATGGGACGGTCCACTGTTTGTCCGAGTCTCGACCACCGACTACGCCGAGGGCGGGAACACCCCAGAAGACTTCGTGATCTTCGCCAAGTGGATGAAGGAGCAGGGAGTCGATTTGGTCGACGCCTCCTCCGGCGGGGTTGCCCCCGCCAGGGTCGTGTCCTATCCCAACTATCAGGTTCCGGCAGCCGAGCTGATCCGGCGTGAGGCAGGTATTGCTACCGGCGCTGTGGGATTGATCGAAAGTGGCCGCCAAGCCGAGGAAATTCTGCGCAACAACCGTGCCGATATCGTCCTTGTCGGCCGGGAGATGCTCAAGGACCCGTTCTGGCCGCGTACGGCTGCCGACGAGCTGCATGAATCCATCACCCAGCCGGCGCAGTACACCCGCTATGGCTCAGCGTGGTTGCGCAACCAGCCGAAACCTGAGGTAGCCCCGATGGAACAAACTGTGGCCCAGTAACCTTAAAACAGGTAGGACACCCCATATCAGGCCCGCCCTCAACCACAGTGGCGTGGCCTGCCCCCTTCCTTGGAAAGGCTGATGAACCATGCCGCGAACTCGCTTCTCTGATGACCTACCCGGTTGCGCGATGGAAGCCGGTGCCGCGATCATCGCCGGGAAATGGAAGGGCGTGATCCTGTTCCATCTGCTGGAAGGACAACTGAGGTTCAACCAGCTCCACCGTCACATGCCGGGAATCACTCCCCGGCTTCTGACGAAACAACTGCGTGAACTGGAAGAAGACGGTCTGGTCTTGCGCACGGTCCACCCAGTGGTGCCACCGCACGTCGATTACGAACTCACCGAAGAAGCTCTCCTGTTGGCCCCGCTGCTCCGGGATCTCAATGAGTGGGGAAAGCAGTGGCTGGCCCGGCGTGGGATCACCCCGCTTAATGAACTGACTGAGGCGGCTGACTCCTAAAGCCTCACGGCCCTGCCACACGAGGGGTGGCTGCCCCTTCCCGGCAGTCACACCGCCGGTTTCTCCTCTTCTTCCCTTCCAGCGCCGCTCAATAAGGCTATGCCAGCCCACTGAGGTCGACATTGCCTCCATGCCACATGGCCGGGGGTTGACCGCTAGCTGAAGAGACCAGGAAGCAAGCACCATGGACAACCCTGACACTCCGAAACGTGGCCGGTCCAGTGACCGGTGGCCCTACCCTCGTTGAGTGGACACCCGATTTAGCGGGCCCCGTCTCGCACGAGAGGATGCCACCATGACCGAGAAGACCCCCGGCAAACGACCCCGGAGAACCTTCAGCCCCGAGTACAAGCACGAAGCCGCCCGCCTGGTCATCGACACCGGACGCGCGATCGCCGAGGTCGCCCGGGAGCTGGGTGTCGGTTCCCAGTCGTTGGGCAAGTGGGTCGCTGCCGAACGAGCCGCCGATGCCGGCGAGCCCACCGGGGAGCTGACCGTCGACGAACGCGCAGAGCTCAAGGCCCTGCGCCGTCAGGTCGCCGAGCTGCACAAAGACAACGAGTTCCTGGGAAAAGCAGCAGCCTTCTTCGCAGCCAAGCAACGACCGACGAACGGTACGAACTGATGGCAGCGCAGAAGGCGAACTACGAGGTCACCCGCATGGCCAGACTTCTTGGCGTGTCCCGATCCGGCTTCTACGCCTGGGTCACACGGCAGGCCACAGAACCCGGCCCACGACGCCGTGAACGTGACGCACTCGATGTGAAGGTCCGTAAGGCCTTCGCCGACTCCGACGACGTCTACGGTGCTCCCAGGATCCATGCGCAGCTCGCCCGGGAGGGTACTGACGTCGACCGGAAGACCGTGGTGAAATCGATGCTCCGGCAGGGGTTGGAAGGCATCAGTCCGAAGAAGTTCACCCCGGTGACCACGATCCCCGGCGTGGACACCTACAAGATCCCTGACCGGGTCAAACGCGGCTGGGACCAGGGCGGACTCAACCGCGTCCGGATTTCGGACATCACCTACCTGCGTACCGGTGAAGGCTGGCTGTACCTGGCGGCGGTAACTGACGCGCATTCCCGCCGGATTTTGGGCTGGGCGATGGACTCACGCATGGGGACGTTCCTGGTGGCCAAGGCCCTGAAAATGGCTCATACGCTGCGTGGGGAGGTGCCGGAGGGTGTGGTGTTCCATGCCGACCGGGGTACCGAGTTCACCAGTGATGACATGTTCACCGTGTGCCGTGGCCTGGAGATGCTGCAGTCGGTCGGGCGGACCGGTGTGTGTTGGGACAATGCGATGGCCGAGAGTGTGTGGGCGAGGCTGAAGAGCGAGTTCTACGATCGCTGGGCCTGGCCTACCCGGGCGGAGGCGCGGTTGAAGGTCGGTGACTGGATCGAGTCCCGGTACAACCGTCGGCGACTGCACTCCGCGCTTGGCTACGTTCCGCCGGTGGAGTTCGAAATGAATCTGCTCAACAAACCTGCTGCTGAGGAACCTGACGCAGCTTAGTTACCTGTCCACGATTTGCGGGGAAGGCCAATCCGGGCGCGGGTGCCGTGGCTGGTGACCTACCCGATCGCGAGAAGCGCCCCGAGCTCGCGGAAGCGCTGGAGATCCCGGGCCGCATCATCGGCGGTCGCGCGGCGGGGGCATAGTCCCGGGTAGTTATCGTGGCCGGCGTGCCAGCCCCCGGCGATGGGTAGCGCCACCCCGAGATATCCTCCGGCCCCATCGATCACGTTCACGCCGTCAATCGTGAGCGCGCTCATTCCGCAGACTTCCCACAGTCCAGCGCGTGCAGCACGGCAAGGGTGGTACGGATCGACGGGTGCACCGTCGCGTGCAAATCCTTGTTGAGCGCCCACAACTCTTCGCACTCGCGGCACCGGGGCGTGCCGGGTGTTCCGCACATCATCGCGCGGTTGCTGGACACCTTGCCGCACCAGTAGGTGCGCGTGCCGTCGTCGTTGTGGCGAAACACGTAGTGGATGCGGGAGGGGCGGGGTTTTCCGGTGTCTGCGATCGACGTAACGGGAGCGTGATTCTTGGTCATGGGGCAGCCTTTCCGACCTGATTGGCACATGGGTTGGCACGCGGGTCGACATTCGCGGCGAACGTGCAGGTCAATAGCTGTTGCAGTGGATTCCCGGCGGCTCCACCACGAAGGAACCCCTGGTCTTTTGACCAGGGGTTTCGTCGTTCGTAGATCACGACACGATCGTACAAGTACCTGGCGCGGTCGCCTGATGTGCACGCGTTTGAAGCGCGGCAAGGGCCATCCGCCGGTAGGGTAATGCCGCACCTGCGCAGTCCCCAGAGCCTTTCGGAGAGTCCATGAGATTTACCCTTTTTGCCGTGCTGTTCCTCGTGCTCTACTTCATCGGCGCTCCGCCTTCGGTCTGGATCGCTCTGCTGGTGGCAGGCTCGGCATATCTCATTTGGGATACCTACCGGATTTACAAGAATCGGCAGAACGAGTCCGACGCAGTTCAGAATGTCTAGCAGCACCTACTCGCAAGCGTCGGCCATCAGTCCGTGGAGCAGTGTGAGTGCCCGGAGCTGGGTCTGCCCAAGGATCTCCTCGGGTTCTCCGGAGAAGTGGTGGAGCTGGGTGCGCATAGTTCCTCGGACCAGAGCAGCAATCCAAGTGGTCCCCGGTGGGTTGCCCTCTTGCTCGCCAGGGCCACCGGCACCAGTGGCAGCGACCGCAGCATCGGCTCCCATCAAGTGCGCGACGCCAGAGGCCATCTCCCGTGCAGCCGATTCGCTGATCACTGGACCTGGAGATACCCCTAGTACTTCATGCTTGCTGCGAGTTTCGTAGGTAACGACGCCTCCGACAAACCAATCCGACGAATCCGGAGCCGCAGCGAACTGGGTGGAGATCTGCCCGCCGGTCAGCGACTCTGCGACGGCGACATCGAAGCCATGCTTGAGGGCGAGGCTGGCAATCGCGTGAGCGACCTCAGCGGCGGCAGTCTCCAGTTCGGATACATGGGACATCGGCGGTCTCCCTTCGTCATGCGTAGTCCTAAGCGCGTTGCTACCAAGGGTACGGAATCAGAGAAACGAACCCGCAGAGTTTCTTTCTTCCGAGTCTGCGAGCCTATCCGCGGCCGCAGTCGATCTGAATTGTGTCCTCATCGTCACCATCGAATGCCCAAGCGAGCGCATTTTTATGTGGGACGTTGTCTTTAAGTAGATCTGCTTGCCGTTGGACGCCCGCTATAATGGAAGGTGCCTTCTCAGTGAACTCCTCGTTCGAAAGTTTCACGATCCAACACCATGCAAGATTTGTTCTGGTGAACAACCGATTGCTTGATCCGATCGTACTCTTATCTAGGTTTCGGTACGTTTCGCGCGCAGTTCCGTATATATCGTCTCCGTAAAGTCCGTAATCTCTTAATATGGTATTGATGGCATCTTCAGTTCCAAGGCGGAGCTGCTCGATTTCTGTGAGTTCAATCGGAGTTTCAGGATCAGGGGGAGTCGGTGAGCTAGGGCCGAAGATCTGCAATATTAGATCTGCAACCTGTCCTAGCCCGATAGAGCGGAAGAAATTCGCGATTTGCTGAATGAATGCCGGGCCGGACAGCTCTCCGATGGCGTCGAACTTCTCTGCTTCTGTGGGGGAGAGATTCTGGAGGCGTTCGAGATCGTGGGGGGAGAGCTGGCCTTTTATTGAGGCAATAGCCGACGGAAGCTCGGTGGGCTATGCGGAGGCGGCGCCTACGCTGCTAACCATGGCAAGCCCCATGATCGCGCTGGTTGCGATGGTCTGTCGGAGGAAGTTCATAGTTCGAAACGTATGATGGCTCCATCGCCTGTTCAAGCCACTGGTATTGGCGGCAAGTTTTGTATGGAATCTAGGCCTTGAATCTGCTAAAGGCGTCGTCAAATCGTTGGTGAGTCCACGAAATCACCTCTAAGTCGCGTTTGTTGGAACGGGTTCGCCGTTGGAGAGATTTTTCGGACTCGAATTGAACGAACACGACATTCAGATTTGGATCTATGCTTTGCCGCGGGCGCTCGAGAATTCGAAGGTCTCTGCGGCTTCATCAACTTCTTCTGTGGCGCCATTCAGCCCAGAGTAATCTATGCAAAATCCGATATAGGTGAATTTGTCATCACCAGAAACTGCATAGGCTAATGTCAACCCGGGAATCGAGATCGGTTCCGAGACTTCGTCTACCTCTGACTAAAGGCGGGGAAGCTCTGCATTGTCGAATCGCATTACTTCGCAATTCTTTTCGGGATTGTCCGTTTCGATAATGGCGATCGCCGCTTCGGCGCCTGGATAGGCTTTGAAAGTTAGTTCCTCGAAGTTCGATACGATTTCCCTAATTTGCGCGTAGAGTTCCTCGGATATGAGTTCTCCTCTCGAAGGATGCTGTTCAGGCTATTCTCTAGATCTTGGCGTTCGCGTTGTAAGCCGGATGGATTTCCAAGACTTCCGCCGAAGATCTGTCGGACCAGGTCAGCGAGTCTGTCGAGACTGAGCACAGTGAAGTACCGCGCGATCTGGTCGATGAAACTCGGGCCGCTGAGGGAGCCGAGGATGTCGAGCTTCTGCTCTTCAGCAGGGGGGGTTCTGGAGACGTTCTGCCTCCTCGGGAGTTAGCTGGCTTTCGATCGAGGCGATGAACGGCGGAAGCCCAGTCGGCTGGGCAGAGGCTACGCTCGCATTGCCGACGAGAGTCAGACCTGCAATTGCAGTGGAGGCCAACGCTTTTCGGAATATGTGCATGGTCAACGAGGCTATTGAGCGCACGCGCAGGGCATAAGCCCCAAGTTTTGTTGGCAAAAACTTGGGGGTCGCTCGCGTGGGTGAGGAGTTAGGTTGAGGGGGACGTCGGAAAGCAAATCTTTAGCGTCCTTCCGCTCCTCATCGACCTACTTCTTACTGTTGTCGCCGTCGTTAGAGGTATCCGTGCCGTCGGACAATTGGTCTGGCAGGACGACGTCACCTGGTTGGCGGGATCCTGAGGCTTCGAAATCATCATCGTGGTCTGGGGCATCGACGGAATTGACGTCGCCCTGGTATTCAACATCTCCTTCGACAAGCAAGGTGCCCGGGACGACGTAGCGGCCTTCGTCGTCGTAGCCGGCGACGGGGAGTGCATTGCCGTCTTCGTCGTAGCCCGGGGCAGGTTTCGCTTCCTGCTCTTCCAACGATTCCGGTGTGTGCGCAGTGTCCCACTGGCGTGTGGCGGGCTCTGGTCTGGCGTGGAAGTCCGAGCGGATTCCCTGGAGCAAGGAGTACATCATCACGAACATGATGAGGAAGAACGGGAAACCGATGATGATCGCGACTTCTTGCAATGCCTCGATACCGACTCCCGGTGCCATCACGAGGATTGCTCCTGCGACAGCGCCGATCGCAATAGCCCACATGACGCGGTGCCAGGTCGGGGTGACGTTCTCCTCTCCGACAGCGAACATGTCGATGACGAGTGCGGCTGAGTCGATTGAGGTGACGAAGAAGATCGCAACAATGACTAGCGCAAAAATGCTTACCGCGAAGGTCCACGGGAAGGAACCCAGGAAGGTGAACAGCGCGGCAGCGGTGTCGCCTTCCTCGACGATC
This sequence comes from Corynebacterium sputi DSM 45148, assembly GCF_000427865.1. Lineage (GTDB taxonomy): Bacteria > Actinomycetota > Actinomycetes > Mycobacteriales > Mycobacteriaceae > Corynebacterium > Corynebacterium sputi. The sequence continues at coordinate 1,882 of NZ_ATYV01000036.1, read as the reverse complement.
GGGTTAGAGAGGACCCCCGGATCGGTCTGCTCAATGTCCAGTGCGGCGTAACCGAAGATGGAGAACCAGATGATGATGAAGAGTGTGGGGAGAACGAGCACACCGCCGACGAACTGGCGGATGGTACGTCCCCGGGAAATACGCGCGACGAACATACCGATGAACGGCGCCCAACAGATCGTCCAAGCCCAGTAGAACACGGTCCACGCGCCCTGCCAGCCGTCAGTGAGATCCTGAGAATCAGACCAGAACATCAGGCGGGGGAGCCACTCCGCGTACACCGAAGCGGAATCCATGGTGCCACGCATAAGCAGGAGTGTCGGCCCGGTGACCAGGACGAACAGCAGTAGCGCAACGGCCATGAGGATATTGATGTTGGACAGATTTTTAATGCCCTTGTCCAGGCCAGCAGCGACTGACCATGAGGCGAGAACCACGATGACAACAATGATGAGGATCTGCACCCAGGGGGCGACCTCAATGCCAAACAGGATGTTCAGGCCTGCGTTGATCTGCAGAATTCCCAGCCCGACAGAGACCGCGACACCGAAGACAGTGCCGATGATGGCGAGGGCGTCGATGATTTTTCCAGGCCAGGAATAGATGGCTTTTCCGAGAACCGGTGCAAAGATCGACGACAGTCGCGGCGGCAGGTTGCGCTTGTAGATGAAGTAACCAAGCGCAAGGCCAGGCAGCGCGAAGATCACCCACATATGCAGACCGAAGTGGTACATGGTGAACCCAATAGCCTGCTCGATGGCCCCTTGGCTCATCGGTTCTTCGTTCTGCATCGGGACGTTGATCACGTGATTGATCGGCTCGGCGACACCGAAGAACATCAGTACCGAACCGAGACCACCGGCAAAGAGCATGGCGAACCAGCTCTTGAGGGTATAAGCGGGGGCTTCACCGTCTTGTCCGAGTCTGACTCGGCCATAGCCACTTAGTGCGAGGGCGACGAGGAAGATGAAGGCAATCGACACGCCGCCGATGTATAGCCAGTTGAGATTAGTCATCAACCAGTCCGACACCACGGCAAAAGAATCTCGAGCGGTGGTTCCGAGAATCACGCATACTGCGACGAAAGCGATGATGAAGCCCAATGATAGCCACAGGACAAGTTTGTCTGGGCCGGCTTTATAGGCGTCACCGTTGCGTGGTTGTTTGTCACTCTCGCCGTCGGTGCTTGCCACACCGTCTGAGGAGGGAGATTGAGTCCTTCTGCTCATCGTGCTGTGGACCTCCGGTGGCCGATGCGTCGCATCGACCTAGACTACTGGGACGTGCCGTGTGCTCTCGCTAGACGACGACCTTCAGTGTAGGGCAATCTGATGGGCGTCTCTCAGGAGGCGACTCGTCTGGCCCAGAACCGTGACAAATGGTGCGGAATCGTTCATGATGACCTCTTCGTTCTATTACTGCCGGAGGAGCCTCCCATGGACGACATCGAGGTAGCTGAAGTTTTCGTTTCCCGCCCGGACGGAGACTAGATGTATCTGGCCCATTACAAGGCGCGCGGTATGGGCAGGTTTCGCACGGTAAAGGTGATGAGCTTCTTTGAAGGCGGCTCGCGTTCCTAATTCGAAATGTGGGACACGGGTCTGCTGCACGGATAGGTGACAGGTTCTAGTCACGCAGCCAGTGCGGCTGGCGTGTTCATGATGGCCTCGAACTCGATCGGGGTCAAACGTCCGAGGCGGGGTTGGCGACGGCGCCGATGGTAGGTCCGTTCGATCCAGATCACGATCGCGATGCGCAGCTCTTCTCGGCGGGTCCAAGTGCGGCGGTCGAGGACGTTCTTCTGGAGCAGGCTGAAGAACGATTCCATGGCCGCGTTATCGCCGGCAGCGCCGACTTTGCCCATCGATCCGACCATGCGGTG
>NZ_ATYV01000035.1 GCF_000427865.1 Corynebacterium sputi DSM 45148 | reverse complement strand
GCGAGAACACCGCAGGATGCATCGTTCACAGCGACCGCGGATCGCAGTTCAGATCCCGCAAATTCCGGCGCCGACTAACCCGCCACGGGCTGGTCGGCTCCATGGGACGGGTGGCTTCCTGCGGTGATAACGCGGCGATGGAGAGCTTTTTCGCCCTGCTGCAGAAGAACGACCTCGACCGCCGCAGATGGGGCAGCCGAGAGCAGCTACGCATCGCGATCGTGACCTGGATCGAACGGACCTACCACCGGCGTCGCCGGCAAGCAGGACTCGGCCGATTGACGCCCATCGAATTCGAAACCAAGATGAACACACCACTGGCCCTCGCGGCCTGACTAACCGCTGTCACCTAACCGTGCAGCAGTCCCAAGTGCTCCGTATAGAACTGCCCGATCTGGTCGGCGAACAACAACTGGTCATCTTTTGACATAGCCGCTTTATAACATAGATAACAGTTGAAACTGTCATCTATGTGCTGGCGCGGCTTTTGTGCATCATTGCTGATGTCATATCGACAGTGCCAACGTTTGACACCGGTGGCATTCAGTCTGGGGCCTGGGGGCCCTTTGGGGTGGCCCAGCACTGCGAAGTGTGCGCCTTTGCCGAGCCTTGCCTCCGCAATGCCTTTGGATACTTTCACATTGGGAAAGGGTGGGGTCCTGCCTGTGCTGGACGGTCGGGCCACTGTAAAGCGGTATTTCTCATGCCAAGGAGAGGAACAGCTTCTCTAACTCCTCCACCTGTGGTGCTCCGTCGCCTCCAGGTTCGGTCAAGCACTCCTTGAGTGCGGACGAGATGACGAGGAAGCCGGCCCGGTCGAGGGCTTTGGACACGGCGGAGAGCTGTAGAACTACTTGGCGGCAGTCGGCCTCATCCTCCACTGAGGCGATAACGGCGGCGAGCTGTCCGTGGGCTCTTTTTAGTCTGTTGACGATCTTGCGTTGCATCTCCGGATCATGTGACACAGGGGGAGTTGTCTGCTCTGGCATGTGAGACCTTTCCTAAGCGTTATTGACTTCCAGTGTACCCTCCGGGGTATGGTTAGATTTATACCCCTAGGGGTATTGAATTGTTACTGGATACGGAAGGAAACCACCATGTGTCGAGCAGTAAAGTGCCGTACCTGCACCAAGACCACCTGGGCCGGATGCGGCCAGCACGTGGCGATGGTCAAGCAGTCTGTCCCCGCATCGCAGTGGTGCGACGGACAACACAGCCAGGAAGAAATCGATGCGGCCAACGCACACCGGGAAGGCCTGTTTTCCCGGATATTCGGCCGTTGACCCCATAGCTAGGGAAAGGATCAATCATGCTGCTGGAACGCATCTACGACGAAGATCTCGCACAGGCTAGCTACCTCATCGGCTGTCAGCTACTAGGTGAGGCAGTTGTCGTCGACCCCAGAAGAGACATCAACGTTTACCTAGATCTCGCTGCCAAAAACGACATGCGGATCACCTCCGTCACCGAGACCCACATCCACGCTGACTACCTTTCCGGAACACTGGAGTTGGCCGCAGCCACCGGAGCCCGCGTGTTTGTCTCTGACGAAGGTGGCCCGGACTGGACTTACGGTCCTGCCTTTGACTCTGCTACACGGATGCGCGACGGTGACACCATCACCGTGGGCAACTTGATCCTCGAGGCCGTGCACACGCCGGGGCACACCCCGGAACATCTGTCTTTTTTGCTGACTGACGGCGCACAGGCGACTGCCCCGGGGTTCATGCTCACCGGCGACTTCGTTTTCGTCGGAGACCTTGGCCGTCCAGACCTGTTGGATGAGGCCGCCGGAGGAGTGGACACCCGATTCCAGGGCGCGAAGGACCTCTTCTCGAGCCTGCAGAACCGGCTGCTCACCCTGCCTGACTACATTCAAATCCTGCCCGGTCACGGGTCAGGTTCGGCCTGTGGCAAGGCGCTGGGCGCGGTGCCTACCTCAACCATCGGGTATGAGCGTGCTTTTTCTTGGTGGAGCCAGTTCGTTATCGAAGACGACGAGACGGGATTCATCGAGGCGCTTCTGGCGGGACAACCCGATGCCCCGTCCTACTTCGGCAGGATGAAAGTCCACAACAGACGCGGCCCTGAGGTAAGAGGGCCTTTGCCGGACCTCTCCCGGTACTCGGGTGAGGATTTTGCAGCAGCACTGGATCGAGACGAAATTATCGTCATCGACAGTCGACCGCACCACGAGGTTCACCTCGGAACCGTCGCGGGATCGGTCAACATTCCAGGGATTGAGAAATCCGCAAGTTTTGGGGCGTGGGTTATCGATCCGGACACTGAGCACCGGTCACTGGTAGTCCTTGCTGCCAACGAGTCGGAGGCTGAGCAGTTCCGCCGTCACCTTATGCGAGTGGGCATTGACCGGGTTGTCGGATACACGCTCAGCCTAGACGGGCTCGAGCTCACGACACCTCGTCTAGTTTCACCCGGTGACCTTAACGACTTCGAGCATGCCGTGCTGCTGGATGTGAGAAATGCATCCGAATACGCCGAAGGGCATCTTCCCGGAGCAGTGCATATCACCGCCGGACAAGTGCTGTGGTCCACCGACCACCTTCCAGATGAAGGGACGATCGTCACCTACTGCCGCAGCGGGGCACGCAATTCCGTCGCCGCCAGTGCCTTGCGCCGCCGAGGGTATGACATCGCGGAACTGGAAGGCTCCTACCTGGGATGGTCTCAGTTGCCCGGAAATAATCCAGTGACAGCCTGATCTGGGATACTTTGATGGCACTGTCCTTCATCATTGCGCTTTTGCTAGCACTTCTGGTTGGTATCTCACTGGGAGTGCTCGGCGGTGGAGGATCCATTCTCACCGTCCCTATTCTCACCTATGTACTGGGAATGGAACCGAAAGAGGCGATCGCCGCCTCGCTGCTCATCGTCGGGGTGACCAGTCTCGTCGGGTCGGTACCCCATGCACGTGCGGGCCGAGTCAGATGGCAGGTCGGTCTCATTTTCGGCGCGGCCGGGATGGTTGGGGCGTTCACTGGAGGGGTCGTCGGAGGGTTCATCCCCGGAGTTGTGTTGATGATCCTGTTCGCACTGATGATGGTTGCCACCGCAGTAGCGATGCTCATTGGCAGGCGTTCGGTTCCTGCAGGAAATGGATTTGCGTTGCCGAAGATTATCTTGGACGGACTGGCTGTTGGTGTTGCCACAGGTCTAGTGGGAGCCGGAGGAGGTTTTCTCGTGGTCCCTGCCCTGAATCTCCTTGGCGGCTTAACCATGGTTGTGGCGGTGGGAACCTCATTGATCGTGATCGCGATGAAGTCCTTCGCGGGGCTGTCCGGATACCTGTTTTCAGTGCAGCTCCAGTGGCCTGTGGTGCTGGCCTTTACAGCAGTGGCAGTTGTCGGCTCATTTATTGGCAGCGCTATCTCCAGCAGGCTGCCAGAGGCTGCCCTGCGTAAGGGCTTTGGGATTTTCGTTCTTGTGATGGGAGTGTTCGTGCTGCTCCAAGAGATCCCGGCGTTGCTGTCCACCTAGAGCGCTATCGTCGCGTGCTCGAGTGCGAAGGGTTATTGACTGAGAGAGGGCGGCGGAAGGCTACGGTAGCGAGTGCGTAAGTACTCTCCACGACTATCGTGCTCGTCAAGCATCCGCGCCACTGTCAATATCGTCACCCACGATGCCTCTGCCTGGTGAAGCGCCGTGGCGGCAGACTGAGCATTAGCGCCAGATCCCCACGTGTCTCCGATCAAAAGAACTCGCTCGCCACGGACAAGGTCAGGATCTAGGACGGTGTATTTTTCTTTGTCAGATTGAAGGCAGGGTGCATTTGCGGCCAGCGTACGTGCCGGCGTACTTTGCCATCGCGATCCCTTCAACCTGCTGTTCTAGAAAGAAAACACTAGTGCCCCTTAAAACTCTGAGTCCTGGAACTGTGCGCTTCAGGGTGATGGAGAACCGTCTGCGAATCCACCCAGGATCAGCGCGGCTGAGATCATCAACGAAGTACGGAGCCACGTACGCGGCGTGATCATTCAGTAGCCGTGCTGGTAGGTCTGATTGTCGAAAAGTGCACTTATCGTGCACAGTTCAGCGCCAATGCGGGCTGGCACGCGAAGCGCGTTAGTAGGCCGTATCTGACTGCGGTAGGTGAATACCGGGTGACGAAGCCTGTATGGATTCGCGGTCCGATTCGATAGATGTCAATATCGAAACATGTCGAATCAAGAGGTCGAACTGGTTATCGTCGGCTCGGCGACGGCGGGCGGTGCGCTGATGACGACGGAGGTGGAGAATTTCCCGGGTTTCGCCCGCGGTGTGCAGGGGCCAGAGCTGATGGAGCCGATACGGGCGCAGGCCGAGCAGTTCGGCGCTCAGATCGTCTACGACGACGCGATCCGCGATGGCATCGAGAGCCGCATCCGCGATCTCCCTTCCGAGCTGATCGGATAGTGAGCACTGAAGTGGACCCGAATCGATCCTCGAAGCGCGGTCGGGTCGACGAAGTGTTCTGGGCCTTCGCAAAGCTCGGAGTGACCTCCTTCGGCGGACCGGTCGCACACCTCGGGTACTTCCGAGAGGAGCTCGTTGCCAAACGGAAGTGGGTGAGCGACGCGCAGTACGCCGAGCTCGTCGCCCTGTGCCAGTTCCTCCCCGGGCCGGCGTCGAGCCAGGTGGGCTTCGCGCTCGGCCTCATCCGCGCAGGCTTCCGCGGGGCGCTGGCGGCATGGGTGGCGTTCACGCTGCCGTCCGCGGCACTGCTCGTGCTCTTCGCGATCGGCGCGGTGTCCCTGGACGGCTCGGTGGGCGAGGGATTACTCCTGGGTCTTAAAGCCGTCGCCGTGGCGGTTGTCGCGCACGCCGTGCTGGGGATGGCCCGAACGCTCACGCCAGACGTCCGTCGCGTCCTGATCGGCGTCGCCGCTGCGGTGCTGGCGCTGTTGCTGCCGGGGAACCTCGGTCAACTCACCGCGATCCTCATTGGCCTGGCCTCGGGGATCCTCTGGTGCCGGTGGATCGACGTCGCAGCGTCCGCACCGCTTGCCGTGCGCGTCTCGCGGCGTCTCGGAGCCTCGTGCCTGGTCGTGCTCGCCGTGTTGCTCATCGCGCTGCCTCTGGTCACTGCACTGACGCGCAACGCCTGGCTCGGAATCGCCGACGCATTCACCCGGGCCGGAGCGCTCGTCTTCGGGGGCGGGCATGTCGTCCTCCCGCTGCTGCAGGTGGAGCCTGCCGTTGCAGGTGCGGTCAGCCACGACCAGTTCCTGGCTGGCTACGGTGCGGCGCAGGCCGTCCCCGGCCCGTTATTCACCTTCGCCGCCTTTCTCGGCTTCGAGATGCAGGACGGATGGGCGGCACTGCTCGCGGCGCTCCTTGCCCTCGTCGCGGTCTTCCTTCCAGGTCTGCTGCTCCTAATCGGTGTGCTTCCCTTCTGGGAGCGCCTGTGCGGGAACCCCACAGTCCGCTCAGCGATGGCAGGCGCAAACGCCGCGGTGGTCGGGATTCTCGCCGCTGCGCTGTGGACGCCCGTGATCACATCAGGAGTAAGCGGACTCGCCCCCTTTATCATCGCGCTCGGGTGCTTCCTCATGCTCACCGTCTGGAAGCTGCCGGCATGGGTAGCTGTTCTTGCAGGCGCGGCGGCAGGCATCATTGCGAGCGTCGCCGGGGTCGGCCTCGCCTGGGCCTGATCATGCCCTGATGCGGTCTCCCAGCAGGCCGATGAACCCATCGGCTGCGGGGGTGCTTCTCGAGCTGCGCCCGTCGCTGCTCCGCGTAAGTAAGAAACTCGGAGAGGAGCTAAGTGGCCTCCGTCGGGACCTTCGACTGGCACTCGATCATGCCGTTCACGCTGAAGTGGATGCCGAAGAGCAAGACGACCGTCATGGTCATCACCGGCGCGGTCGTCGTCGCAACCCCATACCCTCGCCATCGGAGTCGTCGTAGGCATGTTCGTGGCCTCCGTGATGTTCGTTCCCCGCGTCGCCTACCTGGTCGAGGTCAGGCGCGAGCTTACGGAACAGGACGTTTCTCAGGTCGCACATTACACCGTCGAGGGACGGCTCCTGTCTGCCTCTAGCAATGACCTCACCACGGTGTTCGAGTACGCCGCTGACCCCGACCGCGTGGTGATCGACCTCTCAAGGCCGCACGTCTGGGCCGAGTAGACTGTCGTGACGCTCGACGCCATCGAGACGAAGTACGAGCACCACGGCAAAAGCGTCGAGTTCGTCGGGGCGAACGACTATACGACGGCGTTCCACGCCAGGCCATCGGCGGGCTCGGGACCTGCCACTAAGACACTGGATTGAGCGGGCGCTCACTTGGCGGTATCTCGAGTCGTCTTTAAGCGGGAACCAGAGTGTGCCGTTGGAGACCCCCAGTGGTGTGTTCTGCCACGAGAATCCTAAGATCCAGAAATTGACAACTATAAGGCGACGATACGAGAAAACGCCCCGATAATTAAAATTGAGACTCTTCGTAGATTGACCATATCTACGCTATTGATATATGCCACAATACTCATCTTCACTGAGTTGCGGAAAATGAATTGCGGAGCTACAAAAGGCGATACCTTTCGTTCCTGATTCAGGTTCCGCACCGATGCCTGTTACCCTGAGAAATGGCCATAATTCTGAGAGCCCTCTTTGACGGCACCGCAGTGTCAGCGCTATTTGCGGACTCACAGAGGCATGGCTTCACGTGAAGATAGCCGTCGCCAGCGCTACGGTGCAGATCTGCGAGGTGGGTGGCGTGAATCTTGGACGCCCCACGGAGCGGAGGCGGCGAAGTACAGGTGGTGAGCGGCAGGGCCGGAGTGCGGTCCTGCCCCGCCCCAGAGTTAAAGTCCGAAACGGACGGAAAGGCACACTTGACCAGCCGAGTTGCAATTATCGGAGCAGGGCCAAGCGGAATGGCCCAGTTGCGTGCATTTGAATCCGCCCACAATAAGGGCGCGCAGATGCCAGAACTGATCTGCTACGAAAAGCAGGAGGACTGGGGCGGGCAGTGGAACTACACTTGGCGCACGGGAACCGATGCCTTCGGTGAACCGGTGCACTCCAGCATGTACCGCAATCTATGGTCCAACGGCCCGAAAGAAGGATTAGAGTTCGCCGACTACACCTTCGACGAGCACTTCGGGCGACCAATCAGCTCCTATCCGCCGCGCCCGGTTCTGTGGGACTACATTAATGGCCGTCTTGAGAAGTCGGATGTGAAACAGTTCGTGAAGTTCGCCCACGTGGTGCGTTGGGTCAACTATGACGAGCAGGACCAAACTTTCTGCGTGAGCGTCGAAAACTTGCGAACCGGGGAGACGAAGGAGGAAACGTTTGACTACGTGATTGTTGGGTCCGGGCATTTTTCTTTCCCTAATGTTCCCTTTTTTAACGGCATAGAATCGTTCCCCGGTTTCATTTGCCACGCTCACGAATTTCGAGGCGCGGAGATGCTTGCAAACAAGGATGTTCTCCTCATCGGAGCAAGCTACTCTGCGGAGGACATTGGTACTCAGGCTTTCAAAATGGGCGCGCGATCGGTGACATTTAGTTATCGCAGCAAACCTATGGGCTACGATTGGCCGGAAGGTATCGAAGAGCAGCCGACTATTGACCATTTTGACGGCGCTACGGTGCACTTTACTAACGGTCAAACCCGAGAATTCGACGCAGTAATTCTATGCACGGGGTATCTACACCACTACCCATTTTTGCCATCAGATCTATCGATCAACTCACCGAACAATGTCTACCCGGATCATCTCTATAAGGGAGTCGTGCGAGAGGGCACTGACCGTTTATTTTACCTTGGGGCCCAAGATCAATGGTTTACCTTCAATATGTTCGACGCTCAGGCATGGTACGTACGCGATGTCATTCTGGGTCGCATCGATCTCCCTAGCGCCGATGATCGTCGCGGAGACATTGATCTGTGGCTACAGCGACTGGATGGCCTGTCTACGAAGCAGCAGGAGGTGAGTTTTCAGGCGGATTATATTCGGGATCTGATCAAGCGGACCGACTACCCGATGTTCGACGTGGATGCAGTCACCGAGATCTTCAATCAGTGGATTGACACTAAATCCAAGACCATCGTGAATTACCGAGATTTCTGCTATACGTCAGTAATGACTAGAACGCGGTCAGTTTCCCATCACACCCCGTGGATGTTGGAGCTCGATGACAGCCTTGATCGTTACCTATCTAACCCATTAGAGGAACCGAATCACGGCATTGGTAGTCATTAAAGGCCCTTATCGCTCTAGCATCTGTGCTCTTTAATCCACATCGGCACAGAGAGCCGGGCCCGCCGGCGCAGTTATCCACTCTTCAGACCCGCCCTGTGCCACATTCCAGGCCTGGAGCTGCCGGTCAATAGTCTCCCAGAGTAAAACTTCAATCATGCCAGTAATCTCTGTGACAGCGTTGGCGGCTTGGGCATTCCACAAGTACAACGGCGATGCTTCGACCACATTGTGGCCGTGGTCAAAGCAGGTCTGGAATCTTGCGGCTGGGATTGCCCGTTGGATCTGCAGTGCCGCATATCGTGTCAGCTGTGGCACAAATATTGACCCCTTCATCTACGCGAACTAGTTTTAGTTCTATCAAACGGGGTCGTTCCCGCGTTTAACAGGACACCGGCGCTGAGAGCTTGCTCTTAGGGCCGGTTCCTTTTGTGTATCTAACACTACTTTTTCGGGTTAAGAGACAAAAAGTGGCTCTTCGCGTTTCGGAGTGCGTAGCTGACCACCGGGCGGAGTTCGGGGTGGCACAACATATAGGGGTCCTGGCCGGTACAAGATGAGAGTTACCACACCATCATCTGACCGAACCAGGACCCTACTGTGCAGCCTAGTGGCAACCTCGTCGCCGACACCATCTGCCGTACCGCGGAAATCGGCCTGACCATCACCGGTGCCGCCGACGCCGGAAACATCACCATCATCGATGCCGCACCTGTGGCCGTCAGCGACGCCTGTCCTGAATGCTCCCGGCCCGGCACCAAGCGTGACCACATTTTCCGTCGGCTGGTGGATCTGCCCGTCGTCGGGTTTCCCACCCGTCTGCACGTGCGCGTCCCCCGATTCATCTGCGCGAATGTCTCCTGTGACAGGAAGATCTTCCAGGCCTCCCTGACGTGTGCCGATGACGGATCCAAGCTCACCCACCGCGTCACCCGCTGGATCTTGCAGCGCCTGGCGGTCGACCGGATGAGCGTGTCTGCCACCGCCAAAGCACTCGGGGTGGGGTGGGCGCTGGTCAACCAGGTTGCCGTCGACGCCTGCCGTAAGCTCGTCTACGACGACCCGCACCACCTCGACGGGGTGCGCATCCTCGGCGTGGATGAGCACGTCTGGAAACACACCCGCCGTCCCACGGAACCGTCGAACCTGGTGACCATCCTCGTCGACCTCACGCCCCTGGTCGACGGCCGTGGGCCTGCCCGACTGCTGGACATCCGCCCCGGACGAAGCGCGGAAGTGCTGCGCACGTGGCTGCAGGAACGCGACCCCAGCTTCCGCCAGCAGGTGCAGGTCGTGACGATGGACGGTTTCACCGGCTACGCCTGCGCCGTGGACCAGGTCCTCCCGGACGCAACCAAGATGATGGATCCGTTTCACGTAATCCATCTGGCAGCTGGGAAGCTCAGCCGGTGCCGGCAGCGACTGCAACGGGAGACCACCGGGCGTCGTGGACGCAAGGACGACCCGCTGTACAAGCACCGCCGGACCTTGTTGACCAGGACGAACTACCTCACGCAGCAGCAGAAACAGCGACTGGACCTGTTGTGGGCCACCGACGATGAGTACGTCGCACTCGAGGTCACCTGGATGTTCTACCAGGACCTGATCGCAGCCTACGGTCATCCGAAGAAATCGGAGGGAAAGAAGCTGATGAGCAGGGTGATCAACAGCATTCGTAAGGGCCTGCCCGCGGGGCTGGAGGAGCTCGCCCAACTCGGGCGCACCTTGTGGCGCCGGCGTGAGGACGTCCTCGCCTACTTCGATATCGGCGCGTCGAACGGGCCGGTTGAGGCTATCAACGGACGGCTGGAGCACCTGCGGGGAATCGCCCTCGGGTTCAGGAACCTGGACCACTACATATTGCGGTGCCTGATCCACTCCGGGCAGCTGCAGGGGAAGATCAACGCACTCTAAAAAGCGAAGAGCCC
>NZ_ATYV01000034.1 GCF_000427865.1 Corynebacterium sputi DSM 45148 | reverse complement strand
GGCTCTTCGCGTTTCGGAGTGCGTAGCTGACCACCGGGCGGAGTTCGGGGTGGCACAACATATAGGGGTCCTGGCCGGTACAAGATGAGAGTTACCACACCATCATCTGACCGAACCAGGACCCTACTGTGCAGCCTAGTGGCAACCTCGTCGCCGACACCATCTGCCGTACCGCGGAAATCGGCCTGACCATCACCGGTGCCGCCGACGCCGGAAACATCACCATCATCGATGCCGCACCTGTGGCCGTCAGCGACGCCTGTCCTGAATGCTCCCGGCCCGGCACCAAGCGTGACCACATTTTCCGTCGGCTGGTGGATCTGCCCGTCGTCGGGTTTCCCACCCGTCTGCACGTGCGCGTCCCCCGATTCATCTGCGCGAATGTCTCCTGTGACAGGAAGATCTTCCAGGCCTCCCTGACGTGTGCCGATGACGGATCCAAGCTCACCCACCGCGTCACCCGCTGGATCTTGCAGCGCCTGGCGGTCGACCGGATGAGCGTGTCTGCCACCGCCAAAGCACTCGGGGTGGGGTGGGCGCTGGTCAACCAGGTTGCCGTCGACGCCTGCCGTAAGCTCGTCTACGACGACCCGCACCACCTCGACGGGGTGCGCATCCTCGGCGTGGATGAGCACGTCTGGAAACACACCCGCCGTCCCACGGAACCGTCGAACCTGGTGACCATCCTCGTCGACCTCACGCCCCTGGTCGACGGCCGTGGGCCTGCCCGACTGCTGGACATCCGCCCCGGACGAAGCGCGGAAGTGCTGCGCACGTGGCTGCAGGAACGCGACCCCAGCTTCCGCCAGCAGGTGCAGGTCGTGACGATGGACGGTTTCACCGGCTACGCCTGCGCCGTGGACCAGGTCCTCCCGGACGCAACCAAGATGATGGATCCGTTTCACGTAATCCATCTGGCAGCTGGGAAGCTCAGCCGGTGCCGGCAGCGACTGCAACGGGAGACCACCGGGCGTCGTGGACGCAAGGACGACCCGCTGTACAAGCACCGCCGGACCTTGTTGACCAGGACGAACTACCTCACGCAGCAGCAGAAACAGCGACTGGACCTGTTGTGGGCCACCGACGATGAGTACGTCGCACTCGAGGTCACCTGGATGTTCTACCAGGACCTGATCGCAGCCTACGGTCATCCGAAGAAATCGGAGGGAAAGAAGCTGATGAGCAGGGTGATCAACAGCATTCGTAAGGGCCTGCCCGCGGGGCTGGAGGAGCTCGCCCAACTCGGGCGCACCTTGTGGCGCCGGCGTGAGGACGTCCTCGCCTACTTCGATATCGGCGCGTCGAACGGGCCGGTTGAGGCTATCAACGGACGGCTGGAGCACCTGCGGGGAATCGCCCTCGGGTTCAGGAACCTGGACCACTACATATTGCGGTGCCTGATCCACTCCGGGCAGCTGCAGGGGAAGATCAACGCACTCTAAAAAGCGAAGAGCCCCCAATGGCCGAGGTCAGAGCGGGATACAATGTGCTCAGGGCGAAGGTGACTGTTTCTTCGCCATCGAGGGTGAAGCGATCGCCGTCGGCTTCATTGACTCGATGAAGTAGATCAGTGAGAGACAAGGTGAGGCGTGCCGTGGGCTCAGCCAGGTTGTCTAGCATCAACCGATAGTCGGGGAATACTTCGCTGACGGTGCGGCAGGACAGCCTGCGGACTCGACGGGTTCGGTGAATTCGATACCTCCAACGGACGCCACGAGATGGACGACTGGATCTCTTCGCACTGTGGCGGCAACATCACGCAGATCATCCCCATTGAGAATGAAAGACCGAGGCTCGTCCAGATCTGACGCGGCTGCGATAGTCCGCACCACCAAGCGATATCGGTCCGTGGCTACGAAAGTGACTGCCTCCGAATCCACTTCCATCAGCACGGATTCCAATACTGGGATCCCCGGCTCACGGACAGTGGCGGTGAGTACCTGGTCGAGCGCCTCCGCCAAGATGTAACCGCGAAGCGAGGTGACCACCTCCGAAGTGGAGGCAGTGGGAAGGTCCGCAATGATGTCGGCGGCATTTCGGCGGGCCTCGGTCGTGGAGATAACGAGAGCGTCGAGGTGCTCTTCAATGGCAGCAGCGAGTGCGAGTTCGTCCCAGATGAGGGCCTCCACAGGTTCGTGGAGGTCCGCCATGTAATGGGCAAGGACGCAGCGGTGGAATAAATCGTCAGTGTCTGCGATGCGGTTCCACAAGTTCGTGGAGGTCCGTCTTGGCGCCGCCCGTATCACCGCCGCGGCCGCGCATCACCGCGTCAGAAATTGTGGACATTAGGTGGGAGTTTTCGGTCATAGCCCTATGCTCAGGCCTCAACCAAGGTGAGGGTCAAGCGCGATCGGGCACTGATTCCACTCAAATCAACCGCAAAAAGGGGTAAGGTCGTTATCCACCCTTGGAACACTGTTCACGAATACCCCTTCTTGCTGGCACAATCAGCCGCATGGTTACCCGGTCGAGCACAGCGCCCACGCCCCGTACCGCTAGGACGGGTGTTTTCGCAGCGCTCGCTGCAGCTGCTTTGCTTATCGGGTCCTGCTCCTCAGATGGGGAAGCTACCGCGACTGAAGAAGACTCAACAGCGCAATCAAACGCGTCATCGCTCGATGACACTCTCGCGGACTTCGGCCTAACCGGACTGGACTCACGGGAATCCATCGAATTGCTCGATGCGCTCCCGGTCGCTGAACGCCCGGCGTCGTCAGAATTGATGGCTACCATCCATGCCGACCAATTGGTGTACTCCAACGTGTCCGGGGAAGAAGCCTCCCTCCCGCTGGATGACGATGAGTTCTACCTCGCCGTCGCACCCTACAACGAGCAAACCCACAGCTGCTATTTCCATAGCCTGACCACCTGCATCGGCGAAATGGGCAACACTCCAGTACATGTGGTTTTCACTGACGCTGACACTGGCGAGGTACTCATCGATGATGAATTCACGACCTACGACAATGGGTTCGTCGGTTTCTGGCTTCCGGCCGACATCACTGGCGAATTAACGGTCACCGCGGATGGCCTCACGGCGACTGAGGAAGTGGCAACTGGGCCGGATGATCTCACCTGCCTCACGACGATGCAGCTTGCCTAAGGAGCCTGCGATCAATCAGAGCGACCAGTGCAGTGAGAATTGTTGAGGCAACTCCCACGACTACCACCCCGTCCCAACCAGCAATGCTCCAAGCCCACACGCCAAGTGCCGAACCAACCGCGGCGCCGATGAAAAACGTGGTCATGTAGATCGAGCTGACGCGGCTACGCAGGTGCGGGAAGGTGCTCAGCAGGACATTCATGCTGGTCACGTGCACCCCCTGCATCCCGACGTCAATAAGGATGAACCCCAGCACAAACCACGCCAACGCCGACGATCCCGCAATGAACGCCACCCATGACGCGGCCAAGCAGATAATGCCGAGCCACGTAGCCAGTTCTTCCCGTCCCGTATCGACCAGGTTGCCAACCGGCCGAGCCACCAGAACACCGAACAGTCCACCCAGGCTCACCAGGCCGATCGCGCCCGGGGTCAGACCGAATGGTTCGCCGGCCAGGAGGTGAGCTTTTGTCGCGAGGACGCAGCTCAAAGAGCAGAACGTCGCCGCTGACATCAGGGACCTGGTGCGCACCCGGGGTTCCTGCGCGATGAGTTGACCCATGGACGTCCACAGCTGCAGAAACGGCAGTCGCTGTTCGGCCTTCAGCGGCGGCAGCGCGAACCACATGGCCACGGACAGCATGAGGATCGCCGCGCCGGTGAAGATGTATGGCGTCTGGGCATTGCCAATTTCGGCGATGCCTCCACTGACTGCGCGGGCAAGCAACATGCCGGCGAGAATGCCCGACATGATGGTGCCTACCGCTTTGCCCGCCTCTGACGGCTCCGACATTGCCGAGGCCAACGGTTGCAGGATCTGCGTCGCGACGCTGAAAAAACCCGCCACCGCAATACCCACAACAAGCGCGGCGAACAGTGGGGCGAAACCCGCGATGAGGTGCCCAATCCCGGTCAACACCATGAGGCCGACCGCCATCGTGCGTCGGTCGAACTTGTCCCCCAGCGGAACGATGAGGAACAGCCCGATTCCGTACGTCACCTGCGCCACGGTCACGGTGCTCGCCGCAGCGACGGACGAGACCCCGAAGACACGCGAAAACTCATCCAGCAGTGGCTGATTGAGGTAGTTCCCGCCAACGCAGAGCCCCGACGCGACTGCCATCAACAGCAGCGGTGGCGGGCGACGGGGTTGGGTCAACGTGGAATCCGGGGCCATTAGAAGAAATCTACGTTCCCGCCGCAACCGACCGGGGACACGAATGTTAAATCCTGTCTACATACCGAACTGCGTGAAAAGAACCGCCTTCCCGACGTCCCCAGCCGCATTTCCCCCACCCGTCGTCACACCAGTGAGCAATTCACGAGGTGAGGGATGGTCTTCCAATGCTTCCAAGTAAACAGTGTGGGCTTCCAGCGAGGAGATGCCTCGCTCAAGCTGCTCGTCAGAGATCTCCACGTAATGGGTCGGCCCGCCATGTCCATTGACGAGGAGGCGATCTGCCTTCCAGCGCCCGGACTCCGGGGTGTCACGGAACATCCAGGGGTTGTCGGCATCGCGGATGGCATCGACAGTGGCTAGACCGACGGCACGGTGGTCGACGTGGTTCAGTCCCCACGGCGACTCCAGTTCCCATGTGCCAACGACAACCAGATTGGGCTTCGTCCGACGGATCTCTCCGGCAATGGCTTTGCGCAGTTCCAGACCATATTCGACGCAACCGTCTGGGAAGTTGTGGAAGATGAGTTCGTTGATGCCAACGGCGTCGCAGGCGTCGCGCTGTTCCTTTTTCCGCAGCGGACCGACCTCCTCCGGTGCCATCGTGGCGATACCAGCCTCACCAGCGGTGAGCAGGAGGTAATCGACGGTAATGCCCGAGTCCGTCCACGCTGCGGCGGCAGTAGAGATTCCGTATTCGGTGTCGTCGGGATGCGCGGCGACGCACAGTACCCGCTCCACACCGGTGAGATCGAGAGCTTCGGGGGTCGGGGTGGTCTGGTCAGAGTGACTCATGCAGCCATTGTCCAGGAAACTTGGTGCTGCGGCAGCTGCTCGCAAGAAACCGCAATCTGCGCAAAACGTGTCACCCGTCGCATACGTTTATCGGGCATGACAACATTGCCCCGACTTTCCCTGCGCCTCATCGTTGCCACGGCGCTCAGCGTCCTCACCGCAACGGCAGTAACTGTCCCGCTGGCTCACGCTAAACCAGCCTCCGACACTGGACCCGCCCTGACCACTGATCCAGCTGAACTGGACCGTTCACTGACCTGTCACGGAGATCTCACCGATTCGGACTACAGCCCCGTACTCCTTTTGCACGGGACGACTTCCACCGTCGAAGCCAACTGGTCCTGGAACTGGGAGCCTGCTTTGGCCTCCGAGAACAGGGCGTACTGCACGGTCGATCTTCCGTTGGCCGGCATGGAAGACATCCAGGTGTCCGCCGAGAACGTAACTCACGCCATTCGCACGATGTAATCGGCCGGCGGCCAGAAGGTTGACATCGTGGGCCATAGTCAGGGCGGCATGCTTGGGCAGTGGAGCACAGCGTGGTGGCCAGACACTCGCGACATGGTCGACTCCATGGTCGGTCTGGGATCGTCGAACAATGGGTCGGATATGTTGTCGCTGCTGTGCACCGGACCGTGCTCGGAAGCCCTCCGTCAGCAGAGCAGCGGTTCGCAGTTCCTAACCCTGCTCAACGCACAGCCAGAGACATACCCGGGGATTTCCTACACGACCATCGCGACTCGTTACGACGAAGTCGTCTCCCCTCCACGACCTGGCCTTCCTCGAGCCGGGGCCTAACGTCACCAACATCACGCTGCAGGACCAGTGCCCCGGCGAACCGGTCGAACACTTCCTTCTAGCGGTGAGCAACCCGGTGTGGGAACTGTCCCTCCAAGCACTCGATGGCAGCTCCAACCCCCAGGTCACTGCCGATGACTGCGGGAAGCTGATGCCTGGCGTTGATCCTTCACAGCTGCCTCGCAACGTCCCAATGGCTCTGGGTTCGTCAGTCGAAGCGCTCATCTCCAACGAATGGACCTTCGATGAGCCCGCTCCCGCGGACTACACGGGGGCTGGCGACTTCTAATCCGTCGTCGGGCTCTCTCCTACTGCGCACCCTTCATCGAGCCGTGCTTGAGGAAGTTGATGTGGAAGGAGAGGGCGCTTTCCAGGTCGTGCGGCGTCTGCTGAGCCTTGCTGTGGGAGGCACGCTCAACGTACTCCTCCAGCAGCGGGCGGTAGTCCACGTGGGCGATGTCAATCATCCGCTGGACGCGGTCACGCGGAGCGAGTCCCCGCAGGTCAGCGAAGCCGTTCTCGGTGATGACGACCATTGCGTCGTGCTCAGTGTGGTCGATGTGCGAGGCAAACGGGACGATCGCGGAGATCGCTCCGCCCTTGGCCACCGACGGCGAGATGAACGTCGACGCGAAGGCGTTACGAGTGAAGTCACCCGAACCGCCGATGCCGTTCATCATGCGGGAGCCTGCGACGTGAGTGGAGTTCACGTTGCCGTAGATGTCCGCCTCGATCATGCCGTTG
Organism: Corynebacterium sputi DSM 45148; assembly: GCF_000427865.1. Lineage (GTDB taxonomy): Bacteria > Actinomycetota > Actinomycetes > Mycobacteriales > Mycobacteriaceae > Corynebacterium > Corynebacterium sputi. The sequence continues at coordinate 4,888 of NZ_ATYV01000034.1, read as the reverse complement.
GAGGCGATCAAGCCCATGCGGCGGATGACCTCCGGGCTGTTGGAGATCTGCAGCGGGCGCAGCACTAGGTGCTCGCGGTACTTCTTGGCCTCGCGGTTCATCTTCTCTGCGTACTCCGGGGACAGCGCGAAGGACGTCGCGGAGGCGACGGTCATCTTGCCCGCGTCGATCAGGTCGAGCATGCCGTCCTGGACGACCTCGGTGTAGGCGGTGATGTTCTCGAACTTCGAGTCGATCAGGCCGGCCATCACAGCATTCGGAACGTTTCCGACGCCGGACTGCATGACGTAGCCATCGTAGGTCAGACGGCCTGCAGCAACTTCGCCCTCGAGGAAGTCGAGGAAGTGGCCGGCGATCGCCTTGGAAGTGTCGTCGATCGGGCTAAACGGGGAGTTGCGGTCCGGGGCGTCAGTCTCGACGATTGCAACGACCTTCGACGGGTCGATCTCGATGTACGTGGTTCCCACGCGGTCACCGACGTCGCTGATCGGGATCGGCTCGCGGTTCGGCAGCGGTGGGACGGTGTAGATATCCGCCATGCCTTCGAGATCAAGGGACTGCCAGGAGTTGACCTCGATGATGATCTTCTCGGCGGCATTGAGGTAGTCAGCGTTGTTGCCGACGCCGGACGACGGCACCAAGTGGCCCTCTTCAGTAATACGGGTGACCTCAACGATGGCAGCGTCAATGGTGCCGAAGAAGCCCTGCTCCACCTGCAGTCCCGAGTGGGACAGGTGAATGTCCTGGTACTTCATCTCCGAGCCATTGATCTTGTTCCGCATGATCGGGTCGGACTGGTACGGCATGCGGTAGTTGATCGCATCCGCCTCGGCGAGGACACCGTCACAGTCAGGTGCGGTCGACGCACCGGTGAGGATGTTGACCCGGAAGGCGTCGCCTCGGCCGTGGGCTGCCTTCGCGCGTTCTGCGATAGCGGTGGGTAAGGCCTTGGGGTACGCGGCGCCGGTGAATCCGGACAGGCCGAGGGTGTCCCCATTGTTGATGAATTCAGCCGCCTCATCAGCGGACATCACCTTCGAGCGCAGGGACTGGTTGGCGATACGGTCGGTCATGTTGTCTCGATCCTCTGGTCGTATTTTCGCTAACACGTCCAATTGTCCGTGATCTACTACACTTCCAACCATGTCTATTCAGCCGATTCTCGTGCAATATCGGACATAAGGTTCTGTCATGAGACGTATCGGGTTCCTGATCTTCGACGGGGTGTCGCTCCTGGATTTCGCCGGGCCGGCCGAGGTATTCACGCGCGCTCACTACGAGACGGTGCTGATCTCACCGCACGGAGGCCCCGTCACCACCGCTGCCGGAGTTACCGTGTCGGAAACGTTAGCCCCAGAAAATGCCGGTGACCTCGACACAGTCGTCATCACTGGCTCAGACGACCTCCCGTTCCGGGAGTTTGACCCCGTGCTTCTCGACGCCGCCGCCCTCCTCACCACCCGCACCCATCGCGTCGCCAGCGTCTGCACCGGATCTTTCATCCTCGCCGAACTAGGGCTTCTCGACGACCACCGCGCCACCACCCACTGGCGCAACGCCCAGGACCTCGCCCGACGTTATCCACAGGTCCGAGTACAACCAGACACTCTCCACATTCACGACGGCCGATTCTTCACCTCGGCCGGCATCTCCGCAGGAATCGACCTTGCGCTGTCCCTGGTCGAGGGTGACCGTGGGGCCGCCGTAGCCAGAGACGTTGCCCGCGACATGGTGATGTTCATGCACCGACCCGGTGGTCAGTCCCAATTCGCGGCTGCCTCGCACACACAGCAGGTCACCAGCCCGATTCTGCGAGGTGTGCTCGACCAGGTCCAAGCTGCTCCGGCCGCGCCTCACACGGTTGCGAGCCTCGCAGCCGACGCCGCGGTCAGTCCCCGCCATCTCGGCCGTCTCTTCAAAGAGGATCTCGGCGTCACCCCGGCCAGGTGGCTTGAGCAGTTCCGACTCACCACCGCGCAGCAATTGATCCTCGAGGGGTACTCCGTCACGGACGTCGCCGCAGCCTCTGGATTCGGCAGCGACGGGAACCTCCGCCGCGCGTTCGACCGACGCCTCCACACCACCCCAACCGAGTACCGGGCACGCTTTAGCTCAACCTTCTCTGACTCTTAGTGGCCTCGAGCCATCGACGCGATCACCGGATCAGCATCCTCGGCTAATTCAGCCATGATCTCCTCCGTCAACTCACCAGGCAGTTCCAGCAGTGCCTGCATGAGGCGAATGCGGGTGGGTTGGTGGGGGTTGAGGAGGGCGTCGTAAAGCAAGGTTTTTATCTTTTCCCCCTGCTCTGACTTCTGCGCAAGCACCGCGAGCGCTTCACCGGCATCGACATCATTCGGCCCATTCGTGGCCATATCGATGAGGACCGGGATGGCGGCGGGAGTAACTGCGGTCAGCGCGGCATGCCTGCGAACGGTGGGATCTGGATCGTCGAGAAGCACTGTCAGATCAGGCATCTCAGCTCCCGGAACCTTCCCCAAGGTCCGGATGACACGGAGCCGGACAGCCGGATCATCGTCATAAAGATGCTCACTGAGCGCCCCGACAATGTCCCCCGTCTCCCCATTCGCAATCGACCATTGCAACGCACCAAGAACATTCACACTCGGCTCATGCAGAAGCGCACCAACCAAAGCGTGCGTCGGCAATTGCCCCTGCAACGCCGCCACCTGCCGACGAGCCGAATCCGTCGATTCCAACGCCTTCAACAACTCGACAGTCTTCGCCGCATCTTCCCAGTTCTCTGCCCCCGACTGCTGCACCGCAGTCAGCCGGTCCAACAACTCCTGCTCCTGCCGGAGGCGCTCTTCCACAGCCTCAATCAGTCCGTTGACCAGCGACTCCGGCGTGAACTTCGGATCCCCCAACGCCGCGGCGATCTGCTTCAACGACAGCCCCAGTGAACGCAGCCCCTCAATATGAAAGATGCGCTGAATATCCTGCGTCGAATACTCGCGGTACCCCGTGGAGCGGACCTCCGGCTCCAGGAGCCCAAGCGACTCCCAGTGCCGAAGCATGCGCGCGCTGACGCCCGTGTGGCTCGCGACTTCGCCGATCAGCATTCCCTGATTCTACTGGTCTGGGACCGCATGGGGACCAAGTGCAGCTGCCCGCTTAGCCGGATGCGTCGCCCCGGATCCGACGAACCCCGCATCTGGGTCATCCAACAATTTCACCGTCGCGTCAGCGTGAGCGGCAGCATCCCCGGACCTTGCCTGTCCGAGAACCTCCCGCGCCACAGACTCGTCCAGCACGGCAAACGCCCGACTCAGACTCAGCCACATCTCTCGGTTACCGCGACCAAGTTGCCTGGCAAGGTTCGTTGCAAGCCATTCCTGCTGTTCAGCAATGCGAGGAGCCAGCGCCACCGCCGCCCGCCACGCCGCAAGTGCCACCTGGTCATCGGGATCCGCAACGAGCGCAGCGAGCAGATCCGGCACCGTGACATCCCAAAATCGCTCGGCCTCGCTGGTGTGCGCCGTGCCGATCTTCGACATCGTATGCAGCGCCTGACTCCTTGCCTGGGCCGTCTCCGAGGTCAACTCAGCCAGCAGCGCCGGAACGGCCACTTCCACGGGAAACCTCGTCAACGCCCACGTCAGCATGTCGCGGACGAAGAAGTCCGGCTCAACGCCGGCTCTTTCAATCAGCTTCCCGACGACCACCTCACTCCCCTCCACCCACACTCCCGCATGAGTCCCGATGTGGAGGGAAGCGGAGAGGCGGTTGGAGGCGTCGGGAAGCGAGAGGGCGTGAAGCGCCTGATTCCTGTCATTCGTGTTCATGACCGTGACTCAACACCTTGACACTGTGTCAAGGTCAAGGACGATGGAGTGTGAGGAGGAAAATTCCATGTCACAGACCTCAAATACCGTCGACGCTGCCATGGCCGCCGCACCACGCGCGAACTTCCTTCTCCGAGCCTTCACACGAGCCGCCGGCGTCGACTCCGCGATCCCCATTGGCGGCGGTTCCACCTGCTCTCAACCAACGACTGTCCGAAACATGCTGCTGTTGTTAAACGCCCAGCCGGGTCATCGGGTTCTCGACGTCGGATCCGTCTCCGGGTAGACCACCGCAATTCTGGCGAATCTGGTCGGTGGCGGCGAGGTGGTCGGAGTCGAACTAATCAGCCCGCTCGTGGACCGCTCGCGTGACGCCTTGAGTTCCCTAGGCATCGACAATGCCCAGATTCTGCTGGCTAACCGTGACATTCTCGGGCATCCGGAGGGAGCCCCTTATGACCGGATCTTGTTCTCCGCGAACGCCGAGAGGGGCCTGCCTACATCTCTCGTGGAGCAGCTCACTGATGGCGGGATCATGGTCGGACCGGTTGATGGCGTGATGACGGTGGTGGCAAAAGGCCTCGGCCAGACTGCAGGTCAGACGGAGGTCACCGAGCACGGCTTGTACCGGTTCGTGCCGCTGCAGGAGGGATAGTTGGAGGTCCAGGCCTCCCCACCAACACCTTTGGTCACATCTGGCCATATTTCGGAATAAATCTTTTCCAACCCTTGCCTGACCTGCAACAACACACTATGGTCGAACATGTTAGCGAGTTGATCATCAGGGGAGACCAACCGCATCCCACCAACAGACAAGCCCACACAGGGGGTGACTTCGTCATGCGAGCACCATTCGACACCACCGACACCAACTGCCCCTTCACCGCAGCACTCTCCACTGACGCACCACGGTTCACCCACGAAAACCCCGACGACGCCCTCTCTGCCATCTCCCTATCAATCAACCGCAGCACCATCGACCAGGCGCACCTATGCCTGTGCGAAGACACCGACGACATCATCGATGAGGCCGAACGCTTCGGCATGCGCATCGGCTGTACCCGCGGCAAAGCAGAACAACT
>NZ_ATYV01000033.1 GCF_000427865.1 Corynebacterium sputi DSM 45148 | reverse complement strand
CAGTGGCGCAATCTGGTTGCGCGGGCCCGCCGGGCCCAGCCGATTGTGCGGATGCTGCAGAGCCTGCGGATCATGGCACCGGACGAGGGCCCCGAGCAGATTATCTCCGCGATTAGNGAGCACGAGGCGAGCAAAGCTGTTGCCGCTGCCGCGCGGCGAGCTGAGGCTCGAGATGCGCATCAGAAGTTCAAGGCCCGCCGGTACCAAGGGCAGGTGCGCTCGTTGGAGCCGGTCAAGGATCCAGATCCGCCCAGTNTTGCNCCGCCGGATCCGGTGGTNGNGATGATGCAGGTGTATCTGTGCGAGCGTGATCCGATGGGCGCGCTGGCTGCGGTGGGTCCATTGCTCAAGCGGGTGGAGTTGGATCAGTTCGATGTGTGGCAGCGCGGGTTCGCTGATGCTGCGTCGTTGCGGGAGAAGGTTGCCCGGTGGCGTACCCGCAGGTTCCGCCACGTCACCCGACTACGGAGCTAGCTGATCCGCCACAGCGTTGAGACCCTGTTCCAGGTCTTCGAGGAGATCCTGGATATCTTCGATGCCCACAGAGATACGGACGAGGTCACCGGGAATCGCGAGCTCTGATTCCTCGGCGGCGAGGTGAGTCATGCCTGCCGGGTGCTCGATGAGGGACTCGACGCCGCCGAGCGACTCCGCGAGCATGAACTCCTTCGTCGAGGTACACAGTGCACGTGCAGCGGCTTCGCCACCGGCCATGCGGACCGAAACCATGCCGCCGAAGCCGTTCATCTGACGCTTGGCGACCTCGTGACCTGCGTGCGACGGCAGACCCGGGTAGAGAACTTCCTCGACCAGCGGGTGGGCATCGAGGAACTCAGCAACACGCTGGGCGTTCTCGCAGTGGCGATCCATGCGGACGTGCAGAGTGCGCAGGCCACGGAGGGTGAGGTACGCATCCAGCGAACCGGTGTTGTAGCCGGCGGCGGCGCGGTGGAAATCGATCTGCTCATCGATGGCGTCGCTGTTGGTCAGCACGGCGCCGCCGACCACGTCGGAGTGTCCGCCGAGATACTTGGTTGCCGAGTGCACGACCACGTCAGCGCCCAGCGCCAGCGGACGCAGCAGATAGGGCGTAGCGAAGGTGTTGTCGACGACCAGAGTGGCCTCGTTGTCCTTCACCAGCTCCGACAGCGCGGTGATGTCCGCGACCGAGAGCATCGGGTTGGTGGGGGTCTCCACCCACATGACCTTGGTGTTCGGACGGATCGCGGCGGCGACTGCGTCGGTGTCGGTCATGTCGACGACGGAGTACTCCACACCCCATTTGCCGTAGATGACGTCGACGAGGCGGAAGGTGCCGCCGTAGACGTCGTTAGGCAAAATCATGTGGTCGCCCGGCGCGAGGAGGGAGCGCAGAGTCGCGTCCATCGCGGCAGTTCCGGAGGACACGACGCGACAGTGGCGCGCATCCTCGTGCTCGGCGAGTGCGCCCTCCAAAGCAGCGACGGTCGGGTTGCCAACGCGGGCGTACTCAAAGCCCTTGCGCAGAATTCCAATGTCGTCCTGGACGAACGTGGAAGACATGTACATGGGCACGTTGATCGAGCCGTACATGTCATCGCCACGGAAACCCGAGCGCACCGCACCGGTGGCGAATCGTCGCTCTGGCCGCGCCTCGTGCGCGAACGACGTACCCATTCCACCCGCGTAAGCCGTCTCTTCACCGCTGTTCTGATCGGTCATGCTCGCCGTCCTTTCGTTACGTGGGTTTCCAAATCTCTCGACAAGCATAGACCAAGCGGTCTATGCTTTTTGCCCCGGTCCGGATAGATTGAGCGCATGGCACGAACCCGATTCACTCACGGACCCGAACTTCCCGCCGTCCGCTCCGGCACTGCGCTGGTGACAGGCGCGTCTTCTGGCATCGGCTGGGCCACCGCGGAGAAGCTTCGCGACGCCGGTTTCACCGTCTACGGCACCTCTCGGCGTGGCGCTGATGCTCCGCACCCGGAGGGCATCACCATGGTTCCGCTGGTTGGCGATGACCTCGAATCGGTCCGTGAAGCGGTGGAGGCGACCGGTCCCGTGGATGTTCTTGTCGCCAATCACGGTGAGAGCCAGTCCGGTGCATTTGAAGAATTGCCTCCCGACGCCCTCGAGCGCGTCTTCCGCGTCAACGTCCTCAGCCAGGTTCAACTTGCTCAGTTGGTGTTGCCGGGAATGAGGGCGTCGGGACGTGGACGGATTGTGTTCGTCGGGTCGATGCTGGGCTCAATGCCGCTGCCCTACCGTTCGTCGTATGTAGCGACGAAGGCCGCCGTTAGTGGTTTCGGGCAGTCGCTGCGCGGAGAGGTAGCGCAGTTCGGCATCGGTGTCAGCGTGGTGGAGCCGGGTTCGATCAACACTGGTATCTCTCAGCGCCGCACGAAGTATGGGGAGGACGGACCGTACGGACAGGACATGTCAACTATGATTTCGCGCCTGGATGCCAACGAGGCTAAGGGCATCACCGCAGATCAGGTGGCCGATGTCATCGTGGAGGAGATCTTGGCAGATCGGCCCAAGGCGTACCGTGCTCGCGGGTCGTTCGCGAGGGTTGTCGGTCCGCTGCGTCGGATACTGCCGGTGCAGGGCACACTCGACCTGATGAAGCGGTTCCACGGCCTAAGGTAGCGCGCAAACTACCCATAAACGGCACCGTAGGCCACTGTGTTTAGGCCAGGTCAGGAGTGAAATAAGGGACATGTTCACCACACTCGGTCAATCACTCCGCTCCCCCAGGTTCCTATTCACCAAATGGCCCTGGCTCGCCTTCGGCTACCTGCTGCTCGGCCTGATCCTGTCCTGGGCACTGTCGTCAGTGTTGCTGGTTCTGCTGGTCCTGAGCCTCATTCCCGCTGTCCGACGCGCCATCTGGCCGACACTCGTTCGGCTTGAGGGCTGGCGTCTCACCCTCGTTGATCCAGAAGGCTCGGCGACGGCGTCGACGGCAACCGGGTCCGGAGACGCAATGGCCGCTGCAATAGCCATTGCCGCCGCGAAGCCGAGGCCCGGAATCATCCACATCAAAGTTCCGGTGACTGCCGCGATAGTGACAAACACAAGCAGCACCGAGAAGTTCAGCATCGTCCGCCACTTGAAACGGAACATGCCCCACGACGCCTTCCTCGCCAGCGCCCACAGCAGTGGCGGCAGGAAGATCGGCAGGATCAATTCAGGCTCGATGTCGAGATGGACATCCACCGGCAAGAACGCCGCAGCCGCGCCCACAGCCGTGAGCAGCACCGGCCAAGGAAGCTTGTATTTTTCGCCGACGGCGACCGCAAGAACCGTCGCGAGCATCAGCCCCTGAGGATTATCATCGTGTACACGATTTCTAGGCTAGCTTTTACCCTCGGATCATGACCTCCGAGCGAATCCGCACCGCCAAGATCCACGACCTCAGACGTAACGATGGCCCCTATGTCGGCACCGAAACTCTCGTCGACCGACTGTGGCCACGAGGTGTTGCCAAAGATTCTGTGAAATTGGCCCACTGGTTCCAAGACGTCGCGCCATCGCCGGAGCTACGGAAGTGGTGGGACCACGACCCTGATCGGTTCGATGAGTTCTCTTCCCGCTACTGCGCAGAACTTGATGAGATGGAGGGAGAGGAACTCGAGCAGCTCCAAGAGATGGCCACCGGCGATGAACCGCTGGTCCTGGTGTTCGCTGCCAAAGACCGGACCATCAATCACGCGACGGTTCTGGCGAACTGGTTGCTCGAGCACACCGACTAACGCAGCGGCGCGAACTCCGTGGCCCAGCCGGTCTCATCCTGGAGTTGCTGGGCCAACTGCAGGAGCATCTGCTCCGAACCCAGCCTCCCGACGAACTGCACCCCAAGCGGAAGTCCCTTCGGCGTCCGGTAGGTGGGCACCGACATTGCTGGTCGGCCGGTGATGTTCGCCAACTGAGTGAATGGGACCGTCTCGAGGTTCGCGAGGACTTGGTCCATCCAGAACGTCGTTTTCGACAGCAGCGTCGCCAGTCCCGTTCGCAGCCCAATCCTGCCGAGAATCCGCAGGTACAGCGGTGTATTCAGCGCACCAATCTTCACCGGCGGCTCGGCCAGCGTCGGTGTCAGAAGCAGGTCGTACTCGTCATGGAATGCGCCCAGCGCACGGTTGTAGTCGTTCCACCGGGCCTGTCCTCGAATGAAGTCCGCAGCGCTCATGCGCTTTGCTGCGGCAGCCAGGAGGCGGTTATCCAGCTCAAAGTCCTTGTCTGTGGCGCCGTATTGGGCTTTGATGTCCTCCATCGCGGTGGCGAACATCGCGCACCACATCGACAGGAAATCTTCGCTCATCTGACGGCCGTCAATGTCCGGCTCTGCCTGCTTCACCTCGTGGCCAAGCGCCCTGAGCATCCCGACGGTCTTTTCCACAGCAGCCACCGCCTCAACCGAGACGTCATTGCCGAGGGGCGAGGACGTCGTGAAGCCAATCTTTAATGTGCCCGGATCCCGCTTCGACAGTTCAATATAAGACTCCGCCGGGCGTTCGACGTGAAAGGGTGCGCCGGATTCGGCGGGGGCGCTGAGGACGTCGAGCATCGCGGCGGAGTCCCGGACGGTCCGGGAGATGACCCCGTCGGTGGCCGAGCCGAAGTTTCCTTCAGCAGCGCCGGGACCAGCCGGGATCAGACCGCGGCCAGCCTTTAGGCCGAACAGTCCCGTGCAGGCAGCCGGGATGCGGATGGACCCACCGCCGTCGCTGGCACCGGCCACGGGGACGACTCCGGCGGCGACCGCAGCGGCGGTACCTCCCGAGGATCCTCCCGGAGTCCTCTTCAGATCCCACGGGTTCCGTGTCGGCGGGACACCCTCCGGTTCGGTCACTCCCTTGGTGCCGAATTCCGAGGTGGCCGTGCGCCCGAAGATCACAAGTCCAGCATCGAGCCAGCGATTAACAACCTCTGAATTGTGCTGCGCTGGAATGCTTCTCAGAGATCTGGAACCGCCGCTGGAGGGAATACCGGCATACTCCTGCTCGAGATCCTTCACCAAGAACGGGACACCAGCGAAGGGCCCGTCGGTGACGGATCTAGCTCGGGCTCGTGCGATGTCGTACATCCTGTAGTTCAGTGCGTGGATGTCACCGTCGACAGCGTCTGCACGGGAAATGGCGATCTCGAGGAGTTCGGCCGGAGTGACCTGCCCGGTGCGAACGAGTTCGGCGAGGCCGAGGGCGTCATAAGTGCGGTAGTCAGTGAAGTCCATGTGACCATCGTGCCTGTTGCCGTCAGTCGAGGTTGAGCTTCGCTTGGTTCTGCTGGATCTGGATGCCGGTGATCTGTCCGTCGATGTGCTCTAGGACGATGCCGCGTTTCATATCCGGCGACGTTGCCAGGATGACCGGGCCGCCAGCCGCCTCGACGATGGCTACGTCGGGCATCCCATATTTCGAGATGATCCCGGCCAGGAACCGTCCGACCTTGTCCCGACCATAGACGGGACGCCGCGCCGCAGAGGCTTGACCAGCCGAATCAGTCCACAGCACACACCCATCAGACAACAGAGACAGGAAAGTTGAGAGGTCGGCCGCCGCAAGAGACGTCGTGATGCGCTCTAGAGTTTTCCGGTCCACAACTGCCGGTGAGTCGCCGGCCTCACGCAGAATCCCGCGAGCACGGGAGAGCCGTTTCCGCAGCGCTGATGAGGTCGTACCCACCATGTTCGCTGCCTCCGGGGCGGGCAGCCCTAGGACATCGACCAGCACGACCGTGGCCCGGTCAACAGGTCGAAGCGTTTGCAGAAGGCGCACGAAGGCAAGGTCTACAAGCTCTCGCTTTACGACGTCTTCACCCACATCTCCCCCAGCCACCAACTCAGGGAGCCAGGGCCCGATGTAATCAGTGCGAGATCGTTCGACAGAGCGAGCCGCGTCGATCGCGAGATTGGAGACGACTCGGATCAACCACCCTTCGAGGTCCCGAACCTCCTCGTGCTGCTGGAGAGTCAGCCACGCCTCCGACACCACGTCTTCCGCGTCATGGACCCAGCCGAGGATGTTGACGGCGACAGCCAGAAGTCGTGGTCGCGCCCTGTTCCACAGCTCGTCGGTCGTCATTTCCCGCTCAGCACTCCGATCCGGTTCCACATGTTGATGGTCGCGATCGTAGCCACCAGTTCACCTGCCTGCTTAGCCCCGAACCTCTCCTCCACCCGCTGGCGGAGGGAATCGTCGACGGACTCCGCAGGAAGCAGGGTCCCGGCGGTGGTGAACTGAAGAATCAGTTGTTCATCAGCGGAGAAACTGTCTAGGTTCCCCTCACGGATGTCGCGGATGCGGGCGTCGGTGAAGCCAACTTTGAGTGCCTCCTCGGTGTGCATGTCGATGCAGAACCGGCAGTTGTTGAGGAAGGACGCGCGCAACTTCACCAGGAGCACCGTCTCCTTCGGTAGTCCTCTGGAGGCGGCCTCCATCGTGACGGCGGCGGCGTAGAAGCGTTTTGGAATCGAGATTTTGTGAGTCATACCTATAGGACGATTCACGCTCGCGAAGTGTGGCAAAGCCCATCTCAGAGCTCCGATGTTTCACGTGAAACCATCTACGGGGTGTCGACCTCCATCTCATACGAGGTGACGAAAGGCTTCTCGGTGAGCATCTCCGGATAGGTCCCGTCGCCGAGATCCGGATCCGGCAACACATTGTCCGGATCGAAGAGAGCGGTGGCATGCCCGTCCATGGTGAGTCGACGCAGTCCCTCGAGAATGATCCTCCGACCAACACGGTTGAAGCCGGAGACTCGATCCAGGTCCAAGACGACTCGTTTCTCCAAGTCTTCCTGGATGGCACCACGCAGGATGTTCTCCGAGGCACGGAAGTCGATCGCACCCTGCAGCTGGATGATGGTCGAGCCATTCTCGGAGTTCCAGTTGCGCACGGCGCGGTTGACTCGGCCGGTGTTGTTCATCAAGTGCATGCCCATGACCTCAGAGAGGATGGTGAAAATCTCGACGCCACGGAAGGAATTGCCCTGACCGTCGAGGCGCGGGGAGAACGTCGCCATGCCGATTTGTCCCGGCAGAGTACCGATCAGCCCACCGGAGACTCCAGACTTCGCCGGAATTCCGACCGCCGCAAGCCATCTACCTGCACCGTTGTACATTCCGGCGGAGGCCATGACCGCTTGAGCGTGGCGGCTGACTACAGGATCAAAGATGTGGTCCTCAGTCACGGGGTTCACGCCACCGTTGGCGATCGTCGCGGCCATCATTGCCAGGTCGCGCACCGTTACCAGGATTGAGCACTGGCGGGTGTAGCTAAGGACAGCGTCCTGAGCGTCGTCCTGAATGATCCCGTAGTTACGCAGCATGTATGCGATGGAAAGGTTGCGGTCGGCGGTTGCGATCTCAGACTGGCAGAACTCCTCATCAACCTGGAGTTCTCGGCCGGCCAGACGGGAGAACCAGTCCACAATCCGGTCGACACGCTCTTCCACCGAGGAGTCCGACCCATTGATCAGCTGGTTCACGGCGATCGCGCCGGCGTTGATCATCGGGTTCATCGGCCTATTGGTGTCTTTGTCCAAGGACAGCTCATTAAATGCCTCACCGGACGGCTCCATCCCCACCACCTTGGTCACCTCTGCAATACCCAGCTCCTGCAGAGCGATTGCGTAGGCGAAGGGCTTGGAGATCGACTGGATGGTGAATTCAATGTCGTCATCACCAGTGGAGTACATATGCCCGCCGGTGGTGCACAGGCTAACGGCGAGCCGGTCGGGATTAGCGGCGGCGAGTTCGGGTATGTAGTCGGCGACCTCCCCGTTGTCGTTGTCCCGGACCTCGTCCAGGATTTCATCGAGGTAGTCCGTGATCGGCATGTCCATACCCGTACACATTTCCAGCGAATGACAGGGTTGTCAGCAGGGAGTAACTACGGGTAGGACACCACGTGTAGTCCGTCCTCATCGATAAGCAGTCGTGTGTCCAGGTCGAGGCGGTCGAGGAAATCGTCATCGTGGCTGATCACAAGCAGGGCGCCACGGTACGCCGACAGTGCGTCGACGAGTGCATCCACGCTGCTCATGTCGAGGTTATTCGTCGGCTCGTCAAGGATCACCAGTTCTTTTGCCGGTTGCGCCAGCAGCAACTGCGCCAGTGATACCCGGAATCGTTCGCCGCCGGAGAGGTTACGAATCTCCCGGTGCACCGCGTCCTGGTCGAAGAGGAACTTCGCCAGTTGGTACCGGATATACGTCGGATCGCCTTCTGGCGCCGCCGCCTCCAGCACCGTCGCCGTCTCGTCGAGGTGGTCAAGGCGCTGCGGCAGGTAGCCCACCCGCTCTGTAAGAAGCCTCCCGACGTTCCCCTCAACCAACATCTCCACCAACCGCGTCTTACCAATTCCGTTCGGCCCGGTCAGGGCAACTCGCTCGGGGCCTTGGATGTAGATGGGGGCTTCGGAGGCGTCGGGAAGCTCAATGATTTTCCTCCGGGACGATAGTCCCGGGTCGGGCAGGTCGATGCGGATGTGCTCATCCTCGCGGATGCGAGCCTCCTGCCGATCGATCTCAGCCCTAGCTTCTTCCATTCGGTTATCTTGCACATCGCGGAATTTCGCCGCTGAGACCTGCGCTTCGCTTTTGCGATTGCCCATGACGATCTTGGGTTCGCGTTTCTCCGCGTTCGCCTTCTTGCCTTGCTTCAGCCTGCGGGCGAGCTTGGTCTCGGTCTCCACGCGCTGGCGCTTCTCCTTCTTCAGCGTCTGCTCTGCGGTGCGTAGTGCCTGTTCAGCGGCCTCTTGCTCCCGCGCGATGTACTCGCGGTAGGCGCTGAGCGGTCCGCCGTAGACAGTGAGCGAACCGCCGAAAAGTTCAGCGGTGTCGTCCATTAGTTCCAGCAGCTGCGGATCGTGGCTGACCACGATGAGCGTGCCCGGCCAGGACCGCACGGAGTCGTAGAAGTTTGCGCGTGCATCGCGGTCAAGATTATTCGTCGGTTCGTCGAGAACAGTGACCGCGGTACGGGCAAGCCGGAGCCCAGACAGAGCGACCAGCATCGTCTGACCACCCGATAGCCTCCCGACGCTCCGATCCAACTCCACATCCCCCAACCCCACAGCATCAAGTGTGGCCCTGGCACCGGACTCGATGTCCCAGTCCTCGCCGATGATGTCGAACAGTTCCGGATCAGTCTCGCCACGTTCGATCGCGGCGAGAGCTTCGACCTTGTGAGAGATACCCAACAAGTCAGCGACGGTGGAATCGGTGTCGAGGGTGAGTTCTTGGGGGAGGTAGCCGATGTCCCCGGTAGCTGTGATCGATCCGCTAGTTGGAGTGAGATCACCGATGATCAAGCGGATCAGTGTGGACTTCCCGGTGCCGTTGTCCCCGATCAGGCCAGTGCGGCCGGTTCCGAAAGCAGCAGAAAGACCGGAGAAAACGGAAGATCCGTCTGGCCAGGAAAAGGAAACGTCATTGAGGATGACCGAGGAGTTCTCGGGCGTGATGTGTTGCATGTGGGCCCCTGAGGCGTCAGCGAAGAAGGATGCGCTGAGCCGGGCCGCAGTCATGCTGCAGCGGAAATCAGCGCACTTACTGTGCGAAGTGACGACCGCGGTTCCACACTGTGGCACGCTCCTCGGACGGGGACGGGTGAACGGTTCGGAGATTAGCCAGCACCGCGCGAAAGTGTCAAGAGCACCCTGCGCCGTGACGCAATTGGGCAGGTGCACCCGGTCCGTTGAAACCGCCGAGACACATACCCTGGAATGTAGACGGATTTTCATATTTCCAGGAGAGAACCGATGGCTGATCTCGCTCAGAAGACGAATCCACCGAGTGCCCCACACACCTGGCACATGCTTGGGGTCGACGAGGTTCGTGATGCGGTCGAAGCGCCGGATATCGGAATCGGCCTGGACGATGACGAAGCTGCCAGGCGCCTGGAGCAGCACGGTCCCAACGCCATCGACGAGGTTGCCGCCGACCCCTGGTACGTGGTGCTCGGTAAGCAGTTGACGTCACCGATGGTGATCTTCCTGTTCATCGCCGGAATCGTCACCCTGATCCAACAGGAATGGTTCGAGTCGATCGTGATCTTCCTGGTCGTGGTCCTCAACTCATCCATTGGCTATTGGCAGACCCGTAAAGCAGAGAAGGACGTCGCGGCCTTAGCGCAGTTGTCTTCACCAGAGGCCACAGTGATTAGAGTCGGCTCGCCCGAACGTATCCCCGCAGCCGATTTGGTCCCCGGCGACGTTGTGACTCTAGAATCGGGCGACAAAGCACCGGCTGACCTGCGTGTATTCGAGGTCAATGGATTGCGCGTCGACGAATCAATGCTGACCGGCGAAGTCATGCCCACCACCAAGTCCACTGACGAAGAGGGCCTCAAGGAGGACTCCCCAGTCGGAGACCGAGTGACGATGGTCTACTCCGGAACGATGGTGGTGTCGGGCCGGGCGACGGGAGTTGTCGTCGGAACGGGCTACGACACCGAACTCGGCTCCATCGCCGAACTGGTGCAGACCGACTCCGACAAGACTCCTCTACAGCTTCTGACTGACCGCCTGGAGCGCCTCATCGGAGCCATCCTGATCGTGGTCGGCATTGGTGTTTTCGCCGCATCAATCCTGCTCGGCGGCGATATTGGTGAAGCGTTCCGAACCACCGTCGCATTGATTGTCTCTGCGATGCCGGAGGCATTGCCGGTTGTCTTGACCGTCGCGATGGGAGTCGGGGTGTCCCGGATGGCCTCAAGAAATGCGGTGGTCAGGAGCCTTCCCAGTGTGGAGACCCTCGGCTCGACAACCGTGATCGGCTCGGACAAGACCGGAACGCTCACGGTGAACAAGATGACTGTCGAAAAGTTGTGGACTCCGCGGGATGGGGATGTGGACGTCGTAAAGCAGAGCGACCTATCCCCCGTGCAGCGCAAAGCGCTGCGCACTGGCGCCCTCACCAACGACGCAAAGGAGCACAGCTCTGGCGGCCTCATTGGCGACTCTGTAGATGTCGCGATGGCCGAGGCTGCGCTGAATGCGGAGGTCGTCACAGTCTCCGAGCGCACCGACTCCCCTATCGCTGACCTTCCTTATGAGCCGGAAAACGCCTACTCGCAGACGCTGCGGAAGGACGGCGAGGGGCAACTGGTGCTGCATGTGAAGGGCGCACCGGAGGTCATCGCATCGTTCTGCGACCTCGACGACTCCGAGCGACAAGCCATCGACGACGCCAACCTTGTCATGGCCGAAGATGGCCTCCGCGTCATCGCGACGGCTTCAAAGGTCCTGTCGGACTTCGACGGTGGCGAATTGCCTGCTCCCGAAAACCTCGAGTTCACTGGCTTGCAAGGCATGATGGATCCGCCTCGTGAAGGTGTGCGCGAATCCATTGAACAGTGCCGTGAGGCCGGCATCCACGTCATGATGATCACCGGCGACCACCCGGTCACCGCTAAGGCAATCGCTAAGCGGCTGGGATTGCGCGGAAGCTCCGAACCGATCACCGGGCAGGACATCGGCGCGTTTGATGATGCGCAGCTCAAGGAGCGTCTGAAGACCACAACTGTCGCGGCGCGAATGAGTCCGCAAGACAAACTGCGCATCGTGAAGCTGCTGAAATCCGGTGGTGAAACGGTGGCCGTGACCGGCGACGGTGTCAATGACGCACCGGCACTGAAGGCCGCCTCCATCGGCGTGGCAATGGGTGAATCGGGCACGGATGTCGCCCGTGAATCCGCCGACGTCGTGCTTACCGACGACAACTTCGTCACCATCGTCGACGCCGTCCGCCTAGGCCGAGTGACCTTTTCCTCGATCCGCAAGGCGACATTCTTCCTTCTGTCCAACGGCCTGGCGCTGATGATCGCCGTTGTCGCGAACATCTTCACCGATCTGCCGCTGATCTTCCTGCCGGTGATGTTGCTGTTCATGAACGTGGTCACCAACGGAATCCAAGACATTGCACTGTCCTTCGAGAAGGGTGAAGGCGACGAACTGGAGCAGAAGCCGAGATCTGGCGATGAGGGAATCCTCGATACGCGCATGTGGCTCCGTACCCTCTTCACCGGTATGTGGATGGGTATCGGCACGCTGATCGTCTACCGCCTGGCACATGATGCGGGTGTCTCTGAAGAGGAGGCGCGCACCCTGGCGCTGATCACCATGGTGATGTTCAACTTCTTCCAGGTCTTCAGTGCTCGTGCCCTGCGCAAGTCCCTGTTCCGCCTGAACCCGTTCGGAAACCCGCTGCTACTGGTCTCGGCATTCTTCGCCCTGTTCTTGCAGTGGGGAGCGACCGCATGGCCTGCGGCCGCGGACCTCATCGGACTGTCCCCGCTGACCTGGCAGCAGTGGCTGTACTGCACCGCCATCGGTGTGACTGTGCTGTTCATCGTCGAGATTGAGAAGGCAGTCTGGCCCTTCGCGACGAAGAGTCTGCGTCAGGTCCGTCGGTCACGTCGAGTGCGTCGGAATCGGAAGGTCGCATAGTCGTAGACCACGGATGACTAATTCCGATCGCGCACCAAAAACGGACGATCGGAAAAGGCCAGTTCAGAGCGCAAGAATATTTTCGACATTGATCGGAATCAGTCCCCAGTCGCTAAGACTCGTTCGTGGCCATCGGCCTGTTCCAGTGCATGTTCTAAATCTGCTTTGATACGTGATTAACCGGCTCTTCGCGTTTCGGAGTGCGTAGCTGACCACCGGGCGGAGTTCGGGGTGGCACAACATATAGGGGTCCTGGCCGGTACAAGATGAGAGTTACCACACCATCATCTGACCGAACCAGGACCCTACTGTGCAGCCTAGTGGCAACCTCGTCGCCGACACCATCTGCCGTACCGCGGAAATCGGCCTGACCATCACCGGTGCCGCCGACGCCGGAAACATCACCATCATCGATGCCGCACCTGTGGCCGTCAGCGACGCCTGTCCTGAATGCTCCCGGCCCGGCACCAAGCGTGACCACATTTTCCGTCGGCTGGTGGATCTGCCCGTCGTCGGGTTTCCCACCCGTCTGCACGTGCGCGTCCCCCGATTCATCTGCGCGAATGTCTCCTGTGACAGGAAGATCTTCCAGGCCTCCCTGACGTGTGCCGATGACGGATCCAAGCTCACCCACCGCGTCACCCGCTGGATCTTGCAGCGCCTGGCGGTCGACCGGATGAGCGTGTCTGCCACCGCCAAAGCACTCGGGGTGGGGTGGGCGCTGGTCAACCAGGTTGCCGTCGACGCCTGCCGTAAGCTCGTCTACGACGACCCGCACCACCTCGACGGGGTGCGCATCCTCGGCGTGGATGAGCACGTCTGGAAACACACCCGCCGTCCCACGGAACCGTCGAACCTGGTGACCATCCTCGTCGACCTCACGCCCCTGGTCGACGGCCGTGGGCCTGCCCGACTGCTGGACATCCGCCCCGGACGAAGCGCGGAAGTGCTGCGCACGTGGCTGCAGGAACGCGACCCCAGCTTCCGCCAGCAGGTGCAGGTCGTGACGATGGACGGTTTCACCGGCTACGCCTGCGCCGTGGACCAGGTCCTCCCGGACGCAACCAAGATGATGGATCCGTTTCACGTAATCCATCTGGCAGCTGGGAAGCTCAGCCGGTGCCGGCAGCGACTGCAACGGGAGACCACCGGGCGTCGTGGACGCAAGGACGACCCGCTGTACAAGCACCGCCGGACCTTGTTGACCAGGACGAACTACCTCACGCAGCAGCAGAAACAGCGACTGGACCTGTTGTGGGCCACCGACGATGAGTACGTCGCACTCGAGGTCACCTGGATGTTCTACCAGGACCTGATCGCAGCCTACGGTCATCCGAAGAAATCGGAGGGAAAGAAGCTGATGAGCAGGGTGATCAACAGCATTCGTAAGGGCCTGCCCGCGGGGCTGGAGGAGCTCGCCCAACTCGGGCGCACCTTGTGGCGCCGGCGTGAGGACGTCCTCGCCTACTTCGATATCGGCGCGTCGAACGGGCCGGTTGAGGCTATCAACGGACGGCTGGAGCACCTGCGGGGAATCGCCCTCGGGTTCAGGAACCTGGACCACTACATATTGCGGTGCCTGATCCACTCCGGGCAGCTGCAGGGGAAGATCAACGCACTCTAAAAAGCGAAGAGCCC
>NZ_ATYV01000032.1 GCF_000427865.1 Corynebacterium sputi DSM 45148 | reverse complement strand
CCGCATGGTCGGATCGATGGGCAAAGTCGGCGCTGCCGGCGATAACGCGGCCATGGAATCGTTCTTCAGCCTGCTCCAGAAGAACGTCCTCGACCGCCGCACTTGGACCCGCCGAGAAGAGCTGCGCATCGCGATCGTGATCTGGATCGAACGGACCTACCATCGGCGCCGTCGCCAACCCCGCCTCGGACGTTTGACCCCGATCGAGTTCGAGGCCATCATGAACACGCCAGCCGCACTGGCTGCGTGACTAGAACCTGTCACCTATCCGTGCAGCAGACCCGACAACGACTCCCGTCGACTCTCCCTCGATACAGCGCGCTCCAGCGCGGAATCGGCATTGCGGGACCTTCGGTCAGTAATCGAGGTGCTCGCAGAGGGCCGGGAAAGCACCGGCTTAACGACGCTTACTTGGTCAACTCTCCGTCAACGCCTCGGACCAGACGCTGATGTGACGATCGATCCGGCTAACGCAGACATAGTGGCCCAGACAGCAATGCTCCACATTGCGTACGAAGCAGTGACCAACGCTGTGCGCCACGGCGAGGAACCTCGAACTCTTCAAGTGCGCGCCACTGGCGAGAAATTGACGATGTCCTGCACAAATACCGTTGTAAATGACACCCCAACGACAGGTTCAACTTTCGGCCTTCAATCCATGGCGAACCGAGCGGAGGCGGTTCGAGGAGAGGTTTCCGCAGGAGCATCGAACGGAGTGTGGACGGTTACTGCGGCCGTCCCGATATCGAAGGAGGGGGACTACTGATGCCGAGTTCATCGATTCGCGTCATCGTGGCTGACGATCATGCCCCGTTCCGGTCGGGAATCGTGACGCTCCTTTCTACGACTCCGGACATTACCGTCGTTGGCGTTGCCGAAGACGGACCAGCTGCCGTGGAATTGGCTGAGCGGGTGCGCCCAGATGTCGTGCTGACAGACGTGCGAATGCCGGGGGAGACGGGCATCGACATCACCCCGAGGCTGTGTGCGATCGGATGTCGGGTGCTCGTCATTTCGGCGTTTGGGTTAGACGAGTACGTATTGGATTCGATTGCCGCGGGCGCGGATGGCTACCTGGTGAAAACGGAAAGACCGGCGAACATCATCGCTGCGGTTCGTTCAGTGTCACTCGGCGATTCGGCACTATCCAACGAGACGACATCGGCTGTGGTGGCAGCGCTCAGGCAACGACCCGAGACACCACCACAATCGGATGTTGCCCTGACCAAACGCGAGGAGGAGGTCCTGGAGCTCATCGCCGTTGGCCACTCGAACAGGGACATCGCCTCGGAGTTGTTCATCGGTGAGACCACCGTTAAGACGCACCTCGGGAACTTGTTCGGCAAACTCGGAGTGACCTCACGCGTGCAAGCTGCGCTGTGGCATAGCCAAAATCGCGCCCGTTGAATCAGCTGACGTGATTCTTCGATCTGACCGCCAGTAGCGCACAGGTCACCACCGCCAATCCACCGAGCAGCGTCTGCCAGGTGATGTGTTCTTGAAGGATCATCGCTGCCCAGCAGATGCTCAGCACCGGCTGCACCAGCTGAATCTGGCTGACCTGCGCCATCGGGCCGATGGCAAGACCTCGGTACCAGACGATAAAACCGAGGAACATGCTGAATACAGCCAGGTAGGCGAAGGCCGCCCAGGAGGCGGGGGAGCCATCGATTTGCTTCCCGACGACCTCACCCGCAGTCAGCGCCACCGTCACTGGGGATGCCAGCACCAGTGCCCAGGAGATCGTCTGCCACGATCCGAGGCTGCGTGCCAACAAACCTCCCTCGGCATACGCAGCGGCACATACCATCACTGCTGCAAGCAAAAGCAGGTCTGCACCGCGTAGGCCGTCGACGGAGCCTCCCTGAGAAGCAGCGAAGCCGATCGCTGCCAGTGCGCCGAGCCCCGCCGCCAACCAGAAGGTGCGGACGGGCCGTTGTCCTGTCCGAAGCACGGCGATCACCGCGGTTGCCGCCGGCAAGAGCGCGATGACGACAGCACTGTGACTCGCCGACGCAGTGGTTAACGCATAGGACGTGAGCAATGGAAAACCGAGCACCGCACCACCGGCGACAACTCCAACTTGGATCCACTGGCGTCCACGAGGAAGCGCAGACCGGGTTAACCACAACGCGATACCGGCCAGGAGTGCGGCGACGACGGCCCGGCCCGCACCGACGAACACCGGAGGGAGGGTCTCAACCGCCACTCGGGTAAATGGCACAGTGAACGAAAAGGTGAGGACCCCAAGAAATCCCCACAAAGCACCCGGTAGCGCTTTCACTTGAGTGACAGTAGCGCTATTATCTCTTC
Organism: Corynebacterium sputi DSM 45148; assembly: GCF_000427865.1. Lineage (GTDB taxonomy): Bacteria > Actinomycetota > Actinomycetes > Mycobacteriales > Mycobacteriaceae > Corynebacterium > Corynebacterium sputi. The sequence goes on along the minus strand of NZ_ATYV01000032.1, from coordinate 16,253 downwards.
TCATGTTCCACAGTAGCAGTAGTCGCATCGCCACGGCGCTTCGCACGAGGATCGCTGAAGCCCCAGCAGGCACAAAGCTACCCTCTTCGCGATCCCTGGTTGCCGAATTCCAGGCGAGCCCTGTCACCGTCCAGCAGGCCCTGAGTGCTTTGACAACGGAAGGGCTCATCGAATCCCGACCGGGCGTTGGCACCTTCACTAGGGCAATCAGGACGGTCACGCCGAGCGATTTCAGCTGGCAGACCGCAGCACTTGGAACGCTGGAGAACCCAATCCCGACTTTGTCTCCAACACTCAGGATGCCAACGAATGACGTGGTCAACCTGCATTCTGGATACCCGGAGAAGTCGTTGCTGCCAGAGCGGCTCGTACGCTCTGCATTGGCCCGAGCTGCGCGCAGCGATTACTCCATGACACAGTCTCCGGCGGCAGGTCTACCGGAGTTGCGGGCATGGTTCGCCGCAGATCTAGCCTCGTCGACACCGAGCGGATTGGTCCCACCGGTAGCAGATGACGTGATTGTTTTGCCGGGCAGCCAGAGCGGTCTCAGCACGCTATTCCGCACCTTAGTGGGCGCTGGCCAGCCGCTACTGATTGAGTCTCCAAGTTATTGGGGTGCTATCCTCGCCGCCGCGCAAGTGGGTGTGCAATTGGTGCCAGTGGCGTCAGGTCCGGATGGCCCTGACCCAGACGACATTGACCGAGCCTTCACCCGCACCGGAGCACGAGCCTTTTACGCCCAGCCGAACTTCGCAAACCCCTCCGGTACGCAGTGGTCTACGGATCTGGGGGAGAAGGTCCTCACCATCGTGAAGCGCCACGGCGCATTCCTCATTGAAGACGATTGGGCCCATGACTTCGGAATTTCCTCTGATCCACAGCCAATTGCTGCCCAGGACGACACCGGCCACGTGGTGTACCTCAGGTCGCTGACTAAATCGATGTCGCCAGCAGTCCGAGTGGCCGGCCTCGTTGCCCGCGGCCCAGCACATGCTCGGATCCTCGCTGACACCCAGGCTCAGGCAATGTATGTCAGTGGAGTGTTGCAGGGTGCAGCTGTGGACGTCGTAAAGCAATCGTCCTGGAGCACGCATCTGCGTGCCCTGCGCGATGACCTGCGAATACGACGCGACCTGCTGGTAAGTTCCCTCAGCACACACGCCTCTGAAGCCCACCTAGAGACGGTGCCGCGTGGCGGATTGAACCTGTGGGTGCGACTTCCAAGCACCGCCGACCTCCATACCGTCACTCGCGACTGCGAGAGCAACGGTGTCATCGCTGCCGCGGGGGATGACTGGTTCCCGGCAGAGTCGACCGGCAAGTATCTACGACTGAACTATGCCGCGACCAATCCGGGAGGGTTCGACCGAGCCGCACGGGTGATCGGCCAGTCGATTACACCGTAATGACCGAACCGGTGATGACTCCTTCAACGGAACGGACATACGCCCGGGCGACCTCGTCATCAGTGACCGGCCGGTGACCAGGGAACATCGCATGTAGGGCTGGGGCACTGGCGAGAACATCTGGTGAGACGGCGTTGATACGGATGCCGCGGGGAGCCTCGGCGGCGCACGTTATGACAAAAGACTCCAAGGCGCCATTGGCCATTGCGGCTGCCGATGCCTGCGCGATCGGCTCTCGCGCGAGCACACCGGTGGTCAGCGTGACTGAGCCGGCGTCGTTGATTCGCTCGAGCGCCTGACGGACGACCTCAATCTGACCAAGCGTCTTTGAGGTGAATCCGGCGATGTAGTCGTCACGGGTCAGTTCCGTCAGTGGCTTAAACGGCACGGAGCCGACAGCGACGATCACCGAGTCGACCGAACCAACCGAATCGAATAGCGCGCTGATCGAGTCTGGATCAGTGACGTCGACAGCCGGGGACGTCGAGCGCGACGCCGAGACGACATCATGCCCACGAGACTGCAGGGCGTCTGCGACAACCCGGCCAATGGTGCCGGTGGCTCCGATAACGAGAATCCTCATGATCAACTCCTTGGGGTAGGTGGCCGCCACCGTACACCTCAAGGCGTAATGTCATAATGTATATTATCGGACAAACGCCGTAGAGATTCCTACCACCCAGGGACACCACCTCAATTACGTCACGTGACGTAATTAAGCGCGCTTTTTGGCCTCACGGTTGATGTACCACCGCACGCCGTAGCCGAGTCCGCGAACACCCTTGAGGTAACCCCAGCGCGAGAACCGCTTCGACAGCCAGAAGATCGTCGCCAGTCCGTCCGGCGTGATGACCGTGCGTCGGCGCGCGATGCCTTTCATGGCGCGCTTGGCGATAACCTCCGAGGTGAGCCAGGACTTCGTCAGGAGCACCCGGGCAATGTCGTCGGCGGCATCGTCGTCACCAACAAGCGATGCAGCAAGCCCGGACCTGAAGAACTGCGGACAGATAACTGACGTTGCGATTCCGAGCGGACGCAATTCGGCGTCGAGCGTTTCACCCAGCGCAACCGTCGCGGCCTTCGTTGCGTTGTACGTCGACATCATGGGCGCGTGCACGAGCCCCGCCGCAGATGCAGTCAGGACGATCTGGCCGCCACGACGGATATGCGGTGCAAACTGCCGTACTCCACGAACTGAGCCAAGCAGATTGATTTCCAGCGCCTTGTGCCAGGTGGACATCTCGGTCTCGGTGATTCGGCCGCCGATAGCAATGCCGGCGTTGCTCACCAGGATGTCGAGTTCACCGACGGCGTCGACGGCTGCAGCCCAATCATCGTCGCTGGTCACATCCAATTTCCGATAAGTGCATGGACCATGAAGATTGGATACGGTCGCCGGGACGTCGTCATGCAGGTCGGTGGCGATCACGCGATCGCCCAGCGCCAGGAAATTCTTGGCGAGCTCAAGGCCCAGGCCTGAGGCCGCTCCGGTGATCAGGACGGTACGAGGGCCTTTGGTGCGCTTAAACATGTGCGCCTTCCCTACTATTGTTTCGAACATACGTCTGGAGGAACTGGCCGTACTCTGCGGCGAACTCATGCGGGAACTCCGACTGCGGCATGTGGCCACAGTTGTCGAACACCACGGCCGCTTCCGGAGACAGCTTCGCCATCGCGTTGTTGAAGTCGCGGTACGGCAGGATGTGGTCCTTGGTGCCCCAGGTGACAAAAGTCGGCACTCCGGTGGCACTGAATCGCTCCAACAGGTCGGCGCGCCATTCCTCACGGATTCCAAACGGCGTTCCCAGCAACTGCACGAACTTGTAGAACGTGCTGCTGCGGTGCTGGTGCTTTGCGATCCGTCCCTGCGTCTTGACCCGGTGCTTGGTGACCGAGCCCGGGCGACTCATGATGACATGTTCGATCAACTGGTACATCGGACGCAGTCGAGTGGTCTCAACGTTCAGTCGTCCAAGGCCCGGGATCGAGATCAGCTTCAGCAACGGAGTCACTCCCTTTCCGAAACCTGCCGAATCGACAAGTCCTGCGGACAGCACGCGGGAAGGCTGCTGGCCCGTCATCTCCATAGCCAAGGCGCCGCCAAGAGAATTGCCGATGAGGTTGACGGTGCTCTCCCCCAACTCGTCGATGGTCTTCCACAGCAATGCCGCAGTGTCCTTGAGCGTGACGTTGTCAGCGGGGTCGCTTAGACCAAATCCCGGGATGTCGACGGCGATGATTCGACGGTTGCTGCCATCGATCGCGACCTGGTCCTCCCAGTCCTCAAGCGAGCGGCCGATGCCATGAATCATCACTACAGTGTCACCGGTGCCCTCGCTGACCTGGACACGAATCTTCTTGCCGCTGACGTCAACGAAACGGGTACCCGGCAGGCCCGACAGGTCCACTTGTCGGTAAGGCCCGGCGACCTTGACGCTGCGGACCTCGTTCGTGGTGTGCTCTTCCTCGGCCAGTGCCAGTGCGTCGCCATCAAAGGCCATCGCCTTGTTCTGGTCACCGAAGGTGAGGTTCGGGATTTCCGAGAGGTAGTTCTGGATGTACTCCCACGGGTCTCCGTCGCCCTGCTTCGGGAATCGGTGTCCACCGCGCTTGATGTATCCGGCTTCGAAGTCTAGGAGCATGCGGTTGGCGCGACCTGCAGGAATCTCCGGGGCGTAGAACTCGTGTCCTGACTTCCAGAGCTTGATCATGTACTTGGCCACCATGTCAGCGCGCAGCGTCCAGGAGGCGTTGACGTAACCGACGGTGAAGCTCATGTTCGGAATGCCGGCGAGCATCATGCCTCGGTAGGCGACCTGGTCCGGGATGCTCAACTTCTCACCGTCGATGCTCAGGCTGCCACCACCGTATGACTCCAGCTCCAGGCCAGTAGCGGTGACGATAACGTCTGCCTCAATCTCCTTGCCGGAGGTCAGCAGGATGCCGTTCTCGGTGAAGGACTCGATGGTATCGGTGACCACATCAGCCTGTCCGTCACGGATCGACTGGAAAATGTCTCCGTTGGGGGCCTTACACACACGCTGGTCCCACGGGCGGTACGGCGGGTTAAAGTGCTCCTTGATCGTCTTCGACGGCAGGAAGATTCGCTGCATTGCGCGCAGCGCCTGCTTGAATACCCACGGAGCGTTCTGTGCGATGACGAACTGAGCCATGTCGCGGCTGGCGTGGTTGAAACGGGCCATGCGGAAGGCAAGGGCATCATTCGGGATGAGAGTTCCCCAGATGCCGCTGATGATGTCGACCTCAGGCAGCGGAGCGATGTAGCTCGGGGTGCGCTGAAGCATGGTCACATGAGCGCCGGCATTCGCGATGGCCGGAATCAGCGTGATCGCGGTGGCACCGGATCCGATGACCACGAACTTCTTGTCCTTGTAGCCAATGTCAGACGGCCAGTGCTGCGGGTGGACGATCTCGCCGGTGAACTTCTCCTCACCCGGGAAGTCCGGGCGGAAGCCCTTGGCGTGGGAGTAGTAACCCGAGGCGTAGTGAACCCGTCGGGCCCACACGATGCGCTCCCCTGCCTCTCCGACGACGGTGATGCGGTACAGGTTCAGGTCCGTGCGCCAGTCCGAGTCTTTGACCCAGGACTTCAGGTGGAGCCGCTCCAGGGCGCCGGCGTCTCGGGCGACGTCGCGGGTGTACTCCTTGATGTCGTTTCCCTGTCCCAGGGTGCCCTTGTGGGGCCAAGGGCGGAACGGGAAACTGAACGAGGCCATGTCCGAGTCCGAGCGGATGCCGGGATACTGGAACAGGTGCCAGGTACCCCCCAGGTCGTCGTGAGTGTCGTGGATTTCGTACTCCCACTCCGGGAAGTTCTCCGAGACATGGTGTGCGAGGCCGATTCCCGACATTCCAGCGCCGACGATCAAAAGATCCAAGGGCGCGTCGGGGCTTCCGCTATAAATACTCATTCCAACAACATAGATAGATACTTACATCTTGTTTCCGAAACGAGTGAAAACGGAACTCCCGACATCCCGGAATCTAGTTCAGGGCAATGTACTTCGGCTCGAGATACTCCTCAATTCCTTCAGTACCGCCTTCTCGCCCGAAACCGGACTGGCCGATGCCACCAAACGGTGCGGCAACATCAGAGATCGCTCCCCTATTGATGCCGACCATGCCCGCAGCCAGGTTCGCCGCGAGGTACCGGGCGTTGGCTTCATCGGAGGAGAATCCATAGGAGGCCAGGCCAAACTCGGTGTCGTTGGCGATGCGCACGCCCTCTTCCAAGGTCGCGAAAGTGGTAATCGTCGACACCGGTCCGAAAATTTCCTCATTGAGGATCCGGGCGTCCTGGGGGACGTTCGTAAGAACCGTCGGCGGATAGAAGTAACCGGTTCGATCGGGAACTTCACCACCAAGGAGGACCGTGGCACCTGCAGATACCGCCTCATCGACCAGTGCGGCGATACGGTCACGCTGCTTCTCGGTGATCATCGGTCCGAGAGTTGTGCCATCAGACAGCCCATGACCCATCTGGACCTTCGACATCTTCTCGGTCAGCTTCGTGGTGAAGTCCTCGGCAATAGCTTCGTGGACAACGAACCGGTTGACGCCGATGCACACCTCGCCGCCATTGCGCATCTTCGCGGCCAACGCCGCGGAAACCGCCAAATCCAGATCGGCGTCTTCATGCACAACGAACGGTGCGTTGCCACCGAGCTCCATCGACGTACGCAGCAGCCGGTCAGCGGACTGGCGGACGAGCGTGCGCCCGACCGGGGTCGAGCCGGTGAACGTGACCTTCGCCAAGCGCTCGTCCGCCATCAGTGCCTCAGAGATTTCTGCGGCATGGGTGGACGGAACGATGGAGACGAGGCCATGTAGATCTCCGATCTCCTCGCGGAACTCGTCGAAAACTTGGCGGAACACGTCGCCCAAGATCAGCATCGTCAAGGGGGTCTCAGCTGCTGGCTTCACGACGACCGGGCAGCCAGCCGCCAGCGCCGGCGCAATCTTGCGGGTCGCCATCGCCAAGGGGAAGTTCCATGGGCTGATCGCGAGGACCGGGCCGACAGGCTCACGAGTCACCAGGATATTTCCGGTGCCAAGCGGTGCCTGTGCGAAACGGCCCGGGATACGGACCGCTTCGCCGGCGAACCAGCGAAAGTAGCCGTTGCCGTACTTGATCTCACCGTAAGACTCCGCCAGAGGCTTGCCCATCTCGGTGGTCATGGTCAGTGCAATATCGTCGGCACGCTCAGAGACAACCTCAAACACGCGCTGCAAGACATCCGCTCGCTGCTGCGGAGACGCAGTCGCCCAGACCTTCTGTGCCTCGACGGCCAGGCCAAGTGCAGTAGTCGCGTCATCGACCGTGGCATCGGCGACGGTGGCAATTACCTGTTCGGTTGCGGGGTCGACGACGTCGAAAGTCGCCCCGTCAGAGGCTGCGACCTGCTCGGTGCCCATCCAGATGTCGGTCGGCAGATTCGTGGGTAGTTCAGTCATGGTGAGACCTCCTGTGAATTCTTTAGACGAGCTCGCGCACGATGTCCGCGAGGATATCGAGACTCTCGCGCAGCAGCTTTTCGGTAATGACCAGCGGCGGCAGAAGGCGGATCACGTTTCCGTCATAACCGCAGGTGAGAACGAGAACGCCCTTGTCCTTCGCGCTTTGCGCGATCTGCTTTACGACGCCCGCATCCGGACGTCCCTCGGCGTCCACAAACTCCAGACCGATCATCGCTCCGCGGCCGCGGACCTCGGCCAGGCGGCCGGTCTCCAGCAGAGGCTCGAGGATCTCCCTAACAATGGACTCAATCCCACGAGCCCGGGCGTTCAAATCCAGCGTGTCCATCTGGTCGAATGCGGCGAGAGCCGCAGCACACGCGACGGGGTTTCCGCCGTAGGTGCCGCCGAGGCCGCCTGCGTTCGGCGCGTCCATGATCTCGGCGCGCCCGGTGACCGCAGAGATCGGCATGCCACCGGCGATGCCCTTGGCGATCATCACCAGGTCCGGCACGACACCTTCGTGGTCGCAGGCAAACCAGTCTCCGGTGCGGCACATGCCGGACTGGATTTCATCGGCGATGAACACGATGCCGTTCTCACGGCACCATGCGGCGATGGCCGGCAGGAAACCTTCGGCGGGAGCGATGAATCCGCCTTCACCCTGGACCGGCTCGATGACGACGCACGAGAGGTTCTTCGCACCAACGGCGATCTCTAGGTCGCGGATGGTGCGCTCGGCAGCTTCTGCGCCAGAGAGACCGTCGCGAAGCGGGTAGCTCATTGCCGTGCGGTAGACCTCAGAGGCGAACGGCCCGAAGCCATCCTTGTACGGGATGTTCTTCGCGGTCATTGCCATCGTCAGGTTCGTGCGGCCGTGGTAGGCGCGGTCCATCACGGCGACGGCATTGCGGCCAGTGTGACTGCGGGCGATCTTCACTGCGGATCAGGCAACCGCTCAAGAAATGCTTCCCGACGTCCCCATCCTCACCACACCCCTCGACGACGCCTGGATCCGCGACTCTGGTCCGACCTACGTCATCGACGACGGAGAACTGCGGGCTGTGAACTGGGTATTCAATGGCTGGGGAGCCCAGTCCTGGGCCGCTTGGGAGAACGACTCACAGCTGGCGACGACCATCGCCGGCGCCCCAGTCGACAACTCCCGCCTAGTAAATGAGGGCGGTGGAATCCACGTCGATGGCAAGGGCACCGTCCTTCTTACTGACACCGTTCAGCTCGACCCCGAACGCAATCCAGGCTGGACAAAGAAGCAGGTTGAAGAGGAGGTCCACGCCCAGCTCGGGACCCGATGCGCAATCTGGCTGCCCCAGGGGCTCAGCCGGGACTATGACGGCTTCGGCACTCGCGGCCACGTCGACATCGTCGCCTGCTTCACCGAGGCAGGACATGTTCTGTTGCACCGGCAGAATGACCCGGAGCACCCAGACTTTGAAATCACCCGACAGCTAAAGGAGATCCTCGAATTCGCCCATGATGCCGACGGAAACCTCCTGACTGTGGTGGATCTTCCTGCACCGTCGATTCTCAAGGACGACGAGGGGTGGGTGGACTACTCGTACATCAACCATCTCGTTTGCAATAACGCAGTGATCCTCTGTGCCTTCGGTGACGAGGAGGCTGACGAAAATGCTCGAAAGATCCTCGCCGACGCATACCCCGGTCGGACCGTCGAACTCGTCGACGCACGCGACATCTTCGCCTTCGGCGGCGGCATCCACTGCATCACTCAGCAACAGCCGGCGGTGCCGAATGTATGACGTCACCGGCCGGTCCATCGCCGACCTACGCCAGGCACTTGAGGACGGGACAACCACATCCGTGGAAATCACCACCGCCTACCTCGACCGGATCTCACGGTTCAATGAAAGGCTCAATGCCGTCATCGTTGACAACCCCTCCGCAGTGGCCGAAGCCGAAGAGTCAGACGCCCGCCGTCGCGCCGGGTCCGTGCTTGGCCCACTCGACGGGATTCCGTACACGGCCAAAGAGTCATTCCTGGTCCGAGGGCTGACGGCCTCTGCGGGGTCACCTGCATTTGCGGACCTCGTGGCGCACAAGGACGCCTTCACCATCGAAAGACTGCGCGCCGGTGGTGCCATCCTCCTCGGATTGACCACTATGCCGCCGATGGCGAACGGCGGGATGCAGCGTGGTCTGCACGGACGTGCGGAGAGTCCCTACAACGCAGGCTATCTGACCAGTGCATTCGCGTCTGGATCGTCAAACGGCTCCGGAACCGCCACTGCCGCGCAGTTCGCCGCCTTCGGTCTTGGCGAAGAGACCTGGTCTTCTGGCCGCGCTCCCGCATCCTGCAACTCTCTGTGTGCATATACCCCATCCCGAGGTGTCATCTCGACTCGAGGGAATTGGCCGCTGGTCCCGACAATGGACGTGGTTGTCCCGCATCCCCGCTCCATGGCGGATATGGCAGAAGTTCTCGACGTTGTAGTCACCAACGACCACACCACCCGCGGGGACTTCTGGCGAGTGCAAACGTGGATCACGATTCCGGCGGCTTCGGAAGTCCGGCCGGCGTCGTACGTGGACCTCGTTAAGAACCCAGCGCCCTTGGACGGCCTTCGTCTGGGAGTACCAAAGATGTACATCAACGCCGACGCCGAGGCAGGCACCGGAATCGCAGGAGTCGGCGGCGCCACCGGCCAGCGAATCGACACCTCCGATGACGTCATGGCCCTCTGGCAGGAACTCCGGGCAGACCTGGAAACAGCCGGCGCCACCGTCATCGAGACCGATTTTCCCGTGGTCAGCAACTATGAAGGAGACCGAGCCGGGGCCCCGACGATCCGATCTCGTGGCCTGGTCAGTCCAGAATTCCTCGACTTAGAGGTCGGGGCATTCGCAGCGCATTCCTGGGAGGATTTCCTCCAGGACAATGCTGATGAGGGGCTCGGGTCGTTGGACGGGGTCGTCGGGAAGCAAATCTTTCCGCACCCAGAGGGTGCGTTGCCTGACCGCTACGACGGTTTCGACGACGACATCGCCACCTACCCCGACCTCATCCATGAGCCCATCGACCACGACGTACTCGCAGCCGGGCTCGCCGGTCTAGAGCGCACCCGAGTCATCGACCTGGAGAACTGGATGGATGACCTTCGCCTGGACGCCGTCATCTTCCCAGCCATGGCCGATATCGGTCCAGCAGACGCGGATACCAATCCCGACTCTGCTGACCGCGCGTGGAAAAACGGGGTGTGGGTGGCGAACGGCAACCTGGTTCCCCGCCATCTGGGGATCCCCACCGTCACCGTCCCGATGGGAATCATGGCGTCGACCGGCATGCCCGTCGGCCTGACAATCGCAGGTCGAGCCTTCGACGACAACCGACTGCTGAAAATTGGCGCGGCCATCGAATCTACTGGCCACCGCAGAGTGGAACCTTCACTGCATTAACCCGGTGAGGTACCTACGCTGGGGCCCACCCAACCAACACCACAGGAGAACATCATGAGTAACGCTTACCGCAGCATCGAACCGGCAACCGGAAAGGTCCGCGCGGAATACCCACTGGACACTGACGACAGGATCGAAGAAGTCATCGTCGCCTCCGGTTCCACCGGATGGGGTTCACTCGACATCACCGAGCGCGCCGCGATCGTCTCGAAGGTCGCTTCGCTCTTTGAGGAACGCGCCGAAGAACTTGGCCAGATCATCACTCGCGAAATGGGCAAGCCTGCTTCCGAAGCTAAGGGCGAAGCCGAATTCAGCGGCGCCATATTCCGCTACTACGCCGAGAACGGCCCGGAGTTCGCCAAGGACCTCGTCCTGGAGGACACCGACGAGGTCCGCTCAGTCGTCGAACGACTGCCAATCGGCGCCCTGCTGGGAGTTATGCCATGGAACTACCCCTACTACCAGGTAGCCCGTTTCGTTGCCCCGAACCTGATGCTGGGCAACACCATCATCCTCAAGCACGCGGAGTCGGTCCCCGATTCTGCCCTGGCCATCCAGCAGATCATGGATGACGCTGGCGTTCCCGAGGGCGTGTACCAGAACGTATTCGCTGACCACGACCAGATCGCAACCATCATCTCCGACCCGCGGATCCAGGGTGTCTCCTTCACCGGCTCCGAGCGCGGCGGCGAAGCAATCGGCGCACAGGCCGGCAAGAACCTGAAGAAGGCTGTGCTCGAACTCGGTGGCTCGGACCCGTACGTGATCCTCTCCACCGACGACGTCCGGAGCGCAGCTCGCGACGCCCTGGCCATCCGCTTGGAAAACACCGGCCAGGCCTGCAACTCCAACAAGCGCATCATCGTCAGCGAGGACATCTACGAGGACTTCGTTAACGAGGCCGTCGCCCGCATCAAGGAGATCTCTCCCGGCGACCCGGCCGAGGACAAGGAAGACACCTTCGGACCGATGTCCTCGGAGGCGGCTGCCGACAATATCGTCGAGCAGCTTGCGACGGCGTTGAAGGCCGGAGCCACCCTTCATGTCGGCGGTGACCGTGTCGGCGGCGAATTTGAGGGTGGCTTCTACGTCTCCCCCGCCGTCCTCACCGATGTTCCGGTCGGCTCGGAGATCTACTACCAGGAGTTCTTCGGACCGGTCGTGCAGATTTACAGCGCATCTTCCGATGAAGAAGCCTTGAAGATCGCCAACGACACTCAGTACGGACTTGGCTCGGCAGTCTTCGCAACGGAGCCGGGCCGCGCAGAGAAGTTCGCAGAGGGCATCGAAGCCGGCATGACAGGCGTCAATCAGCCTGCCCCCGAGACCGAGGCCATGCCCTTCGGTGGCGTGAAGCGCTCCGGCTTTGGCCGCGAGCTCGGCCCGCTGGGAATGGACGAGTTCGTCAACAAGAAGCTCGTCTCAGTGAAGAAGTAACTACGCCAACTTCCGCCGGGACGCGAAACGATATCGGTCCCCGCGGAAGATGGAGCGCGTCCATTCGATGGGCTGGCCGTCTTTCCGGTAGCCGGTGCGGTGAACCAACAGCATCGGGGCCCCGGTATTCACTCCCAGAAGATCCGCTCGAATCGGATCACACAGCACCGTCTCGACGAGGTCTTCCACCTCGTGAATGACCATGCCGTAGTCGTCGGAAAGCATCCGATACAAAGAATCCTGCGCGTCTAGCCTGGCTGCGATTTCCGTGAGATCCCCAGGTAGATGCACAGTCTCATGTGCGACCGGTTCGTCATCAATTGTCCGCAAGACCTCGAATCGCGTCGACATCGCGCCAGCGTCGAGCTGTAAGTTCTCTCGAACAGCTTCCGACGCCTCTTCACACTGCGCGGACAGCACCTCTCGCCTAGGCCGGGCTCCCTGCGACATCGTGTTGTCGGAGAACGACACCTGCGGCAGCATCATCATCTTCGGAGTGGCCACGAATGTTCCCCGGCCCTGCACTCGCTCCAGGCGACCATCAGAAACAAGCTCTCCTACAGCCTGGCGAACCGTAGTACGAGAGGTCTCGAATCGAGCCGCCAACTCCCGCTCAGTGGGGACACCAGCACCCGGCTCACGACTCTCAATGAGGTCGATGATTTGGTTCTTGACCAGGTAATACTTGGGGACCTTCATAGGTAACACCGTACCGCAGCGGGTGTGGGCGAATAGACAGCGGTTAGGAAAACCCTTGACAGCAGAAATTGGTCTAGTCCAATACTGGGCTAATATCCGCTGACACGAGGAGAACCCCGTGACCTCGCAATCCTCCACCGGAAAGAAGCGCAGCGGACTGCGCTTCCCCGGTTTCGCCCAACTCCAACGGCTCGGCAAGAGCCTCATGCTTCCCATCGCGCTGCTCCCCGCAGCCGGCATCCTGCTTCGCCTAGGCCAAAATGACCTCCTCGGTGGCCTAGATATCCCGGTTCTCGGGCCCTTCTTCGAGTCAATGAGTGCCGCTGGTGGCGCTTTGTTTGGCAACTTGGCGATCCTGTTTGCCGTCGGTGTGGCAATTGGCTTCGCCAAAAAGGCAGATGGCTCAACTGCCTTGGCTGCTGTCGCCGGATTCCTCGTAATGCAAGCGGTCTTTGACACGATGTCGCCGATCCTCCTCGAAGGGGTGACCACCCCGGACGGCTAGCAGGCGATGATCGACTACAGCGTCTTCGGCGGCATCATCGTCGGCCTGGTCACCGCCTGGCTATTCGACAAGTATCACGACATCGAATTGCCCTCCTACCTGGGCTTCTTCGGTGGTCGACGTTTCGTGCCGATCGTGGTGTCACTGAGCACCCTGATCATCGGTTTCGGCATGTCCTACCTGTACCCACTGTTTAACAGCGGACTGACTGGCGTCGGCCAGTTTATCGCCGGATCCGGCGCCGCAGGAGCCTTCGTTTATCGCTTCGCCAACCGCATGCTCATCCCGCTGGGACTGCACCACATCCTCAACACCTTCATCTGGTTCATCTACGGAGACTACGAAGGCCCGCAAGGCATGGTGACCGGTGAACTCAGCCGCTTCGCCGCCGGCGACCCGACTGCAGGCACTTTGACCTCCGGTTTCTACCCCGTGTTGATGTTCGGTCTGCCCGCAGCGGCACTTGCCATGATCCACGTCGCGAAGCCGCGTCAGAAGAAGATCGCCGCCGGAGTATTCGGAGCCGCCGGCCTCACTGCATTCCTCACCGGAGTCACCGAACCCCTTGAGTTGGCGTTCATGTTCCTGGCATTCCCCCTGTACGTAGTCCACGCTGTCCTCACCGGCATCTCCCTGGCGGTGGCGAATGCGCTCGATATCCACCTGGGATTTTCCTTCTCCGCAGGTCTTATTGACTTGCTCCTCTACGGAAATGCCCCAGCAGCACAGAACATCCCCCTCTTGCTCGTCATGGGTCTGGCTTCCGCAGTCTTGTACTACGCAATGTTCCGATTCGTCATCGTCAAGTGGAACCTTCGTATCCCCGGCCGCCTCCCGGACGAAGAATTCGAAGCATCCCAATCCGCAGTGCTCGGTGACGACGTCGCTACCGATCGTGGCGAACGACTCATCACGGCTTTCGGAGGACGAGACAACCTCGTCACTGTCGACGCTTGCATCACCCGACTTCGCATGGAGGTCCGCGACAAGTCCAAGGTCGACAAGGGAGCACTGAGCGCTCTCGGCGCAGCCGATGTGATGGAAGTCGGCAACAACGTCCAGGCGGTCTTCGGAACGCAGTCAGACGCATTGAAGGATGAAATCAACGCAACCCTCGCCGAAGCACCTCCGGTCGCTACCCCGGTCGAAGCTCCTGTTGAACCAGTTGTCGCAGGCCCGACCCTGGTACGCGCGCCCGTTCCCGGACGTGCAATCGACCTGTCCCAGGTCCCTGACAAGACCTTTGCCGGCGGCAGCGTCGGACCGGGCCTGGCAATCGAGCCCACTGCGGACATCATCGAAGCTGTCGCCCCGGTCAGCGGCAAGCTAATGCAGGTATTCCCCCACGCCTACGCGATCATGACCGACGACAAGGTTGCGGTCCTAGTCCATCTCGGCATCGACACCGTCTCCCTCAAGGGCGAAGGATTCACCGCACACGCGGCCAAGGGCGACCGAGTCGTGCAGGGTCAGCGGATCATCACCTACGACGTCCCCGCCGTCGCCGCGAACAACCTTCCCACGGTCGTCCCCGTGGTCGTCATGGACGCCCGTGGCCCCACCGTCGATGAACTATGTGAGCCACTCACCGCCGTATCGACGATGCGCCCGCTGTTCAGCGTCACCCCGCGTGCCAAGAAGAAAGGCCAGTAGACACAATGGAAATCATCATTTTCCCTTCCGAGCAGGCCACCGATTCGAACGGGAATCTCGCCGGTGACGCCATCACCAAGCTTCTTGACCGCAAGCCTGACGCAGTCCTCGGCCTCGCCACGGGTTCTTCCCCGCTCCCGATCTACCGCAACCTCATCTCCCGCTATCGGTCCGGAGACATCTCCTTCGCCAAGGCCCGCGCCTTCACTCTCGACGAATACGTGGGCCTGGAACCTGAGCACCCTGAGCGCTACGCGAACGTGATCCGCAGCGAGTTCACCGCCCACGTCGACTTCGCCGACGACGCAGTGCACGGACCAAACGGTCTCGCCGATGACATCCCCGCAGCATGCCAGTCGTACGAAGATGCAATCTCTGATGCCGGCGGTGTGGACCTGCAGATCCTCGGCATCGGCACCGATGGGCACATCGGGTTTAACGAACCCGGATCGTCGCTGGCATCACGAACCCGGATTAAGACCCTCACCGCACAGACCCGAGTCGACAACGCGAGGTTCTTTAATGATGACCTCGACCAGGTCCCCACTCAGTGTCTGACCCAGGGCCTTGGCACGATCATGGATGCTCGCCACCTGATCCTCGTCGCTACCGGACGCAGCAAGGCCGAGGCGGTCCACCAGCTCGCAGAAGGCGCGGTCAGCGCACTAGGGCCGGCAACTATCCTCCAGCACCATCCTCATGTCACGGTTCTCGTAGATGAGGCAGCCTCTGGGCGACTGCAATTGGCGGACTACTACCGTCAGACGTACGCCGCGAAACCGACCTGGCAGGGACTGTGAAATGACGACAATATTGACCGCGGCTGCTTTGGTTACTGGCCATGAAGTACTGCGCCCCGGCTGGCTAGAGATCACCGGCGACACAGTGACCGCTCTTGGACAGGGACCAGCGCCACGCCCCTTGACCAACAGCGATCGTTCGTTCGCTGAGCTGACGATCGTTCCCGGATTCGTCGATATGCACATTCACGGCGGTGGCGGAAGCGACTTCTCCCACGCGCGGCACGGGACCACCTCGATGGCTGCGTCGCTGGTCTCTGCTCATCCAGAGGAGCTCTTGCGGCAGGTGGACGTCCTATCCGGACACGCCCGAGACGGCCTCTTGGCGGGAATCCACCTCGAGGGACCCTGGCTAGCGCCGTCAAAGAAGGGTGCCCACGACCCGGCCGCATTACGACGTCCAGACTCCGTCGAGTTGGACCGAGTACTCTCCGCCGCTCGCGGGACGGTACGCATGGTGACGCTCGCTCCGGAACTTCCCGGTGCCATGGATGCGATCCGACGGACTGTTGACGAAGGTGCTGTAGCAGCGGTCGGGCACACCGACGCCATGTCAAGCCCCGGGTTTTGTAGAGGGTCATTTCGTTGTCGATCAGGCAGCTTGGGCCTGAAGTATTTTCCATTCCTGATGGACTTCCCTCGGTGGTCGGTAATCCAATGATGAGTGCAGCCGGCGGTTGTTGTNCCATCCGATCCACTTCGAGGACTCCACCAGAACATCAGCCAACGACGGCCAGGACCGCCGGTCGATCAGCTCGGCCTTGAACAGCGAATTCAACGCCTCCGCCATCGCATTGTCATAGGAATCACCTCGGGAACCGACTGAGGCCACCACCTTCGATT
>NZ_ATYV01000004.1 GCF_000427865.1 Corynebacterium sputi DSM 45148 | reverse complement strand
TGAAGTGAACCCCAAAAGTTGGAGAGAAGACCACAAAGTCCCACTCCAACCACCAAAGGGGAAAGCACTATGGGTGACACACCCAAAGATTTCAGAGACCCAGCCATGAGGGCCCGCGGCGGAGAACTAATCAAACAAGGCTACGGCTACCGCAGAATCACCGAGATCATGGGCACGAAGGTCGATCAAACCCGTGATTTCTACGATCGGTACCGCGCCTTTGGCGAAGACCTAGCCGGCAATAGTTCCGGTCGGCAGATATTCACTGACGCTCAGCGCATTGATGCGGTGAAGATGCTTGCTGCCGGCTACTCATACGTGGAGGTCATGGCACACAGCGGGGCGCGTCACCGTGGTGTGATCACTGGATGGAAACGCAGATTCCCTGAGATCTACCAGCAGGTTAAAGACGCTCCCAGCACGTGGGTTCCGCCGCGGCATCGCAAAATGCCGCCGCTAGTTTCCATACCGCCAGCCGTTGATCCAGCCCCAGCGACAGCGGCGCCGGTGATGATATCAACGCGCAGGTCAGGCAATACTGTGACCATGGAACAGATCGATCCGGCTGACTTTGATGCCGCTGACATCAAGGCGATGAAAGAACGCATCGCAGATCTTGAAGCTGAGGCGGCCTACCTAAAAGCACTGCGCCGTGTGACCGGCAACGAATCACACGGCGCGACAAAGCCAAAGCCATCTGGGACCTAAAGGGCCAACACACCACNACAAGACTGCTCAAAGCCGCAGGTCTTTCCAGCGCGACGTACTACTGGTGGAAGAGAAAATTCGACGCCGGCGAGCATGAACGCATCGACGCGCGCCAGGAGCTGGCGGTGCGGCTGTTTCATCAGAACAAGGGCAGGTTCGGCTACCGGCGGATCCGGCTATTGATGCAAGAAGAAGGCATGTTCCTATCTGCCAAGACCGTTTCGAAGCTTTTGCGTGCAGCCGGATGCGTCAGCAAGGTTCGGCAGAAGCGGTTTAATTCTTTCCGCGGTATCCAGGGAAAGCTCGCTCCCAACCTGGTCAAACGGGATTTTTGGCGAGGTCGGCCTAATCAGTTGTGGCTAACGGATATTACGCAGTTCCAGGTCANTGGGCGGAACCTGTACCTATCGGCGATGTTGGATACCTGCACTAGAGAGATCGTGGCTTTTCGTACCGGCGTATCTCCGAGCGCCTCGTTGGTAACAGACATGCTCGATGAAGCAGTGGGAAAGGAGGTGTTTGCCAAAGGTCTGATCATGCACTCGGACCAGGGCTTTCAGTACTTCAGCGAGCAGTTCATCATTCGGTTGACCTCAGCCGGGATCGTGCAGTCGATGTCTAGGCGGGGCAACTGTTTGGATAATTCGCCGATGGAGTGCTTTTTCGGCCATCTGAAGCAGGAGATGTTCGTCGGCCGGGACTTCAGCAGCATTGATCAGCTGGCGCTGGAGATTGATCAGTACATGCGTTGGTACAACTACCAGCGGATTCAAGAAAAGCTCGGCGCAATGTCACCGGTGGAGTACCGACAAAGCATTGCGTGGAGGTTCGACTCAGTATCGTGTTAACTACGTCTCTTTAACTTTTGGGGTTCAGTTCAGTCGTTTAAGGGTGTAAACACGGATACCTCTTCTTCGTTCGGTCTATTCTGAGAATCCCCAGGTAGAAGCGTTTTGGCCCATCGTGGGGCTTGCGAAAAGGGGGCGCAGTCAGCAGGGGTGAAAACGAAAAGAGGGTGCAGTCACCCCGGCTGAGCAGGGTAGTCCTGTGAGGTGGCTGCTGCCGACAATGCGCCGGTCACCTGCAGGCGGACCTTCTCTCGGCCGGCGGCATCGCTGCCGTGGCGGGCGAGCATGGAGGGAATGGTGGTGATGAACGCCATGACCAGGTCAGCGAACATAGCCGGGTCGAAATTTCCGAACTCGCCGTCTCGCTGACCTTCCGCTAGGAATGTCTCCAGTTCGGTGAGGCCGGCGGCGTCGAGTTCGGAACTCAGTGCCGCGATGCCTCCGGTCTTGGTGGTTTCTAACTGGGCTCGCGCGGCCAGTAACTCGGGGTGGGATACGCAGACGTTGACGAAGCCTTCGATCATGATGCCCAGAGCATCGACGTGGCCCTCTGGTTCCCGGGAGCCTTGCATTGCCTGGTCCATGCGCTCGTCGACTCGTCGAAGGACGAACTCCAGCAGATTCGCCTTGGTGTTGAAGTGGTAATTGATCAGGCCGGGGCTGATGCCCGCAGCGTCGGCGATGCGGGTGAAGGTTGCGCCAGCTAGTCCGTGCTCAGCGATGAGGCCGGCTGTGGCATCCGCAATCTGGAGTTTGCGGGTGTCCTCGATGAACGAGCCCTTGGCCATGGTGGTCCCTCCTAGGTGGTGTCCGTGCCCATCTCACTATACGCACATATAGGAAACTGAAAGGGCATATAGTACGGTTAAGTTGAATGCTCATTCAGTCCAGGGAGGAATCATGAGCCACGCAACGCCCGCGACCACTGCCGACACCATCGTTCTCCAGCGGCAGGGATGGCTGAACGTCGTGTTCTTCGCCGGGTTTCCCATCCTTGGCGCGGGCCTGGGGTGCCTGCTTTCCTTCGTGCCTGGATGGCTCACGCGCTTGCCGGATTGGGTCGACAATCTCCCCATGATTCCGGGCCACGAACAGTTCGCCATGCTTGATGGGCTCTCCGGTCCGTGGCTGACCGGCATCCTCATCGCAGTCGGAGCACTCGCCGGAATCGTGCTTGCGGCAATGACA
The DNA here is from genome assembly GCF_000427865.1 of Corynebacterium sputi DSM 45148. Lineage (GTDB taxonomy): Bacteria > Actinomycetota > Actinomycetes > Mycobacteriales > Mycobacteriaceae > Corynebacterium > Corynebacterium sputi. The sequence continues at coordinate 173,115 of NZ_ATYV01000004.1, read as the reverse complement.
TTGACCGTCCCCACCTGGGAAATTTCCCGCGATAGCCTCACAATCACCCACAACAACCAGACGCTTCTCGACGTCCCCCTCCACCACATCCACTCCCTTCATCCTGGGGAGAACGGTCTGATTACCGTGCTGGGGGCCGATACTGGAGTTCTCGTTCGCGCAGAGGTGGAGCCAAGCGCTGCCGAACTCAAGGAAGCAGTCAGTCACTTCGGACTGGCATGGCATGACTTCGATCCGTTCGACAATGACTATGTCCGGTGGCTCGACGGTGACCCGGAGCTCAGCGACAGGGTCAATGCCATCCTGCGGACACGTGCGCATGCTATAGAGAAAGGGGATGAAGAAGATGGGGCGCAACTAAGCGAAGCACTTGGAGCTGAGGGGATTGTCGTGCGCGACCGGGGTGAACGGCAGCAGTGGCGCCGCACGGAAATATGAGAGTTCGGCGGGCGGCTGCAATAATTGACCGCATGACGGCGATCAAACTTGACGGCAACCTCTACCGTGACGAGATCTTCCAGGATCTCGCCGCCCGCGTGGCAAAGCTGAAGGAGAAGGGGATTACCCCAGGACTGGCGACTGTGCTGGTCGGCGATGACCCGGGATCCCACTCCTACGTCAAGATGAAGCACCGCGACTGCGAGCAGATCGGTGTCGCCTCCATCCGCCGCGACCTGCCGGCGGACACCACCCAGGAAGACCTCGAGGCTGTAATTCGTGACCTCAACGAGGATCCCGAGTGCACCGGTTACATCGTGCAGCTGCCGTTGCCGAAGCACCTCGATGAGAACCGCATCCTCGGATTGATCGACCCAGAGAAGGACGCGGACGGTCTGCACCCGGTCAACCTGGGCAAGCTGGTGCTCAATGAGCCGGCTCCACTGCCGTGTACCCCGAACGGCTCGATCCACCTGCTGCGTCGTTACGGGGTTGAACTAAATGGTGCGAAGGTTGTTGTTGTGGGGCGTGGCGTGACCGTCGGGCGGCCGATCGGTTTGATGCTCACCCGTCGCAGCGAGAACTCCACCGTCACCCTTTGCCACACCGGTACTAAGGACCTGGCCGCTGAAACCCGTAGCGCCGATGTCATCATCGCCGCCGCTGGTGTCCCGCACATCATCACCGCTGACATGGTCAAGCCCGGCGCCGCAGTTCTGGATGTTGGAGTTTCGCGTGTCGAGGGCAAGCTCGCCGGCGATGTCCGCCGCGATGTTTGGGACGTTGCCGGATACGTTTCCCCGAACCCGGGCGGCGTGGGTCCGTTGACCCGCGCGTTCCTGGTCCGCAATGTTGTCGAGAGGGCTGAACTTCTCGCTGGGCTCTGAGCCGCAGGGGAAGTCAGTAAAACACCATGAGGGAAATTTCCCAGCGCGCGGATGTCTCCGCGATCCCGGATCCTAAAATCAACCCGCACACGCCTAAAGGTGCTGTCGCTCGTGGGGAGAAGTGGGATCTGCGGCTGCAGTACGGCCTGTATGGCCTGCTGTTTGTGGGCTTCGGTGCGTTTGTGGTGTTCCTTGGGTTGGAGAGGTGGCGCCGAGCCACCCTCATCCTGGGAATCTCGCTGATCTACCTGGGGGTCCTCCGCCAGTTCCTGCCGGACCGGCTGCTCGGGGTGATGTCGGTGCGGTCGTCGAGGTTTGACCTGTTCTTCTGCAGCCTCGTTGGCGGTGGAATGGTGTTTCTGTCCGCCTCGGTTGATGCATTGGGCAGTTAGCCACTGCACTGGTGCCTGATTCCGATCACCGGTCGCCGCGTTTTCCCAGGTCGGCATCGATCGCTATGACCGGAATCAATCACTCGTCATCAGGCGGGGCGCATCCACCTCTACGCCCAATCCCGAAGGCCCAGCCCCCACGCGCCGATTCCCTCGACGAACCCGCGGACGATGCTATCGACTCGCTCGAACTCTGTAAGGAACCCATCGTGGCCCACGGCTGAGGTAATCGTCTCCAGACCAAGGCAATTTCCCAGGTTCCGGGCGAGGTGCTCCTGCTGGTGGATCGGGTACAGAATGTCCGTGTCCACGCCAACAATGAGCGTGGGGACGATGGAGGCGGCGAGTGCATCGTTCATGCCTCCGCGGCCGCGGCCGATGTCGTGGCGATTGAGCGCGTCCGTGAGCGTGACGTAGGAGCCGGCGTCGAATCGGCATGCCAGTTTCTCCGCCTGGTGGTCGAGATAGCTCTCGACCTGGAAACGGCCTTCACCGCGCATAGCACCCAGCGGATTTTCACCCGGTTGTGCAGAGGCTCCGAATCGGTCATCCAGTTCCAATTCGCCGCGGTACGTCAGGTGCGCGATCCGGCGAGCAAAGCCCAGTCCACGCACAGGCGCCGTACCCAGTTCGTAGTAATCGCCGCCATGCCACTCAGGGTCGGATTCGATGAACTGAATCTGCGCGGATTGGATGCCGATCTGCCAGGCGCTTGCCCGCGCTCCGACGCACATCACCAACGCCCGTCCCACATCATTCGGGTACATCAGCGACCACTCCAGTGCGCGTGCTCCACCGAGCGAGCCACCGATTACCGCTTGGAGGTGGGTGATCCCTAGTTCGCGCAATGCTGCTCGTTCGGCGGTGACAATATCCCGCACGGAGATCGCCGGGAATCGGGATCCCCAGGGTTTTCCATCCTCTGGGTGTGGTGAGGATGGGCCGGTGGTTCCTTGGCAGCCGCCGAGGACGTTCGTGCAGATGATGAGGTATCGGTCGGTGTCTAGCGCTCGTCCGGAACCGATGATACCGTTCCACCAACCAGCGGTCGGGTGATCATCAGTGACGGGTCCGGAGGCGTGGGCATCGCCGGTGAGGGCGTGTTCGAGCACGATGACGTTCGACCCATCCTCGTTCAGCCGGCCCCACCGCTCGAATGCAACGGTCACGTCGGGGATCGTCGCGCCGGCTTCGGTGGTCACGTCGCCGATGTGGATGTATCCGGTCTCGCCTTCGGGCGGCAGGGTCTTCTGGGGGGAGGAGGCCATGTGGTTCACATTACTTACCAACCATTGCTTTACGACGTTCCCCTCCACACCACCACACCTCCACACTCACCGGTTAGATCTGGTCGAATGCTTGGTTTAGATCGGCGATGATGTCGTCCACATCCTCGATGCCGACGGCGAGCCGAACGGTCGCCTGAGAGATTCCGGCGCGGGCAAGGCCGGCCTCGTCGGATTGGGAGTGGGTGGTAGTTGCGGGGTGGATGACGAGGGATCGAACGTCGCCGATGTTGGCTACGTTGGAGTGGAGTTTCAGGGCGTCGATAAAAGCCCAGGCTTTGTCGCGGTCAGCGTCCTTCAGTTCGAAGGCGAGGACTCCGCCAGCACCGTTGAGCTCCAGCTTTTCCTTGATCGGGTACCACTGTGAGTCCGGCAGTCCTGCGTAGGCGACGGATTCCACCTTCGGGTGGTCGGTGAGGTATTCGGCGACTTTCTGGGCGTTGGCATTGTGCCGTTCGATGCGAAGGGTGAGGGTGTCTAGGCCTTGCGCGAGAACCCAGGCATTGAACGGGGAGGGGGCTGCGCCGGTGTCGCGGATGATGCCGGCGCGGGCGCGTAGTGCGAATGCGGGAGCGCCGAGGTCGGCGAATTTCAGGCCGTGGTACGCCACGTCTGGTTCGGTGAAGTTGGGGAAAATGTCTCGGCCGTCGCGCTGCTGTGTCCAGTCGAACTTTCCGCCATCGACGATCACGCCTCCAAGAGCAGAGCCATTGCCGGTGAGGTACTTGGTGGTCGACGAGACGACGATGTCCGCGCCGAGCTCGATGGGTCGGATGAGTGCCGGAGTCGCCACCGTGTTGTCCACGATCAGCGGGACGTTGTTGCGGTGGGCCACCTCTGCGATGACGGGCACGTCCAGAATATCTGCCTGCGGGTTGGCGACGGTCTCAGCGAACAACCCGACGGTGTTGTCTTGCACTGCGGCCTGCCATGACTCCGGGTCGTCGGGGTCTTCTACGAAGGTGGCAGTGATGCCGAGGCGGGGGAGGGTCACCTTGAAGAGCGTTTCGGTTCCTCCGTACAAGCGAGGTGAGACCACCAAGTGGTCACCGGCCTGGGCGAGAGTGAAAATCGCAGCGGTCTCAGCGGCCTGCCCAGAGGCGAACAACACGGCGGCGACGCCGCCCTCAAGGTTTGCCAGGCGCTGCTCCACTGCGTCGACGGTCGGGTTGGTTAGGCGAGTGTAGATCGGTCCTGGGTCGGAGAGATTAAACCGGGCGGCGGCATGCTCGGCGGAGTCGAAGACAAAGGAGGTGGTGTTGTAAATCGGGAGGTTACGGGCGGAGCCGTGATCTTCCGGGGTGGCGCCGACGTGGATGGCGCGGGTGGACAGGCCCCACTGGGCGGCGTCGGTGTTGTCGTATTTAGTCATGTCAACGAACCTAATGAACAGAGCTGTCTAGTGCAATGGATTTGTTCCGGAAATGATCGGAGTCCTCTTCGTCACAGCCTTTGGGAGGTATCGGTTCTCTGCATTAATCTTTTCGTCAGATGCTGTTCACTAGTGCATTCCTGATTTCCTGACGGCCCAACCACGACCTGATGACAGCGGGACCTGCAGCATTCTGCCGTGCGTTTCCGTTTGGGCCGCGGCCGTTGGTTAATGAAGGAGTACCACCTTGTCAGGTGTGACCGAGGTGCAAGCCGCACCCGGGCCGATGGAACGGGGGCGCAGCGATTACGCACTGCATCTCGCGTTTGGACTGCTTTTGGCGATCACATTCGTCGCGGTCACCATCTGGTCGCATGACTATGTCCACAATGAGGCCAGCCGCATCGTCCTTGTGGCGGCCATCATCTTCGCCATGTTCATGGCGTTCAATATTGGCGGCAATGACGTCGCGAACTCATTCGGTACCTCTGTTGGTGCCGGGACGCTGACGCTGAAACAGGCGTTGCTCATCGCTGCCGTCTTCGAGGTCGGCGGCGCTGTCCTTGCCGGTGGCGCGGTCACCGATACGGTCCGTTCAGGCATCGTCGATATCAGTGCGTCTCATATCGACCCAATGGACTTCGTGTTCATCATGATGGCAGCGATGCTCGGAGCCGCCGTGTGGCTGATGCTCGCCACGTTCTTCGGTTGGCCAGTGTCCACCACCCACTCGATTATCGGCGGCATCGTTGGTGCCGCGCTGATGATCGGTGTCATCACCGGTGCAGGCGTCGAAGGAATGGTCCAGTGGGGCGAGATCGGAAAGATCGCCTCTTCCTGGGTCATTTCTCCGCTGCTTGGCGGATTGGTCGCGTGGGTCCTCTTCAGTTCGGTCAAGCGACACATTCTGATCTACAACGAGCGTGCGGATGAGCAACTGAAGCTCCTGCGAGTTAAGCGCAACGAATTGGCCGAGAAGCACCAGTCCAGCGTCCGTCGCTTGTCGGTGTTGCAGTTCGAGTCGTACACCACCGCGATGGCTCGCGACTCGGTGATGTTCGCCGATCCCCGCGACATCCCGAAGACCTACGAGTCTGACTACTACCGCGGACTTCAGGACATCCAGCAGCAGGAACGAGAGGTCCGGGCACACCGGGCGCTGGAACACTGGGTACCGATCTTCGCGTCACTGGGCGCCGTGGTCATCAGTTCCATGCTGCTGTTCAAGGGTTTCAAGAACCTGCACCTGAACATCAGCCCTCTGGGAACCACGCTGATTATTGCCCTGCTGGCAATGTCGGTCTGGATGATGGTCTTCGTCTTCGCTAAGTCTCTGCGCGGCCAGGAACTGTCCCGATCGACGTTCACCTTGTTCTCGTGGCTTCAGGTCTTCACCGCAGCTGCGTTCGCCTTTTCGCACGGTGCAAATGACATCTCTAATGCGATTGGACCGTTCTCTGCGGTCATTGACGTTCTTCGTACCGGCGAAATCGGCGAGAGCACCGTCATCCCCACCCCGGCACTCATTGCCATGGGTATCGCTCTGGTTGTGGGTCTGTGGTTCGTTGGCCGTCGCGTGATTCAGACTGTTGGCAGTGGCCTGACCAAGATGCACCCGGCATCGGGTTTCTCTGCGGAGTTGGCAGCAGCATTTGTCGTCATGGCGGCGTCGGTTCTGGGTATCCCGGTGTCCTCGACGCACATCCTCATCGGTGCCGTGCTCGGCGTCGGCATTGTCAATAGCGCAGCGAACTGGAAACTGATGAAGCCCATCGCACTGGCATGGGTGGTGACCATCCCGGCGTCCGCACTGACGTCCGCGATCTGCGTCATCGCCCTGCGTGCGATGTTCGGCTAAACGCTAAAGATTCGCTTCCCGACGCCAACGGCCCCGGCCCACTTTCGTGGGACCGGGGCCGAATCGCGTCAGGTGAACCTGGAGGGGCCTACTTGGTGAGGCCGTCGATGATCTCGTTGAAGACCTCGGACGGGCGCATCACTGCGGTGACCTTGTCATCCTCAGGCTGGAAGTAGCCTCCGATGTCGACCGGGGAACCCTGGACCTCGATGAGCTTGTCGGCGATAGCAGACTCGTTCTCGCTGAGCTTCTCGGCGACCTCGGTGAAGGCCTCCTTGAGCTCGGCGTTCTCGTCCTGCGCTGCCAGCTCCTGTGCCCAGTACAGGGCCAGGTAGAAGTGGGAGCCACGGTTGTCGATCTCGCCGACCTTGCGGGACGGGGAGCGATCGTTGTCGAGCAGGGTAGCGGTGGCACGATCCAGTGCGTCCGCCATGACGGCAGCAGCGCTGTCGTCGGTGTCCTCTGCGGCGTAACGCAGGGACTCTGCCAGTGCGAGGAACTCACCGAGGGAGTCCCAACGCAGGTGGTTCTCTTCGACGAGCTGCTGGACGTGCTTCGGGGCGGAGCCTCCGGCACCGGTCTCGAACAGTCCGCCGCCAGCCATCAGCGGGACGACGGAGAGCATCTTGGCGGAGGTGCCGAGCTCCATGATCGGGAACAGGTCGGTGAGGTAGTCACGCAGGACGTTGCCGGTGACGGAGATGGTGTTCTCGCCACGACGGATGCGCTCGACGGAGAACTTGGTGGCCTCCACCGGGTCCATGATGCGGATGTCCAGGCCCTCGGTGTCGTAGTCCTCGAGGTACTCGTTGACCTTGGTGATCAGGTTCGCGTCGTGGGCGCGAGCCGGGTCGAGCCAGAACACGGCCGGGTCGCCGGTCTTCGCTGCGCGGTCAACGGCAAGGCGTACCCAGTCGCGGATCGGGGCGTCCTTGGTCTGGCAGGAGCGCCAGATGTCGCCGCGGGCGACGTGGTGCTCGATGAGGACGTTGCCCTCAGAGTCGAGGACCTGGATGATGCCGTCTTCCGGCAGCTGGAAGGTCTTGTCGTGGGAGCCGTACTCCTCAGCCTTCTGTGCCATGAGGCCGACGTTCGGGACGGTGCCCATGGTCGTCGGGTCGAAGGCGCCGTTCTTCTTGCAGTCTTCGATAACTGCCTGGTAAACACCGGCGTAGGAGGAGTCCGGGATGACCGCGAGGGTGTCGGCGGGCTCTCCGTCCGGGCCCCAGCCCTGGCCGCCATTGCGGATCAGAGCCGGCATGGAGGCGTCGACGATGACGTCGGAGGGCACATGCAGGTTGGTGATGCCACGGGAGTCATCGACCATGTACAGGTCGGGGCCATTCTCCAGGTCGCGCTCGATGGCGGCCTTGATGGCTGCAGCGTCAGCGTCGTCAAGCTTGTGCAGACCATCGAGGATGGCGCCGATGCCGTACTCCGGGGTGAGGTTTACGGACGCGAGCTTCGCCTCAAACTTCGGGTAGACCGACGGGAAGTATGCCTTGATGACCTCGCCGAAAATCAGCGGATCGGAGACCTTCATCATGGTCGCCTTGAGGTGCACGGAGAACAGGATGTTCTCGCGCTTCGCGCGGCGGATCTGGGACTTCAGGAAGCTGGAGAGGATCTGGGAGTTGATGCCCGTGCCGTCGATGATCTCACCCTTGAGGACCGGCATGTCCTTCTTCAGGATGATCTCGTGTCCGTCATCGGTTTCTAGGACGTACGTGAGCTTGTCGTCCTTCTCCATGATTACGGACTTCTCGTTGTGGCGGAAGTCGTTAGATGCCATGGCCGACACGCGGGTCTTCGAATCCGAAGACCACTCGCCCATGCGGTGCGGGTGCTTGCGAGCGAAGCCCTTGACGGCCTCCGGGGCGCGGCGATCGGAGTTGCCCTCACGCAGGACCGGGTTCACAGCAGAGCCCTTGACCTTGTCGTACTTCTTGCGGTCCGCGCGGTCCTCGTCCGAATCCGGCTGGGTGAGGTACTTCGGAATGTCGTAACCCTTGGACTGCAACTCAGCGACTGCGCGCTTGATCTGCGGTACCGATGCAGAGATGTTCGGCAGCTTGATGATGTTGGCGTGCGGTTCCTTCACCATTTCGCCGAGCTCCGCGAGGTCGTCCGACTGACGCTTGTCCTCGGGCAGCTGATCGGAGAACTGGGCGATGATCCGGGCGGCCAGAGAGATGTCGCGAGTCTCGACGTCAACTCCAGCGCGAGAAGCAAAAGCCTTCACGATCGGTTCGAAAGAGTAGGTCGCGAGAAGAGGGGCTTCATCGGTCCGGGTCCAGATAATGGTGGACATGTAGATAGAACTCCTATGTGGTGAAGGACTACGTAATTTACGTCTTGATGTGTCCACGATAACCCAGACCGGGTGGGTCTTTCACGGCGGAGATGCCGTCGCAGGTCAGGCGACGATGCTATCTGGAGTACATATGTGCTGCAGTTCACCGCTGTTAGCCCGTAGCCCGCCGTTCCATTTCCGTATGGAAAGTTCTTCGTTTATTGCCATAGTTTTCGAGAATGTAACAGAAAGCACCCCTCCGCGGGGGGAAGGGTGCTGTCCGGGTCATGGTCGCCGAGTTAACGGCGTGAGGGCTTTTATGCCGTGCGGGTGAACCACGGGGCTGTAGCTGGGAGCCATGCGAGCACGATGATGGCGACACCGGCAATCGTGGTGAGAACCGTCGCAATGGTCAGCATGATGCCCACGCTGAGAATCGCGGCCGTTAGCGACAGCACAGTGATGACGGCACCGGTGGCGGTGACCGAGATCGGGCTCAGAGAACCGGGAACCCGCAGAACTCGGTCAGCGGCACCGACCGAGGCCAAGGTGATGACAGCAAACAGCACTGCAGCCGGGGTGATCAGCATCCAGGACATATCCAGAATGAGGTCGCCGAAGCCCTCACCGAAGATCATGTCGATGTTTTGGGCATCACTGGAGTTCGTGCTGGCCAGTGCATTGACCGCGGTGAACAGTGAGCCGAGCAGCCCGAGAATGCCGACGACGCCGGTGCCCAGCAGGGTGAACACCAGTGCCTTCGCGGTCACCGGTGCGCTAGTAAGCGGCGCCAGGGGGCCAGGAAGCTGCTTGGGAGCGCTGGTCTCTGCCGGTGTGGCGGGGCCAGCAGGCGGCGCGGTGTACGGAGACTGAGGAGGCTGCGGTGCCTTCGAGTCAGAGGAGGGCCGAGGGGCGGGAGCGCCCTGCGGAGCGAACCCCCGACTGCCCTGGCCGAACGGCGGCTGAGCGCCAGACTCCGGGGCCTTGGGGGCCGCCGGCGGGGCACTCGGGGTGGAGTAGGAGGACGGAGCCGGAGGGAAAGTCGGTTCCTGGCGTGGTGTGGGGATGGAGGGTGAGGACTGGGCGTCGGGAGCAGAGGGGGTTGCCGGCGCAGCCGGAGTAGACGGGGACGCCGCAGGCATTACCGAGGTGGAGCCCTCCTCCAGGGCTGCCGGTGCGTCCTGCTTCTCCGGGCGTGCCGAGGTCGGTGCGAACGAATTGGGCGCACCTTCATCAGGGAAACGCCCAGTGCTGCCCAGCGCACGAAGTTCGGTGACTCCCATGGGCGGGGCAGAGGGGTCCTCGAGACGTGCGTCGTACCGGACCCGGTTTTCCGGATGCCCGAGGATCTGATCTGCAACAAGAAGTTGCTGAACCTCTGCACTGTCGACCGGAGCACCCTGGCTCTGGAGAACGCCGAGGCGCGATTGGATGGCGTTGTGCAGCTCGGTCGGAGAGTCCGACTGGGACAGGTTCAACGACGAATAAAAGTCGAAATGATTAGCCACGTGTGCTCCTCGGGCGTGTTTTGGGTTACCGAAGCAGCGTAACGATTCTTGACCCCTGATGCGAGGGCGCGAATAGCCAGAGGGACCACCGTCGGGGCCATCGATACGCTGTACGGCATGAGTCTGACTATCGCGACACTGAACGTAAACGGAATCCGCGCAGCGGTGAAGGAACGGCACGACAACAACCTCGGCATGCTGCCGTGGCTAGCCGAAACCGATGCCGACATCATCCTCCTGCAGGAGGTCCGGGCCACCGATGCACAGGCTGAGAAGGCACTTGCCCCTGCGATCGACGATGGATGGCACTGGTACAACGCGGAGAATCAGCTGGCGAAGGGGCGCGCGGGCGTCGGGATTCTGTCTCGGAAAGAACTGACGAACGTACAGGTCGGTTTCGGCTCTGAGGAGTTCGACGCGTGCGGTCGGTACTTGTCGGCGACTGTTTCCGCTGAGGACTCCGGCATCGGCGAAGCGGTGACCGTGGCGTCGCTGTACCTGCCGTCCGGCTCTGCGCTGACGGAAAAGCAGGACGAGAAGTACCGCTTCCTCGACGCCTTCGGGGACTTCCTGGCGGCAACCGGAAATGCTGGCAACGTTGTCATCGGCGGCGACTGGAACATCTGCCATCGCGAGCAGGATCTGAAGAACCACAAGGGCAACCGCAATAAGTCCGGTTTCTTGCCGCAGGAGCGCAACTGGATGTCCTCGGTGTTCGGCAACTGGCCGGACGAGGCGCCGCAGCCGTCCCTGCTGAACGCCTCGGAAAAGGAGCTGACCGCCGGTGCGTTCACCGATGGCTCCGAGTGGACCGCGCCACAGGCAACAGAGTCGCCGGTGTGGTTCGATGCGGTGCGGCGACTGCACCCGGAGGAAGACGGACCGTACTCATGGTGGACCTACCGCGGACAGGCCTTCGACACGAATGCCGGCTGGCGCATCGACTACCAGGCGGTCACTGCTCCGATGCTCGAGCGCGTGACCTCGGCCAGGGTCGACCGCCCGCTGGCTTATGATCAGCGGTGGACCGACCACGCACCGGTGGTGGTCGAGTACAGGTAGAGAAAGGTAGACCCGATGGACGAGAGGGATCTGGACCGTCTGCGGAAGATGGACCGCGAGCTCAGCGGACCGGAGCCATCCGGCCCTCGACTGTCGCTGATCATTCCCGCGGCGCTGCTCCTGGCGGTTCTGGCCTGGACAATCTTCTATGGATGGCCGTGGTGGGTTGGGGTTCTTTGCGTGCTCGCCCTGATCGGGCTCGGCGTTATTGCTTTACGACGTCGCGGGCCAGTCCCTCCCGTTGAACTCACCGCCGACCAGCGCGACAGGGTGGGCCGGGTCTTGCAGGAGCATGGTCTGCGGCCGGCGGTGAACCTGGTGAAAGGCTGGTACCCGAACGAGTCCACGGCCTCCGCAGTCGCAGCCGTTCATCTGGTCGCCAGGCGCACCCGCTAACATCGCACATCATGAGCGAAGTGCAGGAGTCCACGTCCGTTGAGAAGGTTGCGGGAAGTGGGGAGGGGAACGTCGGGAAGCCGGAGAAGCGCCAGCGCGTGCTGTCTGGAATCCAGCCGACCGCGGATTCCTACCACCTGGGGAACTACCTCGGAGCGGTGCGCCAGTGGATTCGTCTGCAGGATGATTTCGACGCGTTCTACTTCATCCCCAACATGCACGCGATCACTGTCGATCAGGATCCGAAGGAACTGCGCGAGCGCACCATCGCCGGCTGCGCGCAGCTGATCGCCCTGGGCATCGATCCTGAGCGCTCCACCTTGTTCGTGCAATCGCACGTGCCGGAGCACGCCGAGTTGGCCTGGGTCCTCAACTGCATTACTGGGTTCGGTGAGGCCTCCCGCATGACGCAGTTCAAGGATAAGTCGCAGAAACAGGGCGCGGACCGCACCACCGTTGGACTGTTCTCCTACCCGGTCCTCATGGCCGCGGACATCCTGCTCTACCGACCACAGCTTGTGCCGGTCGGTGAGGATCAGCGCCAGCATCTGGAGCTCACTCGCACCCTGGCTGAGCGGTTCAACGGTCGGTACAAGAAGACGTTCGTGGTGCCGGAGGGACACATTCTGGAGGGCGCGGCGAAGATTTACGACCTGCAGGAGCCGACCGCGAAAATGTCCAAATCCGGGTCCAACCCGAAGGGCGTCATCAACCTTCTGGATAACCCGAAGACCTCCGCCAAGCGCATCCGCTCCGCCGTCACTGACAACGACGGGGAGATCCGCTACGACAAGGAAAACAAGCCGGGAGTGTCGAACCTGCTGGTCGTGCAGTCTTCGCTGACCGATCGCAGTATTGACGACATCGTCGCGGAGTACCAGACCTCCGGCTCCGGCTACGGACAGCTCAAGGGCGATACCGCTGATGCCTTGGAGGCGTTCACCACCCCGCTGCGCGAGCGTTATGACGAGCTGATGGGCGACCGCGCCGAGCTCGAGAACATCCTCGCCCGTGGCGCGGAGAAGGCACGAGGCGTTGCCTCGAAGACGCTTTCCGACGTCTACGACCGCGTCGGATTCCTCCCCGCCAAGTAACACCGGAGGTATCGCTGGCCTGAAGCAGGTGGCGCCGAGGCGGGCACGACAGTTAAGTTTCTTCTTAAGTTTCCTTGGAGAATTTAAGTCGTACCCGCGCAGGTCGTCCGACCTGTCAGAAAGGTCCGTGTATGGCCGCCTCGTCAGACGGCAAGCCGAACGTTCACATTGACGAATACGGTGTCGAGCGGTGGGGTGACGCGCCAAAGGAGACCCTGAACGACAAAATCCGCGCCCGGTCCGAGGTGTACAACCGCCTGTTTGAGATGCAGGAGCGGTACTCCCAGCAGGGCGGAAGCCAGTACGCCGCTGGCATCACGTATTTCTCGGTGCTCGCGGTGGTCCCACTGTTGATGGTGATGTTCTCCGTCGCCGGTTACATCCTTGGCGGCAGCCCTGAGCTCTCTGAACGGGTTGAAGACGTAGTCCGGGAAAACATTGGCGGCCAGTTCGGAGACACCATCATCGACGTGATGCAGACGGCCATCACTCAGACAGGCTCGGTGGCCACGGTGGCGTTCCTCGTTGGTATGTGGACGGGCCTGTATTGGATGACGACCCTGCGCCGGGGCATGACGTCCATCTGGAAGCGCAACATCGTCCCTGAGCATTGGCTCCTGGGAAAACTCCGCGACCTGCTGGTCCTAGTGGGCATGGGCCTGATGATCATCCTGACGTTCACCGTCACCGCCATCGGGTCCTCCGGAGTTTTGCAACGGATCCTTGACTACATCGACCGGGGGGACAACGACCTAGACCGTTTCCTCATCCGGGCAGCGACGCTCGTAATTGGACTGCTGGCGAACTGGATCTTATTCTTCTGGATGCTCAAAGCACTGCCGTTCGGTTTCGTGCCGACCCGCCCGGCATGTGGGTACGCGATCCTTGGTGCGATCGGGCTGGAACTGATCAAGTCCTTCGGTTCGCTGTTCTTCGCCTCTGCTTTGCGTAACCCCGCGGGTGCGATGTTCGGGCCGGTCATCGGTTTGATGGTCATCCTCTACCTGCTGTGGCGGATGACGATGTACCTTGCGGCGTTGACCGCCACGTCCAAGGAAGGCATGGCGAATGTGGAGGTGGATGCTCCGCCGCCGGCGGTCGTCATGATCCGACCGGAGGCAGCCTCGGAAGCCGGATTTACTCCGGCCGCTCCAGAAGATCACCAAGAGGCCGAATCTGGCACCTCAGCCTCTGGGCGGTACCGGCTATCAGCGATTACCTCGGCGTTTACGCGAACCAAGGGCGAAGGTGCCCACGGCGAGAAGGATCACCGCGGCAAGTAGGCCACCGGCAATCCACAGTGCGTTGCCGCTGTCCTCGACTGAGTCGGCAAGTGCTGGGTGGTCTGCGGGGTCGTCGCCGACTCGTTCAGCCGCTTCCGGGCTCAGGTGGCGCAGTTCGTTGAGGCTTCCCACCGACTGCCCGGCGGGGGTCATGTAGCCGGCATCGCTGAGGTTCACCGCCTCTTCCCACGGGCGAGTGACCGTGGCGGGGTTGTCCAGGACGATCGCAGCCAGCCGTCGGTCTCCGCGTTCACTGACGCCGACGAAGGTGTGCCGAGCTTCGTCAGTGAAGCCAGTCTTTCCGCCGAGGGCACCTTCGTACTCGGACTGCAGGAGCTGGTTGTCATTGGACATCTCAAAGTCCTCGATAAGCTCGCCGTCTCCTGGCATCGTTGCGAGGGTAGTGGCGGAGAGCTTTCGGTAGGTCTCATTCTCGAAGGCAGCGCGGTAGAACAATGCGAGATCGAAAGCGGAAGTCATCTGGCCGGGGGCTTCCAGCCCGGAGACGTCATACACACGGGTGTCGGTAGCGCCGAGTTCCTTGGCCAGTTCGTTGACCTTGCGAACCGTCTCCTGCTCCCCGCCCAGTGCGCGGACTAGCGCACTGGCGCAGTCATTGCCGGAGTTCAGGAGCAGTCCCTGCAGGAGCGTTTCGACGGAGTACTGGACCCCGTCGACTAGCCCCGCTCGGGATCCGATGACCGAGGCATCCTCGTAGGTCACCTCGATGGTGTCTTCGAGGTTCAGCTCCCTAATCGCAGTGATAGCAACCAAGACTTTGATGATTGATGCAGGTCGGTAGCGCCCGTGCGGGTCCTGACTGGCGAGAACCTCTCCAGAATTGAGATCCGCGACCATCCAAGCGGTGGAGGACATCTCCTCCGGAACCTGGAACCCAGGTGCCGCAACCATGCCGCATTCCTCCATCTGTGGTCCGCCAGGTGTCGCAGAGGGGGCCGGAAGTGGATCGGGGATGGCCGTTTGGGGGTTCGAGATGGTGGTCTCGTCTACAATTTCTTCGGGATCTTCACCCACACCCACAGGGATCGGATCCGGGGGGTTCTGCTGGTACCTGCAGTCCGAAGGATCGCGGAGTTCTGCCCAGTCGAGGACCTCCTCGTCGTACCGCAGATCCTGCAGATTCTCATTATCATTCCAGGTCAGAGGCTCAGCCTCTTGCGCCGATACGGGCGCCGCGATGGTCAGCGGGAGGGCCGTAGCCACTGCGACTGTGGCAATTCGACGCATGTCACGCGCCGTACGATTCTCTGGAACTGCATGGGAAATACTCACGGGGGCAGTGTGCCAGACCAACTCGGCCCGCGATTGATATGACCTGAGGAAGAGTCTCGGCTAGCGTATTTCGACATGCACACTATGGATGTATCCGACGCGAACTCTCAGCAGGTTGAGGCACGTGTCGTCGCGGGGCTGCCGAAGGTAGTTCTGCACGATCACATCGTCGGAGGTATTCGACCGGAGACTCTGATTGAGTTGGCCGAAGCACAGAACTACGACGACCTGCCGTACACCAACCCCGACGAACTTGCCGCATGGTTCGTCAAGCGCTGTGACTCCCATTGCGACAAGAACCGTGCCGAGGTGGAGAAGCACCTCCTGGCACTGACCCAGACCACCGATGCGATCATCAGGATCACCCGCGAAGCTGTCCTGGACCTGGCCCGTGACAACGTCGTCTACGCCGAGCTGCGTATCTCTCCGGAGCGGCACCTGCGTAAGGGACTGACGCTCCAGGACGTCGCCGATGCAATCGCCGAGGGCCTCCGCGACGGCGAGGATGCTGCCGAGTACGAGGGTAAGACGATCACCGCCCGCGGTATCATCTGCGCCCGCCGAGACGAGAACCGCTCCGAGGAAATCGCGCGACTGGTTGTCGACAACGTTCCGGAGAATTCTGACCACCCGTACCTGGTGGCATTCGGCCTGGAAGGCCCGGAGCAGGGCAACCCGATCGAGAACCATAAGGAGGCATTTGACCTCCTGCGCCGCAAGCTCGCCCCGTCCACTGTGGACGCTGGCCAGACCGGTGGCGTGGATTCGATCCGCAAGGCCATCATCGTCGGCTGTAACCGCATCGGCCACGGTTTCCGCATCTACGAGGACTTCACCGCGACCCTGGATGGCATCGACCTCCAGTTCCTGTCCGGTTACGTCCGCGACCAGCGCATCCCGCTGGAGCTGTGCCCGACCTCGAACGTGCAGACCGGTGCAGTCGACGACATCGCCGACCACCCGTTCCCGCTTCTCGACGACCTGGGCTTCACTTGCACCGTCAACACCGACAACCGTCTGCTCACCGGCACGACCATGACGGACGAGATGATGGTGCTGGTCGACAACTTCGGTTACGGCTTCACCGACCTGTTCCAGCTCGTGGCTAACGCGCTGGAGAACGCCTTTGTGGACCTGCCGACCCGCGAGCAGATCCTGGATACCCAGGTCTACCCGGAGTTCCTGCGTCTGACCGACCGTGACAACGACGGTGAAGTCGACGTCGACGAAGAGGTCGAGTCGGTGCTCGACGGCGGCTAGTTTCCGCCCTGCCAGATGCCTCCTGTGGGGCGTAAATCGTCCACAAGAAGTTCATCTCGAACTGTATTCGTAAGTACTTAACGAATGGCCCACTACCAGTGTTCGCTGGTAGCGGGCTATTCGTCGTATCTGCCGAAAAATAGTTAGTGACAAGTAACTTGGTGTCCCGTTACGTTTGTTCTCGTTGTGATCCATGACACAACTCCATGACGTAAGAAGGAGTGGGAAATGACGCAGACTGTCACCAGGGAATCGCTCAATGAGAGCGCGACGCAGTGGTTGGACGGCTTCCAAGCCGCGACGAATGCAGACTCAGCAGACAGCGCCGCTTCAGCGGTGGCTGACCTGTTTGAAGAAGATGGCTTCTGGCGGGACTTGCTGGGCTTCACGTGGAACCTGACAACGGTTGAGGGCGCATCAGCCATCGCCGAAATGGTCGCTTCCACATGGCCCAGGTGCCGCCTGTCGAACATCGCACTGGACGGCGACGCAGCGGACGAGGGCGACGGCGTCACTCGCATCCACTTCTCCGTGGATACCGCAGAGTTTGCGTGCCGCGGCATTGCCCGAGTGCGTGGCGGCAAGGTCTGGACCATGATGACCTCCGCCCGAGAGCTGCTCGAACACCCTGAGCCGAAGGGACGTCGCCGCGAGAACGGCGTCATCCACGGCAGTGGCAATGACAAGCGCAACTGGTTGGACCACCGGGAGGAGCGCAAGGCGTCGTTGGGCTACAGCGAACAGCCCTACGCCCTCGTCATTGGCGGCGGTCAAGGTGGCATCGCGTTGGCAGCGCGGTTGAAGCATCAGGGAGTTCCCACCCTGGTCATCGACAAGCATCCGCGCCCGGGTGATCAGTGGCGCGGTCGCTACCACTCGCTCTGCCTCCACGACCCGGTTTGGTACGACCACCTCCCGTACCTCCCGTTCCCGGACTCCTGGCCGGTATTCACCCCGAAGGACAAGATGGGGGACTGGCTGGAGCATTACGTGGGGATCATGGACCTGGACTATTGGTCTTCGACTGAGTGCCGCAATGCAGTGTGGGATGAGTCGAGCGGTACCTGGACCGTCACCGTCGTCCGTGAGGGCGAGCCGGTGGAGCTGCGTCCGACCCAGTTGATCTTCGCCACGGGCATGTCTGGTGTGCCGAACAAGCCGGAACTTCCGGGCGCGGACGTTTTCCGCGGCGATATCCGGCACTCCTCTGAGCACCCAGGCGGTGCTGCTGATGAGGGCAAGAACGTCGTAGTGCTCGGAGCGAACAACTCTGCCCACGACATTTGTGCGGATCTCGTAGAGAATGGCGCAAAGCCCGTGATGGTTCAGCGCTCCTCAACACACATCGTGAAGTCTGATTCGCTGATGCGGGAGATCTTCGGTCCTCTGTACTCCGAGGATGCCCTTGACGCTGGCATCGACACTGACTCCGCCGACCTGCTCTTTGCTTCATGGCCGTACAAGGTTCTTCCGGGCGTCCAGAAGGTTGCGTTCGACAAGATCCGCGAGGACGACAAAGACTTCTATGACAGCCTCGAGGCAGTCGGCTTCATGAACGACTTTGGCGACGACGACTCCGGCCTCTTCCTTAAGTACCTGCGTCGCGGCTCCGGCTATTACATCGATGTGGGTGCCTGCGAACTTGTTGCCAATGGCGACATCCCGGTGCAGTCGGGCGTTAGCATCGACCACCTCACCGAGGACACTGCTGTGCTTACCGACGGCACCGAGCTTCCCGCCGACGTAGTCGTGCTTGCCACCGGATACGGATCCATGAACGGATGGGTTGCCCAGCTGATCGATGAACCGACCGCAGAGAAGGTTGGACGCTGCTGGGGACTCGGCTCGGACACAACCAAGGACCCAGGACCGTGGGAAGGCGAACTCCGCAACATGTGGAAGCCCACCCAAGTGGAGAACCTCTGGTTCCATGGCGGCAATCTGCACCAGTCCCGCCACTACTCGCGGTACCTCGCGCTGCAGCTGAAGGCTCGCCATGAGGGCATCGACACCCCGGTGTACAACCAGGCAGAGGTCCACCACGCCTGGTGATCTCACGCCCTTGATAGAAGACTCCCCGCACCGAAGATTCGGTACGGGGAGTTTCTGTCAGATGCTGGTAGTGAAGCGGTCCGTCAGGCCCGACTCCAGGTTCCTCCAGCCGGAGGCCTCTTCGTCGAAGGGCGGTACCGGCTCATCCGGGGAGCTCTTGTCCAACAGGTAGTTCAGCAGCCACTGGAGCTGCTGGTTGGCGGCGAGCGTCGAGTTCACTGCATCGTCGTCAGCCCAGTCAGCAGCGTCGGCAATGAGTTCGTAGGCACGGGCCAACTGCGCGCGGTCAACGGAGCCGGGGCCTTCTGCGATGTCATTCGCGAGACCAGTGAAGGTGTACACGTTGTCTGGGTGAACGGTGACCTCAAGCTCGCCGGCGTTAGCGGCAACAATGATCTCGTTCCACGTCGTCAGGTGAGCCAGGTCGTGATCATCGTGCTCCAGGACCCAGCGGGTCAGCTGACGCGGCTGGGAGAAGGTGTTGATCTCGCCGTTCTTGCCCAGGAACACGGCGCGGTCACCGAGGTAGCACCGCAGCGTGTAGAGAGTACGGCCGGAGATAGAAATCTTGATCGGGTCGATACCGGCACGAGCCCACACGGTTGCGTCGTACGGATCGCCCGCAGCCTTCTTCTCTTCGGCCTTCTTGGCCTCTTCCTCGCGCTTCTTGGCAGCCTCTTCGCGAAGCTTTTCCTGGCGCTCTTGCGCGGTGGTGATCGCAGTCGCGGCAGCGGCAACTGCGGTGGCGTCGACAGCAGGGGCATGACCATTCAAGGTGTCGAGTTCGTCGACGACGTCATTCCAGTTGGCCAGCACGATGCGGCCGATGGCGGACCACTGGCCGGCGCCTGCGCCCTGGAATGCCTCAACACCTTCCTGCGCGGTGTTCAGAGTGGAGTTCACCGTGAACATGCGGCGAGTCTTCGAGAGGTCGCAGATCTCCGCCAGGGAACGGGTCATGTCGAAGGTGCGCTGGACCTTGTCGACATTGTCGAAGTTCGGCTCACCTGCCAGGGCATCTGGCAGTCCAACGACATCGAAGGAGTTGCGCGGAGCAATGGCGCAGCTGTCGGCCAGGTGCGTAGAGAATGACTTCCAATCGGGGTGAGCAGTGAAGTCATGCTCAGCGCCGGACTCCAGGAAAGCCAGCATCTCCTCGGCGGTGGGGAAGAGGTAGACCTCGTCACCGCGGCCGAGAACCGCCTGCCATTCCGCGTTTCCCTCACGCCATTCCGGCGCGAAGAGGGTGTAGGCCGATCCTGCGGTCAGCTCGAGCTTGATGGCGGCAATGCTGTGCCTGGGCATGAATAACCCCGTTCCTGGTGTAGTCCGCAAACGTCACCGAAAGGATACCCGGTGAGTTGGACGGACACGGACGGAACCCGAGGTTGTGGAAGCGCGGAACGAGTAAACGGATCTCGATCGAATCGAGAAGCGTGAGAAAATCGTTACTGAATCTTTATGTGTAACTATGGCCAGGGATGATTGCCCATCGCGCGCACGCATTCAGGGGTGTGGAACTTGTGCGAATTCCGTGGCGTCTGGCGTTGTGGGAGCGTAGCCGGGCTGATCATCTAGTTAATCGTGGCCGCCTGATTCATAATTCAGATGCTGGGAGCCAGTACACGGCAGTGAAGTTCCAGGTGCGTTGGCTGATGAGGGTATCAGCCCGTCGGTAGGCACGGTCGGTGATGCCTACGACAACGCGTTGGTGGAGACGTTTAATGGAATGTACAAGGCAGAGTGTATTCGCAGCCGGATTTTCAGTTCTGAGGTGCTGGATTCTATATAAGCCTAAGTGGAGGGGTTGGGAGGGATTTGCGCCTCCTGAGGGGTTTAACGTGGTCGATGATGGGGATTGCGATGGCTGTTGCGTTTCTTGCAATTCTAGCTCCTAGGTGGGCACCACTACCTTTCATTCGGGCAAAAGTATCTAATCTGACAGATTCGGTAAATATGAAGTCGAACTCGCCGGCTTATATTCTGTTGTTCGGTCACTTTGCGTTTCTTTTCGTGGCGGGCGTGACAATTATTATGGCTCCTGAACTGGTTCTGCCTCGGCGAATGATTGATCCCGCAGAAACAACTGCTGGGCAGCAAATCATGGGATTTGCTCTGATTGGAATCGCCTTGTTTAAGTTTGTGTAAATTTTGGGAAAACATGAATCCGTAATTGAGGTAGGGCATGAAGAGTTTCGTTTTCGGCAGGCTGGTATGCGGGAACGGAAATGCAATTGGGCGGAAGTTGAGGAGATCGCGGTTGTGGGGTCCCGTCGAACCTATTTGGAAGTTAGGTTTATCCGGCAAGGAGGGCTTTCTTTGAAGCGCCTGATCTGGGTGCCTCAGTTTGTATTCCCGCATTTATTCCCCTGCGAATGGAATCAAGTTTTCTCTGATGTTCCGGTCTCGGTGAAGACTCCCAAGTTTGGACGGGAGTATCGAAATTATGTTAAGCGGGTGCATTGAGGTAATTGACGGCGCATTTTGCAGTCACGCTTCTGGTTTAGTGTGCTCTGGCTGGTTTGCTCTTCCAAGATAAGCGCATATTTCTTTGGGGGTCGTCTCGGAGAGAAGGTGATATGGAATCGACTTTGGGGTTCTATCGGATGGGCTGTGTGTCAGCAGTCTTAGCTGATGGTCAGCGAAGTGTATCTCCAAGTCGACAGGAGTTGAATGCGGAAACGGGGTGGGTTGTAAGGGCGATAAGTTGGGAGTCCGAGCGATGGGGCAAATTGAAAGAGTCGCTTTAGATCTGAGTTTCTGGAACTATCTGCGTTGAATCGGTGTATGTTATCTCATTTTGAGGATGGTGCATTGATGGAGCTGGGTATCCTTACTATGTTTCGGGTTGGGAAATTGAAGAGGTTTTATCTACTATGGAAGGAAGGCTTTAGAATTATCCAAAGCGGGAGGGTCTTGTGGATAAGCTAATTGGAGCAGTATTATTTGGTGTTATTGCCTTAAGTCCCGGAGCTATTCTTCTTGCGTATTCTATCGCTCATGGCGAGTTCTTTCGCACTGTCGGAATGATGTCAATCGATTTCCTTCTACTTTTTCTTGCGATTGGTGCGCGCGGTACGTCATTTTCGCGTGTGTATGCCTTGGTTAGATGGAACTTTGTGAAGGTTTTGAGTTCAGGGAACGTAATATATCGTTCCTATCTGATTTATGTGTTCGCTGCCACCATGTTCATGTTGCCAGTTTATTTTGGTTCTGGGGTAATTAATCCGGCGATGCTCCCGGCGCGGGCGGGGAGTTCGATTATTTCTCCTTTATTCTTTTTGGCATTGGCATTGGTGCCAGCGTGTTGGTTCTTGTGGAAGTTGAATCAGATGAATTTTGGGCCAACGGTCTTCGTCCTAAGCCTTGGGGGGTATCGAGGAATGATAATGGAATTGGATCGACTAAGTATTACGAAATAGATCACATTGATGTCTTCGATAAGGTAAAGGGTGCGAAACTAGAAATCGTGACCAACGGTATTTTGGAATACAAGCCTGGTAGTCGAGGGTGCATGGTTGTCTTTGCATTCGCGCAGCTGTCGGCACTCGAAATGGTTACTGCGATTGCCATGAAATTAAAAGAGTCGTTGGATGGGCATGAAATCGAATTGAGAATGAGAAGCTAAACACGGATGTTTTTAAGGTGGTAGAAGGCATCCCTTAGTGACCTGCCGCTCGAGACTATGGCTGCTTTCCGATGGAGCACTAGGTGCCGGAAATGCGCTGAAAACTATTGTCTAGCCCGTCGGCCTCCAGTACCCATGGAACTCCATCCCGATGTTCGAGGTACGGATCGGATTAACCTGCACCGGATCGCCGGCCTCGACCATCATCCCGTCACCGGTGACCATCGCGACGTGGCCTGACCAGATAACAAGATCTCCGGGTAGCAGCTCATCTGCAGAGACTGATCGACCTACCGTCTGCTCGGCCGCAGTACGGGGAATATCGACTCCGGCCTGCCCATAGGCCCACTGCGTTAAGCCGCTGCAATCAAGGCCCGAGCCTGGCGTAGTTCCTCCCCAGACGTAGGGAGTTCCCACTGCAGACAATGCATTCTGGACGGCGGCCTGAGCCTCTGGAGTGGGAGCTCCCTCGCCATCGGAGAGCACTGAGTCGCCTCCGATATCGCTCGCACCCTCGCTGGAATTGCTCGCTTGGGTGAAGGCCCCTTGAGCCGGGGATAGTCCGGACCCGGTGGATTGTGCGGAAGTGTTGGCATTATTAAAACCTGTGCCAAGGGCTCGGGGTTCGTCTGGCATCGGCACTGTTTTCGAAGCGATTTGTTCGAGTTGCGCAGTCGGTCCGGCTAGCTGCGATTCAAGACGTGCGACGACCGAGGCTGCTTGACCGAGTGATTTCGTGGCCTGCTGAATGAGGGCGGGAAGGGCCATCATCGGTGCGGCCGGTCCCGAAGCTGCTGCTGCCGTGATTGTGCTGATGGCGGCGGCGATGAACTCGGTTGCTATCTGCGCCAATTCGGCCACGGCCGTCGCGATGGATATTGAGCCTTCGACGATTGCGGCGGCGCCAGTGATGGCATCACCATCCATGATTGCCGAAGCGGCTCCGGCGAGGCTTACTGCGCTCTGAACGGCGGTGCCGGCGTCGCCGCTGAAGCCGTCGGCAAGTGAGTTGCTGACACTGGACCACATCGGGCCGTCCGGCGGAGACGGGAACACCGTCGACTGGAGGGCCGGAGCGGCCGACAATGCGGCTTCACCAGCAGCACTGATGATCTGGACTGGGATCTGGGCGAGGCCTGCGGGGATCATACGATCACCTGTCCGGAAAGGTTGTCCATCGCGGAGCTGGTGTTTAGCTCATGATCGGAGACAGCCCCCACCACAGAATCCAATGAATTGGCCGCGGCGCCGGCGAACCCGCCGAGTTGCATGATCCGGTCGGCTTGGACGGTCGCTGCCGTGGCCGCGGCAGTGCAAAACTTCACAACCCCGGAGATACCCGGCATCGCGGTGGCTCCGGCCTGAACGACACCGGTTCCACCGGCCGCTAATGCAGACAGCGCACCAGGCACTGCGGGCACCACTGAGGACGCTGCGGAGAGGCCCCGCATGGCCGAAGACGCAGTCGAGACCAACGACGGATCAAGTGAAATAGATGAACTGGACAGTGCTGACGAGACGGGCATCGGAGATCCTTCCCCAGAGAATCAATGGTGGAACAAACAAGTCCTTCACCTAGTTAGACGCAACGAACCCCACACTGGTTCCCAGAAATGTCGCCGGCTGCATCCCCTGGGCGTAGCGCGAGTAGCTTGTGGGGCATGGAGATCAAGGTTGTCGACCACCCACTCGCCGCCACCCGGTTGACCGTGCTTCGCGATGAAGCGACGGACAATGCCGGCTTCCGCGCTGCTCTCACCGACCTCAGCTCGATGCTGGTGTACGAGGCAGCCCGAGACCTGAACATCGAAGAATTTGAGGTGACCACCCCGGTCGCGACAACGACCGGACGCAGGCTCGAAGACCCGCCGATTCTCGTTCCGATCATTCGTGCTGGCTTGGGGATGGTTGACCCAGCTCTGTCGATGATCCCGGACGCGCAGGTCGGCTTCGTCGGACTCGCGCGTAATGAGGAGACCCACGTGCCCGTGGCCTACCTAGAAGCTCTGCCCGCGGACCTGAGTGGCCGCGATGTGTTCCTCCTGGACCCGATGCTGGCCACCGGCGGATCGCTGCTCCATGCAGCCCGGCTCTTGGCGGACCGCAATCCGAAGAGCATCACTGCAATCTGTGTCGTTTCCGGACAGCCGGGGGTCGACGCGTTGGAGGGTTCCGACATTGAGATTCGACTGGTTACCGGAGTCATCGACCCGGAACTGAACGATGATGCCTACATCGTCCCGGGACTCGGCGACGCTGGCGACCGCCTCTACGGACCCCGCAACATCGACCTGTAGCACCGGTCCGAGGGGCCACGAACTGGTTCTCACAGGACATGGTCCTACAGTGGTAGTCGTGATTGAAGACTTTATCGGGGACTGGTGGCAGCGCAACGGCGACGAGATCGAGCGATTCCGCAGGCGTGTGCACGAAAACCCTGAGCTGTCTCACATGGAATTCGGGACCACCGACCTGGTGGCAGCGTTGCTGAGCGACGCAGGTTTGCAGCCAGTGCGATTCCCGAACACCGGACTGATGGTCGATATCGGGGACGACCGGCTCGATGAGGTGGGGGAGCCGGTCGGTCGGCTCGCCTTCCGCGGTGACATGGACGCCCTTCCACTGACCGAAAACACCGACCTGCCGTTCAGCAGCCAGAGCCCGGGCGTCATGCACGCCTGCGGGCATGACTTCCACACGGCGATCACTCTCGGTACCGCCCTGGCGATGGCCGAGTACGACCGTGAGCACGGCGGCGTACCCGTTCCGCTGCGCTTCATCTTCCAACCGGCCGAAGAGGTCATGGAGGGAGGTGCTCCAGATGTCATCGAATTCGGTGGACTCGACGGCGTTGCCAGGATTTTTGCAGTGCACTGCGAGCCGAAGCTTCGCGTCGGACAGATTGGTGTCCGGGTCGGTGCGATCACCTCCGCCGGAGACACCATGGAAATTCGTCTTGACGGCCCCGGCGGGCACTCGGCGCGCCCGCACATCACCGCCGACCTTACTTTCGCCATGGGCAAACTTCTGACCGAGCTTCCGGGTCTGCTGTCCCGTCGGGTCGACCCGCGTACTGGCACCGTGCTGACTTTCGGCGCTGCCAATGCTGGTTACGCAGCCAACGCAATTCCCTCCCACGGCACGATGCTCGGCACGATCCGCAGCGCCGATGTGGCCACCTGGCGCGGCATTGAACCGCTCATGAGAGACCTGATCGAGCAGGTACTGGCACCGACTGGGGTCGATCACGCACTGAAATACGTCAAGGGCGTGCCGCCAGTGATCAACGATGACTACTGCACGGCACTGGTCGCAGAGACCGTCCGCGCGGTCGACCCGTCGGCTCTGATTGAGGCTCCTCAGTCCAGCGGGGGAGAGGACTTCGGCTGGTACCTGGAGCACGTTCCCGGGTCGATGGCTCGCTTGGGATGCTGGTCCGGTCATGGGGAGAAGCACGATCTGCACCGGGATGATTTGGTCGTGGATGAGCGGTGCCTCAGCGTCGGCGTGAAGCTGTTCGCCGGCATCGTCGCACGGTATGGCCGTGCTGAGGCTGACTCTGTGCCTGATGATCCCCGCGCTGAGCGTGGCCGACACATACTCCACTAGACTTGATAACGCTATTACCCAGTTGCCCTGCCCCCGAGACCCGGGAATGGGCGACGTTCGACGTTTGAGAGGAACCCTGTGGCGAAGAAGATCGTGATCATCGGTGGAGGCCCCGCTGGCTACGAGGCCGCACTGGTCGGGGCGAAGTACGGCGCAGAGGTGACCATCGTCGAGGACGCAGGGATGGGCGGCTCGTCGGTCCTGTGGGACTGCGTGCCGTCGAAGGCGTTCATCGCCGCGACCGGCGTCCGTACCGACATGCGTCGTGCAGACGACATGGGCCTGCGCCCGGACTTCTCTAACCGCTCCATCGACTTCACCGCGGTGAACGACCGTGTGCAGGCGCTGGCTGCGAACCAGTCCGGCGACCTGAGCGCGCAGATGGAACGCGAAGGCATCACGGTGCTGCAGGGCCGCGGTCGCCTGGACGATTACGAGTCCGGCCGCATCACCCACTACGTCACCGTGGAGCTGTTCGAAGGCGGCGAGGAGACCATCGAGTGCGACTTGGTGCTGCTGGCCACCGGCTCCTCCCCGCGCGTGCTGCCGGGCGCCATCCCGGACGGCGAGCGCATCCTCACCTGGCGCCAGGTCTACAACCTGGAAGAGGTCCCCGAGCACCTCGTCGTGGTCGGTTCCGGTGTCACCGGTGCTGAGTTCGTCTCCTCCTTCGCTGAGCTGGGCGCGAAGGTCACGATGGTCGCTTCTCGTGACCGCATCCTGCCGCACGAGGACGCTGACGCCGCAGATTCCCTCGAGGCCGTCCTCTTCGAGCGTGGTGTCGACGTGGTGAAGAATGCCCGTTGTGACCTTGTCGAGCGCACCGAAGACGGCGGCGTTCGCGTTGTCACCTCCGATGGCCGAGAGATCCGCGGATCCCACGCCCTGATGACTGTCGGTTCTGTTCCGAATACCCGTGGACTTGGCTTGGACGCAGTCGGCGTCGCACTGACTCGTTCCGGACACATTCAGGTGGACCGCGTCTCGCGCACTTCGGTGCCGGGTATCTACGCCGCCGGTGACTGCACCGACCTGTTCCCCCTGGCCTCTGTCGCGGCAATGCAGGGCCGTATCGCGATGTACCACTCACTCGGTGAGGGCGTTACCCCGATTCGCCTGCGCACCGTTTCTTCGGCCGTCTTCACCCGCCCGGAGATTGCCACCGTCGGTGTCTCTCAGGCACAGATCGAGTCCGGAGAGGTTTCTGCTCGCATTGAGGTCTTCCCCCTGCGCGGCAACCCGCGTGCGAAGATGCGCTCGATCCGCCACGGTTTCGTGAAGCTGTTCTGCCGTAAGAACTCCGGCATCATCGTCGGCGGCGTCATCGTTGCTCCGACTGCCTCGGAGCTGATCTTGCCGCTGGCGGTGTGCGTGACGAACAACCTCACAGTCCGTGATCTGGCGAACACCTTCTCGGTGTACCCGTCGATGTCCGGTTCCATCACTGAAGCCGCGCGCCAGCTCATGGCGCACGATGATCTGGATTAAAACCCCGCTTAACGACGTCCCCTTCTCCCCGCCAGGCAATCGCGCCGGCGGGGAGAAGGGCGTCGGGAAGCAATTATTTTCCTGCTAGTTCCAAGTACTTCTCCTCAACCACAGCAGCCGGCGGGTTCGTCTCGTACGTGCCGTCGGAGTAGAGGACGGTCGGCACGACTCGGTTGCCGCCGTTGACCGACTTGACCCATTCAGCCAAGTCGTCGTGCTTTTCCACGTCCCATCCCTCAAAGGGAACCTCGGCCTTGCTCAGGGAGGACAGCAGGTTCTGGCAGAAGGGGCACCACGTGGTGGCGAAGATGGTGACGTGCTGGTTGGTCTCGGGAGTCGTGATTTCGCTCATGCGGGACATTCAACCACGGTCATGCTAGATGTGGTTTCGGGTGTCTACAGCGGATACCAGCGGGTGAAGCGGTACCGCAGACCGTTCTCCGCGGTCAGCCAGTCCGAGCGGGATTCAACCTCCCAGTCGATCAATTCCGGTGCAGTGACGGGAATCTCAATGTCAGGATCCATATCGATCTCGGTGACGACACATTCGGTGGCGATGTCCAGACCCTCGCGGTAGACACGACCTCCGCCGATGATCCACGCGATCGGCTCGTCCGCGACCAATGCTATTGCCCGGCGGAAATCCGGGGCGTGCTCGGCCCCCTCGAAATCGGAGTAGTTCCTGCTAAGGACGATATTGCGACGTTTCGGCAGCGGACGAAAACGCGGGTTGAGCGAGTCCCACGTGCGTCGGCCCATGATGACCGGTGCCCCAGTGGTGGTCCTGCGGAAATGAGCGAGGTCCTCCGGCAGGTGCCACGGCATGGCTGAACCGTCACCGATCACCCCATCGATGGTCTGCGCCCAGATCATTCCGATCCGGCCCGGGCGCGTTGCGCCAGCTTCCGGTGAGGACATCACACTGCTACCGCCCCTCTGATTGCTGGGTGGGGGTCGTATCCGACGACCTGGATGTCTTCGTAATCGTACTCGAAAAGGGAATCGGCCTTGGCCAGCTCCAGCACCGGATAGGGGCGGGCCTCGCGGGAAAGCTGCAGCTCAACCTGCTCGAGATGGTTGTCATAGATGTGGCAGTCGCCGCCGGTCCAAATGAAGTCGCCGACCTCCAGTCCCGCCTGCTGAGCCATCATGTGGGTCAGCAAAGCGTAGGAAGCGATGTTGAACGGCACACCGAGGAACATGTCCGCGCTGCGCTGGTAGAGCTGGCAGCTCAATTTCCCGTCGGCGACATAGAACTGGAACAGCAGGTGGCACGGCGGCAGCGCCATGTTCTCCAGTTCGCTGACGTTCCATGCGGAGACGATGTTGCGGCGCGAGGCAGGGTCATCCTTGAGTAACTGCAGTGCGTCCGCAAGTTGATCGATGTGGCGGCCATCCGGCGTTGGCCACGAACGCCACTGAACCCCGTAGATGGGGCCGAGGTCGCCGTCTTCGCCGGCCCACTCGTCCCAGATGGTGACTCCACGCTCACGCAGCCAGTTGTTATCGGAGCTGCCGCGCATGAACCATAGAAGTTCCCACACGATCGACTTCAAGTGCACCTTTTTGGTGGTCAGAAGGGGAAAACCCTTCGACAAGTCGTATCGGAGCTGGCGCCCGAACACGCTACGGGTGCCGGTGCCGGTGCGGTCAGACTTCAGGCTTCCGTTGTGCAGAATGTCCTGGAGCAGGTCCTCATACGGGGTCTCGATGGTCATACTGCATAGGTTACCGGCCCCCAAAAATGTGACTACTGGTTGGCCTTGAACTCCTTGCAGAGTTGCAGGATCTCGTCGGCAACTTCCGGTCGAGCGACCAGGAGATCTGGCATGTACGTGTCTTCGTTATTGAACGTGTGCGCTGAACCATCCAGCCGGGACACATGCAGTCCGGCGGCCTTACACACGCCAACCGGGGCCGCGGAGTCCCACTCGTACTGCCCGCCGTCGTGGATGTAGGCATCCATGTCACCGAGGAGGACATGCATCGCCTTAGCGCCGGCTGATCCCATCTTCTCCAGTGCCATGCCGGTCCTTTCGGCGACGTAGTCAGCCACCTCCGGAGCCCGGGTCCGAGAGACCACAATCTTGTTCGTCAGCGGACCTCCGACAGCCTTCACATCCGTAGAGACGAAAACCTGCCCCAAGTCGGGCAGCCCCACGGCCGCAACGACCGGCTGGCCGTCTTCGATCAACGCGATGTGCACTGCCCAGTCCTGGCGGCCGTTAGCGAATTCTTTGGTGCCGTCGAGGGGATCGATGATCCACACTCGGTTGTGATTCAGGCGCTCACGGTCGTCGAATGCTTCCTCCGACAACACTCCGTCGTCCGGTCGATGCTCCTGGAGGACAGCTGCGATCCACTGCTGGGACAGTGAGTCCCCCTTCTTGCCCAGGACGGAATTGCGCAGCAGCCCAACGTTCCTGACCCCTTTGAGGATATCCCCGGTGCCAAGGGCCAATCGGCGGGCCAGGGTTGCGTCATCCACGTGTACCGTCATGCCCCTCAGCATAGGGGCAGTGCCCCGCTCGCGTTGGCTGCGAAACCGTGGCGAAGGCCACCTGTGGCTGGCTACTGTTTCTGTCATGAGCAGAAATAACAACAAGAAGAGCCTCTTGCCGGTCGTCGCTATCGTTGGCGCCATCGTGATCGAGATCATCCGCCGCGTCCGCAAGGGTGGCAAGAAGAAATAGCCCCTGGCTAACCGCGCGTGTCAGCGCCCACCCGTCGTCTCGGGTGGGCGTTTACCATTGAGGCATGAAGCTCCTACGTCTGATCCTCAACATTCTTTGGCTGATCACCGGAGGTATCTGGCTCTTCATCGGATACATCTTCTTCGGAATCATCGCCTGTATTTTTATCGTCACGATTCCCGCGGGTATCGCCTCATTTCGAATGGCGAGCTACGCGCTGTGGCCCTTTGGCCGCAACGTTGTGGAGAAGCCAGGTGCCGGCGTCGGTACCGGCTTGATGAACGTGGTCTGGTTCCTGGTCGCTGGCCTGTGGCTGTCCATCGCCCACATCACCACCGCCCTCGCGCAGGCGATCACCATCATCGGCCTGCCGCTGGCATGGGCGAACCTCAAGATGATCCCGGTGACCTGCTTCCCCTTCGGCAAGGAGATCGTGGACGACTCCCGGAGCATCACTCCGGCGCCTGCCCGCTAGTTGGAGTCGGGGGCGTCGTCGAGCTGCTCGACGCGACCTGCTCGCGCTGCACGACGGCGCCGGTAGATGCCGCGCAGACCCCACTCGGCGATGGTGTCCTCCACCATCGCTGGGCGGGTCGCGAAGAAGCCGCCCACCGCGACCACAGCCGTCGCTGCGATGAAAATACCTAGCGGTGCCACCCAGTTACCGGTGGCGCCGTACAGGGCGCCGAAAGCCACAGGGCCGGCGCAGGCGACGGTGTATCCCGCGCCCTGGCACAACGCTGACAACGACCTGGCTCCCACCGCGGTACGCGCACGGTAGTTCACCAGCGTCAAGGCCATCGGGAAGGCAATCGGTCCTAGGCCAGACATCGTCACCCATAGCCACGGCAGTGACATCGGAGACAGGAGCATTCCCGCGGTTCCGGCGCAATATAGGAACAGGAAGATCGCGAGGACTCCGAACGGATCCCGGAACCGGTCAACCAGCCACGGCCCCAAGACCGCAATGATTCCACCGAGCATCGCCCAGTAGGACAGCATCATTCCACCGAACTCAGGGCTCGCCCCGGCATCGGTGAAGATCTGCGGGATGAACCCGATCAGGCAGTAGGTACTAAATGATGTGAATCCGAACATCGCGAACAGGCCCAGTCCGATGGGCGAGCGCCACATCGGGATCAATGTCGGGGTGGGTGTGGTGTCGGGATTGGGGGAGGCGGAGGCGTTGGGAAGCGGGTTTTTACGGGCTGCCAGGGCCAACGGAATCCATGGCAGCGTTGCTGCCACGGCGAACAGCGACCACGACGCCAGCGAAAGCTGCCACGAACCAGCCGCAGTGGCGACCGGCTCAACGAGCAATGGCGGAAGCATCATACCGGCCTGCATGAACAGCATGTAAGTCATCGACATACTGCGGATCTTGTCCGGGAAATACTCACGGACCGCCAGCGGCGCCACCGCGTTGGTCACACCAATGGCGAACAGCGCCAGCAGGGAACCGCCGAACAATGTGGCGGTGGACGGGCCCAGGACACGAGAGATCTGCCCCAAGGCAGTGAGCACCATCGCTGCGATCAGCAGACCGGGCAGCCCCAGCCTGCGCAACAGCTGCGGGGCGGCGAAGGCCGACACCGCGAACATTGCGGTGGGAAGCATCACCAGAACACCCACAGCGCCAGAGTCAAGCCCCAGGTCAGGGGTGATACGGCCGATCAGTGGCGGAAGCGCGGTGACTGCCGCGCGCATATTGAGGGCCGTGAGGGCGATGCCCACGAAGGCAATGAGACGGACCTGGCGGGCGCTGAGGGTGGTCGCGCTGGCCGGGTCCGGGGAATATGAATTTGTCACCAGGAACAACCTAGTGTTTCCACTAGGTTTCCTGCATCCTGGGACCCGCTAACGGTTCGTACGGAACCAGTTCAGCAGCGCATCGGTCGACGGGTCGCCTGAGTCTGGGGTCTCCTCACCGGAGACTGCCGGCAGCAGTTCGTTCGCCTGGGTCTTGCCGAGCTGGACACCCCACTGGTCAAACGAGTTCAGGCCCCAGATGATGCCCTGCACGAACGTGATGTGCTCGTACAGTGCGATCAGCGAACCGATCGCTTGGGGAGTCAGTTCCTCGGCCAGGATCGTGGTCGAGGGGCGATTGCCCGGCATGATCTTGTGCGGGATGAGGTCCTCATCAGTGCCCTCAGCGCGCAACTCGTCCGCGTCCTTGCCGAAGGCGAGAACCTTGGTCTGCGCGAAGAAGTTCGACATCAGCAGGTCATGCATCGAACCGGTGCCATCGGCAGTCGGCAGGTCTTGGCGCGGACGGGCGAAGCCGATGAAGTCAGCCGGAATCAGCCGGGTTCCCTGGTGAATCATCTGATAAAACGCGTGCTGTCCATTGGTGCCTGGCTCACCCCAGTAGATCTGTCCGGTTTGGTAATCGACACGGGTGCCGTCCGTGCGCACAGACTTGCCGTTGGATTCCATCAGCAACTGCTGCAGATACGCAGGGAAGCGGGACATATCCTCGGAGTAGGGGAGCACTGCCTGGGTTTCGGCGCCGAAGAAGTCAGTGTACCAAATGCCCAGCAGCGCCATGAGAACCGGAACGTTCTCTGCCAGCGGAGCAGACAGGAAGTGCTCGTCCATTTCCCGCATGCCCTGGAGGAATCGAGTGAAGTCCTGAGCGCCAATCACGCACATGATGGACAGACCGATGGCCGACGGCACCGAATAGCGGCCGCCCACCCAGTCCCAGAAACCAAACATGTTGTCGGTGTCGATACCGAACTTCGCCACTTCTTCGGCGTTGGTGGAGACCGCCACAAAATGCTTCTCGACGGCCTCTTCCCCCAAATGCCCCACCAACCACCGGCGCGCAGCCTGGGCATTGGCGAGGGTTTCTTGCGTGGTGAAGGTCTTGGACGCGACGACGAAAAGAGTCGACTCCGGGTCGAGCTTGTCGAGAGTCGCCATGAGGTCAGCCGGATCGACGTTAGAGACAAAACGCGCAGTGATGCCAGCGGTGGCATAGGTGCGCAGGGCCTTGGTCACCATTGCCGGGCCGAGGTCCGAGCCGCCGATGCCGATGTTGACCACGGTCTTGATCGTGCGGCCGGTAGCGCCGAGCCAGTCGCCAGAGCGCAATGCCCGGCTGAAGTCCCGCATCCGGCCGAGAACCTCGTGGATATCAGCAGCGGCGTCCTGACCGTCAACCGTGAGGTCTTCCTCCGGGGGCAGGCGAAGCGCCGTGTGCAGCACAGCGCGGTCCTCAGTGTTGTTCAGGTGTGCCCCGGAGAACATCTTCTCCCGAGCGCCCTCCACATCAGCGGCCTTCGCCAGTTCCACCAGGGCAGAAAGGGTGTCAGCGTCGACGATGTTCTTCGACAGGTCCACATGCAGACCCGCCGCGTCAAAGGTCAGATCCTTGACGCGATCGGGAGCATCCATGAACAACTTCCGAAGATTGGTATCCGCTAGTGCGCCGTACCTATCTCCCAGTGCGGACCAAGCGTCGGTAGCGGTGATGTCTGCCATCGTGTCAACTCCCAGATTCATCGTCGTGGCTCGGTGGTGCCGAACATTGATTCAAGAGTAGACCGACGGCCCAATACCGCGCCGTGCACCGGCGTGAGGTTTTACTGACGCCGACGAACGCAGCAAGACGGTGTTAGCTCGCCCCACCCAGGCGCCCGCGACCCATCCGCAGTAGCGCAGAAGCAATTGCGGGACCCTCCGGTCCGAGTTCGTCGCGGAACTCGTTAATGATCTGGACCTCACGGGTGTGCACTAGCCGCGTTCCGCCGGAGCCCATCCGGGTGCGGCCGACCGCCTGGCTGATTTCCTGACGTCGCTTAGCCGCCGTCTTGATGATCTCGTCGAGCCGGTTGATTTCCTTGCGGTACCGCTCGATTTCCTCCGAGCTCAGCGGATCATCAGTACCGGTGGGGGTGCGGACCTCGAAGGCCTCGATCGGGTCGCCGGTGGCCTCGGCGCGATTCATCCCTGCGTCATTCATCTCTCTATTGTGGCCCATCGGTGCGCTGTCGGGTACACGACTAGGGTTACGGGCATCATGGTTAATCCTTTCGGCACCTCAGACGCACATTCCCGCAGCGGACGGGACCAGGAAACGATGTCGGACATCCCGCTTCCGCCTGAACCGGCACCGATCCCAGAAGAGGACCCTTTCGGCGGTCCCTCCACTGGTGAAGAGAACCCGTTTTCGCAGGATGCGCCTCCCGCTCCCAGTCCGGTACTTCGGTCTGGAGGAGGGGCGATGGGGGCGTCGGGAAGCGGATCGTCAGTGTCCGTGCCGGAGAGTCGATTGCTCGAAGGACTGAACCCGCAGCAGCTGCAGGCGGTCACCCATGCCGGCTCGCCGCTATTGATCGTCGCTGGTGCCGGCTCCGGTAAGACCGCGGTGCTGACCCGACGGATCGCGTATTTGATCGGCCACCGTGGTGTGCACCCAGGACAGATCCTCGCCATCACCTTCACGAATAAGGCAGCGGCGGAGATGCGTGAGCGCGTCGCAGGCCTCGTCGGCCCAGTCGCGGAGCGGATGTGGGTGTCCACCTTCCACTCCACCTGTGTCCGTATCTTGCGTATGCAGCACGCCTTGGTGCAAGGGCTGAACTCTAATTTCTCCATCTATGACTCTGACGATTCCCGGCGCTTGCTGGCGATGATCGGCAAAGACATGGACCTGGACTCAAAGAAGTTCGGTGCCCGCGTGCTGTCGTCGGCGATCTCGAATCTCAAGAACGAACTCACCGGGCCCACCGAAGCCCTCGCTGAAGCTGAATCGACTCGCAACCCGTTCGACACGACTGTTGCCCGGGTTTACGGCGAATATCAGCGGCGCTTGCGCGGAGCCAACGCACTGGACTTTGATGACCTGATCGGTGAGACCGTCCGCATCTTCAAAGAGCACCCGCAGGTCGCGGAGTACTACCGCAGGCGTTTCCGCCACGTGCTGGTCGATGAGTACCAGGACACCAACCACGCCCAGTACGCCCTGGTTCGCGAACTGGTTGGCCGCGCCGGGGAAGGGGACACCACCCCCAGCGAATTGTGTGTGGTCGGTGACTCCGATCAGTCGATCTATGCCTTCCGAGGTGCCACGATCCGCAACATCGAAGAATTCGAGGCGGACTACCCGGACGCCACCTCGATCCTCCTGGAGCAAAACTACCGATCCACGCAGACGATCCTTAGCGCTGCGAACTCGGTGATTGCTCGCAATGAGAATCGTCGAGAGAAGAAGCTGTGGACCGACCTGGGCGAGGGCGAGAAGATCCGAGGCTACAACGCGGACAACGAGCACGATGAGGCTCGCTTCATCGCGTCAAAGATCGAGCAGATGACTGACCGTGGCGACCAGCGCTACGCGGACATTGCTGTGTTCTATCGGACAAACAATGCCTCCCGTGCGCTAGAAGACGTTTTTGTGCGCCTCGGCGTGCCGTACACCGTTGTCGGTGGAACCAGGTTCTACGAGCGCAAAGAGGTCCGGGACATCGTGTCCTACCTCCGTGCGTTGTCGAACCCGAATGATGACGTCGCCTTGCAGCGCATCATCAACACCCCGCGCCGCGGCATCGGTGACAAAGCTCAGTCGCTGGTGGCCCTGCATGCCGAGGACACTCGGACCTCGTTCGGCACTGCGCTGCACGCCGCCGCCCGCGGGGAGATCCCGGCGATCTCTGCGCGTGGCCGCAATGCCATCGGCAAGTTCCTGGAGATGATGGAAGGACTTTCGCTTCCCGACGACCCCACCTCCGATATTGGCGACCTCATTGAGGAAATCCTCGAGGCAACCGGATATCGTGCGGGGCTGGAGGCATCGAACGATCCACAGGACGCGGCGAGGCTGGATAACCTCAATGAGCTCGTCTCCGTGGCGAGGGAGTTCTCTGCGGAGGCGGCGCTGGAGCGGTCCATTGACGTCGGCGGGGATGTGCCTGTTTCGGAGGTGTCACCTACAGGTGACAGTGAATCCGGCGACAAGGTGTCACCTGTAAGTGACAACGCCAGCGAAGGGGTCCGTGAGGACGATGCCGAGGCTGATGCTGATGCTGATGCTGAACCGACTGCTGAAGATGGCACCGCGGCGTTCGATGACCTCGACGCAGGTCTCGACGATGGCGCTGCTGAACCGGGTAGCCTTGCCGCCTTCCTAGAGAAGGTCTCCCTGGTTGCTGATGCTGACCAGATCCCCGATGACGGACGCGGAACGGTCACGATGATGACGCTGCACACGGCCAAGGGTCTGGAGTTCCCAGTGGTCTTCGTTACCGGTTGGGAGGACGGTCAGTTCCCGCATTTGCGTGCCCTGGGTGACCCGAAGGAATTGGCAGAGGAACGTCGTCTGGCGTACGTGGGTATTACCCGAGCCCGAGAGAAGCTCTATCTGACCAGCGCGCGGACTCGGTCCTCGTGGGGATCCCCGCAGTCGAACCCGCCCTCACGGTTCCTGGGAGAGATGCCGAACGAGACTATCGAGTGGGAGAACGAACCGCGCTCAGCCGGAGCAGGCAGCAGCTTCGGCGGCGGCTTCGGTGGCAGCGGATTCGGAAGCAGCTTCGGCCGCGGTGCCAGTGGACGGTCCGCGGCCAGGTCGACTGCCCCGAGCCGAAAGAACAACACGGTTCTTCAGCTCGATGCCGGAGACAAGGTCGTCCACGACAAGTACGGCCTGGGCAAGGTGCTCTCCGTCGATGGCGTCGGCCCGCGTCAGACTGCGACCATCGACTTCGGCTCGGCAGGCAAGGTGCGCTTGATGATGCTCGGTGGCCTGCCTATGGAGAAGCTCTAGAAGATTAGTTTTCCTACTTCTTCGGCTTCTTGGCCGTCACCCAGGTGGTGATGGTCACTTCCTGCACGACCACGCCACGCTTATCGGTCAGCGCGATGGTCACCGGCAGGTCCTGGCCGCCGGTTTCCGGGGTGATCGAGGAGAAATCCGGGACGTCTGCGGTGGCGGTGGCGGTCAGGCCACCCTTGGAAATGGTCACGTACCGCACGTCCATGGCCTTGGGGACCCATCGGTGTGACGTCGGCACGGATGCCTCGCACAGAACACCCATAGCGGCCTCGGCGACATTGCAGCCGGCGATCGCGTGGAAGGTGCCGATGTGGTTGCGCACGCCCCACCACTTCGGGGCAGAGACCACGGCGTAGCCCGGCTGGACCTCGCGGACGTGGGGCAGGACAGTGGCGAAGTACGGAGCGAAGAGGCTGTATCCGGCAGAGAAGAGATGGGTGCCGACGACGGGGACGTCGGAAAGCTTCTGCCATAGCTTGTAGGTGGAGGTGGCGCCGCCCTTCGTTGCGTCGGTGGTGGCTACGGCGGAGTTGCTCGAAGAAGTCATAGACATAAAAATAATGCGCCCGCCGGATCGGCGAGCGCATTCAGCGAAATTAACCGCTCAACAGGTTCGAGTTTAGGAGACGCCCGAGAACTGGGTGGCGCCCTCAACGGCACCGGCGAACAGAGCCAGGCCGCGCTCGATGAACCACTGGATCGGGTCAACCGGGGTGGAGCCATCCGGGTGGATCTCGAAGTGGAGGTGGGTACCGGTGGAGAAACCACGGTTGCCCATGCCGCCGATTTCCTGCCCTGCGGAGACCTTCTCGCCGACGCCGACGTACAGCGACTCCAGGTGTCCGTAGACAGACACAGCACCATCGTCGTGGAGCACGCGGATCCACTGGCCGTAACCCTGTGCCGGGCCGGAGTCGATGACCGTTCCGTCCATGATGGTTCGGATCGGGGTGTTGGTGACGTTGGCGATGTCGATGCCGTTGTGCATCGATCCCCAGCGCGGGCCGAAGCCGGAGGTGAATGCGCCGTCAGCCGGGGAGGCCAGCTTCGGCATGCGGTCAGCCAGGTCGCGTGCCTTGCGCTCCTGGTTGAACTGCAGCGCAGCGTTTAGCTGCGTGGACAGGTCGCCAACCGGGCGGAAGTCCTGCACAGACACGACGGTCGGTGCGGTAGAAGAGTCCGAGGATGCAGCCTGCGCGGTCAGGTGCGAGTTGTCCTCTTCGACCGGTGCCGGGGTAGCGACTGCGAGGCCGGATCCGACGGAGGTGGCTGCTGCAGCTGTAACGGTTGCGACTGCGATGCGATTGGATGCGTGAGACTTCTTGCGGTGGGCGCCGCCTCGGCTACGCAAACTACCTTCTCGCACGTGTCTTCCTCACAATTTCAAGGGGGGAGTTGACGCGGGAGAAGGCAGCCCTTTTGGTGCGATCTCGTGACCACGTCGTTACTTACCAACGAAACGATAACGGTTTGATATCCATCAATCAACCGATTCGCCGAAAAAGTCCCAAATGAAAGGCGTGTTACTGGTGTGACTGGCCAGGGGTGCCCTCGTTTCATCCGGTGCCGTATATCGTGACGGAGAGGTGTGGGGAAGCACCCGAGGCATCCACCGTCGTCTGAAAGGGCCTTTTCACCGTGTCCGACAAACAGCGCAAGGGTCGTCCGTCCAGCCGCGGTGGATCCCATCCCGGTTCCGGATCCCGGCGTCGACCGCGGACCCCACGCGCCAACCCCGTCCCCCCTGAAGCCAAACGGGTCAGTCCCGAAGCGCGGGGAGACAACGCGGCGTCCGCCCGTCAGGCTTCCTCGCGTGCCACCGGTCAGCGCCAGCCCACCGATTCTGGACGCAATGGTCGGCCGGCCGCAGCACAGGCCACTCGGGAGGCCGGGCAGTCACAGCCAAAAGCGAAGACTCCGCGCAGTGCAGCGGCGGACCCTTCGCCGCGCTCAGATCTGAACGCACGGCTGCGTCGCTTCGGACTCTTGTCCGCAGCGACCGACGGCGTGGCGGTGCTCGCCATCATCACTCTCGCGATTCTCTTCGTGACGATCACCGATGTTGGACTCACTCCGTTCCCTGCCTCTGTGGCCTCGGCGTGGATGGTGCTGAACATGTCGCCGGTGATCGTCAATGGTGTGACGCTCGGGGTGATTCCGGCGGTGCCAGCGATGCTGTTTGTAGGCGTAGTTGCGTGGCGGATCCGTCGTGAGGTGTCCGGTCCGATCTCAGTTCGCGACATCCGAGTCCTCTCGGCCTTCACCCTGGTGACTCCCGTTGTTCTCACGTCTATCGCGTGGTTGATGCTGTGGGATGCCTCTCGGTCGACCCTGATTGATGTTGACGCGCCTTCATTTTTCTCTGCTCTGCTTGCGACTCTGCTGCTGCGATTGATCGCGCTTGCAGTGGGCATTGGGCCGAAATTGTTGACTGCATTGCTGCGTCGGCGCGGTCTGCCGGAGTGGCCAGTGGAGTCCTTGCGGCTGGGAGCGGACATCGTCGTATGTCTGTGGGCAGCCGCTGCCATCGTGGTGTTGCTGGCCGGTCTCATCCGATTCGGCGCTGTCGGCGAGGCCTACGCGGTGACCGCCGGTGCAGGCGGTGTCATCGGAATGACCATTATGTCGCTGCTCTATTTGCCCAACGCGGCGGCTGCGACGATCGGAGTGTTGACTGGCGCTTCGGCCAATGTCGGTGTCGCCGAGGTCGGACTGTTTGGGGTTATCCCAGGCTCTTTGCCGCCTTTGCCTTTGCTCGGCGGAATGCCGCAGGAGCATCACGTGTGGTTCGCGGTGCTGCTGGTGGTCCCGGTCGGCGTTGTGATGTGGCGGGTGTATCGCTACTTGTTCACCTCTGCCTCGGAGAACGCTTATTACGTGGTTGTTGTCGCCGCGATTGTCGCGGGTGTGCTCGTTGCAGCGGTGGCGTGGATGACAAGCGGTGAATTGGGTTACTTCGGTGAGACTGGAACCCCATGGTCGCTGGTGGGAGTGCTCGCTTCAGTGTGGGTGGCGCTGCCGGCGGCCCTCACGGTCGTTGTGGTGCGCGGCTTCCCAGAGGTCTTTGGGAGAGATAATGACAAGGTCGCGCTTGACGACGCCTCCGTAGCACACGACCCAATCTCCGACATCGACGACGAGCACGAGGAAGACGACTATGAAGAACCCGAGGACACCGATCTAGAAGAGGTAGATCCGGAGGATCCTGAGCTCGAAGTCGATGACGAGTTCGATGAAGAGCCTGAAGAGCCTGAAGAAGTCGAAGAAGTCGAAGAACCGGGGGAGGACCCCGAACTGGCTGAGGGCCATGAGGCTGACACCGTTGATGAGGGTGCGGACGATGAGGATGGGGACGTCGGGAAGCAAAGTCTTGAGGAGGAGGGCGACGGCGACGTCCCCCGGAATCCTGGAAGCGGAGACTAGGCAGGTAATATCCCCCGCGTGACCGAATCCTCTGGCTCTTCCCCGTTGCGTGTCGTTGTGCTGGCGTCCGGAAGTGGAACGCTGCTCCAGGCACTTGTCGATGAGCTGGACCAGAACACGGTTGAGCTCGTCGCTGTGGGGGCGGACCTCGAATGCGAAGCGCTCGCGAAGGCGGGCCGTGCAGGAATTGACACCTTCACCGTCCCGTTCGACGCGGAGGCGCGGCGCGACCGGACAGCGTGGAATCGACGGCTGCTTGGCGCGGTGGAGTCGTACTCCCCGGACTTAGTGGTCTCCGCTGGATTCATGCGGATCCTTGGTGAGGAGTTTGTAGCAGCGTTCGACGGGCGGATTATTAATACGCACCCGGCGCTGCTTCCTTCATTCCCAGGCGCCCACGCGGTTCCAGACGCGCTCGATTACGGAGTCAAGGTTACGGGCACGACGGTCCATATCGTCGACAACGGAGTAGACACGGGTCCGATTCTTGCGCAGCGAGTGGTCGAAGTTCTCGACTCGGATACCGTCGATACCCTGCACGAACGAATCAAAATAGTAGAACGTCGGTTGCTTGCTGACGTTCTGACCACAATCGCAGAACGCGGAATCTCGCGGGACGGACGAAAGGCGACTATCCAATGACCGACGACCGGAAGCAGATCAAGCGCGCGCTGATCAGCGTGTACGACAAGACGGGCCTGGAAGACCTGGCTCGCAACCTGCACGAGGCGGGCGTCAGCATCGTCTCCACCGGATCGACTGCATCGCGGATCGCGGACGCCGGCGTCCCAGTGACGGGTGTCGAGGAAATCACCGGATTCCCCGAGTGCTTGGAAGGTCGCGTAAAGACGCTGCACCCGCGCGTTCATGCCGGCATTCTGGCGGATACCCGCAAAGAAGATCACCTCCAGCAGCTCACGGACCTCGAGGTCGAGGCATTCCAGCTCGTGATCGTGAACCTGTACCCCTTCACTGAGACCGTCGCCTCTGGCGCTGACGTTGACGCCTGCGTGGAACAGATCGACATCGGCGGTCCGTCGATGGTTCGTGCCGCAGCGAAGAACCACCCGTCTGTCGCCGTGGTCGTAGACCCGTCGCGCTACGACGATGTTGCCGCAGCCGCCCGGGAAGGTGGCTTTACCCGCGACGAGCGCACCGAGCTCGCAGTTGAGGCATTCCGCCACACCGCGTCCTATGACATTGCAGTGGCGACCTGGCTGGGCGAGAACTCCCCGGGCGCTGAGCAGTTCCCCGAGTGGGCTGGCCGGTCGTGGACTCGTTCTGCCACCCTGCGCTACGGAGAGAACCCGCACCAGAAGGCTGCTCTCTACGCATCCCCGGACGGAGCCGGCCTGGCACAGTCCGAGCAGCTCCACGGCAAGGAGATGAGTTACAACAACTACACCGACTGCGACGCTGCTTGGCGCGCTGCCTGGGACCACGAGCGTCCCTGCGTCGCGATCATTAAGCACGCTAACCCGTGTGGCATCGCGGTCTCCGAGGAGTCCATCGCTGCGGCACACCGCGCAGCGCATGCGTGCGACCCGGTGTCCGCCTTCGGTGGCGTCATCGCCGTGAACCGTCAGGTCTCCGTGGAGATGGCAAAGCAGGTCTCGGAGATCTTCACCGAGGTTATCGTCGCCCCGTCCTTCGAAGACGGCGCAGTGGAGATCCTCTCCCAGAAGAAGAACATCCGTATCCTGACCGCTCCGGAGCCGGAGAAGTCCGCTGTGGAGTTCCGTGAGGTCTCCGGTGGCGTGCTCATGCAGGAGCGCGACGAGCTCCAGGCCGAGGGCGATGACCCGGCTAATTGGACTCTCGCCTGCGGTACGGCTGCGGACGAGGAAACCCTTGTGGACCTGGTCTTCGCGTGGCGTTCGGTGCGAGCGGTGAAGTCCAACGCGATTCTGCTTGCCCGAGGTGGCGCCACTGTCGGTGTCGGTATGGGTCAGGTCAACCGCGTTGATGCTGCGAAGTTGGCCGTCCAGCGCGCTGATTCTCTCGCCGGTGAAGAGCAGCGTGCGTCCGGATCAGTCGCTGCTTCTGACGCCTTTTTCCCCTTCGCAGATGGCTTCCAGGTGCTCGCAGACGCAGGTGTCACTGCGGTTGTCCAGCCCGGGGGGTCGATCCGCGATGCAGAGGTCGTCGAAGCCGCTGAAGCAGCAGGCGTGACGATGTACCTCACCGGAGCACGTCACTTCGCCCACTGATAAGCGAATTTCGGAATCAAGGCACCGTTCGTGCATAGCGCCTGCGGTGCCTTTTCCGTGCACGAACCAGATTCCGGGGGTGCTTGCTGAATCTCATTTGCGTTGTCGTGCAAACATTTTTGGCTCAGTCTTCCTGAAAGCTCGGTGAGATTTCGTTATGAGCACTAAGGTTTTCCATGTTGTTGCCTAGATCACTGTCAGTGATCGCCGGGGCAGGTCCACCAGGGTCCGCCCGGTACGCACAGTGGTTGACAATTATATTTCTGAGAAGGGACTCCCGATGGGCTACATGCGGAAGCTGCGTTTCGCTTCAATTCTGGCCGGAGGCATCATTGCCGCCGGTGGTACCGGCGTGGCGATGGCCCAGGGCGGCATTTCGGCCAACCTCGCACTCTCTGGCACCGTGATGGACATGACTGTCGGCAGCATGACCGGTGATACAACCAGCCTTTTCGTTGGTTCTGAAGAAGTAGACGGCGGCGCAACCGGTGTCTCGAACTTGAAGTTCGTAGGTGCCACCGCAAGCGACGTGTGCCTCTCTGTCCCGATCCCGAACATCCCCGGTCTTGGCGAAGCAGTCTTTAAGCTGCAGGTCCCGGGCCAGAACTTCTCCGCCGAGAACCTTCTCCTCGGTGCGAAGTCAGTCGACGGTGACCTGACCATGACTTCCGCGCAGATCGGTGTCGACGCCAACCAGGTCGATAGCCGCGCAGCCCAGGGCTCCTGGGGTCTGTTCACCAACCAGCTGCTCGTAAACGACACGCGAATCGAAGCCACGTCGCTCGCGGCGGATCAGCTCTCGGTCGCGGGCGCGCAGATTAATGTGCTCCGAGGATCCGACAGTGGCTGCTGATCGCAAAGAAGACCCCACAGTCAGTTTCCCCAAGGTTCCCGAGGACGGCCAAAAGTCCCTTCAGGGGCAGGACAACGTGCCGTCCTCTGCGCTCGAGGATCAGGACCTGAACTCTGAGCTCG
Source organism: Corynebacterium sputi DSM 45148 (assembly GCF_000427865.1). Classification (GTDB taxonomy): domain Bacteria; phylum Actinomycetota; class Actinomycetes; order Mycobacteriales; family Mycobacteriaceae; genus Corynebacterium; species Corynebacterium sputi. The sequence goes on along the minus strand of NZ_ATYV01000004.1, from coordinate 129,834 downwards.
GTATGGCTGAGTCCTCAGATCCTAAGGACGAGTACGGGGTCTTTGAAGAAGACGAGTTCCTCGAGACTGAGGCCTACAACCCTTGGGATGACTCTGAGGTCGAGGAGATCGACGACGAGCAGGTGACCGAGGTCGGCTACGCCGACGGTGATGTTGCAGAGGCTGAGGCCGAGTCTGAGCTCGAAGAAAACGTAGATGCTGAGGCAGCTGCCGCCGCTGGCAAGGGCAAGCGCAACTCACGTTTTGCCGAGTGGCGTGGCCAGCGTCCGTTCGGCGCCGGTCTGCTGATGATCATGGGCGGCGCCGTGATCATGTCCCCGGCGTACCTCACTTTCCAGCTCTCGGGCATCATCATCAGCCTCTCGACGATCTCTGGTGTCTCGACCCTGCTGATCGGCGTGATGCTGATCGTCTGTGGCCTGATGACCTGGTTCAAGGGCGAAGGTCGAATCCTCACCGGTGTCGTGGCACTGATCCTGTCGATTGTTGCGTTGCCGACCTCCAACTTCGGTGGTTTCATTCTGGGCACCTCACTGGCAATGGTCGGTGGTGCCTGGGCGCTTTCCTGGAGCCCAATGCCCAAACCTGCCAAGGAAATGGGTGGTCTCACCCGCAAGGAGCGCAAGGAGCTCAAGCGGGCAGAAAAGCTCAGCCGGAAGTCGGCTGCCACAGGTGCGACGGCCATCGTCGCGATCGCAGCCCTGGCTGGCGCCCATACCTTGGTGGCTCCTCCTGAGGCTAAGGCCCAGTGGCTCGATGGACTGCCGGAGATTCCCGGCATCACCGTCCCGGACGAGGCCGGCGGGCAGCTCCTGCCGGAAACTCCGGGGCTTCCGGAAATTGAGCTTCCGGATATCGGCGGGATTGAAGAGTCGATCGATGATCTGCTGGAGCAAGGCGATGAAGCCGCGTTCGAGTTGGGTCGCACGATCTCTCCACAGGAACTCGGTGCGATGCCGGTGTCTGATCAGAACTTCACCATCAAGGCGGACGCAGTGCGCCTGATCGACAACGTTTCGTTGTCTGTTTCCAACGTCATCACGACGTCGGGTCAGTCGAAGCCTGCGCTTCGCATCGCAGCAGACAAGGTGGAGCTCGATAACCTCACCCTCGAGGCCCCGAACAGTGCCTTCCCCGCGTTGAACAAGACGGCTAAACCAGGTGTGGTCACCACACTGGAGGGCAACTTCTCCATTCTGGTTGAGGTCGCAACGATGACGCCGGTGATCGCTGGTCTCGAGACGATTTCTCTGACGATCGATGCAAACTGGGTCCCGGAAGACATCGAGTCCGCTTTGGCCTCGATCGCTATTAACCTTCCGGCGTTGATCTCAGACCAACTGGTTATCAAGGATGCAGTCCTGGACTCGTACATGGTCGAGAGTGACTCCCTGAAAACGAGTGCCACACTGGTCGCTCAGTAGGCAGGGACGTGGCACCGAGGATTCTCGGCGCGGACCCGGCACAGGCTTCATGCCTGGGCCGGGTTTTTGTTTCTGGAGCCATGTCGGCGGCACCGTACTGTGCGGAAAGTTCACCAACGTTCAGTTAACAGCGGCTAATTAAAGCTAAGATGACCACATGAACCGACGAGCTGAAGTGCGAGAGCAACGGCACGCCGCCATCCTGACCGCAGCGGCTGCGATTATCGCGGACCGCGGTTATCACTCAACCAGGCTGGAGGATATCGGCCAGGCGGTCGGTATCAGCGGCCCGGGACTGTACCGGTACGTCACTGGTAAAGAAGATCTCCTTGGGCAGATTCTCATCGACATTTCGGTGCGACTGGTGGCGGGCGCGGAAGCCGTCGTAAAGCGCTCTGAGATTGAAGGCTGGGGATCCGACCAGACCATGCGGGAGCTGATTGACTTCCACGTGAACTTCGCCGTGACTGACCCGGACCGTATTCGGGTGCAGGAGCGGGAGGGGCGGAACCTGGGCGATGAAGCCCGAGAGACGGTTCGGTCGCTTCAGCGGAAGTACTTGGAGATGTGGATTGACACCTTGCGGTCGGCTCAGCCGGGACTCAATCGTGAGGATGCCCGGATCAAGGTGCAATTGGCCGCTGGCCTGATCAACTCGTCACGGCACACGGTCCGTTGGGCGGGGCCGGAGCGAGTCCGGCGCCTCGCCACTGAGATGGCTGCAGCTGGCCTAGGGATGTAGGTCCCACGGCGGTGCCAGGGCGCCGATTAATTCAGGCGTTTAGCGGTTTGATCGAACGCCACAGCAAAAGCCTGAGCCATGCGCTCGGCGTGGTCTGGGTTGTCGATCAGCATCGTCGATAAGCCCAATCCGCGTGATAAGTCCAAGAGCATTCCCACCATGCGCCGCGTCTGTTGGTCACTGAGGTCAGCCTTGAGGACCTGCGCGGACATCTCGTACACCGAACGGGAGATGAGCTCCTCAGCAGGCAGCACGATCTCGCGGACCTTGGGATCATTGGCAGCAGCGGACCAGACGTGAACCGCGGCGCTGTAGGAGCTGTCATTGAAGAAAGCGATGACGAGGCGAATCATATCGAGCGTCTCGATCTCACCCTTCTCCTCGTGCAGTGCGTCTAGCGATGATGTCAGGCTGTCTCTGCGCTGCTCGAAGAAGAAGGTGAGTACCTCCTTGATCAGGCTCTCCCGGGTAGGAAAGTGGTGCTGTGCAGCGCCCCGGGAAACGCAAGCCTCTTCCGCGACCTGTCCGATGGTCATCGAATGCAGACCGCGTTCGGAGACCACGCGGAGGGTCGTCTCGAGCAGTCGCTGCCTAGTCTCCCGACTGCGGTCTTGCTTCGGCATCCTGGACAAAATGCGGTTCCTTCCTGATCAGGCGGATACTGGTACTGCATCAACCTGTGTAGCTGCGCCCGGGATAGCCAAGAGCAGCGGTGCATGGGTCACGGTACCGCAGCCCTCGAAGGCTCCCGGCGCTCACGGAAAGCGAAGATTCCCTCGATCGCTTCCTCAGTGAGGAACAGGCTGGCTGACTTTGCTGCCAGAGTATCTGATTGGGTATCAAAACTTTCTCGTAACTGACGATTAAGTAACGATTTGGTCTCGCGCAGGCCTTGCGGCGAGCACTTGAGAGCCTCAGTGCTCCAGGCATTAGCCCTCGCTGTGGGATCCTCGACTGTCTCAGTGATGAGGCCAATGCGCTGTGCCTCGTCGGCTCCGAACGTGTCGGCGCTTAGCAAGTGATACGCCGCGGCCCGGGGGTCGACCTTCGGCAGCGGGGTCAGCGTGATCATCGCTGGGGCAACGCCGATGCGTGCCTCGGTGACGCCGAAAGTGGAGTTCGGAGAAGCAAATGCAATGTCACAGGCTGCGACGATTCCAGTGCCGCCGGCACGAACGTTGCCATCGACGACGGCGACAACCGGCTTCGGCGTCGTGACTATGCCGTGCAGCAGGCCGATGAACAACCGAGCGGTGTCCTCGATTGCGTTGAGGTCGACCGCCTTGAGGTCTGCGCCAGCGCAGAAGGTGTTTCCGGTGTGGTCGACGATGATCGTGCGGATTGATTCGTCCTCAGATGCCTAGTGAGGGTGTCGGTGAAGTCCTCGATCATCTGCGGGGACAGCGCATTCTTGTTCTCTGGGGAATTCAGCGTGATGCGGGCAGTGCCGCCCTGCGTGGTGTAGTGGATCGCCATGATGTCTCCTGGTAGTTCGTCGGTAGTGGATCAGTAACTCTTGGGAAGGCCCATCATGTTCTGGGACACGTAGTTCAGAATCATTTCGCGGCTGACCGGCGCGATCCGGCCGAGTCGGGACGCGGAGAACATCCTCGCGAGTCCGTACTCCGTGGTCAGGCCATTGCCGCCGAGGGTCTGAACGGACTGGTCCAGTGCCTTCGCGGAGATCTCACCCGCGGCATACTTGGCCATGTTTGCCGCTTCGAAGATGTCACCGGCGTCGAACAGTGACGCGGCCTTTTCTCCCATGAGTTTCGCCAACTCCAGTTCGATCCGGCACTGGGCCAGCGGGTGGGAGACTCCCTGGTGGGCTCCGATTGGCTGGCCGAAGACGGCGCGGGTCTTGGCGTACTCGGTGGCGATGCGCAGAGCGTATTCAGCACTGCCTACGGCCATGGCAGTTGCCATGATGCGCTCCGGGTTCAGGCCCATAAAGAGCTGGGTCATGCCGGTGTCTAAGGATCCGATGAGGTTGTCCTCGGGGATGCGCACCTCATCCAGGAACAACTGGAACTGCCACTCGGCAAGCTTCACTTCCATCGGGATCTGATGGGCGGTGAATCCGTCCGAGTTGGTCGGAACCATGAAGAGGCCCGGGGTGTACTTGCCGGTCTCCTCGTTTTTCACGCGGGCGACGATGAGAACGGAGTCAGCGACGTCCACGCCCGAGACGAACGTCTTCTGACCGCTAATTACCCATTCGCCATTTTCCATGTGAGCCGTGGTGGTGATCTTGTGAGTGTTCGTGCCAGCGTCCGGCTCGGTAATTCCAAAGGCTGCGATGTACTCGCCGGAGGCGATACCCGGCAGCCAGCGCTGCTTCTGCTCCTCAGTACCGGCAGTGTTAATGATCGTGCCGATAATGGCCGGGGAGACCTCCAGCATCAGCAGCGGAGCGCCATGGGTGGCCAGTTCGCGCTGGACAATTGCCAACTCAGTGATGCCTGCACCGCCGCCGCCGTACTCCTCTGGGAGGTTCACTCCGATGAAGCCCAGCTCGCCGGCTTCCTTCCACAGCTCCATCGGGTATTCACCCTCGTCGGCCTTGGCATACATGTACTTCGCGCCGTACTTCTCACCAACGCCGGCCACCGCCTTACGTAGGTCGCGGTGCTCGGAGGTCTCGGTGAAGTTCAGGGGATTGGACATGTTCTCTCCTTGAGAAAGTGGTGTGTCTGTGAGGTGTTGTGTGTGCAGGTCGATGAGGCGTTAAGCGCCGGATTCGACCACTGCGAGGACCTTGCCGGATTCAACCTGGTCGCCGACGGACACGGCTAGTTCGGTGACTTCACCGTCTGAGCCGGCCCGGATGCCGTGCTCCATCTTCATGGCCTCGAGCGACAGCAGGATGTCGGCCTTGGACACGGTGTCTCCGACTGCAACGTGTACGGCAGTGACCGAACCTGGCATCGGTGCCAACAGAGAACCCTCGGCAACTGCGTCAGCCGGGTCTTCGAAGCGAGGCAGGACGGTCAGGGACAGCGGGCCGAGTCCGGAGTCGACCCCAAGTGAGCCGTCTGCGTGCAACTGCACTCGGAAAACTCGGTTGAGCCCGGCCCGGTTGATACGGACAGTGGCTTTGGCGGCACCGCCGGCGGTGGGAACCACATCGACGGACTCGATGCTGATCTCCGGGTCGTCGGCGGCGACGGTGGAGGAACGGGAACGTCGTAAAGCAACGGTGATTTCTTCTTCGCCCAACAGGAAACGACGAGAGGAAGACGAGGTGCCGACATTGCGGAAGCCGAGCGGGAAGTTGGACAGCGGCCCGGAGGCACCAGCGATCTCGTCAAGAGCTGCTGCTGCGGCAATGGAGCTGAGGGAGGTGGCGGAGGCGTCGAGAAGCGGCTCGGTGAGAGCCTCGAACCGATCCCCGGACAGGAACCCAGTGTCGAAGTCACCGGAGCAGAACTCCGGGTCCTCCAAAATCCGGACCAGTAATGCGCGGTTGGTGTCGAGACCGTGGATGCGGGCGCGGCGCAGCGACGCTGCCAAACGGGCCACTGCTTCACCACGGGTCTGCCCCCAAGAGATAACCTTCGCCAGCATTGCGTCGTAGTGCACGCCGACATGCGCAGGAGCACCCGGCGAGGGGTCGACGCCGGTGTCGAGGCGGATACCTGGGAAACCCGGACCTTGGAATTCAGCGACGACATCGTCGAATTCCAGTGCCGTGAGGTTTCCGGACATCGGCCGGTATTCATTGGAAGGATCTTCGGCGTAGAGGCGGGCCTCCACCGACCAACCGAGCGCCTCTGGGGGCTCGAGGGAGGGGAGCGGATGCCCAGCAGCGACCGAGAGCTGCAACGCCACCAGATCCAGCCCGGTGGTTGCCTCGGTGACTGGGTGCTCGACCTGAAGTCGGGTGTTGACCTCAAGGAAGAAGAACTCACCCTTGGCGTCCGCGAGGAACTCCACGGTGCCGGCGCCTTCGTAGCCGATGGCGTCTGCGGCGGCGCGGGCTGCGTCGAAAAGCCTCTCTCGCATGCCGATAATGGTTTTCGGCGTAAACGCCTGGAGTCTGGCTTTTGTTTTCCTTGCCATCTTCATTTTCGGAACAAACTCTTGCCGTGTGTCCTGCGTCACGTTAATCTGGCCCCATATCGGTTAGTTAATGTTAATTCACGGAAGTGGGAACTGATGGCGACAACAAATCGGGAGCAGCACGAGGGGCTGGTCCGAGACCTCCGTGACAGGCTGGCGCTCGCTGCACAGGGAGGATCTGAAAAGGCTCGCGCCCGCCATATGGAGCGAGGCAAATTGCTCCCGCGGGACCGCATTACTGAGTTGTTGGACCCTGGCAGCCCTTTTCTTGAGTTCGCGCCTCTTGCGGCCAACGGCATGTATGGAGATGCAGCGCCGGCGGCGGGCATTATTGCTGGTATCGGCCTCATTAATGGCAGACGATGCATGGTCGCTGCCAATGACGCGACGGTTTCCGGCGGTACCTATTACCCAGTGACCGTGAAGAAGCACCTTCGGGCGCAGGAAATAGCGGATGACAACGATCTGCCGTGCATCTACCTAGTGGACTCAGGCGGCGCAATGTTGTTGAGCCAGGAGGAAGTGTTCCCCGACAAGGAGCACTTCGGGCGGATCTTCTACAACCAGGCCAACATGTCTGCCCGTGGGGTACCGCAGATTTCTGCAGTAATGGGGTCGTGCACCGCCGGTGGCGCTTACGTTCCGGCGATGTCGGATGAGACTGTCATCGTCGGTGACCAGGGCACGATCTTCCTCGCCGGTCCGCCGCTGGTGAAGGCCGCTACCGGCGAAGACGTCACCCCTGAGGAGCTCGGTGGAGGAGAACTACACGCGAAGGTCTCCGGAGTCGTCGATCATTTGGCTCATGATGACGAGGATGCGCTGGCGATTGTGCGAGGCATCGTCGACACGCTCCCGCAGCCAGCAGCGCCTGCATGGCACGTGGGGGAAAGCACCCCGGCGTCGCGCGACCAGAAGGACCTCTACGACGTGGTTCCGGTGGACCCGAAACAGCCTTACGACGTCCACGAAGTCATCGAGATCCTCGTCGACGGCGGTGACTACAAGGAATTCAAGGCGAACTACGGAACATCGCTGGTTACTGCCTTCGCGACGTTGCACGGACACAAGGTCGGGATCATCGCCAACAACGGCGTGTTGTTCGCTGAGTCCGCGCAGAAAGGTGCGCACTTCATCGAACTGTGTGACCAGCGCGGAATCCCCTTGATCTTCCTGCAGAACACCACCGGATTCATGGTTGGTCGTGAGTACGAGTCCGGCGGCATCGCCAAACACGGCGCGAAGATGGTCACCGCCGTCGCATCGACGCGGGTTCCGAAGTTCACCGTCGTTATCGGTGGAGCGTTCGGCGCCGGTTACTACTCCATGTGCGGCCGGTCCTACTCGCCGCGGTTCATGTGGATGTGGCCCAATGCGCGCATCGCAGTGATGGGTGGACCGCAGGCAGCGATGACGCTGTCGACCGTTCGTCGCAATCAGATTGAGCGCACCGGTGGGCAGTGGTCCGAGCAGGAACAGGAGGACTTTGAGCGTCCGGTCCGCGAGACCTTCGAGGAGCAGTCCAGCTGCTGGTATTCGACCGCTCGACTGTGGGATGACGGTGTGATCGACCCCGCCGACACCCGCCGGATGCTGGGGATGGCGTTGGACGTCGCCTCCGGAAAGCCCCTGCCAGAGACTGCCGGACACCAGGGCTTCGGCCTCTTCCGGATGTAGCGAAAAGGCCACGGAGAATCACATGAATTACATCGACACAGTTCTCGTTGCCAATCGCGGCGAGATCGCCTGCCGCATCATCCGCACCCTCCACGAGCAGGGAGTTCGCACTGTCGCCGTCTACTCCGACGCCGACCGCGACGCACCGCACGTGCACCTGGCGGATACGGCGGTGCACATCGGCCCGTCCCCAGCACGGGAGTCCTACCTCGTCGCGGAGAAGATCATCGACGCCGCCGCGCGCACGGGTGCTCAGGCTATCCACCCCGGCTACGGGTTCCTCTCGGAAAACGCAGCGTTTGCTGGGGCCTGCGCAGACGCTGGCATCATCTTCATGGGTCCACCCGCTAGCGCGATCGAGACGATGGGTGACAAGATTTCTGCGCGCGAGGCCGTCGAGAAGCGTGGTGTGCCCACCGTTCCGGGTATCTCCCGACCAGGCCTGAGCGACGCGGACCTCATTGACGCCGCGCCGGGCATTGGCTTTCCCGTTCTCATCAAGCCATCCGCCGGTGGTGGAGGCAAGGGAATGCACCGCGTCGACGACGCGAATTCGCTTCCCGACGCCCTCCGCACCGCACGCCGCGAAGCCTCCAGTGCTTTCGGCGATGACACACTCTTTCTCGAGCACTTCGTAGACACCCCGAGGCACATCGAGGTCCAGGTCCTCGCTGACAGCCACGGGACGGTCATCCACGCAGGTGAGCGCGAGTGCTCGCTGCAGCGCCGCCACCAAAAGGTGATCGAGGAAGCACCGAGCGTGCTTCTTGATGAGGCGACCCGCGACCGCATCGGCCAGGCAGCGTGCGATGCGGCCCGCTCTGTGGGTTACGTCGGTGCTGGCACCGTGGAGTTCATCGTCCCGGCAAATGAGCCGGACACCTTCTACTTCATGGAGATGAACACCCGCCTTCAGGTTGAGCACCCAGTGACGGAGGAAATCACCGGACTGGACTTGGTGGCGATCCAACTCGACATTGCTCGGGGACTGAAGCTCCCGCTATCGCAGGAGGACGTGAAATTTACCGGGCATTCCATCGAGGCTCGGATCTACGCGGAGGACCCGGCGGCAGGGTTCCTGCCGACCGGAGGCGTCGTACAGCACGTGGTTGAACCCGCCGGATCTGGAGTTCGGGTGGATTCCGGCATCACTGACGGCTCAGAGATCAGTATTCTTTACGACCCGATGCTGATGAAAGTCATCGTTCACGGCGCCGACCGCGCCGAGGCGTTGGCTCGGCTGGATGCTGCACTTGCGGGAACCGTGGTGGCCGGGGTCGGAGTGAATACCGACTTTTGCCGGTATCTCATCAATGTGCCAGAGGTCGTCGCCGGAGCCCTCGACACTGGACTGCTGGATCGGGTCGCCGGTGACTTCGTCGCTGCTCATATCCCTGACGAGGCACTCATCGCCGCCACGATGCATGATCTGAACTCTCGATGGCCCGCCGGCGGCGCTGACTCCGCCTCACCCTGGCAGACCCCGGACGGATGGAGGCCCTCTGGCCCCGTCGCCACGACATTGCGGTGGGAGGGCGACGTGACTGTGGAAGTCACTGGAACGCCGGAGGCCGCTGCCGTCGTCATCGATGGGGGAGAGCCCCACAGTGCCTCGGTCAACAGCGATCGCACCGTCATCGACGGGGTCAGCCGTCGGTGGTCGGTCTCGGTCACCGGCGAGTACTGGGTGGTCACCGCAGACAGCGGCCAGGCCTGGTCGCTGCGCCGTTGTGCGCGCATTCGAGCGGCCGCGGATGCAGAGGCCGGAGACGGCCAACTGCGCTCACCGATGCCCGGTTCGGTCATTGCAGTGTCAGTGGAGGACGGCGCCCACGTCGAAGAAGGTGATGCCGTCCTTGTCGTAGAGGCCATGAAGATGGAGCACACCCTGCGCGCCCCACATGCAGGTGAAGTGACCTTCTCCGTCACCGCCGGAGACCAGGTGGGTTCAGGTCAGCTGCTGGCCGAAGTCACCGCAGAGAACAACGAATAACACGAACCAAGGAGAACACCATGACTGACCTCAACACCGCTGTCCTTCCCTCCGAGTACCTCGAACTGCAGAAGGTCGTCCGCGACTTTGCCGATAACGTTGTCGATCCGGTGGCCGCGGAGAACTACCGCAACCATCAGTTCCCCTATGACGTGGTGAAGCAGATGGGGGAGATGGGCCTGTTCGGTCTGCCCTTCCCGGAGGAATACGGCGGCATGGGCGGCGACTATTTCTCGCTGTGCATCGCGCTGGAGGAGCTCGGCCGCGTCGACCAGTCCACGGCGATCACCCTCGAGGCAGGTGTCGGACTCGGTGCTATGCCGATCTATCGCTTCGGCACTGAAGAGCAAAAGCAGAAGTGGCTGCCGGACCTGGTGACGGGCCGGGCCCTGGGCGGTTTCGGCCTGACCGAAGCAGAAGCAGGATCGGACGCTGGAGCCACCCGCACCACTGCCCGAGAGGACGGCGACGACTTCATCATCAACGGCAGCAAGCAATTCATCACCAACTCCGGAACCGACATCACCTCGCTGGTCACCGTCACCGCCGTCACCGGCCAGAAGGAGAACGGGAAGAAGGAGATCTCCACGATCATTGTTCCCGCTGGCACTGAAGGGTTCACCGCGGAGCCGGCCTACGACAAGGTCGGCTGGAACTCCTCCGATACCCACCCGCTGACGTTCAAGGACGTGCGAGTGCCGAAGGAGAACCTGCTTGGTGAGCGTGGCCGCGGCTACGCGAACTTCCTGTCCATCCTGGCGGAGGGACGTATCGCCATCGCAGCCCTTGCCACTGGAGTCGCGCAGGGATGCGTCGATGAATCAGTGAAGTACGCGAAGGAACGTAAGTCGATGGGCCGTTCCATCTCTGAGTATCAGGCAGTGTCGTTCAAGATTGCCCGCATGGAGGCACGCGCTCATGCTGCCCGCACCGCCTGGTACGACGCAGCAGCGAAGATGATGAAGGGCGTCGATTATCGCCGGGAGGCGTACATCGCGAAGCTGCTGTCGTCTGAGTCTGCGATGGATAATGCCCGCGATGCCACGCAGGTCCACGGCGGATACGGCTACATGAACGAGTACCGCGTCGCCCGTCACTACCGCGACTCGAAGATCCTGGAGATCGGCGAAGGCACCACCGAGGTCCAGCTCATGCTCATCGCTCGCGGATTGGGGTTGTAGGAAATGACACAAGATTCGCTTCCCGACGCCCCCGTCATCACCCAACGCGGCCTCTGGTTCGAGGAATACACCGAGGGTGTGCGGTATCTGCACTGTCCGGGTCGAACCGTCACTGAGACCGACAATGTGATGTTCACGACCCTGACGATGAACACCCAGCCCCTGCATCTCGACGCACACTGGGCATCCCAGCAGCCGGGCTTTGGCGGTGAACGGCTGGTCAACTCCATGTGGACCCTGTCCACGGTGGTGGGGCTGTCTGTCTCCCAGCTCACTCTCGGCACGATTGTCGCGAATCTTGGATTCGGGGCGATTTCCTTCCCGGCGCCGATGTACCACGGAGATACCCTTTATGCAGAAACGGTATGCACCTCGAAGCGGCTCAGCGGATCGCGCCCGGGGCAGGGAATTGTCGAACTGGAGCACATCGGCCGGAACCAGCACGACGAGATCGTCTGCAGGGCTACCCGCACAACCCTCGTCCAGTGCGATCCAGCCGGGCGCGACTCAGATGGAGACCCCTCATGACTGCCTGGATCCCACCGGGGCCAGCGATTTTGTTCTGCCCAGCCGACCGTCCTGAGCGGTTTAGTAAAGCCGCTGCTGCCGCTGATTGCGTCATCCTCGACCTGGAGGACGGCTGCCGACCCGAGAACAGAGCAGCCGCACGCCAGCACGTCATCGACAGTGACCTTGACTCTGATCGCACGATTGTCCGGGTCAATCCGGCTGACACCGAGGATTTCGACCTTGATGTCGAAGCCCTCGCAGCCAGCGGATACTCCCTGGTCATGCTCGCCAAGACTGAGAGCACCGAACAGGTCACGAGGCTGCAGGGCTACCTCGTGATTGCTCTGGTCGAAACCCCGAAGGGTGCCGTGGCAGCAGAGCCAATCGCCGAGGCAGCGCCCGTCGTAGCGCTGCTGTGGGGAGCTGAAGATCTCACTGCGGGACTGGGAGGGTCCTCGTCGCGCCGGGCTGATGGAACGTATCGGGACGTCGTGAAGCATGTTCGTTCGCGGGTCCATCTCGCCGCCGGTGCCTTCGGCAAAACGGCACTGGATTCGGTGTATCTAGATATCCCCGATACCGCCGGCCTACGTGAGGAAGCGCTGGATGCCGCAGCCGGTGGCTATGGGGCGACCGTGTGCATTCATCCTTCGCAGGTGCCGGTGATCCGCGAGGCATACCGACCCGACGACGACCAGGCTGACTGGGCCAGACGATTACTGGCCGAAGCAGAGAACAATCGAGGCGCATTCCGATTCGACGGCCGCATGGTCGACGAACCCCTGTTCCGCCAGGCACAGGCCATCGAACGCCGAACCCGCGCCGCTACACCCCAAGGAGAATGACAATGTCCGACATGACCCAGGTCCAGACCGTCCCCACCTCCTACGGCCGAACGGCGGTTGATGAGAACGGCAATGCCCTCTCGCACGTCTATGGTCCCGGCATCGACCAGGGAGTCGCGCCATTGCGTGAGGAAACACTGGCCGCGAACCTGCGGGCGATGGTGGAGAAGCATCCAGGACGAGACGCGATTGTCGACGTCTACGCGGACGTGACCTTCACCTACGAGCAGCTTTACAACAAGGTCCTGCGATTGGCTTCGGCAATGCATGATGCCGGCTATCGCAATGGCGACCGCATTGGTATCTGGTCAACCAACCGGTGGGAATGGATCATCGTCCAGTACGCCTGCCACTTGCTGGGACTGGTGGTGGTCAATATCAATCCGTCCTATCGCCAGCATGAGCTGAACTACGTCCTGGAAAAAGTCGGCGTGCGCTGCGTGTTCGCAGCCCGCAGGTACAAGGACTCCGACTACCGCTCCATGCTCACTGAAGCGAGGAAGCAGCGCGGAGTGGAGCTGGAGGAGATCGTCTACTTCGGCTTACCGGAGTGGTTCGACAAGGTTCACCACGATGTGGATGACCTCTCTGCCGCAATCGCAGAGGTTGACCACCATGATGCCGCAAACATCCAGTTCACCTCCGGAACCACCGGTTTTCCCAAGGGCGCGACTCTTAGCCATCGCAATATCCTCAACAACGGTTACTTCATCGGTGAGTTGCTTGGTTACACAGAAAAGGACCGTGTCTGCCTGCCGGTACCGTTCTTCCACTGCTTCGGGATGGTGCTGGGAACTATCGCAACATTCAGTCATGGAGGTGCAGTAATCATCCCAGGCCCAACCTTTAAGGCGCGGGAGACGCTCAAGGCTGTGCATTCCTCACGGGCCACTTCGTTGTATGGCGTTCCGACGATGTTCATCACCATGCTGGAAGAAGCCCACGACCACGAGGAGTATGGCTCTCCGTATGACCTGTCGACGCTGCGCACGGGCATCATGGCAGGCACGTCGTGCCCGTCGAAGACGATGCATCAGGTGATGGAGCACCTCAATATGGAGGAAATCGCCATTTGCTACGGAATGACCGAGACATCTCCGGTGTCCATGCAGACGCACAAGGACTCGCCTCTGGACAAGCGGGTAAACACTGTGGGGTTGGTCCATCCACATCTGGAAGTGCGAATCGTCGACGAAGACGGGCAGACAGTACCGCGGGGCGAATCCGGCGAGATGCTTACCCGCGGTTACTCAGTGATGAAGGGTTACTGGAACCACCCGGAGAAGACCGCCGAAGCCATCGATGAGGACGGCTGGATGCATACCGGCGACCTCGGAGCGATGGATGAGGACGGTTACGTGGCAATCACTGGCCGGATCAAGGACATGCTCATCCGCGGTGGCGAAAACATCTACCCGCGAGAGATCGAGGAATTCCTTTTCACTCACCCCAACGTTCGAGACGCGCAGGTGATCGGGGTCCCGGACGATCGTTACGGAGAGGAGATCATGGCGTGGGTCGTGCTCGCAGATCCGGATGAGCCTCTCACAGCTGAGAACCTGGCCGAGTTCTCCCGCGGAAAACTCAGTCGGCACAAGATCCCTCGGTATGTGCACGTTGTCGACGGCTTCCCCATGACCACGTCCGGCAAGGTCCGCAAGGTCGAGATGCGGGAAATGGCTCCACGGATCCTTGGTTGGGTCTGAGATCGGGGCGAGCAGACATGGCGCCGACCGTCAAAGTTGGTGAAAGAATGCGATTTACCACTCGCTGGGTTGACAGGTGTAGATAGAATCATCACTGATATCGGGTGGCGTCGACTCAGGCGTCCCGACAGAACGACAACAGGAGTACCCCATGAGCGCGATCCCCGCAGCAAGTCCCGACGATGTCGTCATCCTCACCGGAGCACGAACCCCGCAGGGCAAGCTTCTCGGCCAGCTGGCGTCCCTCGAGGCGGTTGACCTCGGAGCCCACGCCATCCGCGCAGCCGTCGAGCGTTCCGGAGTGTCCCCGGAGGCCGTCGACCGTGTCGTGATGGGCCAGGTCGTCCTGGCCGGCGCCGGTCAGAACCCGGCTCGTCAGGCCAGCATCAAGGCAGGACTGCCGTGGGCAACCACCGCAGAAATCGTCAACAAGGTCTGCCTCTCCGGTCTGACCGCTGTCATCCAGGGCTCGCGCATGCTGCGTCTGGGTGACGCTGAGGTTGTTGTCGCCGGCGGCATGGAGTCCATGACCAACGCGGCACACGTCGCTCGCGGCGTGCGCCAGGGCAAGGCCTACGGCTCCCTGGAGCTGGAGGATTCCCTCAACCGCGACGGACTCGTCGACTCCTTCGATGCTTGCACCATGGGCGAGCTGACCGAGCGCCCCCTGGGTGACTACGGCATTGACCGCGCCGAGCAGGACGAAGTTGCCGCCGCATCCCACCAGCGCGCAGCCAAGGCTCAGGAAGACGGCATCTTCGCTCAGGAGATTGCCCCCATCGAGATCCCGCAGCGCCGTGGTGAGCCGATCGTCGTCGACACCGACCAGGGCATCCGCCCGGACACCACCGCGGAGTCCCTGGGCAAGCTTCGCCCGGTCTTCGTCAAGGACGGCTCCATCACGGCAGCGAACGCATCGCCGATCTCTGATGGCGCCGCCGCGCTGGTCCTCACCACCCGTCGTTACGCCGAGGAGCGCGGCCTGGAGTTCCTCGCCGTCGTCGGTGCTTCCGGACAGGTCGCCGGCCCGGACAACTCCCTGCACGCACAGCCGTCCGACTCGCTGAACGCCGCGCTGTCCCGCGCTGACTGGAAGGCCTCAGACCTCGACTTCATCGAGATCAACGAGGCCTTCGCCGCAGTCGCCATCAAGTCGCTGCGCGAGCTCGACTACCCGGCAGACCGTTGCAACATCCACGGCGGCGCCATCGCCCTCGGCCACCCGGTTGGTTGCTCCGGCGCCCGCCTGACCCTCACCGCCGCCATGGAACTGGCTCGTCGTGGCTCCGGCCGCGCGGGAGTCAGCCTCTGCGGTGGCGGCGGACAGGGCGACGCCCTGCTGCTGTACCGCGCATAAAGAATCGCCTCTCGACGCCCCCAAGCGTCACAAAGACCCCGATCACCGAGTTACTCGGTGATCGGGGTCTTTGCTCTTATCTGGTGTGCGACCAGACCGGAGTGCGGCTGGGCCGCAAGCGGGCTAGTTCACACAGCGCGGTCCATCGCCGCCAGCATCGATCTGTTCGGTGACCGGCTCCTCAATCGCCATGCCTTCCTGGCCGACGATCTCACCGGTTCCGCCGGAGTCGACTGGAGTTTCTTCCTCGACGAACTCAGCGTTCGGGTCGTAGCCCTCCCAAAGGCCCGGCCCGTTGTAGTCACCGGCGAGGGTGACGGAGACTGAGCCGTCGGGAAGCGACGGATCGTAAATCACGGTAAGTCCGCCGAGCTGTTCAGCGATAGCCTGGGCAGCGGGGTCATCAACGTCAGAGGCGTTGACCTGGCTCATGCTGACACCGGAGTACTCAGCGTTGGTGACATCGCCGACACCGAAGCCTTCAGCGGTGATCACGTCCGAGACTCGACTTGCCAGACCATCATTGAACGTTGCGTTGAACACGCTGACGGTGGTCTCAGAGGGGTTGAAGCTCTCGCCGTTCGGTGCCTCATGCTCTTCGTCCTCAGCCGGAATTTCGTCCTCTTCCTCGGCAACGAGATCTTCGAAGTACTTGTGCACCTGGCCGCGATCGACCGTTACGACAGACTCACCCAAATCGCCGACGCCGTCGATGCTCGTCACTGGAATGGTGTCGAAGGTGACATTTCCGCCGGTCAGGCCCTGCATCTGGGTCGCGAAGCCCATGACATCCCAGTCAGAGTCAAGGGTCACCGAACGCTGAACGGCGCCACCTAGCTCGTTGAGTCGCGCAGGGCTGGAAAGAGTGCCTGCCGACAGCATCTTGTTGGCGAAGGACGCCATGAATACCTGCTGACGGGTAATTCGATCCAAGTCACCACGGGGAAGACCGTATCGCTGGCGGACGAAGGACAGCGCATTTGGACCGTTGAGAGTCTGCTCGCCTGCGTCGAAGTCGGCACCGGACAATTCGTCGTAAACGGCGTCATTAAGGCACACGTCGACGCCGCCGATGGCATCGGTCAGCAGCACGAATCCCAGCAGTCCGACCTCAGCGTAGTGGTCGACCTCGACGCCAGTCAGTTCCGCGACGGTGTCGATCAGCGCCTGGCGGCCTTCCTGAGTCGAGAGCGTCTCCACCTCGTTCTCCGGGAACCCTTCGGACTCCAGTCGCTCGGCAGCATCGAGCTTCACCGCGCCGTAGACACCGTTGATCTTCGTGTTCCCCAGAGTGGGGTAGGAGACATACGTGTCACGAGGAATGGAGATGGCCGTGGCCGACGAGCCGTCATTGGGAACACGGATCACCATGATCGTGTCGGTGTTCGTGACGTCTTCCTCGCCGGCGCGGAGCATGTCGATCTCCTCCTGCGCCAACGGGTTACCCTGCGCGTCCGCGCGAGAGTCCGATCCGACGAGCAGAATGTCGGTAGCGCCGTCTTGGTTGTCCCCACCAAGGGAGAACTCACCGCCGGTGCTGAGCCCACCGGCCACTCGTCCGACGGTGTTCCAACCAATTGCACCGATGATGAGGCACAGGGCCGAGACGAGGATGATCGCACCTCGCAGCGGCACCGGAAGTGCCTGCGTGAGGGCTGGTCGGCGGGGTTGCCGCTGCGCTGCCGGTCGCGTCTGGCGGGACCGTTGTGGCGACTCGCTCACTGCAGGTGACCTCCTAGGAATGACGGTTAAAAGGCACACCTGATCTGTGATACCTGTAGCTATCTCATCGATTTTAGTGAAGGAAGTGCAACATGTCGCATCCCGCCGTTGTCTCGGTCGGAGCATCGGGGCAGCTCGGGCAGGCTCTGGCAGCCCGGGGAGTGTCCGGATTCACGCGCCGGGACCTCGACATCACGGATCGGCATGCAGTCCTCGCCGACGAAAAAATCGCAGCAGCAGACGTTCTTATCAACTGCGCAGCCTACACCGCAGTAGACGCCGCCGAGTCTGATCCCGAGGGTGCTTTCGCTGTGAATGAGGAAGGAGCAGCCAACCTCGCGGAGGCATGTGCCCGCTCGGGAACATTCCTCGTGCACCTGTCGACGGATTATGTGTTCGGGGGAGGGGCGCGTCGGGAAGCGTGGCACGTTGACGACCCCACCGACCCTGAGACCGTCTACGGACGGTCGAAACTTGCCGGGGAGCAGGCGGTACGTCAGTCGAGTGCGGACGCCGCAATCGTGCGGACTGCGTGGGTGTGGAACGGACACGAGAAAGACTTCGTCTCTACGATGCTGCGCCTAGAACGCGAACGCGACACCCTCAACGTGGTCGACGACCAGTGGGGAAACCCGACGTGGGTCAGCGACCTAGCCGATGGACTTATGGAGTTCTCCACACGACCGATCCCAGGAACGTTCCACTTGACCGGAACCGGGGCGGCGACGTGGTTCGACTTCGCCCAGGAAGTATTCGAGGTCGTCGGAGCCGATCCGGGCCGGGTCCTGCCGTGCACAACCGCGGACTACCCAACCCCGGCACCGCGACCTGCATGGTCAGTGCTGGATGCCTCAGCATGGGTAGACGCCGGTTTTACCCCACTTCCGGAGTGGCGGAGCAGCCTGCGCCGCGGATTGGCCTAGGCTGTCCCGGGTGAACAGAGGGACTGGGAAAGACAACGGGGAGCTTCCCCTCGGCATCGTCACGGTGACGTACTCACCGGGACGGCATCTACCGGCGCTGGTGGAGTCGCTGCCGGACAACGTCGTGCTGATCCTTGCGGACAATGGCTCCGTCGACGGAGTACCCGAAGAGGTTGCCGCGTCCGATGACCGGGTAATCCTCGTGCCGACCGGAGGCAACATCGGGTATGGCGGCGCCGCCAATCGAGGCATCGCTGAACTGGCACGCATGGGCGAGCGCGGGGAAGTGCGCGACGACTACGTGCTGCTGGTGAATCCTGACGTGACCTTTGACCCCGGAGCGATCGAAGCGCTCCTGGATTGCGCTGGCCGGATACCTCGCGCCGGGTCAGTGGGCCCGCGCATCGAAGAGCCGGACGGGTCAACGTACCCCTCAGCTCGAGCAGTCCCAGAACTTGTCAGCGGAACCGGCCATGCCTTGCTTGCGGACATCTGGCCGAAGAACCCGTTTTCACGCCGCTACCGTGACGACTCCGACATGGACCGTGAGCGCGACGCTGGCTGGCTCTCCGGCTCGTGCCTGCTCTTAGACCGGCAGGCTTTCGACTCCGTCGGCGGGTTCGACAGCAGGTACTTCATGTACATGGAAGACGTTGATCTCGGTGACCGGCTTGGCCGCGCCGGATGGCGGAATGTCTACTGCCCAACATCGGTGATTCGCCACGATCAGGGCCATTCAGCGAAGCAGTACCGCAAGCGCACGCTGATGGCACACCACGAATCTGCCTACCGTTTCATGTCCGACCGGCTGCCAGGTCCCGGACGTGCACCGGTGCGCTGGGCGCTTAAGGCGGGGCTGTGGCTCCGCGTCCGATTGATCTTGGCAATCGGGACTCTGCGGTCCACCCGCTGATCCCATCTAGCTAAGGTTGACCCGTTAATGCCACCGATCCGCGACTTTCCGCGGCAAGTGGAAAAGCCGCGGAACGCCGCGGACACACCGAGCATGACCCGGAGGTAAACATGAGTGATCTCGCAGGCCGCACGGACGCGGTGATCCTCGTCGGAGGAAAAGGCACCCGCCTTCGCCCTCTGACGGTGCATACACCGAAGCCGATGCTTCCTACGGCAGGTGCGCCGTTCCTCAAGCACCTGCTAGGCCGAATCAAGGCAGCCGGAATCACTCACGTGGTGCTCGGTACGTCATTCCGGGCCGAGGAATTCGAGCACGAATTCGGGGACGGATCCGATCTGGGACTCGAGATTGAGTACGTCTTCGAGGAAGAGCCGCTGGGCACCGGTGGTGGCATCCGCAACGTCCTGCCGAAGCTGCGCCACGAGAACATCATGGTGTTCAACGGCGACGTCCTCGGTGGCACCGATCTCGGCGGAATCCTGCAGACGCACGAGTCCTCTGAGGCGGACGTGACGTTGCACCTGGTCCGTGTTCCGGACCCGCGCGCCTTCGGCTGCGTTCCCACTGATGCCGACGGACGAGTGCTCGAGTTCCTAGAGAAGACTCAGGACCCGCCGACCGATCAGATCAACGCCGGTTGCTACGTCTTCCGTCGCGAGATCATCGAAGCCATTCCGGAGGGACGGCCGGTCAGCGTCGAGCGGGAAGTTTTCCCGGAACTGCTCAAGCGTGGTGCGGATGTGTTCGGTCACGTGGACAATGCCTACTGGCGTGACATGGGCACCCCGGCAGATTTCGTCCGCGGTTCCTCTGATCTGGTCCGTGGCATCGCACCTTCTCCTCTGCTGGAGGGCGCACATGGCGAGTCTCTCGTGGATGAATCCGCCTCTGTTGGAGGTGGAGCACTGCTCTACGGCGGAACCGTTGTCGGGCGAGGAGTCGAAGTTGGGGCTGGTGCGCGCCTGGATACGACAGTTCTTTTTGACGGTGTAAAGATCGGAGCCGGCGCCGTCATCGAGCGGTCCATTATCGCCGAAGGCGTGACCATTGGGCCCCGTGCAGTAATCCGAGATGCAGTTATCGGCGAAGGTGCAGATATCGGCGCACGCTGCGAATTCGTTAGTGGCGCCCGAGTCTGGCCGGGAGTAGTTATTCCGGATGGCGGAATTCGATTCTCCACTGATGTGTGAGCATCATCCTGATTGATCACTAGGAATTGTCACCCGGAATAGGTGTAGCAAACTTTAATTGCCGCTTGACCGGGGAGCCCTGCGCGTGTCTAATTACAACTATGTAATTTGAGGTCTGGTGGAGGTCATTCCGGCTCCACCCTGACTGTGGCCAACTTCCGTACGCTGGAGGTTGGCTCCGGGGCCGATTGCCATAGGACTGAACTGACAGGAGGCCAAGTGCATGGATGACTCCAGCGTGTACGGCCGAGATGTCGGCAACGGCTCCGGCGCTGGTGAACACATTCGACCCTTGGCCGATTGGGCAGGGGACCTACCGGGATTGTTTGACGCCGTGGACCAGGATTGGCAGGAGCAGGCGCTGTGCGCGCAGACTGACCCAGAAGCCTTCTTTCCGGAGAAAGGCGGGTCAACACGTGAGGCCAAGCGGATTTGTCGTGCCTGCGGTGTCCGCGATGAATGCCTGGAATTCGCCTTGTCTAATGATGAGCGCTTCGGAATCTGGGGCGGTCTGTCTGAGCGTGAGCGCAGGCGCCTGAAGAAGAAGCTCGGTTAGTGCAGGGCCCGTGGCCGCGAAGGCCAGGGCTGCACTATCCGAAAGTTTCAGGATCCCAGGTGGAATCGATATCCCGAGGATTGATGTTCAAATGAGCGGCCACCAACTGAGTCAGCACGTGGGTGAGCAGCTCATCGGTGTCGGTCGCGGTACTAGCTCGCTGTTCGATCGGACGGCGGAAAACGACTAAACGCGGCCGAGTCGGCTGACCTGCACGGTCAACACCTGCGGGAATGAGCCGGCCCAGGGCTACTGGGCCATCGGCAGCGATCTCTGGGGGGAGTAGATCCCCCGGGCGCAGCCGCATCCGAGGGACGGTATCCACTGCAATATCCAGGTGGGTCAACCTCGAGTGGAACTGTTCCTCGATGGGTGCGTACGCGTCCAGAACTGCCTGGTCGAAGGCCTCGGACCGGCTACTCCACCGGGGTGTCTCCGGGGGCAGCAGTGGGCCGCGCATACCGCGGCCGCGTCGGTCGGCGCGGCGTGAAGGGTTCATTCTTCGAACTCTAGGGCACCCGACCGGGCATTGTCGGCCCTGGGGTGCCAAAGGTTCAAGTGTCGGTCTAGACTTTCGGGCGTGAGTCAATTTCGTCGATGCTCCCGTCCCGGTTGCGGCAAGCCTGCCGTCGCCACGCTGACCTATGCTTACGCGGATCAGACCGCGGTCGTAGGTCCCCTTGCTGCTGCTGCGGAGCCGCACAGCTGGGATCTGTGCGAAAACCACGCCCACCGCATCACCGCTCCATGGGGATGGGAACTGGTCCGTTACGACCTTCCTGTCGCTGGCGATGATGAAGACCTGACCGCGCTGGCGGAGGCCGTCCGCGAGGCCGGACGCAACGCTACGGGCCTGGTTCTGCGGGATGAGGGGCCCGCCGAGCCGGATGCTGCACGCCACCCATCGGCGCATCGACCGGCTCCGGGCCGGCACCGTCGAACCGGGCGACACCATCTTCATGTCGTACCGGACCCTGACGAGCCCTTGACCGAGTAAGATTCCCGGACGTTGCCGGGGTTCGCAGTGGACCCCCAAGATTTCCGGGAGCAGTGAATGACGAAGCGTGATCGCGCCGCCATCGACAAGGTCATTAAGGCCTACGACGTTCGGGGAGTAGTCGGCGACGGCATCGATGCCGAGCTGATGCGGGACACCGGTGCAGCATTCGGAAGCATCATGCGTGAGGAGGGAGCCTCCTCCGCGGTCGTGGGACATGACATGAGGGACTCCTCTCCGGAGCTCGCTAGGGCGTTCTCCGAAGGTGCAGCGGCCCAGGGGCTGAACGTCACGTTCATCGGACTAGCCTCCACTGACGAGCTCTACTACGCCTCTGGCGTGCTGGACGCCCCTGGCGCGATGTTCACCGCGAGCCACAACCCGGCCGAGTACAACGGCATCAAGATGTGCCGCAATGAGGCCCGTCCGATTGGCCAGGACACCGGCCTTGCCGACATCAAGGACATGCTTGTCGACGGAGTCCCGGAGTATGCAGGTCCTACCGGAGATATCACCGAGGCAGACATGCTGGGCGCATACGCCGCATTTTTGCTGTCGCTGGTGGACATTGCACCGACCCGCGACCTTGTCGTGGCAGTTGACGCAGGCAACGGCATGGGTGGATTGACCGCACCGGCTGTGTTGGAAGACCTGGTTGACCTGCGTCCGCTGTACTTCGAATTGGACGGATCCTTCCCGAACCACGAGGCGAACCCCCTGGAGCCGTCGAACCTGGTGGACCTGCAGAAGTTCACCGTCGAGCAGGGTGCTGACCTTGGTATTGCCTTTGATGGTGATGCAGACCGTTGCTTCGTCGTTGATGAGAAGGGCAAGCCGGTCAGCCCGTCCGCTATTTGTGCATTGATCGCCGAGCGCTACTTGGAAGAAGAGCCGGGCGCCACGATCATCCACAACCTCATCACCTCTGCGGCTGTGCCGGAACTAGTGCAGGACATGGGCGGAATCGCCGTGCGCACGCGAGTCGGCCACTCATTCATTAAGCAGCGTATGGCAGACACCCAGGCAGTCTTCGGCGGTGAGCACTCTGCCCATTACTACTTCCGTGAGTTCTGGAACGCAGACTCGGGAATGCTCGCCGCGCTGCACGTGCTCGATGCGTTGGCAGAGACCGATGGTCCGCTCAGCGATCTGATGGCCAAGTATGACACCTACGCACAGTCCGGCGAGATCAACTCCCGACTGGCCAACGAGGCAGCTCAGCAGGACCGCCAGGAAGCCGTTGCGAACGCATTCGCCGGCCGTACCCGAGCCGCGGACCGCCTGGATGGTCTGACCATCGGGGTGTGCGACAGCCCCGCCTGGTTCAACGTACGTGCTTCTAACACCGAGCCGCTGCTGCGTCTCAACGTTGAGGCTCCCACCGAAGAAGAGGTCACGGCGCTTACCGACGAGATCCTCGCCATCATCCGGGCCTGATCACACCTCCGTCGCGAGGTGCAGGCAGAATTGCCCCCATGGACACTCGAAGCCTCCACCTCCTAGCCGCGGCGGAAGGACCTAACTTGCGCGCGGCTGCGACTGCCGCATCAGAGGGCATGTTCGATGAACTGCCGATGCCGCGCAGTGTCGTCATCGTCGTCAACGAGGCGCGCGCCCGAATTGCCGCTCGGGCAACTGTGTCTTTGGCCACCGATGCCCGTGCACCGATCACTGTGGCCCGGTCGTTGCCGAGCTTCGTGGGAACGCTAGATCTAGTGATCGTGCTGACCGACGATCCTGGCGATGAGTATTGCGGTTTCGCTCTGGCGGAGGCCGGCCGTAGGGGAGCATCGACCGTCTTGGTGGATCCCGGTGACGGTCCGGTCCGAGCTGCGATGTCCTACGACACCGTGCTGGTGCCACGCCCCGCGATGAGCGAAGTCGGATCATTCAGTGGATACCTCGGAACATGCTTGGCTGCTCTGACCTGCGCAGGAGTTTCAAGTATTGCCCCGGCCAGAGTGTTGTCGGATGTCGCAGACACCGTCGAATTAGAGTCTGTCGCGTGTTCTCCCGAACGAGATCGCACTGTTAATCCGGCGTGGGAACTCTCTCGCTGGATGCGAGACAGGTCGGTAATTATCGCCGGTGACGGCGGAAGCTGGGCCCCGATTGCTGAACTCTGCACGGCGTGGCTGCTGGATTGCGGCCGTGCGGCGCTAGCGACGGAACTCTCCGACGTCCTCAGAGCCGGACCCGCACTCACCTCGGCGGCGCCGGATATCTTCCATGACCCGATGTTCGATGATCCAGTGGGGTCCAGCGGAGTGCTACCGTTGGGGACAATTGTTCTGACCTCCCCTGCTCGATTCAGCAGCGTCGAGTCGCAGGCGGAGTTCCTTCCCTGGATGAGGGTTGAGTGCCCCGCGCTCGAGGGGCAGGTTGACCATCCGCTGGTTCACGTGTGCGTCACGGCTGCGCGGATGGCCGCGGCAGCGGTATTTGTGACTGAGGAGGACTAGCAGCGGATGGATCTCGTCGATCCGGTGATTCAGGAGTACGCCTGGGGTTCACGGACTTTGATCGCCCAGCTCCGGGGAGAGGACTACCCCACGGAGGCGCCGCAGGCCGAACTGTGGTTCGGTGCCCACCCGTCGGCTCCGTCGACGGTGCGGGGAGCGCCACTGGACGAGGTTTTCGCCTCGGACCGGACCGCGCAGCTCGGTGATATCTATGAGCTTCCCTTTCTCTTGAAGGTGCTTGCCGCCGGCAGTCCGCTGTCTTTGCAGGCACACCCGACAAAGGACCAGGCTGTGCGTGGTTTCGCTGAGGAGAACGCAGCCGGGGTGCCTTTGGACTCGCCGGTGCGCAACTACCGCGACGACAATCACAAGCCTGAGCTCATTGTCGCCCTGACCGAGTTTCATGCGCTCGCTGGCTTCCGTCCGATAGCGCAGACACGGGAACTATTCGAGGCTCTAGGCGTGTCATCGCTGCTCGAGGATGTTTCTCCATTGGGCAGTGAGACCGACCTGAAGAAGGTTCTCACTACGTGGTTGACAATGGACTCCGAGGACATCGACTCTCGGATTCAGTCGGTCACTCAGGCGTGCTCGGCAGGACTGTCGGGTTGGATGGGCCCTGTCGCGGAGACCACCATCGACCTCGCGGAGCGGTACCCAGGAGATCCCGGTGTGTTGGCGTCGATGCTTCTCAACCGGATTCGCCTGGAGCCGGGCCAAGGGATCTTCATTGGTGCTGGTCATCTGCATGCCTACTTGTCCGGGCTGGGCGTGGAAATCATGGCCAGCTCCGACAACGTCCTGCGTGGAGGCCTCACCTCGAAGCACGTGGATGTGCCTAATCTGCTGACAGTTCTGCAGTTTGCGACAACCGCTGATCCGGTGCTCTCTCCGCAGGCTATTGACGGTGTCACGGCCTATGACGTGCCGGTGGACGAGTTCGCCCTCCGTTCCGTCGAGCTCGGCGACGCCGGGCATGAGGTTCAGGGGCCGGCGATGGTGTTGGTGACCGAAGGGACCTCGCTTATCGACGGTCAGAGCCTCCCACCAGGCACCGCCGCATGGATCCCCGCGAATCGACCGACTGTGGTTCGCCGTGGCCCCGATTCTCTGGCCACCACGGTGTTCGTGGCGACTATTCCCAGGTCTTAGTCTTCTTCAGCGGGTTCGACCGGCACCCACGAGCGAGTCGGTGCGGACTCCACACTGGAGTCACCGTTTTCTTCGTCCGGTTCACCGGACGGTGCTTTCTCGGTAATTTCGGAGGCCCCCGGAGCCTCTGTGGAGGTGGGCGCCTCCGGAGTGGCCTCAGTCGACGAATTAGCTCCTGACGGCAGCTCTACACCTCGATCGGGCAGGGCCGGCAGCGACGGCAGGGTCGGAGTAGACGGCTTCGAAGACTCGCCGGACGGGCGTGAAGATTCCGGGCGCTCTGATGGCTCAGATGGGGTGGTCTCAACATCTGTCGGAGTGGCGGTCGGGAAACCGTCGTCCTCGGAGTTATTCTCGCCGCCGTTGTCCGGGCTAGAGGTTGTCCCAGCTGGCGGATTCGCCGAGTTGCCTGCGTCTGGGAGCAC
The DNA here is from genome assembly GCF_000427865.1 of Corynebacterium sputi DSM 45148. Taxonomy (GTDB): domain Bacteria; phylum Actinomycetota; class Actinomycetes; order Mycobacteriales; family Mycobacteriaceae; genus Corynebacterium; species Corynebacterium sputi. The sequence continues at coordinate 103,994 of NZ_ATYV01000004.1, read as the reverse complement.
CGCATTCGGCGGCAGATACCGGTCGACCGTCTGGTCTTCTTCAACATGGGGGATCGACGTCAGACTCGGCTCCTCCGGCTCCTTGGGAGTGTGCGAGGTGTTGCCCTCAGTGTGCTCTTCCGGAGAAGTGAGATTCAGAGATGCGACATCTTCGCCCGAGTCGTCGCAGGCACCAAGGAGCAGCGCCGCTGACAGTGCGACCACCGCTAGGTGCCGCGTCCTCGTGCGACTGCTCATCTCAGATCCTTCCGTGGATTAGATACCGGCCAGATTCCGGTCCGGTAACAACTTGTACACCCAAGATAACGATTCTGTCACGATTATGGAAGGGGCTAACCGGACGGAGGCTAGTGGAAATGCCCGCGGTGGGTTAAAACATAGTCATGACGGGCAGAGCCGGAACCATTCCGAATCGACCCGATATTGCAGGTATAAGAACCAGGGAGGGTTTTCGATGAGTGGTTGGGACGAGGAAATTTTCACCGACGAGGTGGTGGTCGACTTCCTCGAGGAAATTTCGGCGTTGGATGACGGCGAACAAGAAGGTGCACTCCTGGATGCATGTCAGTTGGCGTTGAATTCCAGTAGTGACGACGACCAGCGGGCGGGACTTGGAGCCGCAACTGTCGCAGCTATCTGGAGCGGAGCTCCGTACACGGCAGCAGCGGCAGTGGAGGACTACACCTTCATCCGCAAGGGCATCGGCCAGATCGGAGATGAACTGCGCGAGTCAGCCGCCGAGGTGTTCGCGGAACTGGCCGATGGCATCGGAGAGAACGAAGAGTCAGCAGCGGAGTTCGCCGAAGCCGTTGAATAGGCCGAAGTCCGGCACGTAGGCGGCGGTCAAGTAGCCTGAGAGGCCGCACGAGAAGATGTACAGCCCCACATGTTGAACACATGTCGAACGGAGTTAAGCGTGATTGATTACAAGGTCGCCGATCTGTCCCTGGCCGAATCGGGCCGCCACCAGATTCGTCTGGCGGAGCACGAGATGCCGGGCCTGATGGCACTGCGTGACGAGTACCGGGAGGAGCAGCCGCTCGCCGGTGCGCGCATCGCCGGTTCGATCCACATGACGGTGCAGACCGCCGTGTTGATTGAGACCCTGACCGCTCTTGGCGCAAAGGTCCGCTGGGCTTCCTGCAACATCTACTCCACGCAGGACGAGGCCGCTGCGGCCATCGTGGTTGGTGATGGCACCCCAGAGAACCCCAACGGTGTCCCGGTTTTCGCATGGAAGGGCGAAACCCTGGAGGAGTACTGGTGGTGCCTGGAGCGCATCTTCGACTGGGGCGATGAGCTGCCGAACATGATCCTCGACGACGGTGGCGACGCCACCATGGCCGTCATCCGTGGCCGCCAGTTCGAAGACTCCGGCGTCATCCCGGACGCTGACGACAACGACCCGGAAGAGTACGGCTACTTCCTGGAGATGCTGCGCCGCGTCGCAGAATCCAACCCGGGTCTGTGGGGTCGCTGCGCCGAGGAAATCCGCGGTGTCACCGAGGAGACCACCACCGGCGTGCACCGCCTGTACCACTTCCACGAAGAAGGCGTTCTGCCCTTCCCGGCGATCAACGTCAATGACGCGGTCACCAAGTCGAAGTTCGACAACAAGTACGGAACCCGCCACAGCCTCCTGGATGGCCTGAACCGCGGCACCGACATGCTCATCGGCGGTAAGGCTGCGCTGGTCTGCGGCTACGGCGATGTGGGCAAGGGCTGCGCTGAGGCACTGGCCGGTCAGGGCGCTCGCGTCAAGGTCACCGAGGCAGACCCGATCAACGCTCTGCAGGCTCTGATGGACGGATTCCCCGTCGTCACCGTCGAAGAAGGCATCCCGGAGGCTGACATTGTCATCACCGCCACCGGCAACAAGGACATCATCACCTTCGCAAACATGCAGATGATGAAGGACCACGCAGTTCTCGGCAACATCGGTCACTTCGACAACGAGATCGACATGGCCTCCCTGCACCGCCGCGATGACGTCACCGCGACGGAGATCAAGCCGCAGGTCACCGAGTACCGCTTCCCGCACGCTGATGGAGTCGAGCGCTCCCTGATCGTTCTGTCTGAGGGGCGCCTGCTGAACCTGGGCAACGCCACCGGACACCCGTCCTTCGTGATGTCCACGTCCTTCGCAGATCAGACCATCGCGCAGATCGAGCTGTTCACCAAGTCCGACAAGTACGCCACCGGCGTGCACCTACTACCGAAGATCCTGGACGAGAAGGTCGCCCGGATCCACGTTGAGGCTCTCGGCGGTTCGCTCACCGAGATGTCCAAGGAGCAGGCCGAGTACATCGGTGTTGACGTCAACGGGCCGTACAAGCCCGAGCACTACCGCTACTAAGCCGCCCACCGGAGAGTCGACCAAAGCATGATCATCGCGATCGAAGGCATAGATGGCGCCGGCAAGGCGACTCTGACTGGAGGAGTGGCTGAGGAGCTGCGGGGGCGTGGAGTGGACGTCGTGAAGCGTGGTTTTCCGGCCTATGGCCGGACGGATTTTGCGGACTTCGCGGACGACGCTCTCCACGGACGCCTCGGCGATACCGTCGATTCAGCGTGGGCGATGGCTCTGCTCTTCGCGCTGGACCGGAGGGATCTTTTTGCCTCTGAGCCAGTCGAGAGCGACAGTGTCCTCCTGCTGGACCGGTACGTGGCGTCCAACGCGGCGTACTCCCTGGCCAGAACTGGTGACCCGGAAATCGTGGAATGGATTCGTCAGACCGAGTTTGGGCGGTTCGCGCTGCCGGAGCCGGATCTGACGGTCTATTTGCAGGCGCCGGTTCACCTTGCTGCAAGCAGGGCACAGAGCCGGGAAGCCTCCGACGACACCCGCACCCGAGACGCCTACGAACGCGACGGTGGACTCCAGCAGCGCACCGCCGATGCGTACCTTCGCCTGGCGCAGGAGGGATTCGGCGGACAGTGGGTCATCGTGGATGCAGACGCTCCAGCGGAAGAATCCGTATCCCGGGTTCTGCAGGCTTTCGACGCCCACGTGGCGTAGTTCACTTAGCCCCGCACCAACCCGGGGGTGGTTCCCGGCGCAAATGGATATAGGCTTAACGACATGAGTCCGAAGATCCTCGTCGTAGATGATGACCCCGCCATCGCGGAAATGCTGACCATGGTTCTGGACCGTGAAGGTTTTGAATGCGTTGTGGTTGGCGACGGCCTCGAGGCGGTACGGGCAGCTGAGGCTGAGGAGCCGGACCTGATCCTCCTCGACCTGATGCTGCCGGGTCTCGGTGGCGTCGATGTGTGCCGTGCGGTCCGAGAGAAGTCCTCGGTCCCGATTATCATGCTTACCGCGAAGACGGACACCGTGGACGTTGTCCTCGGTCTGGAGTCTGGTGCGGACGACTATGTGCCGAAGCCCTTCAAGCCGAAGGAGCTCGTCGCCCGCGTTCGCGCACGCCTGCGCCGCAATGACGATGAGGGATCCGAGGCAGTGACCATCGGCGACCTGCACATCGACATTCCCGGGCACGCCGTGTCTCGTGGTGGCCGCGAGATTCAGCTGACCCCGCTCGAATTCGAACTGCTGAAGACTCTCGCGTCCAAGCCCCGGCAGGTCTTCACCCGTGAGGAGTTGCTGGAGAAGGTCTGGGGCTACCGGCACTCCTCCGACACCCGCCTGGTGAACGTGCACATCCAGCGTCTGCGCTCGAAGATCGAGCTCGACTCCGAAGAACCCCAGATCGTCCTCACCGTCCGCGGGGTCGGATACAAGACCGGAGATTAACCTGTGGACCGGCTGATTCGGTCCATAGGCGATTGGTTCGTCGAGCAGGGCCTGAAGATCTCAAACCTGTGGCGCACGTCGTTGCAGGCTCGGGTGATCACCTCGGTGCTCGTGGTGTCCGTGGTCGTCGTTGGTGTGCTGGGCTTTGCGCTCGTCTCGATCGTTGCCCAACGGCTTCTTGACGAAAAGCAGCAGGTCGCCAGCGATGAAATTGAACGCGCCCGGGTGGTGGTTGAGCAGGAGCTCTCCACCAGATCCTCGGAGACTTTGCAGGCCCGGCTGAATATTGCCAGGGACGCATTGCTCGACCGCAATGGTCCTGGTGAGACCGGTTCCAATGCGTCCTTCGCTCCGGTGTTGATTGTGCCGACCGGTATCGGCGACGAGTTTGCCTCCTCGCCAACTGATCCGGGCATCCCGGAGTCGCTGCGCTCGTTCGTGCAACAAGGCCAGGTCAGTCAGCAATATGCCTCGCTTGACGACGGAGATGGCAGACATTCGGTCCTAGTCATCGGCACCCCGACATCGACGTATATCCCAGGTCTAGAGCTCTATCTCATTGTCTCGCTCAGCTCCGAAGAGTCGACACTGTCGCTGGTGCAGACATTGTTCGCAGCAGCTTCGGTGGTCGTGGTGCTGCTGTTGATCCTCATCGTGTGGTTGTTCTCTAACCAGGTCACGGCACCAGTGCGCCAAGCGGCCCGGATCGCGGAGCAATTCGCCGAAGGCAACCTGCGAGAACGTATGACCGTTGACGGCGAAGATGAGATGGCCAGACTCGCGGTGAGTTTTAACGCGATGGCCGAATCACTATCGGACCAGATTAAACAGCTCGAGGAATACGGCTCATTGCAGCGTCAGTTCACCTCGGATGTTTCGCATGAACTGCGTACCCCGCTGACGACCGTGCGCATGGCTGCTGACCTCATCGCCGATGCAGAAGACCTCGACCCGATGACCCGTCGTGCCTCTGAATTGATGACCGATGAGCTCGATCGCTTCGAGATGTTGCTGTCGGACCTGCTGGAAATTTCGCGTCACGACGCCGGTGTCGCGGAGCTGTCAGCCGCCAACATCGACGTTCGTCAGTGCATCGATGCGGCACTCACTCCGTTGACCGTCGTCGCAGAAGAAGCCGATGTGGAGATCCGCCGTTTCCAACCCGACACCCCAGTGATGGCGGAGGTCGATTCCCGACGCGTCGAGCGAGTGCTTCGCAACCTGATTGCCAACGCGATCGACCACTCCGAGGGTCGACCCGTGGACATCAGGGTCGAGGCAGGGGAGACTGCGGTGGCATTCACTGTCACTGACCACGGCGTGGGTTTGTCCCCGGGACAGTTCGACTTGGTGTTCAACCGATTCTGGCGAGCGGACCCATCTCGCGAACGACGGACCGGAGGCACCGGCCTCGGCCTGGCGATCGCACGGGAAGATGCACTTCTTCACGGCGGACAATTGGCCGCCTACGGTGAACCGGGTGAGGGCTCGTGTTTCCGATTGGTAGTGCCGGTGACCCCGGAGACCCAGATCAGATCAATCCCGTTGCCATTGGATATTGCACAGGTCCCCGCTGGATGGAAGGAGCAGAGCTGATGAGCGTACGTCGCCGTAGGGCATTGACCGCGGTCGTTGCCGGCACCGCGCTGGTGTTGGCCTCCTGCGCGAGCCTGCCTTCTGACTCCAGTCCGGAAGTTGTCCGTCCCTACTCCGCACCAGGTGAGGTAATGGAGATTCCCGAGCCACGCAATGGCGTCGCTCAGGATGTGATTCTCCGTGACTTCTTCACGGCGATGGCTCACCCGACGGATGACTTCGAGGCCGCCCGGAAATTCCTCACCGAAGACGCCGCTGAGAACTGGATCCCGCAGCGGGAGATGCTGGTGCTCACAGACGTGAACATCATCAGTGGCGTGGACGGGCAGTCCCGTACCGGAGACACCTATGAGGTGCGCTCTGAAGTGGTCGGAAGTCTGACCACTAACGGCGCCTACCAGCAGTCCCAGGGCAGCTGGATGGAAGAGTTCCGGATGGACCGCGACTCCGATGGACAGTGGCTTATCTCTGAATTGCCTGACGGCATCTATTTGGAGCGCTCCACCTTCATGGAGTCCTATGTGCCGCACAACATCTACTTTGTGGACCCGACCGGTCAACGCCTCGTTCCGGACCGCCGTTGGCTGTACCGAGGTGAGCCAGATCAGGTGGCCCGTCTGATGCAGTTGCTGCGCGCAGGTCCCAGGATTGAACTTGGTCAGGGCGTGACCACGGCGCTGCGTCCCTCGATCGAGGTGTCGACGTTTGATCTGCCCGAGCAGACTGGAACCGGCATCAATTTTGAAGGTGCCGGGGACATCAGCGATGACATACGGACGCTTATTGCGGCTCAGACCGTGTGGACTCTCGGCGAAGCCGGACTGCGTGGACCGTGGCTCTTGGACGCAGACGGAGCTCCCCTGATCGAGCGCTCGTCGGCCGCATGGACCCGCGACGCTCCCGAGATCGCAGCACTTAACCCGGCCATTAGTCCGGGTGATTCCGAGCCGCTGCGCGTGGTCTACAACGGTGCGATCTACACCCTCCATGACGAGGGTGCGGAAGTCGCTGACGGCATCTGGGGCTCTGCGGGCTCCGATCTGGGATACGCCGCGATTGGTCTCGACACTGAAGGAGAGACTGTCTACGCGGGCGTGCAGAACCGTGGCTCTGGCACCGATACTTCGGCCAGCCTCATCGTTGGACGCCCAGGCCTGCAGACGCAGACTGCCGTCAACGCGCAGACGCTCACCAGGCCGAGCTGGTCACCGGGGGCGTCTTCGGTGTGGACGGTCGCTGACGGTGAGGTCGTACACCGAGCCATGTGGTCAGAGGAGCAGGGATCGGTGTCCACTGAAGAGGTGAACATCGCAGAACTGGAGTCACTTCCTGGAGCAATCTCTGAGTTCCGGATCGACCCGTCCGGCACTCAGGCCGCGATGCTCAAGGGCGGACAACTGGTCGTTGCCACTGTGGTTCAGAGTGACGCAGCCCCATGGGCTCTGGTTGAACCTCGTGCGATCACCTTGCCGGAAGGGGTGACCCCGGTGTCGCTGACCTGGAATCCGGATTCGGCGCTGATGGTCGGCGATTACGGAGACGAGTCACCGGTGTGGCGAGTGCAGTCAGACGGCTCCTCTAGCTACGCGCTGCCGCGGGTGAATCTGACGGCGCCGATCGCACAGGTCGCATCGACGTCGTACACCGTTTACGCACTAGACGAGTTCGCGCTGATGGAGTTGGTCTCTGACGAAGGCGATCAGCAGTTCTGGCGTGCGGTGCCCGAGGTGCCGGGCAGAGCCGCCCCGATCGTGGTGGAATAGCGGGACTGAGAAGACCACCACGCTGGGGAAGGGACACGGGGGAGGGTGTTCGCTGACTTAGCCGACTTGCTGGTCCCAGCGGAGTGTCCTGGATGTGGGCGCTCCGCCGACCGACGGGTGCCGTGTTTGCGATGCCGACGAGCTTTGGCGGTCGCGCCAGAGCGCATCACCCCGCAGGTTCCGGTCGCTGCGCCGGTGTGGTCGTGTGGGGCCTACACCGAGGTGCGTCGTCGCCTAGTTCTCGAGGCAAAGGAACGAGGCAATCCGGTCGCCCGGCGCATCATCGGGAACGTTTTCGCCGCGGCCCTTTTGCGCTTGGGTGCCGAGGGGCGAATTGCTGACCCCCGTTTAGGGGTAACGGCGATCATTCCCGCGCCCACCAGAGACATCTCCTCGCGCCGCCGAGGGGGAGATCCGATGATGTCCGCATGCGTGACCGTCGGGAAGCATCTTGAGTCTGTGACCGCCATTCAGGCGGTCCGGACATTGCCGCAGGTAAAAGACTCGGCACGCCTAGGGGCTGCCGCCAGACGACAAAATCTCGCCGGCAAGATTGTCCCGGTGGACGGTGTTGTTCGGGGAAAATACGACAACGCGGTGCTCGTAGACGACGTTTTAACTACCGGAGCGACGGCCTCTGGAAGCGTTCTGGTCTTGGCCTCTACGGGCCTGAATGTGGGATGTGTCCTGGTGTTTTCGCATGCGTGACAACGGTGTTCACCGAGTGCCCCCGAAAACGGAACCTTCTTGGCGGGCGATGCCGTGGTGTCTGTATTCTGAAGGTGTAAGAACGTCGTCGAAGACGGAGAAGGTAATCCGACTTTTTCCGCAGGGCGACCCAACCGGGAGGTAGGAAGCAGTGACCACACCTGCTGACACGAACGAGGTTCTCAGCCCCAACGCCCAGGTGACCATCACCGGCCGCAATGTCGAGGTCCCGGAGCATTTTGCCGATCGCGTTAAGTCCAAGCTTGCGAAGATCGAGCGACTTGACCCGACCCTGACGTTCTTCCACGTTGAGCTGCAGCATGAGCCGAACCCGCGCCGCGCCGGTAGTTCGGACAGGATCCAGATCACCGCCACCGGTAAGGGCCACCTGGCCCGCGCCGAGGCAAAGGAAGACAGCTTCTACGCCGCTCTCGAGTCCGCTCTGAGCAAGATGGAGCGCTCACTGCGCAAGGTCAAGGCACGCCGCCGGATCAGCCGTTCCGGCCACCGCGCCCCGATCTCCGTCGGAGAGGCCACCGCCACTCTGGTGGAGGAGGCCAATGACGCGAACTCCCAGCCGAAGGCTGATCCGTATGAGGATCAGGTCGAAGAGGCACAGCTCGGCAAGGTCGTGCGTACCAAGGAGCACTCCGCCACCCCGATCAGCGTCGATGAGGCGCTGAGCGAGATGGAGCTCGTTGGACACGACTTCTACCTCTTCGTCGATGAGGCGACCGGTCGTCCGTCCGTGGTGTACCGCCGCCACGCATACGATTACGGTCTGATCGCACTGGATGACAACGCTGCGGAGTAGTGCCCGCACAGTCCGTGTGAAGGAAAGAGCCCCCGTGGAGTCCACTCCACGGGGGCTCCGCCCTATACTGGAGCACTTGTAAACCATCTGTACTTCGGAAGGGGTCGCCACCCGTGGCCGTGTTCTCTTTTTCCAAACTTCTCCGATTCGGCGAAGGTCGGACCGTCAAGCGTCTGAAGTCTTACGCGGGTGAGGTTCTCGCGCTCGACGGTGAGTACTCCGCGCTGTCCGATGAGGCGCTCCAGGCGAAGACCGCCGAGTTCAAGCGGCGGCTCGAAGCAGGTGAGTCGATGGACGACATCCTCCTGGAAGCGTTCGCCACCGCCCGCGAAGCATCGTGGCGCGTCCTCGGCCAGAAGCACTACGAAGTTCAGGTCATGGGCGGTTTGGCCCTGCACTTCGGCAACGTCGCCGAGATGAAAACCGGTGAGGGTAAGACCCTGACCTGTGTGCTGCCGGCATACCTCAATGCACTGTCCGGCAAGGGCGTGCACGTGGTGACCGTCAACGACTACCTGGCTAAGCGTGACGCGGAGTGGATGGGTCGTGTCCACCGCTTCCTCGGTCTGGAGACCGACGTCATCCTTTCGGGCCAGCGCCCGCCTGAGCGTGCCGCTGCGTACCGCGCTGACATCACCTACGGCACGAACAACGAGTTCGGCTTCGATTACCTGCGCGACAACATGGCCCACAGCCTGGACGCATTGGTCCAGCGCGGCCACAACTTCGCGATCGTGGATGAGGTCGACTCGATCCTCATCGATGAGGCTCGTACTCCGCTGATCATCTCCGGCCCCGCCGATGGCGACCCGCAGTGGTATTTGGCTTTCTCTCGGATTGTTCCGGGCATGAAAAAGGACATCCACTACGAGATCGACGAGCGCAAGCGCACGATCGGTCTGCGCGAAGAGGGTGTTTCCTTCGTCGAGGACCAGCTCGGCATCGACAACCTGTATGCCCCGGAGAACTCGCAGCTGATCAGCTACCTGAACAACGCCATCAAGGCCAAGGAGCTATTCGTCCGCGACCGCGACTACATCATTCGCAATGGTGAGGTCCACATCGTCGATGAGTTCACCGGACGTGTCCTGGCCGGCCGTCGTTTCAACGAAGGCATGCACCAAGCGATCGAGGCCAAGGAAAAGGTCGAGATCAAGAAGGAAAACCAGACCCTCGCAACGGTCACTCTGCAGAACTACTTCCGTCTGTACGACAAGCTCGCCGGTATGACCGGTACCGCTGAGACTGAGGCAGCCGAGCTGCACCAGACCTACAAGCTCAACGTGGTCCAGATCCCGCCGAACCGTGGCAACCTGCGTGTCGATCAGCCGGATCTGATTTACAAGACTCAGGAAGCGAAGTTCTACGCCGTGGCGGAGGACATCCGTGACCGCGTCAGCGCCGGCCAGCCAGTCCTGGTTGGTACCGGCTCGGTGGAGACCTCCGAACTGATGTCGAAGCTCCTGCAGCGCGAGGGCATTAAGCACAACGTGTTGAACGCCAAGCACCACGAGCAGGAAGCTGAGATCGTCGCGACGGCTGGTCGGCGCGGCTCCATCACGGTCGCCACCAACATGGCCGGTCGTGGTACCGACATCGTGCTGGGTGGAAACCCGGACATCATCGCGGACATCAACCTCCGCTCCCGTGGCTTCGATCCGGTGGAGAACCCGGAGGAGTACGAGGCTGCATGGGACGACGAGATTCGTTCGGCTCGTGCTGCCGCTGAGAAGGAAGCCGACGAGGTCCGCGAGCTCGGTGGCCTGTACGTGCTGGGCACTGAGCGTCATGAGTCCCGCCGTATCGACAACCAGCTCCGTGGTCGTTCGGGCCGCCAGGGTGACCCGGGTGAGACCCGGTTCTACCTCTCCATGCGTGACGACCTGATGGTCCGATTCAACGGTCAGCGCATGGAATCGATGATGAACACATTGAACGTGCCTGACGACGTCCCGATCGACTCGAAGATTGTCTCCAATTCGATCAAGAGCGTTCAGGCACAGGTCGAGGGTCAGAACTTCGAGATGCGTAAGAACGTCCTGAAGTATGACGAGGTCCTTAACCAGCAGCGAAAGGTCATCTACGCGCAGCGTTACCGCATCCTGGAGGGTGAAGACCTTCAGGAGCAGATGCGCAGCATGATGGGTGATGTCATCTCCGCATATGTCGTCGGTGCGACGTCGGACGGCTACGCGGAGGACTGGAACTTCGAGGAGCTGTGGGCAGCGCTTGATTCCCTGTACGGCCCGTCGGTGAACTGGCGCGAGCTGGTCCAGGGCTCGGAGTATGACTCCCCGGGTGATCTGTCGGCGAAAAACCTGGAGAAGGTTCTCTCCGAGGACATCCTTGGTCAGTACGACCAGCTGGAGGCAGATGTCTCCGAGATCAGTGGTGCTAGCCAGATGCGTCAGATGGAGCGGTTCACCATCCTCAACGTGATGGACCGTAAGTGGCGCGAGCACCTCTACGAGATGGACTACCTCAAGGAGGGAATCGGACTGCGTGCCATGGCACAGGCCGATCCGCTGGTTGAGTACCAGCGCGAGGGCTTCGACATGTTCACCGGAATGATGGAGGGCATCAAGGAGGAGACCATCCGCCAGATGTTCCTCGTGCGCCAGCAGGTGCAGCAGGCCCGTGAACAGCAGAACGCGGACCTGAACAATGACGGTGTTGTGGACGAGAAGGATCTCGCCACCGACTTCGTTAAGCGCGAGTCCCGCCCGCGTCAGATGACGCTGTCCGGCCCGGGTGAAGACGGCTCCGCAGAGGCGAAGTCCAACGCTGCGGATACCGGAAACCGCGAGGCCCGCCGACGTCGCCGTCGTAAGTAGCAGGAGCTACCCGGCGACACCGGCTACAACAGTCGAAGAGCGGTGATGGACCACGGTCCGTCACCGCTTTTCCTGTCGGCACGTCCGGCGAAAGCGCGGATCCCGCGGTCGCTGCTCCAGGAGCCTACGAAGTGGACTTCGTTTCCACACGAGCGCACGTCTGGGTGTAGGGACATGACACATGCACCCTTCTCGCCACCGCGTCGCAGCCGAGTTGCCAGGCCGGTGCGTACCCGGTCGGCGACATTGAGGTGGCGCAGCATCGAGTCCGGCCGGCGCCCAGCCAGGACATCGAATGTGATTGCCATCAGTCGCGTGAGATCAGTGCGGATCTCTTCCCTGGAACAGATAATCCTGGATGTTGTCGGTGCTGGTGCTTGGTCATCGACAGGTGGTGGCGATGGAGCCTGCTCCACGGCAGGGACGAGTTTGCGAAGCACTCGAAACCCCTCGACAGGCAGTAGACGTGTGGTGTCATTAAGCATTGCTGAATCCCCCGAAAGTGATGCATGTCCTAGTGGACGCATTCCCCGGGACTGATTGTGGCAGGTCGCCACGGCATCCGCATGTGGAGGCGACTATGTTTGTGTGCATGCGTGGACTTATTGTGGATTACTACGGAGTTCTGAACGGAACCGACGATGAGGCGAAGCGGTGGCGGGAACTGCTGAAGGCCGTGAACGAGAACGGTGTCGCCACTGCGGTGCTGTCGAACGACCCGGGGGGACCGGGTGCTGACCCGATCAGGGAATTCGAGACCAGTGGCTTGGTGGACTCGGTGATTCTGTCCGGTGAGATCGGCGCCGACAAGCCGGAGGGTCGTGCTTTCGAGATCGCTGCAGAGCGGCTCGGGCTCAGCCCGCGCGACTGCGTCATGGTCGATGATTCGATCGAGAACATCCATGGCGCTGTCGAAAAAGGCATGGTCGGTGTGTTTTACCAGCAGTTCGACCGTTCCGTCGTGGAGATCACTGGACTGTTCGGGCTTGAGGGTGACTTCTGATGCGCGTGTTCATCCCGGCGACCTTCGACATGCTGGAGTCGCTGCGAGACAACGGCGAACTCACCCCGCTGCGCGGTTGGGCCTTCGCGGTGACCCCCGCACTGAGGGAATTCTTCACTGAGGGCGATGAGGATGAATTGGCCGACGTGGCGTTCACGGACGCAGCCCGGGCATCACTACGACTGCTGACCGATGGAGGTGGCCGTTTCCCGCATCGCCGGGTGGTCGTCGCCGCAGACGTTGACGATTCGGTAGCCAACGCAGACCCGGAAATGGGCGATGACGTTGTTGCTATCACCGGCTCCGTTGCGATGGCTGATATCGCCGCCGTGCACGTGGACCTGGAGCAGGCAGAGACTCTCGTTGAGAAGGCTATCCCTCTGGTTGACGCCGCAGATATGGGCGACGAGGACGCTGAGCTGACGGTCGGCGATGCACTCGAGATCGAGCTGGCCTGGTATGCGCCAGGCGAGTTGTCGATGTTGGTGGAGCTGCTCTGATCGACTAGTCGAGCGGACCCTGGAACCGGGGGTGTTGCGGGGTCCGCACCCGATCTGTTTTCGTTACCAACACTTGACCTTTTTCCTACGTGTACGTAACCTACGGTTGCGTAAGCAATGGGAAGGAAATTTGGTGTCGATTGTTGATCGTCTGAAGCTGGCGTTCGAGGGCTTCTCCACGCCGCTGTTGCCGGATGACTACACGCGGCTCGTGAACCCGCTGTGGTCCGCACGTGAACTGCGTGGCCGCATCGTTCGGGTAAACCGGCCAACCGAGGACACCGCTGAACTGGTGATCCGCCGCGGATGGGGAGTTCCCGCGGACTTCAAGGCTGGGCAGTACATCGGACTTGGTGTGCGCGTTGACGGCCGATTCATTTGGCGTTCCTACTCGCTGACCAGCGCGCCCCGCTCAAAAGATGGGTACCTCACCGTCACGGTGAAGGAGCACAAGGACGGCCGTCTTTCCCGGCACCTGGTGGAGAACGTCGCCGAGGGCACTGTCGTTCGCCTGGCAGCCCCCGCTGGAGACTTCCACCTCACCGATCCGATTCCGAGCGAGCTGCTGTTCGTCACCGCGGGCTCGGGCATCACTCCGGTGATCTCGATGCTGCGCGACCTGCGCTCACGCGATGGGAAGACCACGCCGGATGTCGTTCACGTGCACTCGGTTCGCAATCGCGAGGATCTGCTTTTCGCTGAAGAGTTGGAAGCGATGCAGTCCACCTACCCCTGGTTCCGTTTTGAACTGCGGGTTACCTCGGAGCAGGGCCGACTGGACGCGAACACGCTGCGGCAGATTGTGCCGGACGCTGACCAGCGGACCGTCTACGCCTGTGGTCCCTCGGCGATGCTCGACGAGATCGAAGAGCAGTTCCCGGACGTTCGTACCGAACGGTTCAACCTGGACCGCGGATCAACAAACGCAGAAGGTGGCCTCATCACCTTCCCTGGACGCGGTTCCGTTGAGGTGGACGGCGCCACCACGATCCTGGAAGCTGGCGAGCAGATCGACGTCCAGCTGCCGTACGGCTGCCGGATGGGCATCTGTGCGACCTGTACGCAGCAACTTGCAGCCGGTATCGCTCGAGATCTGCGCACCGGTGCCACCCACGTCGAGGGCGAGCGCATCCGTACATGTGTATGCGTCGCTGCCGGCGACATTGAACTCGAACCCTGATCCAGCCCACCGAAAGAACAGAGGAAGCACATGGCAATCAAGAACATCGCGTCGTATGCGCACCTGAGCGACGCCGACATCGCAGATATCGGTGCCCGGATGGACCAGATCGAGGCCGATATCCGTGCCTCCCTCGGACCGAAGGACGCACGCTACATCCGTAATCTCATCCGCGTTCAGCGTGGCCTGGAGGTAGGTGGTCGCCTGGCGATGATGATCCCGCGCTCGAAGATCGCAATGTGGGGCGGCATCGGTGCGCTGTCCCTGTCGAAGATCCTCGAGAACCTCGAGATCGGCCACAACACCATGCACGGCCAGTGGGACTGGATGAACGACCCGGAGATCCACTCCGCCACCTGGGAATGGGACAACACCTGCCCGTCCTCCGGTTGGAAGCACAGTCACAACTTCGTGCACCACAAGTACACCAACGTCATCGGCATGGACAACGACGTGGGATACGGCATCCTGCGCGTGACCCGTGACCGTAAGTGGTCCCCGCAGTACCTCGCGCAGCCGCTGACCAACACGGTTCTGGCACTGCTGTTTGAGTGGGCTGTTGCTTTCTACGACGTTGAGCTCGGTCGCGTTCTCAATGGCACCAAGAAGTGGGAAGACGCTCGCGAAGAGGTCCTGGAGGTCCTCGGCAAGGTCGCTCGTCAGGCTGCGAAGGACTACGTCCTCTTCCCGGCGCTGGCAGGCACCCGCTACAAGGAGGTCGCGAAGGCGAACATGGTCGCCAACGTTGTGCGCTCGGTGTGGGCGTACGCGGTGATCTTCTGCGGTCACTTCCCGGATGACGCAGAGACCTTCACCAAGGAGCAGTACAAGACTGAGAACCACAACGAGTGGTACCTGCGTCAGATGCTCGGATCGGCGAACTTCCACGGTGGTTTCATCCTGTCGGTTCTCTCCGGCAATCTGAACTACCAGATCGAGCACCACCTGTTCCCGGACCTGCCGTCGAACCGCCTGGTTCAGGCGTCCAAGAAGGTCCGCGAGATCTGCCAAGAGTACGACCTGCCGTACAACACCGGCTCCTTCCCGAAGCAGCTGCTGGAGGTCCAGCGCACACTGTGGAAGCTCTCGCTGCCGAACCGCTTCCTCGTGGCTGACCCGGACAACGCTCCGGAGGTCCGCTCGGAGGCTGCGTTCATGAAGAACCCGCAGGTTGAGGCTGAGCTTTCCGCTGACGGCACCCCGCGTCGTGGCCTGAAGACTGGCCTGAACATGCTGAAGAAGCTCCGTCCGAACGCAGCTCAGGCGCTGAAGATGGTCATCGGCAACAAGAAGGCCGGCAAGAAGAAGGAACTGGTCTAAAGGACTTCGCTTCCCGACGCCAAGAGCGCCGCACCTCCACCCGATCCGGGAGGACGTGCGGCGCTTCTGTGTGTGCGGCGCGGGAGTGGCCGCAATCTGTCAGTCTCGGTCGATGCCGAGTTCCCAGTCCTCGTTGGAGGAAATCGCGGCCAACAGGTCGCGCACCGCCATCGCACGACGGTGTGAGGCACCCTCTAGGTTGTCCAGAGCGCATTCCGGGTCCGCAGGTGGGCCCTGGTGGGTGCAACCGCGGGTGCAGTCCGACAGGACCTCTTCCAGGTCCGGGAACGCGGAGAGGACCGTCTCTGGGGTGATGTGCGCCAGGCCGAAGGAGCGAATGCCTGGGGTGTCGATAATCCAGCCGGCGTGCCAGCCATCGCCATCAGGCAATTCCAGTGCCACCGACTGAGTGGAGGTGTGTCGTCCCTTGCCGACGCCGGAGACCACACCGGTGGCGCGGTTGGCGTCGGGAACTAGTCGATTCACCAGGGTGGACTTGCCGACGCCGGAGTGCCCGACCAGCGCTGAGCGTTTGCCGTCGATCAAGGAATGGAGCTCATCGAGGGAGTCGTCGACACCACAGACAATCACTGGCACGTCGAGTGCTTCGAACTCAGCCGCGAATTCGGCGGGGTCAGCCAAGTCGGACTTGGTCAGGCACAGCACCGGGGTCACGCCGCCGGCGTAGGCGGCGACTAATGCTCGCTCCACGAAACCAGTGCGTGGCGGGGGATCGGCGACCGCACAGACGATCAGCAGGAGGTCGGCGTTGGCAACGACGATCCGTTCGTACGGATCAGAGTCGTCCGCAGTACGCCGCAGCACTGAGGTGCGGTCCGCCAGTTTCACGATGCGGGCGAGTGTTCCCTCGGCACCGGTGGTGTCACCGACAACGCCGACGCGATCGCCAACGACGATGTTCGTCCGACCCATTTCCTTCGCGCGCATGCACACGACAGGTTCGCCGCCAGCGGGGGCGGATTCAGCCGCGTCGTCCAGGACCACGCCCCAACGGCCGCGGTCTTTGGTGACGACCATTCCCCACACCGCATCGCGGTGCTTTGGTCGGTCCTTTGTCCGTGGTCGCGAGCCTTTGCTCGGGCGGACGCGGACGTCGGATTCGTCGTATTCCCTGCGACTCAGGACTGCTCACCGCCCAGCATCGTTGCCCAGTGGTTCTCGAAACCAGGCAGGGTCTTGGCAGTGGTAGCGATGTTCTCAACCTCGACGCCGGGCACCACCAGGCCGATGATTGCCCCAGCGGTGGCCATACGGTGGTCTGCGTATGAAAGCCAGGCTCCTCCGCTGAGGGGTGAGGGGGTGATGACGAGGCCGTCGGGAAGCTCTTCTGCATTTCCTCCCAAGCGGTTGATCTCCGCGACGAGCGCCGCAAGGCGATCGGTCTCGTGTCCACGCAGATGCGCGATACCGGTGAGACGGCTGGAAGTGGTGGCCAGTGCGGCCAGCGCAGCGACGGTGGGCGTCAGCTCGCCGATATCGCCCATGTCGATGGTGACGCCAGTCAGTTCGGCAGGGCCGGTGACCTTGAGGTCGACGGTCTCCTCGGTGTCGGCGCGCGGGAGCATCTCGACAGTGCAGCCCATGTCCGCGAGAATTCCACGAATATCGTCACCAGGCTGAGCGGTAGACACCGGCCAGTTCGGCACGATCACAGTGCCACCGGTGACCGCCGCGGCAGCCAGGAACGGCGTGGCGTTGGACAGATCCGGTTCGATCCGCCAGTCGCGACCGCTGAAGGTCTGGTTGGCGATGACGAACTCTCCGGGCACATCCTCCGTGACCACAACGCCGGCCTCACGGAGCATGTCGACGGTCATGTCGATGTGCGGGCGCGAAGGCACCGTGCCCTTCTGCTTCAGGACAAGTCCCTTCGGGAAGCGCGCGCCGGAGAGCAGAAGACCAGACAGGAACTGCGAGGATGCTGAGGCATCTACCTCGACTTCACCGCCGACCTGGTCGGAGGGGGTGACAGTGAACGGCAGGCTATCTGCGTCAACGTCCGCTCCCAGGTCCCGCAGCGCCGAAAGCACCGCGCCCATCGGACGAATCCGAGCTTCTTCGTCACCGTCGAAGAACACCGGACCAGACGCCGTCGCCGCGACCGGCGGGACGAAGCGCATGACAGTACCGGCCAGACCGCAGTCAACCGAACCGCCGTGCAGCGGACCCGGGGTGATTGACAGGACACGTTCACCGGAAGGTTCCACGACCTCCTCGACCACGACGCCCATTGACTGCAGTCCGGCGATCATCAGATCCGAATCACGAGATCTGAGGGCGCCGTGGACCGTCGAGGGACTTGTCGCCAACGCTGCGATAATCAGCGCGCGGTTGGTGATCGACTTCGACCCGGGGACGGTGACGGTTGCTTCGACAGGGCCGTCTGCGAGAGGCGCGGGCCAGTACACGGAGGAGCTGGTGGAGTTCACAGGTGCCATTGTCCCCCAAAACCGATTTTCCGGGGATCATGGGGTCATGTGTGGACGATTCGTGTCATTTACCGTCGGTGAGGAACTCGCCGTGGAGGTCGCGGAGGTGCCGGGCCTTCGCCCCGTTGAGGTCCGGGCTGAGGCGCCGCCTCGTTTTAACGTCGGCCCGACGCAGCCGGTGCAGATCATTGTGCCGACCGAAAAGCTCCAAGAGCAGCTTCCTGACGCCCCCGTTTCCGACTCCCGCACCTCCCTCATCGGCGCCCGGTGGGGACTCATCCCGCATTGGGCCAAGGAGGTCCCTAAGGCGCCATGGTTCAATGCGCGCGGTGAGACGGTGAACTCCAAGCCTGCGTTCCGCGACGCGTATAAGCGCAGTCGGTGCCTGGTGCCTGCTGATGGTTGGTACGAGTGGAATATCAATGCAGAAGGGAAGAAGGTTCCGTACTACGCATCGTTCTCTGACCGGCCAGTGTTCTTTGCCGGACTCTGGACTGCGTGGGAAGACATGTATTCCTGCACCATCGTGACGACCGCCTCGGAGGGCTCTCCGATTGAGTGGCTGCATGACCGAATGCCACGAATCCTCGCGCCAGAGGACTGCGCAAGCTGGTTATGGGGCGATCCAGAGGAGGTGTCAGCGCTTCGGGAACCGGTCGACAATGCGGTGTTGGAGCCACTGGAAGTCCGCGAAGTCGACCCAGCAGTTGGCAACATCCGCAATGACGGACCGGAACTGCTGAACGGCCCCGTCTAAAACGACTAAGCGATGATCTGCGCGGAGACTGCACCTGTCAGCGTGGCCAAGTCCGCAGCACTGAGTTCGATATCCAGTCCGCGCCTGCCACCAGACACGAACACAGTCGGGTGCTCAAGTGCCGAGGCATCCATCACCGTAGGCAGCGCCTTCTTCTGTCCGATCGGGGAGATCCCCCCGGTGACGTACCCAGAACTTCGCTCGGCTTTGCCAGGATCTGCCATCTCAGCCTTGGCTGCGCCCAGTGCCGAGGCGACCTTCTTCAGCGATAGACGATGGGGCACCGGCAGTATTGCGACAGCGAGCTGCGGCCGTGCCATCGCACCGCCGTGGATTTCCACGACCAGTGTCTTAAAGATCTGCTCTGGCACCACGCTTTGATGCGCCAACGCCTCTGCTGCATGGTCACCGAAATGATCGGTGCCGGCGTCGAATGTGTGCACCTCATGTCTAATCCCAGCCTCCGCACACGCGGCGATGGCGGGAGTGGCGGCAGCCCCGCCGGACTTTCGCTTCTTGGCCATGCAACCAGTTGTACCCCTACCGGTAGACTCAGCTGCCATGACCACGGACACCTCCGGGACACCCCGCACCGACGAGACCGACCAGGATCTCGCCGAGCGTTTCGAGCGGGACGCCCTGCCCCTACTGGACCAGTTGTACGGTGCCGCGTTGCGGATGACCCGCAATCCTGCGGATGCCGAGGATCTGGTGCAGGAGGCGTACGTGAAGGCCTATCAGGGCTTCCGTTCCTACCGGCCGGGCACCAACCTCAAGGCATGGCTGTACCGGATTCTCACCAACGCGTACATCAACGATTACCGCAAGGCTCAGCGCCGCCCGGCCGAGTACGCCACCGAGGAGATCACGGACTACCAGATCGCCGAGACAGCCTCCCACCAGTCCACGGGACTGCGCTCTGCGGAGGTGGAAGCACTCGATCTGCTTCCCGACGACGAGATCCGCACCGCACTGATGGACCTCTCCGAGGACTACCGCATGGTGGTGTACTACGCCGATGTGGAGGGTTTGCCCTATAAGGAGATCGCCGAAATCATGGACACTCCCATCGGAACCGTGATGTCTCGGCTGCATCGTGGAAGAAAAAAGCTCCGGGAGTCGTTGACTTCAGTGGCGGAGGATCGAGGATTCCTTCGTCAGCAGAACCAGACGCCGGATGAGGAGCCGAAGTGAACCACCAGAGCGGAAACTGCACTCATGAGGAGTCCTGTGAGGACATGCGCCAGCGACTACTAGTCCTGCTGAGCCGGGACTGTACTGCCGACGCCAGCTGTGAAGTCGAGGCGATCCTCGAGTCCTGTCCCGAATGTATGGACGAGTTCCGGTCCGACCGGGTTCTGCGCAATGCTTTGCGCCGCTGTTGCTGCGAAGAGGCTCCGGATACCCTCCGCGCTCGCATCACCTCGGAGATCCGGGTGACGTACACGCGTACGCAGTACCGCATTAACTAGCCTGAAAGGCTGGTGGGGGCTCACCCGAAGCGGTGACTACCCTCTGGTTTGCCACGTGGTTAGCAGGCAGAGACTGTTGGAAAGACGGTCTCAAAGCACTAGCTGAACTGCACACACACCCAAAAGTGCGCAGTACCGCCGCCTACGACAAGCGGGCGCTCGCTGATCACCTGCCACAGGCACCCATCTGCATAGCCCGAATCCCCTGTAGATGTTGCACAGCGAACTCGGATACCGCAACGACTGGAGGGTGTTCGGCGCACGCTCAGAGGTCACTGCTCCCACCACATTTTGTCTCTTAACCCGTGCGGTGCCTGAGCGCACAGAAAACCCGGAGCAGGATTATTTCCTGACTCCGGGTTAACTGTTCGCCCACGCTGTGGGCAATGCACCTGGGTGCGCGTCCAATCGCTTAAGCGTTGGGACGACGACCGTGGTTTGCCTTCTTCTTGCGGCGATCCTTGCGCTTGCGGCCACGCTTGCTCATGAGAGCCTCCTAGTAATAGTCGGACAGGTGTAACTGAACGGATATTACCGGGTCATCGGTGGGGAATTAAACAGTGGTGCGGGTACGACGGGTGCGGCCGCGGTTACGACGACGCTTCAGCGCGCGACGCTCGTCCTCGGACATTCCGCCCCACACGCCAGCATCCTGGCCGGTCTCCAGAGCCCATGCGAGGCACTGGGAGGTAACGGGGCAACGGTTGCAGACAACCTTGGCTTTTGCGATCTGGGCCAGTGCCGGGCCGGAGTTGCCGACCGGGAAGAACAGCTCGGGATCCTCTTCGCGGCAGATAGCTTCGTGGCGCCAATCCATGGAAACTCCTTCATAGTCTGGGTAGTGCATGACAAATTTCCGTGATCCTTGCACTAACGCGCGTGAATCCGGAGGGGTGGTGTGGGGGTGGCTAGGGGCGAGCTGCAGAGTTCAAAGGTCCGTTATCTCGGACCCAAACTTCAGGGCGTCCCTTGCGGTCTGAAGGAATGATGACATGTCCGAGACTCTTTGGGAAGAGGTATTTTGGAAAAAGTGCGAGAGGTCACATCGGGGTGAACGGGAGGTTACCTCTGCAGGTGAAAGGGGTTTTTCGCAGACGAGCGGCTAAGGGTATCCAAATAAGTCCTGCGTAATGACACTATCCGGGCAGTTGTCAAATCGCCCCCTTTGGGTGGAGCCGCCGTGCCGGCGGTGGTGAATTTCCGGCAGTCTTGGTGGCAAATCTTTTTTGGAGCTGTGCCACTTGGTGCGCTATAGGGCGCTTTTAGAGCGTCTCTTGTGTGTTCAGGCTCCAAATCTGATGCCAGTTCGCAGTCGCACCCCACTCCTTCCAATGCTCCTCCGGGTGGGCCGCCCTTGGTCCTGGGGAGTTCATCTGGGGTGCCGTCGGTGGTAATTTCTGCTGTATGACGTCAACCAGCCCAGGTGCCTCGACCGTTGATGCTGCCGCTGAAAATGCGGCAGTTGGCCGTGACGCATCCTCCACTGCCACTAGTGCTGCCAAGGGGTCTGCAACGGCAGTGAAGCCGGCAGACCGTTTCATGCTTCGTCTGTTGCGCATCAAGAAGGTGGATAAACTGGATGAGAAGGAAGTGCTCGGTGCGCACCGGGCTTTCCGATTGGCGTTGGTGTTCACCGCAGTCCGCTGCATCATTTCCTATGTGGCGATCCCGATCTTGGTCCCCCTCATCAGCTTCATGGGTGTGCTCGCAACACCGATTAGTGTGGCTCTGTGCCTGTTCGCGTTTGTGAACGGCGTGATGAGCCTGCGTCGATTCTGGAAGACGGACCACCGCGGCAAGTGGCTGTACACCTGGTTCATTGCGTTCGTCTTTGTCATCCTCGCGGTGACTCTCGTCCATGAATTTTCGAATCTCGGAGTGAATTAATGAGTGCAACTGACAACCACCCGGCCGGTGAGATCAATCCCGCCGATGCCCACGTTGAGGATCAGGCCGATCTGACCGAAGGCGAGCAG
Organism: Corynebacterium sputi DSM 45148; assembly: GCF_000427865.1. Lineage (GTDB taxonomy): Bacteria > Actinomycetota > Actinomycetes > Mycobacteriales > Mycobacteriaceae > Corynebacterium > Corynebacterium sputi. The sequence goes on along the minus strand of NZ_ATYV01000004.1, from coordinate 81,864 downwards.
ATGGCTGAGGAAGGTCAGTACGCACCTCAGGAGCGCACACCGCAGGAAAAGGCATCACTGTTGTTCGGTGCCGTCTTCCTTCTCGTCGGCGCGGGTTGCTGGCTCGTCTTCTTCTGATCTGCCGTTCACGCCCCGCCCACGCCCGAAAGGGTGAATGTGGCGGGAGCCTGATCGTGATCGACGGGTTGACCCGCGTTAGGCTTGAGCACTGTGAGCACAGCCAGTAACCGCACAGAACCGCTTCCCTCCGCGCCGAGGTCCCTTCTTATCGGAGGGTGGATCGCCGTCGTGGAGGCGGTCCTTGGTCTCGGCGTGGGTGTGTACCTCGTCATTCACGACATCCTGGGCTTCCAGGATCAGCTGGCGGCGATTTCCGGGTGGGGAACCGGACTGATGTTCTTCCTGCTGTTCGGCATGATCCTGGCTGCAGCGATCTCGGTTCTGAAGGGCCGACGGATGGGTCGAGGAATCACCGTTGCTTTCAACATCAGTCTGTTGGGTGTGGCGTTCTACATGTTCTCCTCCGGAGCCTGGCAGTTAGGCGCCGTCACCGCTGCGGTAGCAGCGACGCAGTTGTACATGATGCTCAACACCAAGTCGATGAACTGGGCGGAAGACGACTACAACGCCGGCCGCTAATTCTTCGCTTAAGCCTGTCGCAGTGCGACGACCGCGCCGTCACGCCATTCGACGACCGTGTCCCCAATAACTCGGATGTCGACTCGCCCGGACTGATCTGGCTGATCGTCCGGGTTTTCGCGGTTCACGGGGATGACTCGCTCGGTCTCGCCTTGCCAGTCCACGACCGCTATGCCCTCCGGTACGGGGACCAGAACGCGGTCGCCCCAGGTATCGCCGGTGCCGATCGCATCAGGGACACGAAACCGCTCATGCAGAGAGGGCTGAGTCAGTGCGATGAGTTCGGAGCCGTTGAACCAAAGGGTGTGCAGGTCCAGCTCCGTGCGGTCCCCACGGGGTGTGGCAGCCGGGGGTTGGTCAACTCCCTCGAGCAAACGATGCGCAGAGCCTTCCGACCCGGCTACCCAGAGTTCGCCGTCAGAGACGTACCCCGCGACCGAATCGCCCACGGAGGTGAGCCGGGACCCATGAGGTACCGGAGTTTCGGCAGTGATCTCTGGCTCGACGGCGCTGTCGGGGTCGCTGTCCTGAATGATCAGGATCGACTCTTCGTCGCCCGGGCACTCGACGATGCTGGCAAGAGTTTCGCCGCGGGTGGCGGCGTCGGTGATCGCGCAGTGGAGGTATGCCTGATGGTCCGTCTCAGCAGAGGACTCCACCTCCCCGAACTCGATGGTCCGCACCAGGTCACCGCGCCACAGTTCGAGCATCCGCAGGGAATGAATACCGGCGCGGCGGTCCGAGACCAACGGCAAAACCTCAGTGGGTGCCAGCGACCTGCGTGTCGCGTTGTACTCGCCGTCAGAGAGACGCACTGAGGTCGTCTCAGCACAGCCGGATTGGCCGAGGAACACTGCTATGGCCTGGTCTTCGGACACCATTGCGGTGCACAACGGGAGGTCTCGGTGATACGACCAGGCGGTCTCGCCGGTCGCGGGGTCTACTCCGCGGATCCCGTCTTGGTCCGTGACGACCACCGCAGTATTGCCGGTGGCCGGGGGAATAAGGCCGGCGTCGGTGGTGGACCATACGTCGTTAAGCAATTCGGGAGGGCCGGTGACCGCACCCTCATCGGAGACACCTGCCTGCCCCAGCTTAGGCAGCGCATGGTCCGTGGACACCTGGTCGGTGTGTCGTGCGGGCGCGTCGTACCAGGTCACGCCGATCACCAGGGCGGTGACGGCCGTGACCGCGGTGGCCGCTACGACATTGCGATTCATCGCTTGCGCGGCGGACGGGACTTCCGGGTGGCGGGGGAGGAGCCCTCCCCGCGGGGGCCACGGCTGCGCGGCGGGCGGGCGCCGAACACGGGTCGTGCCTGGCCGACCGTCTCTGGCGCGTCTTCGGGAATATCGAGTGCCTCGAGGAATTCCGGGGAGGTGGAGAACCACTGTGGCGGCTCGGGGAATCCGAGGTTCAGTGCGGAGTTCACCATCTGCCACTTGGGCAGTTCATCCCAGCCGACCAATGTCACTGCGGTGCCAGAATGTCCAGCGCGGCCGGTACGGCCGATGCGGTGCACGTAGGTCATTTCATCTTCGGGAACCTGGTGGTTGATTACGTGGGTCACGTCATCGATGTCGATGCCGCGAGCGGCAACGTCGGTGGCCACGAGCACGTCGACCGTTCCCTCTCGGAACGCGGCGAGAGACCGCTCACGGGCGGGCTGGCCCATGTCGCCATGAACGGCGGTGACGAGGAAGCCCTTCTCGCCGAGTTGCTCTGCGACCGCAGCGGTAGAGCGCTTAGTGCGGGTGAAGATGATCGTCCGGCCGCGGTCCTTGGCCTGAAGGATCCGGGCCAGAACCGGGATCTTGTCCATTTGATGTGACTGGAAGACAACCTGCCGGGTGGTCTCGTGGACCTCTGCCTCCGAGTCTCCGGCCTCGGCACGGATGTGGATCGGCCGGTTCATGAAGGTGCGGGCGAGGGTAAGGATCGGGCCCGGCATGGTGGCGGAGAACAGCATCGTCTGTCGGTCGTCAGGAACTGCCAGGAGGATCTTCTCGATGTCTGGCAAGAAGCCGAGATCGAGCATCTCGTCCGCCTCATCGAGCACCATGATCGCGACCTGCGACAGGTCCAAGTCGCCGCGCTGATGCAGGTCGATGATGCGGCCCGGGGTGCCAACAATGACGTCGACGCCCTTCTGCAGGGTCTCGATCTGCTCGTCGTACGGTCGGCCGCCGTAAATCACTGCGGTGCGAAGACCCAGTGCGGTGGCAATTGGCTCTAGGTCCTCGCGCACCTGGCCGGCAAGTTCACGGGTCGGAACGACCACCAGGGCACGGGGTGTGCCGTCCGGCTCAGGGACCCTCGAATCATCGAAGACTCGATCCAACAAAGGCACTCCGAAACCGAAGGTTTTGCCCATACCTGTGCGGGCCTGTCCGATGATGTCTGTGCCGTCGAGCGCCAAGGGAAGTGTTAACTCCTGGATGGCGAACGTGCGGTGGATCCCCCGGGCGTCCAGGGCGTCGCAAATCTCCTCTGCCACACCCAATTCTGCAAATGAAGGTCCCGATGTCGTTGCCACGAAGAGTCTCCGTTCGGTTGGTTCTTCGGCGTACAGGCGAATTCTACCGGGGGCAGACCGCAAGGCGTGCCCGGGCCGGTTGCACCAATGGTTATAGTTGCACGCATGGACATCACCATTGGTTTCGTTGACGTTTCCCGCGAGCTCACTATCAACAACGTTGAGGATGACGGCATCGCTGAACACATCACTTCTGCGCTGGAGTCGGGCGCTGGCGTCCTCAAGCTTGTCGACGGCACTGGCCGCACCTACCTCGCTCGTGTTGAGAACATTGCCTACGTGCAGCTCGGCGAGAGCGCACCGCGCAAGGTTGGCTTCATCGCCTAACAACCGGATCGCCGGACCGTCACCCCCAACTTCGGATAGTCGACATGCCTCAGCACTCCAGCCATCGCCGCCCTTCTGGTGGGGACCGATCCTCACGCGGCGGATCCGGCACGCGTGGAGCCGGTGGGCGCCGGAGTAGCTACCAAGAGCCTCGCCAGGAGTCAGGATTTATCCGGCTACTGAAGAGGCTCAGCTGGCGTGCCTACGTCGTGCCCTTGCTGCTCGTAGTTACGGCATGGATGCTGGTTGACGTGTTTAGGGGGGAGGGCCCGACTACGGTCAACGGCACTTCCCAGACGCAGTCTTCTGGCACACCGATCCCGTCAGGGTCCTTTGATCCGGAGTTGGTGGATTTGCCGCCGGGGCCTGAGTTCGCTGTGGAAGGCTCCGGCAACTTTGACACCGTCGGTGTTCCTGGTGAACAGGTAGGCGTCGGTGACGATATTTTCGTTCGGTACACCGTCGAAATCGAAGACGTGGTGGACACCTCGACCTTCGGTGGCGGTGATGCGTTCTCCTCGATGATTGATGCGACGCTCGGTGATCCCAGGGGATGGACCGCCAGCGACGCCTTCGCCTTCAAGCACGTCGCTGAGGACGATGATCCAGACACTGTGATCCGTCTTGTCTCTACCGACACCGCCCGTGAGCTCTGCGGTGCTGAGCAGTTCCAAATGGAGGTCAGCTGCAGGTTGTCCTCCTCGTCTGCCTCGGAGCCAGACCAGGTAGTGCTCAATATTGCCCGTTGGGTTCGAGGTGCGGTGCCATTCCAGGGCGATCTGGGGATGTACCGCCAGTACCTGGTGAACCACGAGATGGGCCACCGCCTGGGCTTCGCCGAACATGAAGCTTGCCCTGAGAATGGCGTGTTGGCACCGCTGATGATGCAGCAGACCCTCGGCCTGTCGAATGCTGAGATTTACGAGATGAATCCCAATGAGGTGTATCCGGACGATGACGCGGTCTGTATCGCGAACTCGTGGCCGTACCCGATGGGCTTGGCCGGGTAGATTATCCGTATGACTAATCACCCACCAGACCGTGTAGTTGAAGGCTTCGGCGCCTACGGGGAGCCGGAGCCAACGGGCCCAGTGTGGGATGACGGGGTGCGCTACGGAGATGTGGTGGTTTCGCAGGTGGCTGATGCCCAGCGTGCGGCGTGGTCTGCGAAGGTGCGTGAGGTGCTCGGTGGGTATGGAGTGACCGTCGCAAAGCCGGTGCGCACCAGCGACGGCCGTCATGTGCTCGGTGGCTGGCAGGCACGTCAGTGGACACCCGGTGTGGTGAGTGCTCGGGCCGATGAGGCTGTTGTCGCCTCCATTCGGTTGGAGGAGGAACTGGCAGGCTTGGAGCGGCCCCGTTTCCTTAGTCGCTCGGCTGATGAGCCGTTCGGAATTTGCGATCGGGCAGTGTGGGCCGAGGATCCGGCCTCTGAGCTGGAGCGAGTGCTGGACATGACGTCTGTGCCTACTTCCCATGCGGCGGAGTCGTTGTCGATGGCCGCACAGCTCACGCGGTTGCGTGGTGAACTTCTGGAGGACACCCACTGGCAGGTCTGTCACGGTGACCCGATAGCAACGATGCTTTTCGACGGCTCGGCCGCCCCAGTGGTCACCGACATCGTGCCGCGCTGGGCTCCAGCGGGCTGGACCCCAGCTCTGGCGACGGTGGATTCGCTCGCCTGGGGACTCTCCGACGAAGACCTCCCGAATCGTTTCGACCATCTGCGTAACTGGAACCAGCTTCTTGTTCGCGCGGTTCTGTATAGGTTGTTCGTGCATGCAGTGCACCCAGACGCCGACGAGGGATCCTGGGCGGGGCTCGCTCGCGCAGCGGAGCTGATCCGGTCACGCTTCGAGTAATTCGGGCGGAGGCCAGTCAGGCTCTGGAATGTCGTACCCGTGTGCGATTATTGCCCCATGAATGTTGCTGACGGCCGAAGAATGCCGCGGGTGCGGTTGGTACCCGCGGGATCTCCCGTACCAAGGCAGTGGGACGGACCTGCGGCAGCACTGTTTCCAGGCGATGGTCGCCTTGATCTTGAGGGATCGCCCTGGGCGGTGCTCGGCGGCCCGGGAACGGGCAAAACATCACTGCTCACTGACCTTGCGATCGCACATGTGGCGGCCGGTACTCCTGCGGACGGCGTCCTGTTCATCGCACCGTCGAAGGAGTCTGCCGGTCGGATCCGGGATGATCTGGCGGCACGATTGCCGGAAGAGGCAGCCGGCGCTGGCGGCATGGTGCGCGCGGTGCACTCGTTGGCGTTCGCATTGGTCCGTGAATCACGGGTACGCCGAGGTGAGCCCGAGCCACAGTTGATGCCTGGTGCTCGGCAAGACTCGTGGATTCAGACCCTGCTGGAGGGTGAGAACGAGGATGACGTGGAGGAGTGGCCGGATCGGCTGCGCCCGGCCGTTGGGATGCGTGGTTTTGCCCGTCAGGTCAGGGACCTCATTTTGCGTGCGCAGGAGCGAGGACTTGGAGCGGTCGAACTGACCGAACTCGGCGAAAGCGAGCGTGTCCCGGAGTGGACCGCAGTTGGTCGATTCCTCAACCGCTATCAGCAGGCAGTTCGCCTGACCCACAACAATGACCTCAATGCTGCCGAACTTGTTAGCGCCGCACTGGCAGAGATTGACCGTGACCCCGGCCTGATCGAACGCCTTGCAGTCGAGGTCTTGTTGGTCGACGATGCTGAGCACTTGGATCCACAGTCGGCCCGGCTGCTTACCGCGGTGTCGGACCGCGCCCGTGTGACAGTGGTCTCCGGTGACCAGGATCAGTCGGTACTAGGATTCCGTGGCGCTACTGACGACTACCTCGAGTCGATCGCCACGAATGGACGCACGGTACTGCTTCGGCGTTCGCTGCGGTGCGATGGTGACGTTCTGCGGGCAGTCGCTGGTGTAGCGGACCGACTGCCGGGACTGCGAGAGCATCGCAACCCGATCGGTCGCCATAGGTCTGAGATGGAGGATGGAGAAGGGGAGAAGAGGGCGTCGTTAAGCGTGGAGGTGTTCTCCACCGGAACGGCCGAACGCGCTGCCGTCGCCGACTTCTTGCGGCGGGCGCACGTGGTCGACGGCGTGCCGTGGGGCGAGATGGCCGTGCTGTTGCGCTCTGGTGCAGCGGACTCGCCTTTGCACCGGTCCTTGGCCCGTGCGGGAGTGCCGGTTCAGGTTGATCCCACAGACGTGATCCTCTCCGAGCAGCGCCTGGTGTCCGCATTGGTGCTGGCGATGCGAGCGATCACCGAACCGCTGGAGGAATCCGAATGGGAGGCGGTGCTGACCGGACCCTTTGGTGACGCTGACCCGGTGACCATGACGCGCCTGATGCGAGGCGTGCGCCGTGCGGAGCCACGAACCCGAGCAATCGAGCGAATCATCGCGCTGCTGTCAGCCGTGCGTCTCGACGAGGACGATGAGGACCTGTTGTCCAGGCTCGGCCAGCGCGAACGCATGGTCCTAGAGAGGCCCCTGGAAGTCCTAGCCGCAGGGAGGAAGGCGATCCCCGAAGGCGTGGAGATGGTGCTCTGGGCGATGTGGGAGGCCTCCGGCCTGGCGGATCACCTGATGGCTGAATCGTTGCGCGGCGGTGCGGCGGGGTCCTCTGCGGACCGTGACTTAGATGCAGTGATGACACTTTTCGACTTCGCTGGTGACCTGGTGGAGCAAGCACCAATGATGTCGGTGCCGACGTTCATCGGGAAGGTGCGGGAGCAAGAACTGCCGACAGGTGCTCGTGATCGGCGTGGCGTGCGCCGGGACGCGGTGTCGGTGATCTCTGCACACGCCTCGCTCGGCAGGACCTTCCGTGCCGTGGCAGTAGCTGGGGTGCAAGAGGACGTGTGGCCGTCGACGTCTCCGACCGGAACTGTGGTGCGTCAGCAAGAACTGATCGATCTGCTCGACCGAAACATCGCTCCGGGCATACCGGTCTCGCACACCACGGCACGGCTCGCGGAGGAGCGGAGGTTGTTTTATGTGGCGGTGACGAGATCGTCGGGAAGCGTTTTGGTCACTGCCGTTGACGCACCGGATGACGAGGGTGAGCCGAGCCGTTTCCTGGGGGAGCTGAACGCCGAGGCGGTTGCAGTGACCGATGCGGCCGAGGACACCGCTGCGTCAGTGGAGCAGATCTCGGAGATTCCCGAACTGCCTGCGACTCGAGACCTTGCGCCGCGAGTGCTGTCCGACGGACCCCTCGTTGCGGAACTTCGCGCAGCCTCCTTGGATCCGACCGCAGGTGAAAGCAGACGACGCCGGGCTGCAGCTCAGCTCGAGCGGATGGCTGCGGCCGGATTCCCTGGGGCCGACCCGGATTCCTGGTGGGGACTGGAGGAGCAGAGCACTGACGATCCGGTCAAGGAGGGCACGCTCAACGTAAGTCCGTCCACCGTCGACAGGATGTTGCAGTGCCAGTTGCGCACCATGCTGGAACAGTCATCGCGCGGAGACGCACTTGTGCTCGGCAGCACCTTCCACCGCGCAGCACAGGCACTTGATGAAGGAGTGGGGTACGCAGACGTGGAGGAGGAGCTCCGATCTGTATTGCCGCGGCTTCTCGACGAACCCGCCTGGCGCATGCCCGTGATCCAGGAAGAATGGGCCGAGGCCTTGGAATCGTGGTGGTCATGGGCGCAGGCGCAGACTGTGATCGGCACCGAGGTGCCGGTGGAGGTCATGGTCGCCGATGGGGTGACCGTTCGAGGCAGAATGGACCGATTGCAGACTGATGCTGATGGCCGCTACGTCATCATCGACATCAAGACCGGTGCCTCCGCACCCTCTGCAGAAGAGACCGATGGCAATGCACAGCTCAAGACGTACCAACTGGCGCTGTCGAAGGGCCGGGTGCTGACAGAAGCCTCAGGCACAGTCCGGATTGTCTCCGACGCCGATGGTGACGGCCTGCCACTTGGCGGTGCACATCTGGTGTTCCCGAGAGACCGACTGTCTGCCGGAGCGCCAAAGACGCGCGAGCAGTCCGGACAAACTCCAGAGATGCTGGAGGAATGGCGGGAGACCGTTTACGCTGCCGCCGAAGGATCACGAGGCCCGACCGCCCTGGCAACACCGGGCACCTGGTGCGACAACTGCATGGTGCGCCTGGCGTGCCCCACAACGAAGGGAATGATGTGACCGAGACGGAGACGGGCCAGCAACAGCGGCCCGAACGCAGGGAGATCGACCCGATCACCCTGTCCCGGATGCTCGGGCAGAAGTTCGCACCAACAGCCCAACAAGCGGCGGTTATTGGTGCGGCCCCTGGACCACTTCTTGTGGTGGCAGGCGCCGGTGCGGGCAAGACCGAAACGATGGCTGCTCGCGTGGTGTGGCTCGTCGCAAACGGACATGTGCGCCCAGAGGGAGTCCTCGGGCTGACCTTCACGAGGAAAGCAGCGCGTGAGCTGGGCCAGCGCATCCGACGCCGGCTTATCCAGCTCGCCTCAGCAAGGGCATTTCGAAGAGTAGCCGCCCCCGAAGTGCTCGAAGCCCTAGAAGCGATCGCACCAACCGTGTCGACCTATGACGCCTATGCAGGGGATCTTGTCTCCGAGTATGGCCTGCTGCTGCCGGCCGAACCTGCCGTCGACATCCTCGATGAGGCGACCCGGTGGGTCATCGCCCGCGACGTAGTCCGCGATCGCGCCGGGCTGGATTCGCGCCGAGGCGTGGATGACCTCACCGAACGACTGTTACGACTCTCTGACGAGATGGACGGCAACCTCGTTGACCCAGTGGAGGTGCGCGAACAGGCAACATCGTTCCTGCACCTGGTGGGCCAGACTCCGCCGTCGAAAAGACAGAAGAAGGACCTGCACTCGGATTTGGTGAAGGTCGTCGAGGCTCAGAAGGACCGCCTGGAGCTGCTGCCACTGGTCGCGGTGTTGCAGGAGCGCCTCGACGAGGCCCATGCGCGCACCTTCGGACGCCAGATGTCGTTGGCTGCTCGGCTCGCGGTGACGGTCGAAGAAGTCGGCGAACGCGAGCGCACGAAATTCCGGGTGGTCATGCTCGACGAATACCAGGACACCTCCCACGCTCAGCGCCTGCTGTTGCGTTCCCTGTTTGCCGGCGCAGCAGTCACCGCAGTCGGCGATCCCATGCAGGCCATTTACGGCTGGCGCGGCGCCACCGCTACCAACCTCACTCAGTTCCCCGAAGACTTTCGGGCACACGACGGCGAAGCAGCCCCGACGCTGCAGCTGACGACCTCCTGGCGTAACCCACCTGAGGTCCTTGCCGTGGCGAACCACGTCTCTGACCGAGCCTTCGACGGCAAAGCGCGGACCGTGGAACCTCTCGACCCACGCCCTGGTGCCACAGCTGGCGAGGTCGATCTGGCGATGCTGCCGACCCGTGAAGATGAACTGTTGTGGGTCGCGCAGCAGATGGCTCAGGAGCTCGCAGCGGCAGAAGAGGAGGGCCGAGAGCTTTCGGCCGCTGTCCTTGTCCGTCGCAATGCTGACTGCACGGCGGTCGCCGAAGCACTTACTGCAGCCGGGGTCCGTTCCGAGATCATCGGCGTCGGAGGACTGTTGCGAATCCCAGAGGTGGTGGAGCTGCTCTGTCACCTGCGCATCCTCGTTGACCCTGGCGATGATGAGGCGATGCTCCGGATTCTCACCGGTCCTAGGTGGCGGCTCGGTGCGAAGGACATCGCGGCGTTGTCGCGGCGCTCGCGGCAGCTGGAGTCCTACGGCAGGAATCGCGCTGGCATCGATGACGAAGCGGAAGAGGCCAGTGCGCTGCAGTCGCTGATCGATGATTTCGACCGCCTCGTTGAGGACTACGACGCCCCTCCGAGCGGCCTCGGATACGCCGTGGCCGACCCGGCGATTGGCGATGACCTCTACTCAGAGACCGGTGCCCAGCGCATCGCGGAACTCGGTGAAAAACTGCGCCGACTGCGCCGTTGGTCCCTGCGTAAACCGCTGCCGGACATCATTTCTGACGTGGAGGAAGAGTTCGGCCTGCGCATCGAATTGCAGGTCGCTGAAGGTCTCGCAGAAGGTGCCGGTCCGGTTCACTTGGACCGCCTAGCGGATGTCGCGGCGGAGTACGCCTATCGCTCGGACGGGGATCTCGCTGGATTCCTTGGTTATGTCGAGCGCGCCTTGGCTCGGGACCGTGGACTGGAGCCAGGCCGGGTGAGGGTCCACGGCAATCGCGTGGAGATCCTCACCGTCCACAAGTCCAAGGGATTGGAGTGGGACGTGGTGGCGGTGCCGCACGTGACCCATTCGGTGTACGACACCACGATGTCGAAGACTTGGCTCACCAACCCGGATCGCCTGTTGCCGGAATTAATTGGCGAGGAGGATGAAGCGCTCGATGGCTCTCCGATTCTAGATGCTGCCGGAGCAGAGGATCAGGGTCAGCTCTCTGCAGCAATCAAGGCGCACAAGGCCGACCTCAAGGCAGTGGAGCTCGCCGAATCGGAGCGGCTCTTCTACGTCGCAGTCACCCGTGCCGCGCGCCGGCTGCTGGTCTCTGGTTGCTTGGTGCTGAACCCCTCGAAGAAGGCGTTGGAGAAGCCATCTGCGCACCTGACGGCGCTCGGGACGCGTTTCCCGGAGGCCGTTGGCACCTGGGCGGAGCAGGTGCCTGAGGCACCTGAAAAGCAAGAAGAACTGCTTCCCGACGGCTCCGTCCCCTGGCCCACCGACCCACTCACCGGAGTACGCCACCGGTACGAAGACGCCGTCTCCTTCATGGAAGAGGCCGCCCGCGGTGAGGGCGCAGAACCGATCACCGGTGATCTGTCCCGAGTCTGGGCAGATGAGGTGGACTTGTTGATAGAGGAGAGGCGCCGACGGATCGCTGAGACTCTTGACGTGCCGATGCCGGTGCAGCTCTCCACCAGTGAATATCAGTCGATGCAAGCGGATCCGGAAGTATTTGCGCGCAGGCGGGCCCGCCCGGTGCCATTCCAGCCGAACCGATTCGCGCGCCGCGGAACCGCTTTCCACGCATGGTTGGAGCGTCGCGTTGATTCGGTGATGTTCCTCGATGAAGAGGAGCTGGCGATGTTGGCCGGCCAGGACACTCCGGAAGACGTACCCCTGGAGAAACTCAAAGAGAAGTTCGAGCAGAGCCAATGGGCTAATCGGGTGCCGGAATTTGTGGAGGTCCCGTTCGACATCGGTATCGGTGGGCTCCGAGTAGTCGGGCGTATTGACGCCATCTTCAAGGTCGACGGACGATGGGTCGTCGTAGACTGGAAAACTGGACGAAAGCCCACCGGGCGATCCGCTGAACTGGCGGCACTGCAGTTGGCGGTGTACCGGTTGGCGTGGATGGATCGTCGTGCGGCGGTGGGGGAGAACCTCGGACCGGACGATGTGCGGGTGGCGTTTCATTACGTGGCATCCGGGGAGACGGTTGAACCAGAGTCCCTGCCGAGCCGTGACGCGCTGGCAGAGGCGCTGCAGGAGGTTGGGATGGAACCGACCGAGCCCGAGGCAGTCGGGGCTGCACGAGACCGGAGCGATGATCAGAACAGATGAGTAGAGGTGTGAAGGAATGTCGATAGCCGACTTGGCCGGACTCGACGCAGACCAGCGTGAGGCCGCCACGGCCCCGTTGGGACCGGTGTGCATTCTCGCCGGTGCTGGTACCGGTAAGACCCGCACGATCACCCACCGGATCCATCATCTTATCGACCAGGGGTTCGTCAGTCAGAACAAAGTTCTGGCGGTGACATTCACCTCCCGCGCTGCCGGTGAGATGCGAGACCGCCTCCAGCGGATGGGCACTCCTGGTGTCCAGGCTCGTACCTTCCACGCCGCTGCGCTGAGGCAGTTGCGCTACTTCTGGCCACAAGTGGCCGGGGATCTTCAGTGGCGGCTATTGGACAACAAGTTCCCGCTGGTTGGCCGGGCTACCCGCGCCGCGGGGATCGACAACTCCACTGAAGCGGTCCGCGATGTACTAGGTGAGATCGAATGGGCCAAAGCGATGCTCATCTCCCCGGACGGTTACGCCCAGGCGGTGGCTGAACGCGGCCGACCCTCGCCGTTCCCGCCGGAGCGGATTTCTAAGGCATACCGCGCCTACGAGAGCTCTAAATCCTCCGAGGAGGGCATGCTCCTCGACTTCGACGACCTCCTCCTGCATACCGCCGGTGCGATGGAGAATTCCCGTGCTGTCTCAGAGGAGTTCCGGGCGCAGTACCGCAGTTTTGTCGTCGACGAGTACCAGGATGTCACCCCGCTGCAGCAGCGGGTTTTGGAGGCATGGCTCGGCGACCGCGATGACCTCACCGTCGTCGGCGATCCCAACCAGACGATTTACTCCTTCACCGGAGCAAGTCCCCGCTACCTGCTGGATTTCTCTCGGAAGTACCCTGAGGCGACTGTTGTGCGACTTCAGCGGGACTACCGCTCGACTCCTCAGGTCGTGGACCTTGCGAACAAGGTCATCGACCAGGCCACCGGGCGGCTCGCCGGTTCGAGGCTGACACTGATCGGACAGCGTCCAGAAGGACCGGAGCCGACATTTACCGAATATGACGATGAGCCGACGGAAGCAAATGTCGTCGCAAAGCGAATTCGCCGTCTGATGGACGGCGGAGTGGAGCCCTCGGAGATCGCGGTCCTGTACCGCATCAATGCGCAGTCGGCTGTGTTCGAGCAGGCACTGTCCGAGGCGGGAGTGCCGTACCAGGTTCGCGGTGGCGAGGGTTTCTACCAGCGCCGGGAGATTCGTGAGGCCATTACCGCCATCATCCGTTTCGCCCGCACTGGGGATCTGGAAGAAAAGGGCCGTGGAGCCCAGCTCGCCGTTGCCGTCCGCGAGACCCTCGCCCCGCTGGGTCTGACCGCTGAAGAGCCAGAGGGTGTCCAAGCCCGCGAGCGTTGGCAGTCCCTCGGTGCCTTGGCTGACCTGGTCGACGAACTGGTCCATGTAAACCCAGACTTGGACGTCAATGGACTTCTTGGGCAACTGCGCACCCGCCAGGACGCCAAGCAGCCGCCGACATTGCGCGGCGTCACCTTGGCCAGCCTCCACGCTGCGAAGGGTTTGGAGTGGGACGCGGTGTTCCTCGTCGGTCTTGTCGACGGCACTCTTCCTATCCAGCACGCGCTGAAGAAGGGCGAGAGCTCCGAGGAAGTGGAGGAGGAGCGGCGCCTGATGTATGTCGGTGTCACTCGCGCCCGGGAACACCTGGAGCTCTCTTGGTCCCTGGCACGGCAGGAAGGGGGCAGGAAAATTCGGAGGCGTTCGAGGTTCCTAGATGGCGTCGGATTGCCAGAGGTTCGTCCGGCCGGATCCAGCAAGAAACGACCGACCGTCTGCCGCAATTGCGGCAAGCCATTGGCCACCCCCGCGGAGAAGATCATTGGTCGCTGCGAGAACTGCCCGTCCACGGCGGACCCCGCTCTGGTGGACGCATTGCGCGGCTGGCGATCTGAGACTGCCCGGGAGATGTCGGTGCCGGCGTTTGTGGTGTTCTCTGACGCGACGCTGGTGGGCATCGCGGAGATGCAGCCGAGCACACCAGGTGAACTTATGCGGGTCCCTGGAATCGGAGAGGTGAAGGCCAATCGATTCGGTGAAGGGATCGCCCGTTTGGTGCAGAGCTGGAAGGGCTCGCAGGGATCTGGCGGGGCTGCGGACGTGGACGCGGGCAGCTAACGTCCCTAGCCTGGGGACATGAAGATCTACGTAATTGGAGCCCACGGAAAAATTGCCCTGCAGACCCTACCGAGGTTGACGGCTAACGGCGCGGACGTCGTTGGTATCTTCCGCAACCCGAACCACTCCTTCGATGTTGAGGCACGGGGCGCTGAGCCCATCGCCGTTGATATTGAGGGGCTAGACGCATCTGGTTGGAAAGACTTGCTTTCCGACGCCGACGTGGTCATCTGGGCCGCCGGCGCCGGCGGCGGCAACCCGGATCGGACCCGCGCCGTTGATGAGATCGGGGCGAAGGCCTCAATGGACGCGACCCCGAAGAACGCAGCGTTCATCATGATCTCTTACTGGGGCTCCCGTGCAGATCACGGTATCCCTGACTCCGAGACCTTCGTCCACTACGCCGATGCAAAGGCCGCGGCCGATGAGCATCTTCGTGAGTCCGGACTGAAGTACGTGATCATTAAGCCTGGCTCGCTCACCGAGCAGCCCGCGACTGGTGTCTTCATCGGTAGCGATGACGTTGAGGTCCCTGAGGGAACTAAGCGGGAAACCGCTCGTGAGTTGGTTGCTGCGGTGATCGAAGAGATCGTCAACAACATCGATTCCTTCAGTGCAGCCGAGCTCGGTGTTCTTGATGGGGACGAGCATGTTGCGGACGCAGTCAAGGCTGCAGCCAAGTGACACACGACACCTGAGAGAATCCATAACGTTCGGGTGACAAACGTTATGGATTCGTTGTAACGTTGAGCAGTCAGGGCCGACATACAAGACGTATGTGTTGGCAGGGCTTCAGTAAGCCCGGAGAACAACCCGAACTTTCAGGAGATTCCTCGTGCGTTTGAAGTCCATCGTCGCGTCCGCCGCGGCAGCACTCATGGTTGGCGTCGGCATCGTCGGTGTTGGCACCGCGACTGCCAACCCGGGCAAGACCATCGCTCTGGGTGACTCGTTCATGGCGAACCCGGACATTCCGGCCTACCTGCTGTCGCAGGTGGCCACCGAGGGCATGGACCTGCCGGACAACGTTGGCACCGAGGGCTGTGGCCGCGATGCCCACGGCATCCCGCAGCGCCTGGGCGAGCTCACCGGTAATACGATCGTGGACTACTCCTGCCCGGGCGCCGTCATGGCCGCTGAGTTCCACCCGAACAGCATCCAGGCCCAGGTCGACCGCGCTATCGCTGAGAACCAGATTGCAGACGCCACCGAGGTCATCATCATGGCCGGCTTCAATGACTCCTACAAGGAGATGGACATGGGTGTGGCTCTGGCTGACCCGGCCGCCTCCACCGACTGGGGCCGCAAGACCACCGTATCGGTTGGTGCAGCTGAGCACGCCGTAAATACCCTGCGCCAGGCCGGTTTTGATGGCGAGGTTAAGTTTGTCGGTTACCCGCAGATCACCGAGCCGGGTACGGACAACATCTGCCCGGCTAACGTTGTCCCGGGAGCACAGACCCGTATCCCCTTCGCTGCAGCAACCGCCATGGAAAACTGGAGCAACGACATGCTCACCCGGGCGGCAGCTAACACCGGCGGCCAGTTCGTGAATATCGCTGCACAGACTCAGGGCAACCACATGTGTGCCTCGGATGCTGACCGTTACGTCACCGGTGTCATCGACACCACCAACACCGGCGCACAGTTCCCGCTGCACCTGACTCACACGGCCAACCAGGCCATCGCTCAGATGATCAAGGACGCCTAAGTCTTCATCTCTGCGATAGACCCCTTCCTTCAGGAAGGGGTCTTCGTCATATTCGGGCAGGTTCGGCTGCCGCTAGTCGACACACCGGGCACCTCTCATCCGGGATGATCCGGTGGAACACAGAGGTGAGACTCTCCGGACAAATCTCGACCTCGACCCCAGCCAGCGCTCGGCCGTCTGTGGGTACATGCGCCATGAGGACGGCAATGGTCGCGTCCACGACCGGTCGGGAAGCGGTCGGGTTAGTCGACTGCAATTGAATTGCCAGTGCAGCCCGTGCCGGATCAGCCCGGATCCTCTCGGCTTCGACACAACTGGGGCAGCGTGACTCAAAACGCGCAGCACACCACGGCCCGAGCACACCCCGGCCATCGCGCATCCGTAGGCCCACAAACGGCACCGCCGCCCGACGCAATAGCCGCAGCAATTCGGTGTCTGGGATCTCCATTCCCACCAATATGACCAGGTCCGGAATCTCTGCTGCCTCGGAGACATCACCATTAGCCAATTTGGTGGCCCATCTGGTCGTGCGCGGGCCTGTTGCCCGTTCTGCAACGCGGCCTCCACGGGATCTCAATGCGGCGGCGACAGCTCCGCGCAATGCGATCGCCCCGCCTTTGCCGATCACCAAGACAGCCGGCCATTTCGCTCCATTTCGGGTTGCTGCGAATCCAGCGTCGACAAGGTCACGCAACAGGTCGGTGATGACGGAGGTGGGGAGGCCGGAGTGGATCAGGGCGTCGTAAAGCGATGTTTTTTCCTCTGGCGACCGCAGGTCCGCCAGGAGCGGCGTGAGCACTGCACCAGGCTGCACCCCCTCCGGCAGTTCCAACACCAGTGCCCGTGCCGGGTGCACGCCGAATTGGATGCGCCCGCCCGGACGCAAGAGCACCTGCGTTCCAGCCAGTAACCGGACAGAATTCACCATCGCAACCCCCGTTCGCTGATGAACTGAGCAAAACACACCCACTCGGATTGCTCCACCTGAACGGGGCTATATGTCTACGCTGGGGGTATGACCGCCCAGACGCCTGATTACGGCCCGGACATCGAGATCCGGCGATCGAACCGACGGCGCAAGACCCTCCAAGCCAGGGTCGAAGGGCGCCGGACGGTCATCATGGTCCCCGCAGGGATGGATCCCGAGGACGAAAAACGCCAGGTCGCGCAGATGGTGGAGCAACTCCACAACCGAATCACTACATCGCTGGACAACACCGCACTGGAGAAGAAGGCCCGGCGCCTAGCCAGGGTTGTGCTGGAGGGACGGCCGCAGTTCGACTCGATTCGGTGGGTGAAGAATATGTCGCGGCGCTGGGCCTCGGTGAGCCTGGAGAAGGGCAACGTGCGAATCCGCGTATCCCACCGGCTGGCAGAAGTGCCTGAATACGTGCTTGACGACGTCATCGTCCACGAGCTCGTCCACACCTTCATCGCCACCGGCCATTCCGATGAGTTCTGGGGCTGGGCGCAAAAAGCCCCTCACCACGAAAGGGCGAGGGGCTATCTGGAGGCCTATCAGCGCTGGGGTGCGCACTAGGCCGGACCGGGAAGAACCGGCCGCGGCGGGGGGCTACTTGTTGTCGTCGTCATCCGGTGCGTCGCGGCCTTCTTCGGCTTCCTTGCGCAGCTGCTCTTCTAGCGCTGCGATCGGGTCGAAGTCATCGTTGTCGGCGCTGCCGAGAATGCCGTCGATGAAGGAAGCCGGGTTGTCTAGGTCGTCGGCGACCGGGAGGAAGTCCGGGTGATCCCACACGGCGTCACGGCGCTCGATGCCAACCGCGTCCGTGAGACGGCGCCACAGGACACCAGCCTCGCGAGTCTTCGGGGCAGCCAGGTCGATGCCAGTGGCCTTCTCCAGTGCCTTCTGCGCGCCATCGGTGGCGCGGCGGCGACGCCAGGCTTCGTCGATCTGCATGGCGTCTGGGAGACGCTCTCCGAGCGAATCCATGACAACCACATCGACCCAGCCTTCGACCAGAGCGAGCATCGTCTCCAGACGAGTACGGGCGTGCTGGTTAGAGGAGGTGACCTTTGGAGTCATGTCGATGTTCTGGAAGCTCTGCATTGCCTCCTGGATCTTCGACGGGTCCTGCAGTGACTCCAGGTCGAATCCGCGGGCAGCCTCTTCGATGGAGGAGAAGTCCATGGTCAGGCCATTGGCGTATTCCTCGATCGCGGCAATCATCCGCTCGGCGAGCCACGGGACGCGGTGGAACAGGCGCTGGTGGGCGGCCTCGCGGGCGGTGAGGTAGACAGTCAGCTCGCGGTTAGGCTGCTCGAGCTCCTCCGCCAACGCGGTGATGTTGGTGGGCAGCAGTACAGCGGCACCGCTCATGGTCAGCGGAAGGCCGAGGTCCGATCCGGTGAGGGAGGACTTCGCCAAATCTGACAGAGCGTTGCCGAGCTGCGCGCCGAAGTTCATGGAGTTGACGCGGTTGAGCATCCCCAGCATCGGGCCCATCATCTGACGGGCTTCTTCTGGCAGGCCTGCGAGCGAAGCATCGTTCATCTTCGAGGCCACCGGATCAACCACGCGCTTCCACGTTGGCATGGTGTTTTCCAGCCACTGGCGGGTGTTCCAGCCCTCTGCCCGGTCGGCGCCAACCGGCAGCACCGTGGAATCGTCCAGCCACAGTTCGACCAGACGGAGAGAATCCGTCAGCGCCGTTCGCTGTGACTCGCGGATCGGGGCAGGGTTGCCGATCTTCTGCAGGGCGATGCGCTCGGCGGCGCCGTGATCGACGGCTCCACCCTGCGGGTTGTCCATCTGCTGGCTGAAGCCGGACAGCATCTGCCCAAACTGGTTGAGGATGTCCCCGAGACCACCTGGACCATTCGGCCCACCCTGCTGGTCGCCGTTACCTGCGTTGCCGCCGGGCTGGCCGCCGAAGCCGAAGCCGCCCAGGGGAAATCCGAACATGCCGAACGGGTTGTTCGGGTTGTTCTGGTTGTCGTCCTTGCGCTCGTCATCGTCGTCGTTGGAGGAGAATCCGAAACCCTGGTTACTCATACCGCAAGGGTACCGGCGCGAGCTGAGGGGAGAGGCAGTCAGAGGAAATCCTCGCTAAGGGCGAACACGGGAATTCCCTGAGACTGGGGCCGCACACACCGCCAGGCCACCACGGGCGGGTACCGACGCGCAGGGGGCGAACCGGTATCGTTAGCCAGTGTGAATCGCCGACTTCAAACACTGATCGTCGGCGCTGTCCCCGTAGTGGGCCTGGCAGCGCTGATCGCCTCGCCGCTGGGGACCGTTCCGTTCGCCTCTGAAGGGCCGGGGCCGCTGGTCAACGTGCTGGAAGACGTGGAGGGCGAACCTGCAATCGAGATCACCGGCGCAGAGGTCGACATCGCCTCGGAGGGGCAGTTCGACCTGACTACCGTGGCTGTTACCCACGGGCTTAACCTGCCGGCGGCCATCGCGAAATGGGCGGATCCCGAACAGCGCATCGTGCCGATTGAGACGATCTTCCCGTCTGGCATGAGCCAGGACGAGGTGCAAGAACGCAACCTGCAGGCCTTCACCGATTCTGAGGCCAATGCAACTGCCGCGGCGTTGGATCACTTGCAGCTGCCGATGGAAGTTGTCGTCGCATTCGTCCAAGAAGACGGTGTGGCAGCAGGGGAGCTAGAAAAAGGCGACGTCCTCGTGCGTGTTGGTGACGAGGATGTCACCGGCCCGGACAGCGTCCGCGACCGAGTGATGGGGATGGCGCCGGGAAACTCTCTTCCCGTCGTCATCAACCGGGATGGCAATGAGGAGCAGAAGGAGATCGTTCTGGGGGAGAACCCTGACGATTCCGACGCAGGCTTCCTCGGCATCGGCATGTCCACCCAGCCAGGCGACGGCATGCAGATTAACTACAACGTCACCGGAATCGGCGGGCCGAGCGCCGGCCTGATCATCACGCTTGGCGTCATCGACAAGCTTAGCGAAGGCGACCTCACCGGTGGCAACGCTGTCGCTGGAACCGGCACGATTGATGCCTCGGGCTCCGTCGGAGAGATCGGTGGCATCACGCACAAGATCACCGCTGCCCGGGACGCTGGCATTGAAATGTTCCTGGTTCCCTCTGGCAACTGTGCAGAGGCGACCACGGCGGACGCCGGTGACATGACGCTGTACGACGTCAGCACCCTCGACGAGGCACTCGTCGCATTGGACGACCCGGAGTCGGCACCGACCTGCTCCGAATAATCACGGACTAGCCCGAAGGGGCGTGAGAGAGCACCTGTAAGTGGCGGCGAGTTCTTTCTGCCGTGCACCCCGTATCGGTGCACCCCGTGACGGGAGGAATCTCGTCGGCGTTTGTGCAGGTCGCTGATTCCTGGATTCCTCCGATGGCAGGGGCTACCGGGAAGCCTGGGGCTGTCCGGTGTGGCGCAAACGTTGAACGACAGAAAATGCCCCGCGATTCCAATGGAACCGCAGGGCATTCGTTGCGCTGAGCGCAAGAGCTGGCCGAGTACTATTTCTTCGGAGCCTTAGACATGTCGTCTCCGACGAGAATCTGGGTGCGCTGCCACTCTTCGACCTGAGCGGCGGTGGCACGCAGCTGCGGGTCGAAGGACAGGTAGGCCTTCGTCTCGCGGGCAATGAGTCCGGAGAGGATCACCAGGCCGATGAGGTTCGGCAGCGCCATCAGGCCGTTCAATGCGGAGGCGAACGCCCAGACGGTCTCAAGCTCCAGGGTGGCACCGATGAGGACAACGAAGGTGAAGACCAGCCGGTAAGGAATGGTGCCCCTGCGGCCGACGAGGGACTCAAACGAACGCTCGCCGTAGTAGGACCATCCCAGCATCGTAGAGAAGGCGAAGAACACGATGGACAGAGCCACGATCGACCCGCCCCAGTGGCCTGGTAGGCCGTTGGAGAATGCATTGGAAGTCATCGAGCCGACGTCTTCGGCACCTTCGCGCCAGGCCCCGGTGGTGATGATGACTAGGCCGGTCATGGACACGACGATGATGGTGTCGATGAACGTCTGGGTCATGGAGACCAGGCCTTGACGCACCGGGTGGGTGGTCTTCGCGGCGGCGGCGGCGATGGCCGCAGAGCCCATGCCGGACTCATTGGAGAACAAACCGCGGGCGACACCCATTTGGATCGCGAGGATGATCCCAGCGCCGAGGAACCCACCGGTGGCGGCGCTACCGGTGAAGGCGTCGGTGAAGATGAGGGCAAGGGCGGCAGGAAGTGCGTCGACGTTGGCGATGAGCACCCACACAGCGGCGCCAACGTACAGCACGATCATCATGGGGACGAAAGCTGCGGTGACGCGGCCGATGGACTTGATGCCGCCGAGCAGGACAGCGCCGACACCGACGAACATGATGATGCCGGATACGACCGGATCAACGCCGAAAGATGATTCCAGGTTGGTCGCCACGGCGTTCGCCTGAGTCATGTTGCCGATGCCGAATGCGGCGATGGCGGCGAAGATCGCGAAGATCAGCGCGAGTGCCTTGCCGAAGCCGTTCGGGATGGCTTTCTTCAAGTAGTACTGCGGACCACCGGACTGCTCACCGGCGTCATCCTTGGTGCGGTACTTGACCCCCAGGAAAGCTTCCGCGTACTTGGAAGCCATGCCGACGAGGCCGGTTATCCACATCCAGAACAGCGCCCCGGGGCCACCAATACCTATGGCGGTGGCGACACCCACGATGTTGCCGACGCCTACGGTCGCCGCCAGTGCGGTCGAGAGCGCCTGATACTGGGAGATGTCACCCTCGCCACCGTCGTCGTTGCGCTGGACCAGCCCCAGACGCAGACCAGCGCCCAGCTTCCGGAACTGGAGGAATCCCAGACGGAACGTGAGCCAGAGGCCGGTGCCGAGCAGCACCGGAATGAGGAGGAATGGGCTCCAGACGAAACCGTCGAGCCAGTTGAAAAACTCAGCCATGAGAGAACCATACTGTCTTCCTGAGATTTCGCCGTGAATAAACCCACTGAAACCCGAAAAATTCAGGTTAAAGAACGGTTCCGATTGTGTATCCCACGGTGATGGCGGTTACGCCCGCGAGCAGTGTTGCCCCCAAATACCCCAGTGCTGTCCCGTATTTGCGGTCTAGCCAACTCTCGCCGACTTGAGCTGCGAGCGTCGACCAGGTCGATAGACCGCCCGCCAGACCGACCACGATCACGACAGTCAGCGCCGAGCCAGAGTCAAGCCATCCAGTAGCCAGACCTGCGACTAGACAGGCGACCGTGTTGGCCGCGAAAACTCCAGGACGACCCCACCCGGAGACCAGAAGCCGCAGCACCGAGCCGACCGCACCGGCCACGGCAACGAGGAGAACAAGGGACCACGACATCAGGGGGCCACCTTCGGTGAGGGGCCGGATCGAGCACGTGTGTTGTCAGTGGCTACCTTCATCGTGCAGTACACCAACGGAGCGAACAGAACTGTGACGATGACCGCCGACCAGCTCTCGGAGGCATGAAGCTCGAAGGCAGAGAACGTAGTGAAACCGCCGAGGAATCCAGGCCCGACTAGCGGCCACCAAGGACCGGAGGGCGCTAACGCCGATGCCGCTACCCCCATCAATGCGCAGCCAATGAGATTGATGGCGACGGTCGCCCAGACCGCATCCCACGGGCCTTCAGTCAGCAGAAACCGTGCGGTCGTGCCCGCTGCACCTCCGATGGCGACCAGCGCGATCGCACCACTTCGTTTCATGGGCAAGAGGCTACCCCTGCGCGGTCGGGCAAATCCGGGAACACTGGTAGCAGGCGCCGGCGCGACAGGCCCCGGCTGAACGAGGAGGAACCATGGCTCACGAACGTGCAGGACAGACCGCGCTTCCCGACGATCTCATCGACATCGCAGAACTGGTCACCGCGTATTACACCCGGACTCCGGATGTGGAGAACCCTGATCAGGCAGTGGTGTTCGGTACATCCGGGCACCGTGGTTCCTCCCTGGACACCTCGTTCAATGAGGCCCACATCCTGGCAACTACCCAGGCCATCGTTGATTACCGGAAAAATCAGGGGATCGAGGGGCCGGTGTATGTCGGCCGTGATCCGCACGCGCTGTCCGAGCCGGCGATGATCTCCGCACTGGAGGTTCTCACCGGTAATGGCCTCACCGCGCTTGTTGACGCCGACGGCCGCTTCACCCCAACCCCCGCAGTTAGCCACGCGATCCTTACCCACAACGCGAAGCTTCCGGGAGGTCCTACTGGCGGCGATAAATCGCGTGCCGACGGCCTCGTCATCACCCCGTCTCATAACCCGCCCCGTGACGGCGGCTTCAAGTACAACCCGCCCAATGGCGGCCCGGCGGACGCCGGCGCCACCGACTGGATTGCAGAACGAGCCAATGCGTACATCGCGGACGGACTCGCTGGTGTGGAGAGGAACTCCGTTGGGAGTGTGACGGGAGGGGGAGAAGGGGGCGTCGTAAAGCATGACTACATGGGCAACTACGTCGCTGACCTGCCGAACGTGGTGGACCTTGACGCGATCCGCTCCGCAGGAGTGCGGATCGGCGCAGACCCGATGGGTGGAGCGTCGGTCGATTACTGGGGGGCGATCTCGGACGCGCACAACCTAGATCTGACGGTTGTGAACCCGCTTGTCGACGCCACCTGGCGTTTCATGACCCTCGACACCGATGGACGCATCCGTATGGATTGCTCCTCGGCGAATTCGATGGCGTCTCTGGTGCAGCAGCGCGATATGTACGACATCGCGACCGGCAACGATGCCGACGCTGACCGCCACGGCATCGTCACCCCCGACCACGGGCTGATGAACGCGAACCACTACTTGGCAGTGGCGATCGAGCACCTGTTCAGCAACCGTCCGGGTTGGGCGCAGGACACCGGGGTGGGCAAGACTTTGGTGTCCTCGTCGATGATCGACCGAGTTGTTGGTGACCTTGGTCGACGCCTCGTGGAGGTGCCCGTCGGCTTCAAGTGGTTCGTCGATGGGCTTTTCGACGGATCCCTCGGCTTCGGCGGCGAAGAATCCGCTGGTGCCTCCTTCCTACGTAAAGACGGCACAGTGTGGTCCACCGACAAGGACGGCATCATCATGGACCTGCTCGCCGCAGAGATCCTCGCCACTAGCGGTAAGACCCCCTCGCAGCGCTATGCCGAACTGACCGACCGATTCGGCACTCCGTACTACTCACGGACTGACGCGGAGGCGAACCGCGAACAGCGCGCTGTGCTCAAGGCGCTGTCCCCGGAGCAGGTGAAGGTCGATTCACTGGCAGGGGAGGCCATTACCGCGAAGCTGACCCGCGCGCCGGGCAATGATGCAGCCATCGGCGGGCTGAAGCTCGTTACCGATAACGCCTGGTGTGCGATTCGCCCGTCCGGCACCGAAGACAAGTACAAGATCTACGCCGAATCCTTCCTCGGGCAGGACCACGTGGAGACGGTCCAGCGCGAAGCGAAGGTCATCGTCGACGAGGTGATCGGGGCTTAACCTGCAGCGTTCTCCGCGCCAGGCTCGGTGACCTCCATTTGATAGATGTCGGCACCCATGCTCTGGGGTGGGGTCGTTGAACTGCTGTGGGGCACCAACATGAACTGATGCTCGGGCGTGTGTTACCCGCTGCTCAGGGTTAGGGGCTACCGTGTAACCCGTGAGCGCGAAGATCAAGAATCCAAATGAGTCAAACAAGGGCTTCCTCATCGGCGTCGGTGCGTTGATTGCCATCGTCGTCCTGGTTGTAGGCGTGATGCTGTACATCGGCCGCAACCAGCCGATCGAAGGCCTTCCCGATGAAGAGGTCGACTTGACCGTCTCCCTCGACGGTGACGCCATCACCTTGCAGTCGCCGAACGCTGGCGACGATGCGGTGACCGCAGTCCTGTACGAAGACGTCTCCTGCCACGTCTGTGCGGACATGGCAACCCAGAGCCACTCTGACCAGGTCGCGGCGCTTGAAGGTGGCGACCTGATCATCGAGTTCCGCCCGGTCGTATTCCTCGACCAGGGCGCGGACGGACACTCGACCCAGGCAACCGCGATCCTGCGCTTGCTCGCCGAGAACGGTGACGCCAACGTCTTCTGGAACTTCCACACCCTGCTGATGGAAGACCAGACCAACGCAATGCGCTGGGACTGGAATGACATGGCAGATCGCCTCGAGGTCATGGGTGCAGATTCCTCCATCGTTGACCAGGTCCGCGACGGCCTGGACCTGGAGGACACCAAGGCTGCTGCAGCCGTGAACGAAGATGGAATTCGCGCGCTTAACGACGGCCAGGTTGCCACCCCGGCACTCTCCGTCGACGGCCAGAGCCTGATGGATGTCATCGGCAGCAACCTCGGCTC
Organism: Corynebacterium sputi DSM 45148; assembly: GCF_000427865.1. Lineage (GTDB taxonomy): Bacteria > Actinomycetota > Actinomycetes > Mycobacteriales > Mycobacteriaceae > Corynebacterium > Corynebacterium sputi. The sequence goes on along the minus strand of NZ_ATYV01000004.1, from coordinate 56,704 downwards.
CTGGGTCATGGTTGCTCTCGAGGTCGGTCAGTCTGATGCAGGTGCCGATTCCGCTGACGCAGACCAGACTGAGTCTGAGCCGGAGGACGCACAGTCTGAAGACGCGGAGAACTCCGAAAACTAGCCCACGCGGTTCGTGAACTGATTCGGCCCCGCTCCTTCCACCTGGAAGGGTGGGGCCGTTCTCGTTGGTTGCCCCTTTTGGAGCTTCGAGGGAAGCGCCAATAGTGGTGCAGAAGTGGCTCCAAAGTGGGCACCGGACTGGGGTCCAGAGACAGGTACCTGGTGATTTGGGGAACCTCCGCCGTAGCGTGTAGGTTCATTGAAGTCGAAGGAGAGCCTTAGGGCTTGTCTTTTGAGGGGCTATGGCGCAGCTGGTAGCGCACCACACTGGCAGTGTGGGGGTCACGGGTTCGAATCCCGTTAGCTCCACTCCTTGTCGCATTCCCTTTTTGGAGTGCTGATTAGGTACCTCAATTTCATACCTCACGGGGCTATGGCGCAGCTGGTAGCGCACCACACTGGCAGTGTGGGGGTCACGGGTTCGAATCCCGTTAGCTCCACTTTTGAAGGGGCATCTTCCGATTCGGAGGGTGCCCCTTCTTTCTCGTTTTGACGGGCTTTGTCGGACTTTGTGGGCGTCAAGGCTCTATGTCTGCCCAGATGAACGATGCGGTAACCGTCAGTGGACATCCTTGACGCCACTGCGTGGACATCGTTGGCCTTCTTCTGGGCTCTTACGTTAGGCGAGGAGCTAGCTAGGTTGGGATCCGGACGCTGCAGCCCGTTGGGGCTGCTGGTGGCAGAAGCACATCTACGACAAATTATCTGCGCTCAGCCGGCTCATCGCGACGCAGCGCGTCGAAGCCTGACAGCGCCTCAGGCAGACCGTTCCCTAGGGGGCCGGTGCCTTCCTCATTAGTCTTGGGACTCACACCAGAGGAGGATCACATGGGGAAAGTAGTCATGAATGCGTCCGCGTCAGTGGATGGCTTTATTGCCGATGACAAGGATGATCCCGGGCCATTGTTTGAATGGTTAGTCAGTGGTGATGTGCCCCTGGATGACAGCGGCATTCTCAAAGTGAGTCAGGTGTCCTACGAGCATATCCGGCCGTATTGGGATCAAGTTGGGGTGACGATCGTCGGCCGCCATGTCTTCGACCTCACCGAAGGATGGGGCGGTATCCCGCCAGGCGGTGTGGATCACGTGGTCGTTGTGACGCATCGGCCTGCACCGAACGGTTGGGATTCCGGGGCGCCGTTTCGCTTTGTCGACAATATTGAGGCGGCTATGTCCACAGCCCAAAAGCTTGCAGGTGATCGGATCGTCGAGTTTTCTGCTGGTGATGTCGGTGGTCAGGCATTTGCTGCGGGCCTGATAGATGAGGTGCGAATGGACGTGGCGCCGGTCGTGTTTGGGTCAGGAAAACGTTACTTCGGTTCGGTCGACATGCAGCACCTCTTAGAGAATCCCGACATAGTCATTTCGGGTAATCGAGTGCTTCACCTGAGCTATCTAGTTCGCCGTGAATGAGGACCTGCGCAACAAGCGTCGAGGCAGGTTTGAGCCAGGTGCAGCATGTCTCGAAATCGGTTGGAACGCGTTGCATTCGCCCAATGTCAGTTGGCCGTCTCAAACGTGATCCGGGTGTGCACCGCCCCCGCTGCCAGTGGCCATTGAGGGACTTAATTAGAATTAACGGGGGTATATGGGGTAATGTCGATGGGCTTGCTGTGAATAGTGTTAGAGCTGGTGAAAGTGCAGTGGCATAACCTTTTTCGAGAATGGTGTTACCCAGGCCACTAGAAAATAGGGTCGCGGTCACGCTAGGGTTATCCTGTGACTGACAACATAGATCCCCGACTGACCGCACAAGCGGAGTCAAGCGAGGCTCCCGTTGCGGACGGTTTCGAGTCCGAGGCCGTCGCTTCGCCGTCGTCCGCGACTGGCTCCGAGTCACCTCGCGTGCGCAAGATCCTCGACGAAGCTCGTGCCATGCTGCGTGAGTCTGGCTGGAACGCCGTGTCGATGCGTCGTCTTGCCGCGCGTCTGGGAGTGAAAGCTCCCTCCCTCTACAAGCACATCAGCGGCAAGGACGAACTGTTCCGATTCCTGCTTGATGAGATGCTGACCAGCCTCGCCGATGCGCTCCATGAGGCGTACGCGGCTGAGCCCACTGCCCGTTCCGTCCTGGCTGCGTACCGCGAGTACGCCCTGGCGGATCGCAATGGCTACCGCTTGATCTTCCGCTCGAAGGCCGTCGACATCACGAACCCCGATGAGCTCGATATGCGCATCCGCGAGCCGTTCACGCAGGTGACACACAACCCGGTTGCTGGCCTGGCGATGTGGGCGTTCGCGCATGGTTTGATCAACGCTGAGCTGGTCCAGGACAAGGATGTGGACGTCGACGGTATCTGGGCCGCCGGTGCTGCAGCGTTCCAGGCCGCCGCTGACGCGGAGATCGCCTCAGCCGGCGAATAACGGCTTTCGTCACAGGTCAGTTGTGACAGTTGAGGGTGGACCCGATTGGGTCCACCCTTTTAGTGCTTTAGAACCTCTTATTCACCCGGCTTTTCGTGCCACCACGTCGCCGACGGGCCCGGGGGAGTGGTCCGCTTGTGCCGAGTGATCGTGAAGAGATGCTCAATCCGCTCAGCGTCCTTCGTATCGACGGTCCCACCCTCCAAATAGGTATCGATGGCGGTGTAGGTGACGCCGAGTGCCTCTTCGTCGGGAAGCGCGGGGCGGTCTTCCTCCAGGTCTGCGGTAGGCACCTTCAGCCAGGTCTCCTTGGGCGCGCCGAGATACTCCAGCAAACTCGCACCCTGACGTTTACTCAGGCCCTCCAGGGGCAGCAGATCTGCCGCGCCATCACCGAACTTGGTGTAGAAACCGGTCACCGCTTCAGCCGCATGATCGGTGCCGACAACCAGCCGACCGCGCTCCCCGGCGATCGCGTATTGCGCGATCATCCGCATGCGCGCCTTCACGTTTCCCTTATTGAAATCGCCCAAAGATTGCTTCCCGACGGCTCCTGCCACCGACTCCGACACCGCATCCGTACCGGGCGCGATATCCACCGTCACCAGTTCATCGGCATTGATAAACGTCAGCGCCTTCTGGGCGTCATCCTCATCGGCCTGGATTCGGTAAGGGAGGCGGACGGCGGTGAATGTGGCGTCGTGACCGTCGGAACGCAGCTTTTCTACGGCACGCTGACACAGCGTGCCGGCCAGAGTTGAGTCCTGTCCCCCGGAGATGCCCAGCACAAACCCCTTTGCCCCGGTAGCGCGCAGGTAGTCACAGAGAAACGCGACGCGAGTCTCCACTTCCTGGGCCGGATCAACGGTTGGTTTGACGTTGAGTTCGGTGATGATCTGCTGCTGTAAGGCTGACATGCTGCAATCGTACGGACGACTGGCATGATGTCCACGGTGAGCACATCGCCATCAGAACCGTTTAACGAAGATTTTTCCTCGCACCCAGGCGACGGAAACGCTCCGGAAAAGTCCGGGGCAGGAGCCGCCACGGCGACCGAGTGGTCGAGCCGCAAATTGATATTCGTCGCGGCTGTGGCGGCGCTCGGCGGCTTGTTGTTCGGCTACGACACCGGAGTGATCTCCGGGGCGTTGCTCTTCATTGAGCGCGACTTCCCGATGACCCCGACCCAGCAGGGCACCATCACCGCCATGCTGTTGGTCGGCGCAGCCATCGGCGCCCTTGTTGGCGGCCGAGTTGCCGATGCCATTGGCCGACGCAGCACCATCCGGATGGGAGCCATCGGCTTCATCTTTGGTTCATTCTGGTGCGCCTGGGCGGGCTCCGTGATGTCACTCGGGATGGCTCGGACCGTCCTTGGACTTTGCATTGGTGCCGTCTCGATCGTGGTGCCGATGTACATCTCGGAGATGGCGCCGCCAAGCGTCCGCGGCCGCCTGGTCACGCTGAATTCACTGATGATTGTGGTCGGACAGCTCGTCGCCTTCCTGACCAACTCAGCGTTGGCATCCTCCGGATCCTGGCGGTGGATGCTGGGCCTCGGTGCAGTGCCCGGCATTATCTTGCTGATCGGCCTGATGTTCCTGCCTGACACTCCCGCGTACTTGGCGCGTAGGGGACGCACTGAGGAAGCAATCCGGGTGCTGCGCTCGATGCGCGGACCAAATGCGACGCTTACCGACATCCAAATCGCCGAGGGTTCCTCCAACGCTGAGGTCCGTAGGCAGGAGCGGGAGGCCCTTCAGACCCCGTGGATCCGTCGGGCCGTGATCATCGCGATGGCCATTGGCATTACTCAGCAGATCACCGGCGCCAATGCCATCGTGTATTTCGCGCCGACGATGATGAACCAGGTGGGAATGTCGACGCAGAACTCCGTGTACACCTCGATTCTTATCGGAGTGGTCTCCGTGGTCATGTGTGCGGTGGGAATGTTCATCGTTGACCGGGTCGGCCGGCGCAGGCTCCTTCTGATCGGACTGGCTGGATGTGCCACCTGTCTGTTGATCCTCGCTCCTGTCTATTCACTGGCGGCTGGCTCTTCGACGGCTGCATTGTTTGCCCTGGGCCTCATGGCCCTCTTCATCGCCTTCCAGCAGGCGGCAGTATCCGTGGTGACATGGCTCCTGATTGCAGAGATCATCCCGGCTCAGGTCCGAGGCACCGGCATGGGGCTTGCCGGCCTCGCCCTGTGGACCGCTAACTGGTTTGTTGCCCAGGCGTTTCTTCCGATGGTTGATGTCGTTGGCGGCTCGTGGTCCTTCGTCTTCTTCGCGGTCACCGGAGCGGTCGCGCTGGTGTTCACGCTGCGATTTGTGCCAGAAACTACGGGCCGATCGCTCGCTGAGATCCAGAAACTCATGGAGAAGAAGCGGGTCCAGACATAGGGCTTTTGATCTTCCGAGTGTACTTGCGGTAACATCAGCCCTCGTGCCGTGACGCCTATCGGGAGTCACGCGGGACGGTCGGGCCATATTGTTTGGCGCATCCGCTGTCCACTCTCCGAGCCGAGCAGAAAGGAGCGCCCGAATGAAGGTCCGTAAGTCCCTTCGGTCGCTGAAGAACAAGCCGGGCGCCCAGGTCGTGCGTCGTCGTGGCAAGGTCTACGTGATCAACAAGAAGGATCCGCGTTTCAAGGCTCGTCAGGGCTGATCGTGGAGCTCCCCTAAGAGGGGGCGGAGGCCGCACCACCGGGTGAAAATCCGGGGGTGCGGCCTTTTCTCATTTCACGACTCAAGTCGGTATGTGGGGTGGGTCCGAAGCGTGATGGGCGCTGGGATCTGTTGAGCTAGTTGGCCTTTGGGCTAACGGTGGAAGCGCTCGGGTGTCCGAGTCGACGGGTGATTCCTGAACGGGCTTCCGAGGAATTTCGGGGGAAATTACAAGGATGTCAGCCGGAGGGCTCTGGTGGAGGCGCAACATGTAGTGACAGTGGTGTCGTTTACTTGGCTGTTTGATGGAATCGGCACAACATGTTGTGCCACTAGCCTTTTTCCGTGCCCAAGTGTAGTGTTTCGTCTTGTCGCCAAGGGGTGCGGAAAACTCTTGGTAAAGCCTGGTTCAGGCTGGAAAATCCGTCGAAGGAAGAGCATCATGATCACCGTTTACAGCAAGCCCGCCTGCGTTCAGTGTCGAGCCACCACCCGTGCCCTGGACAAGGCCGGTATCGCTTACGACGTCATCGATATCTCCATGGATGACTCCGCTCGTGACTACGTCATGGCGCTGGGTCACCTCCAGGCCCCGGTCGTCGTCAATGGCGCCGACCACTGGTCCGGATTCCGCCCCGAGCGGATCAAGGGCCTGCAGGCGGCGTAACCGCGCTCATCACCAAGGCGCAGGCCGTGACCCGGGTTCGTTCCGGTCACGGCCTTTCGTGAAGGAACACCCGCGGAACACACGAGGGGAAGGGGAACCCGTGCTCGTTGTTTACTATTCGTCAGCGACGGGGAACACCCGCCGGTTCGTCGAGAAGCTGGGGTTGCCGTCCGCGGCGATTCCCCACCGCAAAGACGCGGAGCCACTGTCGGTCGATGAGCCGTACGTGCTCATCAGCCCGACCTACGGCGGCGGCGTATCCGTGACGGGCGAGAACTCCCGGCCCGTCCCCCTTCCGGTGATCCGATTCCTCAACAACGAGCACAACCGTGGATACATCCGCGGAGTGATCGCAGCTGGAAACACCAACTTCGGTTCGGACTTTGGACTGGCTGGAGACGTGATCTCTGGCAAGTGCAAAGTTCCGTACTTGTACCGCTTCGAACTGATGGGCACTGATTATGACGTGGCCCGAGTCAGGGAGGGGCTGGACGAGTTCGAGCAGAGACTTTCCGAGAACGCGCGAATGTCGGAAGTCGGACTAGTCTCCGGTGGTGCACCGGCGAACGGCTCTGCCTGACCCACACCGGTTCAGGGACACAACATTGTGGCTGTCGTGGCCACGAATCCAACACGACCCACACACAAGGATGACGTGGTGGATGGCGTAAGGTCACCCACCGCATCGACGGCGTGCAGAGCGCCGCAGAATAGGGAGCAGAAGGCTTTGGCTTTGACTGAAATGGGCAGGACCGTCGCGGAACCGATCGGCGACGACCAGTTGGACTACCACGCACTGAACGCACTGCTGAACCTCTATGACGATGAGGGGAAGATCCAGTTCGAGAAGGACCGCCAGGCGGCCCGTCAGTTCTTCCTTCAGCACGTCAACCAGAACACCGTCTTCTTCCACAATCTGCAGGAGAAGCTGGACTATCTGGTCGAGCACAAGTACTACGACGCTGAAGTCCTGGACAAGTACTCCTTCGAGTTCACCAAGTCCCTCTTCAAGCAGGCTTACGCCCACAAGTTCCGCTTCCAGAGCTTCCTGGGTGCGTACAAGTACTACACCTCGTACACGCTCAAGACCTTCGACGGAAAGCGCTACCTGGAGCGCTACGAGGACCGTGTGTGCCTCGTTGCTCTGACGCTTGCCGACGGTGACGAGCAGATCGCCCGTGACCTGGTCGATGAGATCGTCGCAGGCCGCTTCCAGCCGGCCACCCCGACCTTCCTCAACTCCGGCAAGGCCCAGCGCGGCGAGCCGGTGAGCTGCTTCCTACTGCGCATCGAGGACAACATGGAGTCCATCGGCCGCGCCGTGAACTCCTCTCTGCAGCTCTCCAAGCGCGGCGGCGGTGTCGCACTGCTGCTGTCGAACCTGCGTGAGATGGGTGCTCCCATCAAGCACATCGAGAACCAGAGCTCCGGCGTCATCCCCGTGATGAAGCTGCTCGAGGACTCCTTCTCCTACGCCAACCAGCTCGGTGCACGCCAGGGTGCCGGCGCCGTGTACCTGCACGCGCATCACCCGGACATCATGCGCTTCCTAGACACCAAGCGAGAGAACGCGGACGAGAAGATCCGCATCAAGACCCTGTCCCTCGGTGTGGTCATCCCGGACATCACGTTCGAACTGGCCAAGCGCAATGACGACATGTATCTGTTCAGCCCCTACGACGTCGAGCGCGTCTACGGCAAGCCCTTCGCTGACGTGAACATCTCGGACCACTACGAAGACATGGTCGAGGATCCGCGTATCCGCAAGACCAAGATCAACGCCCGTGGCTTCTTCCAGACTCTGGCTGAGATCCAGTTTGAGTCCGGTTACCCGTACATCATGTTCGAAGACACGGTGAACAACGCGAACCCGATCGAGGGACGCATCACCCACTCGAACCTGTGCTCGGAGATTCTGCAGGTCTCTACGGCCTCCACGTATAACGAGGATCTGACTTACAACGAGGTCGGCGAGGATATCTCCTGTAACCTTGGCTCGATGAACATCGCTGCTGCGATGGATTCGCCTAACTTCTCTAAGACGATTGAGGCTGCAATCCGTGGCTTGACCGCTGTGGCAGATCAGACTTCCATCGACTCGGTGCCGTCGATCCGTAAGGGCAATGACAAGTCCCACGCCATCGGCCTGGGCCAGATGAACCTGCACGGCTACCTCGGCCGGGAGCACATCTTCTACGGCTCAGAGGAGGGCGTCGACTTCACGAACATGTATTTCTACGCCGTGCTGTTCGAGGCGCTCAAGGCCTCCAACACCATTGCTCGTGAGCGTGGGGTCACCTTTGGTGGCTTCGAGGACTCCAAGTACGCCTCCGGTGAATTCTTCGACAAGTACACCGACGCCGAGTGGCTCCCGAAGACCGCACGCGTTCGTGAGCTCTTCGAGAACTCCACTGTCCACCTGCCGACGCAGGATGACTGGCGTGAGCTGAAGGCGGCGATTCAGGAGCACGGCCTGTACAACCGGAACCTGCAGGCGGTCCCGCCGACAGGCTCCATCTCGTACATCAACCACTCCACCTCGTCGATCCACCCGATCGCTTCTAAGATCGAGATCCGCAAGGAAGGCAAGATCGGCCGCGTCTACTACCCGGCGCCGCACATGGATAACGACAACCTGGAGTACTTCCAGGATGCGTACGAGATCGGTTACGAGAAGACCATCGATACGTACGCTGCTGCGACCCAGCACATCGACCAGGGCCTGTCGCTGACGCTGTTCTTCAAGGACACCGCTACCACCCGTGACATCAACAAGGCTCAGATCTACGCATGGCGCAAGGGTATTAAGACGATCTACTACATCCGCCTGCGCCAGGTCGCTCTGGAAGGCACCGAAGTCGAAGGTTGCGTCAGCTGCATGCTGTAGCGGGTACGGCCGCAAGGCCTCCCCAGAACCTCCCTCAGCAGAACAGTCAAGGAATGTGAATATGGCACGTACGAACCCCATCAACACCCCGGCGCACCGCATCAGCAACCCGGCGAACAAGAACCGTCCGATCTCCGCGATCGACTGGAACAACATCCCGGATGACAAGGACTCTGAGGTTTGGGACCGCCTCACCGCCAACTTCTGGCTGCCTGAGAAGGTCCCGCTGTCCAACGACATCAAGAGCTGGAACACCCTCACCGAGCTGGAGCAGCGCACGACTATGCGCGTCTTCACCGGTCTGACGATGCTCGACACGATTCAGGGCACCGTCGGCGCCGTCTCGCTGCTGCCGGATTCGCTGACTCCGCACGAGGAGGCGGTGTACACCAACATCGCTTTCATGGAGTCGGTGCACGCCAAGTCCTACTCTTCGATCTTCCAGACGCTGGCCTCCACCCCAGAGATCACCGACGCCTTCCGCTGGTCCGAGGAAAACGAGAACCTGCAGAACAAGGCCTCGATCATCCTTGACTACTACGAGGGCGAAGACCCGCAGAAGAAGAAGGCCGCCTCCGTCATCCTGGAGTCCTTCCTGTTCTACTCCGGCTTCTACCTGCCGATGCACTGGTCCAGCCACGCCAAGCTGACCAACACCGCGGACATCATCCGCCTCATCATTCGCGACGAGGCTGTCCACGGCTACTACATCGGTTACAAGTACCAGCGGAACATGGAGCAGCTGACCTCTGCTGAGCAGGAAGACCTGAAGGATTACACCTTCGACCTCATGCTGGAGCTCTACGACAACGAGAACCAGTACACCGAGGACCTCTACGACGAGCTCGGGTGGACCGAGGACGTCAAGCGTTTCCTGCGCTACAACGCCAACAAGGCCCTGAACAACCTCGGCTACGAAGGTCTGTTCCCGGCTGACGAGACCCGTGTCTCCCCGGCGATCCTCTCGGCACTGTCGCCGAATGCCGATGAGAACCACGACTTCTTCTCCGGCTCCGGCTCGTCTTACGTCATGGGCAAGGCTGAGTCCACCGTCGACGACGACTGGGACTTCTAACCCGGTTGCCTTCACATAGGGCCTTGAATTGCATGTCGTTGCAGTTCAGGGCCCTTCTGTATTGCATGGGGGAGGTCTCAGCGCCTCACCAATCGAGATTGAGCATCTCTGCACTACGACGCCAGTGTTCTTCTACCATCGCCGGATCATATGCCTGCTTATTAGTCCGACCGATCCGCTTCGGCGTCCGGTAATATTCTCCGGAGACCCACGTGGCGCCGGGCGAGCCATCGATGAAATGCCGAAGGCGCTGCCCGCCCTGCTGTGGTGATGTCATGAACCTGTTGAGGGCACCGTGATAGAGGCGCCCAAAGTAACTGTCGGTGTCAGAGGCGAAGTTCGTGGCGACGACCCCCGGATGAAACGCAACCGCTGAGACACCGTGATCGTGGAATCTCTGGTGCAGTCCCTTGGCGAACAGAATGTTCGCCAGTTTCGCGGTGCCATAGGCCGTGTTCGAAGTGAATCCATCACGGCCATCGAAATTGTCCAGCTCAACGTTGCCCATCAATTTCGCCGCGATACTGGCAGTGTTGATGACCGAGGCGTTGCTTGCAATCAATGTGTTCAGCAACTCATGCGTGAGCAGGTACGGCGCAAGATGATTGACCTGGAAGGTCTTTTCGAATCCGTCGCCGGTGATGGTCGGGCCAGAGAAAATTCCGCCGGCGTTGTTCGCCAGTACATCGATTCTGTCTAGATTTTCGTTCAGTTCGGCGCCGAGTCGACGGACCTGGTCGAGTGATGTGAAGTCCGCGAGGTAGTACTCAGCGCCAGTGGCGTCGGCGACTGCCTTTGTCTTCTCCGGAGAGCGTCCTACGAGGACCAAGCGGTCCTCGCAGGTGGCGAGCTGTTTGGCAGCCTCCGCCCCGATCCCGTCACTGGCTCCGGTGATGACGATTATGCGCATGTGGGCTCCTGTCGGTGTCTGCCGTCGATGGTAGGTATTCGGTGGTCAACGTCTCTACCGCGTCCCAGACCTGGCGTTCGCGGATGCGGTCGTACGACTCAGGCGAGGATCGCGCGACTTTGGTGCGGTCGATATAGCCACCGCTTGGTGCATCGATTGCTCCGAGTGCAGCCTCAGCCAGGGATTGACCAGCCTCGCTTAACGACGTTCCCAGCCCCATCCTCGCCACCACCGGCAATACCCGGCGCATGGCGAATCTAGAGAAGACATCGGCGTCGCGCGCTAAATCAGTCCCGGCCACAAACCCTGGATTGTACCCGACCACGGTCCATGTCGACGGCATACGGCGGGCGTCCGGAGTCATATGGTCGCGGAGTCTGCGGATCAGAACGTGATTGGCGAGGACATTAACCGCGATGGTGGATTCGAACCCGTCAATTGTCTTCATCAGGGCAGAGGTGTGCTGAAGTCCGGCATTGCAGACAAGTGTGCCGATTGGCGGTAAACCCTTGGCGCGGATGAGGTCGGCGATGGCATCGGTGGCATCGGCGAGACTCTGCAGCGACGAAAGGTCGGCGTGGACAACTGTCACGGAGCCGCCGGCGATGGACTGTAGTTCGTCGACCAAGTCACTGATGTCGCCGCGAGCCACGAGAATGAGATGGGCTCCCGGTTGAAGTGTCCGCAGGTGCGTGACCGCGATCCGACCGATGCCTCGGCTTGCTCCGGTCATGACAATGGTCTTTTCGGCTGTCGTTGCGGACTCGTGCTGCGGGGATTCCTGCGTACCTTGCTCCTGTTGCATGACCGCGCCGTCTCTGTGTTCACTTATGAAAGGATTATGATCGTAAAGTACGCCTGCGCAGCGACAACCGCAATGGCTCTAGAGCTCCCGCAGGTACATCAGCATCCGGTAGCCCTGCCCAGGCTCGACATTGACGAAGCCGTGGTGTTCGTAGAATCGCCTGGTGTCGGTGTCGATCTCATCCACCCCAATGTGGATTTCTTCTAATCCGAGAGAGCGGATGTAGGAGAGGGAGGCGTCGAGAAGCAATGTCCCGATGCCCTGATCCCGGAGGTGAGGAAGCACGTAGAGCTCTTCCAGCTGCGCGAGCGGGCCATCGAAGTACGGCGTGGGCCGCAGCGTCAGTAGGGCGAAGCAGGTGGCCCGTCCATGCGTGTCCTCGGCAAGAAATGCCACGAGATCAGAGCCGGCCAGAAGCCGCTCGAATCGCTCTGCGAACGAGGCCGCCTGGGGAGTGGACACCTCGAATTCAGTGTTGAAGTCGAAGAGGAGCTGGCCGAGAACGGGCGCGTCGGTAGGCGAGGCCTTTCGCACAGACGTGGTCATGGCTTCTCCTCATTGGAGATGCCGCTAAGTTCTCTCTGTGCGAATGTCGCTGGGTTCACTGGCCAGGCCTTCTTGGGGAGGTTGTTCTCGATAACCAGCAGATAGGAGTCGGTGACGAGGTCCTGCACAAGGCTCTCTTCGATCTGGTCGCCTGGGCGCACAGTGATCCAGTGTTTTTTGTTCATGTGATAGCCAGGCGTGATCTGGGAGTAGGTCGAGCGGAGGCGATGGCAGTCGTCGGGAGTTGCTTTGGGATTCACGATCGGCACGCCCTGCAACTCCGTGTGCACCATGAAGATCTTGTCGCGGACTTTGAATACATCCCAGTCCGGGCCAAACGGATGCTCCACGGTGGTCGCGGGAAATTCCTGTGCGCGCTCAGCTGTGAGTCGTTGAATCGTGTGGCCGTCCATGGGGCCTCCCGGGTCGACGGGTCTGGGGGTGGCATTGAGTATTGCAGGATTCGGTGGTTCTTCGGCAGGGGGAGTGTCTGCTTGGCGTTGTCACCTGTAAGTGACAACGCGCTGCGAGGGGTACATATGTGTGATCGCGCTGCCCCACAGTGGGGACAGCGCGATTGCACGTGGATGTGCTTAGCCGATTAGGCCGGCACCGATTCCTGCTCCGCATCTGCGGGCTGAACCTTCTGTGTGTTCGGGATGAACGCGGTTGCTATCACGCCGAGCACCAGGAAGCCTGCTGCCAGGTAGGAACCAAGGGCAATGCCATGGGTCATTGCCTCGCGGGCAGCATCGGCGATGAACGCGGTCGACGGATCAGCGGATAGGCCACTGATGGCTGCGCCGGCACTGTTCGTGACCGAGTCACTGAGCTCCGCAGCATGATCGGTCAGGACACCCTGGTCCGTCAGGCGGTTCTGCAGGTTAGATCCGAGCGTGGAGAAGAAGACCGTGGTCAGAGCGGCGATACCGAGGGCGGAGCCGAGCTGGCGGAACATGCTTTGGATTCCGGAGCTTTGGCCGTCTTCGCCTTCGGGGATGTCGGCAAGCACGACGTTTGTCACCTGCGAGGTGGCAAACCCGACACCGACGCCGTAGAAGAACAGCACCAGGGCGATCTTCCACCAAGTGGACGCGGTGAACATTGCGACGGCCCCGAGGCCTGCCAAGCCAATGAACTCGAGCACCAGACCGAGCCGGACCAGTCCCAGCGGGGAGACCTTCGTCATCAGCGGGAAACTGATTCCGCTGGCGACGAAGCTACCGACTGCGATCGGGACCAGAGCAAGTCCAGCCTGAAGCGCGGTGTAATCCATGGTGAACACGAGCCACAGCGGAAGCACAGCGATGATGCCGTACTCACCAAGACCGATGATCATGGTCGCGATGTTGCCGTTGCGGAACGATCCGATAGAGAACAGCTTCATGTCCATGAACGGTTCGCGGGTGCTGTTCGGGCGGCTCATGACGAACTGACGCCACACGAACAGGGCAAGTAGAACAACCGACAGAATCAGGCCAACGAACACGGGGGAGAGGCCGGAGTTCCAGGTGAAGCCGAAGATGTGGAATGGGTTCTGCCTGGTGACCCAACCGTAAATGCGTCCCTCGATCAGACCGAAGGCCAGCAGGCCGAGTCCTGCGATGGACAGAACTGCGCTGAGCACGTCGATGCGACCGGGCTTGCCCGGAGTCGGCACCAGGAACAGGGCAGATAGTACGAGGATCACGACGGTGACCGGGATGTTAATGCCGAACGCCCAACGCCAGCTCCAGTTTTCCGACAGCCAGCCGCCGAGGACCGGTCCCAGTGCAGTAGCAGCACCGATGGTCGACCCCCAGACTGCGAATGCCTGGCCACGGGCCTTGCCGGTGAACATGCGGTTGAGCAGGGCGAGGGACGTCGGGAGAATCAGCGCTGCGGCGAAGCCCTGCAGGAAGCGGGCGAGAATTAGGATCTCGCCGCTGCCAGCAAGCCCTGCCATGAGGCTGGTGAGTCCGAATCCGATGACGCCGGTGATGAACAGAGCGGATCGGCTTGACCTCCGGCGCTACCTCGTCACTGCTGAATCGCTTAGAGAAAAGTGGCCATATTGAGCGGACGCGGATCCACGCTGATCGACGGATTGTGACACTGCAAGCAACACCTGGGGTGCGCGACATCGCGGACGCTTTCTTCCAGCCATTGGCCGAACACCTTGGGCAGATGATGGACGGCTACTTCGATGAGCTCCTGGGTCAGTTCGATGACTTCGTTACTGACCTGACAGTGTCCACTGAGAACTTTCTGCGAGAGGCGTAGTCAGCCCAGTAGTGCGGTCATCGAGTCGATGTCGCTTTGGGGGACGGTCTTGAGCCTGCCGACGGCTTCCTCAAAGGACGCCAATTCGATCTGCTCTCCACGAAGGACAACGACCGAGCCGACATTCCCATTCATCGCTGCTCGGGTGGCATTGACTGCATAGCGAGTGGCCAGGACGCGGTCGAATGCTGTCGGGGTCCCGCCGCGTTGGACGTATCCGAGTTCGGTGGACCGGACGTCAATGTCGAGCCGGGCGCCGATGATGTCGGCGATCTTCGCGCCAATACCCTCTAGTTTTCGGTGGCCGAAGCTGTCATATTCCGGCTCGCCCATATCGAAGGTTCCCTCCACGGGCTCGACACCTTCGGCGACGACGATGATCCCGTACGTCTCACCCATAGCGAATCTGCGCGACATACGTTTGCAGACTTCATCGATGTTGAAGGGGACCTCCGGGATGAGGATGTCATGGGCGCCGCCAGCCATGCCCGCCTGCATTGCCAACCAGCCAACGTGGCGCCCCATGACCTCGACGACCATCACTCGCTTATGTGATTCTGCGGTGGTGTGGAGCCGGTCCACCGCGTCCGTGGCTATAGCAACGGCGGAGTCGAAACCGAAGGTGAAGTCCGTCGAATCGACGTCATTGTCGATGGTCTTGGGCACTCCGATCACCGGGACACCATTGTCATGCAGCCACTTTGCGCCTTTGAGCGTTCCCTCGCCACCGATAGCGATGAGCACGTCGACCTTGGCAGCGGCGAGATTGTCTTTGATTACATCGAGACACCTGGTGAAGTCTGCAGTCTTCATCCGTCCTGTCCCGAGTACGGTTCCGCCGCGGAGGAGGAGACGGTCGATATCGGGGCCGTCGTGAAGCGAAATCTTTTTGTCCTGCACCAGGCCCTTCCAGCCGTCCTGGTAGCCGGTAACGGTGGCGCCATGATCGGCGGATGCGCGGACGATGCCACGGATGACGGCGTTGAGCCCTTGGCAGTCGCCGCCGCTGGTTAGGATCGCGATATGCACAGTGTGGCTCCTCGTCTGGGTGTGAGAGCGGATCGTCGTCGGGGTTGACCCGGCTGCTCCAGCACCCAGGGTTCCAGCGTTATCCGGGATTGTCCACGGTGGCGCTGGCAACGAGGGGTTCGCGGATCTACAACGTGTGAGTATCGATAACTGCGCGGTAGCGAACCTCAGAGTTGAGCACGCGTTCCCAGGCCTCATTGATGCCGTCGGCGCCGACTAGTTCGGTCTCCGGGTGGATACCGTGCTCAGCGCAGAAGTCGAGCATCTCTTGGGTCTCGGGAATTCCGCCTGTCATGGAGCCGGCGAAGGAGCGACGGCGAGGAATCAGCGCGAATGCTGGCACCGCGAATGGCTCGTTTGGTGCGCCAACGTTGACGAGCGTGCCGTTGAGCGCCAGCAGGCCAAGGTACGTGGTGATCTTCATTCCTGCCGAGACGGTGTTGATGATCAGATCGAGACTGTCTGCCATCTCGGCCATCGCCTCGGTGTCATTGGTGTCGACGTAGTGGGTCGCGCCGAACCTCAGGGCATCGTCCTTTTTCTTGGTGCCACGGGAGAGGACAGTGACTTCTGCGCCCATAGCAGCCGCGATCTTCACTGCCATGTGGCCGAGGCCGCCCATGCCAATGACGCCAACCCGAGTGCCCGGCGCGACATTCCAATGCCGAAGCGGCGAGTAGGTGGTGATGCCCGCGCACAGCAGGGGAGCGGCCTTGGCGGGATCGAGGCCCTCGGGGATGGAAAGTACGAAGTCCTCGTTGGTGACCACGGCCTGGGAGTAGCCGCCCTGGGTGATGGTGCCGTCAACGTCGAGCCCGCAGTAGGTCTGCGTATTTCCCTTGAGGCAGTACTGGTCTTGGCCTTGCCGGCACGGTTCACATTCGCGGCAGGAATTCGACTGGCAGCCCACGCCGACGGTGTCGCCGATCTTGTGCTTGGTCACGTCGGTGCCAACTTCCACGACACGGCCGACGATTTCATGGCCAACCACTTGCGGATACTGGATCGGGCCCCAGTCTCCACGGACGGTGTGGATGTCCGAGTGGCAGATGCCGGCGTAGTCGATCGCGATGAGGACATCATGGGGCAGGAGATCGCGTCGTTCGATCTCCATCGGGACAAGTGGGCCGGTGGCGTCGGTGGCGCCGTATGCCTTGACGGTTCGCATGTGGTGTTGCTCCTTGTGTCTTAGGGCGGTCATCCGGTGGCGACATCTAATGAGTCGCGCACCTCCCTCAGAGTGAACACCAATGTGCGCCGGAGCGGGGAGCCCCTGGGTAGCCTCGGTCCATGACATCATCACGCGGACGTGGCCGGCCGAAGGGTACTTCTGACTCTCGGCAGAAAATTCTTGATGCCGCTGCGTTGGAGTTCGGTGCGCGCGGGTATGACGGTGCGACGGTCCGTTCTATTGCTCGTCGCGCCGGGGTTGATGCGGCCCTGGTCCACCATTATTTCGGGACGAAGGCAGAGCTCTTTGCCGAGGCTGCGGATGTTCCGCTGCGCCCGGACCTGATCGTGCCGAAGGTGTTGGCCGGGCCGCAGGAACAGGTAGGGGAGCGCCTCGTCCGGGAGGTGCTGGAGCTTGTGGATGATGAGGACGTTCGGCCGCGGGCGGTGGCTCTGCTGCGCACTGCCATTGGTGGAGAGCCCGGGGAATCGATGTTTGTCCAGTTCCTCAGGGATGAGGTGCTGCCGCAGGTGGCATCGCTGCTGGACGCGCCGGACGCCGAACTGAGGGCTGAGCTTGTCGCCTCGCAGATCATGGGATTGCTCGTGGCCCGCTATGTATTGCGGCTTCCGCCGCTCTCAGAGACGCTTATCGACGACCTCGTCCCCATCATCGGACCCACCATCCAGCGATACCTATTTGAGGAATGATTCCTTTGACCCTTGACATGGCTGAGCTGCGCGTTCTTTTATTCATCGTATGATGAATAAAGCGGTCAAGGCGTCCGGTCTGACAGTGACCTGCGGGAAGCGGGAAGTCCTGCATAACATCGCGCTGGAGGTCCCGAGTGGGACAGTGACAGGGCTGCTGGGGCCGTCGGGATGCGGGAAGAGCACATTGATGCGTGCGATCGTCGGTAGCCAGGCGAAGGTGACCGGGGACCTTCATGTTCTGGGGGAGCCGGCCGGATCGCGCGCTTTGCGGCATCGTGTTGGCTACGCGACGCAGGGCGCCTCTGTCTACGAGGACCTGTCGGTCCAGGAGAACCTCCGTTACTTCGCCGGAGTATTCGGGGCGCCGACATCGGATGTCGACCGGGTACTTAGAAGCGTCGGGTTGCAAGGTGTCGCCAATACCCGGGTTGAATCCCTCAGCGGTGGCCAGCGCAACAGAGTGTCGCTGGGCACAGCGCTGCTCGGACCGCCGGAATTGTTGGTTCTGGATGAGCCGACCGTCGGGCTCGACCCGGTGCTCCGTGAGGAGCTGTGGTCACTCTTCCGAACCTTGGCGGAGGGCGGCGTGACACTGCTGGTCAGCAGTCACGTGATGGATGAGGCGCTGCGGTGCGAGAGCCTCGTACTCATGCGGGAGGGGCGTGTGCTGATGCAGACCACCCCTGATGACCTGCTTACCCGCACCGGCACCACCGACCCCGAGAAGGCATTCCTGGCGGTCATCGAGAACTCGGAGGATCGGACATGAACACAGTGATGACTCCCCGCAGAACGCTCGCGACAGCCGGACGGGTGCTCAGGCAATTCAGCCACGATCCGAGGTCCGTCGCTCTGCTGCTGTTGGCTCCGAGCTTGTTTATCGGACTATTTGCGAGGCTGTTTAGCGGCAGCGAAGGAGTTTTCGATCGCATCGGCGGGCCGATTCTGGCGATTTTCTCCTTTATCTTGATGTTCCTCATCACCTCCGTGGCGACTCTTCGGGAGCGGCGCTCAGGGACCCTGGAGCGCCTGATGACATCTCCGCTGGGCAAAGGTGACTTCATTCTCGGGTACGCGCTTGTTCTCGGCCTTGTTGCTGTCATTCAAGGCGTGGTCACAGTAGGTTTTTCTGTCATCGTCTGCGATCTGCACGTGGAGGGCCCGCTGTGGTTGCTGGTGTGCGTCGGAGTCATCGACGGCATGCTCGGCACCGTCCTCGGGCTGCTGGCCAGTGCCTTTGCCCGGACCGAATTCCAGGCAGTGCAATTCATGCCGCTGATTGTTTTCCCGCAACTCATCCTCAGCGGGGTGTTCATGCCCAGGGACCAGATGCCGTCGGTACTGACGGCTATCTCTGATTGGTTGCCGTTGACCTACGCAGTGGAGGCAGTCAATGCGGTCACCGCAGGCGATACCGGGTGGGATGCGTGGCGCCCGATCCTTATCGTCTGCATTGTGCTGATTGTCGTGCTGGTGTTGGCGGCCGCGTCGCTGCGCCGACGAACCCCCTAATTCCTGTGCCGGTTAACAGCCGGTCAACATTCGTTTGCCGGCGCCGGATTCGCTCACATCTGCTCGTATCGTCGGCGCCATGAGCACACCTCCCCGCGTCGTCTCCGCCTTCATCGACGCCGACATCACCGGCACTTCCGAGATTGAATTGCAGATCGCAGTAGCGAAACTCCCAGGACTCGATCTGGATGAGACGCTGGAGATCTTCCTGGACGGCAACCCGGTGGACCCGGAGGAATTGTCCTCAAACGTGGGAGGGCGAATTCACCGACTATCTGCGACCGACTCCAAACTCACTGTCGCCTACCGAGCCGGTGTTAGCGGCCAGGCAGCTCCTCAACCGGCGTTGCCGCTGGACCGCTCGACATACTTGCGACCGAGCCGATACGCCGATAGCGACCGGATGTTCGGTTTCGTCGCCGGTCAATTCGCTCTGGATCAAACCCCGGCTGCGCTGGCGAGGGACATTGCGGGGTTCGTCTCCGAACGTCTCATCTACGAACCAGGCTCCAGCACCCCTACCGATGGAGCAGCGGACACTCTTCTCGGCGGCGCCGGAGTGTGCCGGGATTATTCTCATCTGACAGTAGCGCTGCTGAGGGCTGCGAACATCCCCGCGCGGCTTGTCGCCGTCTACGCGCCGGGCTGCGATCCGATGGATTTCCACGCGGTCACCGAGGTGCTTTACGACGGCCACTGGCACTGCCTCGACACCACCGCCCTTGCGCCACGCCAATCGTTATTACGCATCGCCACCGGCAGAGACGCCGCGGACACAGCATTCTTGGATAACCATGGCGGAATGCTGTCACTCAATGCAGCGACGGTAACTGCGGTGGTCGACGGAGATCTCCCGATTGATAACGGCGCTGAGGACATCGCTATCCGCTAGCGGTACTCCGGGCAGAGCCCTCCGTCCGGCGCAGCACCCCAATGGGGGTACGGCCGGCTTAGGCGGAAATGGGACTACAGTGACAGCTGAGGTCCATAGCCGCAGTTTAAGGGGATTCTAAGATAGTGGCGCTGATCGAACCGGTCATGCGCACCGCCTTAAGCGGACCCTGCCCTTAACATTTACACAGGCTGCGGCTACACTTGGCCGAGTATCTAGAGTCTGACTCGCAACCGCGTCGAGGGCTCAGCTAACATCTAGGCAGCAAAGACCTTTGACAACTCTTAACTCACCCAAGGTTGTCGCGTAGTCAGGAGGAAGAATGACTGCAGTAGCGCCACGACCCGGTCACGGGGTGACCGAGGCCGAGCGTCCTGCGCCTTTCGGGCACTCTCGTAAGGGCAACTGGGCCTGGGACATGCTGACCACCACGGATCACAAGAAGCTCGGCATCATGTACATCGTGATGAGCTTCACGTTCTTCTTTATTGGTGGCCTCATGGCCCTGCTCATCCGCGCGGAGCTGTTCCAGCCGGGACTTCAGTTCCTGTCCAACGAACAGTTCAACCAGCTGTTTACCATGCACGGCACTGTGATGCTGCTGCTGTTCGGTACCCCGATCGTCTGGGGTTTCGCTAACTACATTCTGCCGCTGCAGATTGGCGCTCCTGACGTGGCATTCCCGCGTCTGAACGCCTTCGGCTTCTGGCTGACCACGATCGGCGGCATCATTATGCTGTCGGGCTTCCTGACCCCGGGCGGTGCAGCCGACTTCGGTTGGACCATGTACTCCCCGCTGTCGGATTCCATCCACTCCCCGGGTATTGGTTCTGACCTGTGGATCGTCGGTGTCGGTGTCGGTGGTGTCGGTACCATCGCTTCCGCCGTCAACATGACGACGACCGTGCTGTGCCTGCGTGCACCGGGTATGACCATGTTCCGTATGCCGATCTTCACCTGGAACATCCTGGTGACCTCGGTTCTGTCGCTGCTGATCTTCCCGATCCTCACCGCTGCGGCACTGGGCATCCTTTACGACCGCAAGCTTGGCGGCAATATCTACGACCCGGCCAACGGTGGCGCCCTGCTGTGGCAGCACCTGTTCTGGTTCTTCGGTCACCCTGAGGTGTACGTCCTGCTGTTGCCGTTCGTCGGCATCATCACAGAGGTCGTTCCGGTATTCTCCCGTAAGCCGCTGTTCGGTTACTCGGGTATGATCTTCGCGACCCTGTCGATTGCTGGCCTGTCCTTGGCTGTCTGGGCGCACCACATGTTCGCCACCGGCGCTGTCCTCCTGCCGTTCTTCTCCTTCATGACGTTCCTGATCTCGGTTCCGACCGGTGTTAAGTTCTTCAACTGGCTGGGAACCATGTGGAAGGGCCGCATCACCTTCGAGACTCCGATGGTGTTCGCACTCGGCTTCATCGTGACCTTCCTCTTCGGTGGTCTGACCGGCATCATGCTGGCCTCCCCGCCGCTGGACTTCCACGTCCACGATTCTTACTTCGTGGTCGCCCACTTCCACTACGTCCTCTTCGGAACCCTGGTGTTCGCGTCCTACGCGGGTGTTTACTTCTGGTTCCCGAAGATGACCGGTCGCATGCTGGACGAGAAGCTCGGAAAGGTTCACTTCTGGACCACCTTCATCGGCTTCCACATGACCTTCCTGGTTCAGCACTGGCTGGGCAACGAGGGCATGCCGCGTCGTTACGCTGACTACCTGGAGACAGACGGCTTTACAGGCCTAAATATGATCTCCACAGTGGGTGCGTTCATCCTTGGTGTATCCGTGCTGCCGTTCCTGTGGAACGTCTTCAAGTCCCTCCGCTACGGCGAGGTCGTCACTGTCGATGACCCGTGGGGCTACGGAAACTCCCTCGAGTGGGCCACCTCCTGCCCGCCGCCGCGCCACAACTTCACCTCGATGCCGCGAATCCGCTCCGAGCGCCCGGCGTTCGAGCTGCACTACCCGCACATGGTGAAGCGCATGCGCGAAGAGCACCACGTCGGACCGCAGATCTAACTCTTCGGTCCAATGGCCGGCACCCTCACCGGTGCCGCCTCTGACTACGCACAGAAGCCCTCTCTGGCCCACCTGGCCGGGGAGGGCTTCTGCATGTCCGATAGGTGGCCCCCGAATGGCCCGAACAGGTTTCTTCATGGGATACTTTCCAGGTGCTGAATCAGGATGATGTGAATAGCGACCAGACAGTCTCCATCGCGCTGCCGGAAGGCTACGTCGAAGCGGTCATTACTACCGCCGGACCCGACCATCCCGGTGTCTCGGCCCAGTTCTTTAGAGTGCTGAGCGATCACGGAGCGCAGCTCCTAGACGTGGAGCAGCGGGTCTTCCGCGGGCAGCTTTCCCTCGAAGCATTTGTTGGAGTTCCAGAGGACAAGTTGGCCGACTGCGAGGTCGAGCTGCGTAAGTCCATGGATTTCCAAGGGATGTCTGTGTGGGTTCTCACCGAAGGAATCGCTAGCGCGCATCCTCGCTCCACCCACGCCATGGTTGTGCTTGGTAACCCGCTCGAGGCGTTGGATATCTCTCGCATCGGCGAGACGCTGGCAAACTACGGCGCGAACATCGACACCATCCGCGGCATCGCGGACTATCCGGTGACAGGACTGGAATTGAAGCTCACCATCGCGAACCCTGCTCCCGGTGAAGGCATCCCGCTTCGTAAGGCGCTGGCGGAGTTGGTGCTGGAGCAGAACGTCGATGTCGCCATCGAGCGCGACGGCCTGCAGCGCCGTTCGAAGCGTCTGATTTGCTTCGATGTTGACTCGACGCTGATCACTGGTGAAGTCATTGAGATGCTCGCTGCCCATGCTGGCCGTGAGGCAGAAGTCGCTGAGGTTACCGAGCGGGCCATGCGTGGTGAACTTGATTTCTCCCAGTCATTGCATGAGCGAGTAAAGGCCCTCGAAGGTCTGCCTGAATCTGTTCTCACCGAGGTCGGGAATTCCATCCAGCTGACGCCGGGAGCTCGCACGACCATTCGTACGCTCAAGCGTTTGGGCTACAAGATCGGTGCAGTCTCCGGTGGCTTCATTCAGATCCTGGAAGGCCTCGCCGACGAACTGGACTTGGACTTCTACCGCGCAAACACACTGGAGATTAAGGACGGCAAGCTCACCGGTCGTGTCATTGGCGACATCATCGATCGAGAAGAGAAAGCACGCAGCCTGAAGCACTTCGCCCGTGAGTACGGTCTGGACATGCATCAGACTGTTGCTGTCGGTGACGGCGCCAACGACATTGACATGCTCTCAGTGGCTGGCCTCGGTATCGCATTCAACGCCAAGCCTGCACTGAAGGAAATGGCAGATACCTCCGTGAACTACCCGTTCCTCGACGAAGTGTTGTTCTTCCTCGGCATCTCCCGCAACGAGATCGAATCCGCAGACCTGGAGGACGGCACGTTCCGCCGCGTACCGCTGGAACCGTGATGGAAAAGCATTTGCTTCCCGACGTCCCCCTCACCCCAACCCACACCATCCCCGACACCTTCCGGGTGGCTCATCGGCGTCTATCCGCACTGGACTCGCGCTCTGGTCACGAGGATCCGGCAGACCCGGGAAGCGTCCAGGCAATGCAGATAGCATTGCTGATTCCGAAAAACCCACGGCCGCCTCGCACGCCGCTACTGGAAGCCGCCGCTCAGTCGGTCGTGGCATGTTGCCTGGACCCGCGAGCAGGGGAGGACACAGAGTTCTCTCGAGCACTGGGCAATTGGTACGACCATCGGATCCGTAAAGTCGCTCGACGGGCCCGTGGTGTCCAGTGGGAACGCGCACAGACGCTACCGGGTGTCACCGCGACCGTCGGTGAGTGCTCGGCTCGTGCGTACCCGCCTGGAGCTGTCTCTGAAGTTCCCCAGGAGCTGAAGAAACTCCAGATCGGTGGCACCGAACTAGAGCGTGATGAGCCCGGTCCACCGCCAGCGGATATCCCGGTGATCTGGATCGATAGTGGATTAGAGATGACCGTCGGTAAGGCTGCCGCACAGGTGGGCCACGCCTCGATGCTCCTGGCGAAGGAACTGTCGGTAGAAAAGGCTTGGACATGGGCAGAGACCGGCTACGCACTGGCTGTGCGAGAGGTGTCTACCGCCGAATTCACCGCAATCATGAGCCGCGCAGTAGTCAGCGTCCGCGATGCTGGCTTCACGGAAGTCCGGCCCGGATCGGTTACCGTGTGCGCCACGATGCCAAACTAATTCCGGTCCACCAGACACCACACCCCGCCGTCCCGAATGGGGAGGGCGGGGTGTGGTTTAGGACGTCGGAAAGCGACGTCTTTTACTTCTGACGAAGCAAGCGACGGAGGATCTTTCCGGTCGCAGACTTCGGAATCTCATCGATGAACTCGACCATACGGATCTGCTTGTACGGAGCGACACGGTCCGAGATGTAGTCCATGACATCCTGCTCAGCGAGCTCGGTGTTCGGGTTCGTCACGACGAACGCCTTCGGGATCTCCTCACCATCGTGCTCACGGATAACACCGACAGCAGCGGCGTCCGCAATACCCGGGTGCTGCAGCAGCAGGTCCTCGAGCTCCGCCGGCGGGACCTGGTAGCCCTTGTATTTGATGAGCTCCTTGAGCCGGTCAACGATGTAGACATTGCCATCAGCATCGAGCTCAGCCATGTCACCGGTGCGCAGCCAACCGTCGACGAGAGTCTCCGAGGTAGCTTCCTCGTTGTTCAAGTAGCCCTTCATGACCTGCGGGCCCTTGACCCACAGTTCGCCGGACTCAGACTGGCCCTCGGACGGGGTGGGGATCTCCGGAAGAGAATCATCGGCGACGTCCACGATCTTGTACTCCGTGTTCGGCACAGCCTGACCGATGGAGTTCAGCGGAGCGTTGATGCCGAGGCGGATGTGGGTAACCGGGGAGGATTCGGTCATGCCGAAGCCCTGTCCGACGGTGCAGCCGATACGCTGCTCGACCTGGGACGCCAGCTCCAGCTGCAGCGACGCTGCGCCGGAGATGATCGTCTGCAGGGAAGAGAGGTCGAACTTGTCGATCACCGGGTGCTTCGCCAGCGCGACCGCGATCGGCGGGGCGATGAATGCGAAGTTGATCTTCGCCTCCTGGATCACCGAGAGGAACTCCGGCAGACCGAACTTGCCGAAGGTGTACTGCGTCGCACGCTGGTACAGGCAATGGTTGAGCTGCGTGTTCATTCCGTAGATGTGGAAGTACGGCAGGATCGTGATGACGCGAGTGTCGCGGTCCATGTTCGGACCCAGGGCAGCCGCGGTCTGCAGAATGTTCGAGACTAGGTTGTGGTGCGTCAGCTGGACGCCCTTCGGCTTGCCGGTCGTACCGGAGCTAAACGGAATCACGGCGACGGAGTACGGGTCGATCTCCACGTCCGGAGCGGCGTGCCCTTCAGCGATGAGAGTTGCGATGCCCTCGATGCCCGTCAGTCCAATGACATCATCCTCAGCCAGCCCAGCTCGACCTGCGCCCACAGCGCCGCCCCAGCCGATGGACGAGGTGGTCAGCAGCTTGGAAGCACCGGAGGCCTTCAGCTGGTTGGCAATGTCATCGGCCGTGGAGAGCGTTGCCACCGTGGTGACGGTCGCGCCCGCACGGAGGATTCCGTGGAAGGCGACGGCGAAAGTGGTGGAGTTCGGGCAATGAAGCGCGACTACGTCACCGGGGGTGACCCCGCGGGCCACCAGTGCACCGGCGAAGAGTTCGACCTTCTCCTTCAACTCCCCGAAGGTGATGTGCGAACCAGAGTCGACGATTGCGTTCCGCCCTGCATCCTCCTCGGAGAGATCGGAGAACAGAAGGTCGAAAATGGAGCACTCGGGGATCTCGATGTTCTGGAACTTGCTCTTCAGCGGCATGGGGCCTCCATGTTTATGGGCGGTCACTATCTGTGAATCTTTTGCCATCGTAGTGACCTAACCCACTACAGCGCGGGGTTTTTGACGGATGGGGGAGGCTCAACTTTGAATAATTCAAGGACTTCCTGGAACAAAGGATTTAGGCGGCAGAGGGGACGGTCATGCCCGCCCTCTTTGAGTCCGCATCGCTCGGTGGGACAGCACCAAACACAGGGCACAGATACCGGTGACGACGCTGAGGCTCACGGGATAAGGGGCTACCGGCAGCAGCGCGGCGAGAACTGTCGGCAGAAGGAAGCCGGTGTATGCCACGGCGTAGTACGCGCCCGTTAATGCTGAAAGGTTGTCGGGAGTCGCGATCCTCTGCACCTGGCCCAACCCACAAATCACGGACAATCCAAATGCGGAGCCGAGGAGCATCGCCACAAATACGCCCAACCAGGGGTTTTTCCACCAGGTCGCCACTGCCGCTAGCGCCATGCCAACGGTCATAACCAGTAAGCTGAGTTGCAGTCCGCGTCCTCCGCAGGCCCTGTCGATCCGCATCGCGACGCCCTGTATGACCGCACCAGTACCCAGAGTCAGGACCGTGAGCACAGTGGCGTAGATCGTGGTGGAGTCCCCGAGTTCATTCTCCTCACTGGATGGAATGACCGCGTAGGCGACTCCGGCCGCAGCAAACGCCCACGGAGCAGCTGGAAGAAGTACCCGGGTAAACCTTTTGTCCAGCGCGGAAGGAACATGAAAGGCCTTCCACAGTGAATTGGACTCCTTGACTCTGCCGCGAGTTTCTGGAGCGGCTAGAGCCGCCGGAATGCATAGGGCGGTGATCGTGATGAGTACGAAATACGGGACCAGATGGGGGAACTGGATGTACTGGGCGCAAATACCTGAAACTGCGGCGCCAATGGCGAAACCCAACGTCAGCGTCAGTGACGGCCTGCGGGCCCCTTCTGCGACGCCAGCTTTCATGTCGAAAGGAGGGCACGACAATTCCTTGACCCACGTAGTCCCCACGGACATCGCGACTCCAACTCCGACGCCAGCGATGACACGTCCGATACACATCAGGGTGAACGATTCGAGACTTAGGGCGAGAATGAGGTTGCCCACGATCGTGGTGAGTAACCCGCCGATGAACGCGATCTTCCTGCCATGTCGGTCAGACAGGTTCGCCGCCATCATCAGACCCGGAACTAGGCCGAACACGTACATGCCCAGCAGTAGATTCACCTGCCAACGGGCGTAGTCGCCGAGCTCTTGGTACATGTGCAGAAGTGGCGTGAAGTGATTGCCTCCCCACGCCATCATGAAGGTGCCGGGTACGACGAGTGCCCAGTAAGGGAATCGCTTCACAGTGTCGCTGGCTGGACTTTTCTGTTCTGCTCCCGGCGTCATTTTCCGTGAAGTGCGGTTGGCTCTCGTGCCTTGTTTCTTGGACTTGAAAGTCATTGTCTCGGTGAGGTCCTGCTCTTCTCTGCTCTGGTGAATTGTGTGTCGTGGCTGGCAGTGATGTGATGGCGCAGCTGCTTGGCGAAGGATTCCGGGCTGCCATTGGACAACTGAACCAACAGGCTCTCGTGTTCTTCGATCACGCTGAAGTGCTTCTCTGGCTGGTTCGACATCACTTCATGGGTGAGTCTGGCCAACTGGGGTGCGAGGTTGAGGAAAATGTCATCGACAACTCGGTTGCCCATAGCGTGAATGATGTGCGAGTGGAAACGGTGGTCCGCTTCGGCGAAAGCAAGGGGATCGCCATTGTCCGCGGCTGATCGCTGGTTATCGAGTTCGATGCGGAGCTTCTGAAGAAGTTCGGCGGTGAGGTTCGCGTCGCCGTTCACAACTTCGCGGAACGCCGATTCTTCAAGCATCACTCTGACTTGCAGTAGTTCACTCTTCTCCTTAGGCGTCGGGGCAGTGACCACGGCACCCTTTTTTGGAGCGAGTCGAACGAGGCCCCACCTCTGCAGCTGGAGCATAGCTTCGCGCACAGGTGTCCGGCTCGCTCCTTCGGCCTCAGCAATGACCTTTTCCGTGAGGATCGTGCCGGGTGGGTGCTCACCCTCGACAATCCGACGGGCGGTAGTTGCGGCGATGACTACAGCGATGGGAGTGGTTGCCGATTCCGTTTGTTCCGCTGCCCACGGCAGGCTCGTTGGAGAATCCGGGTGGTTTGCAGGTGCTGCTGACCGCGTAATCGAGTTCATGTGATCGGACGCTACGCTCTTGCATGCATTAATGCATGCATCAGGGGTTGGTTATGACGGTTCCGGCGAGACATAAAGAGTGCGCCACCCCTGGTCGTAGACCAGAGCGCCTCTTTACCTGGGGAAATTCGGTTCAGGCTCTGCGTAGCGGGGGTTTAACTCCCACGAACCGAGGTATCGATAGGGGGTTGTGGCCTCATGGCATGTTCGTCCAGCGGATTTCTTCTTTCCCATACTCGGACATCGTTCGGATCTTTTCGGCGAGACGCCGGGTCCCACGGATCGTTCGGCTGGTCGAGTTCGGTGCATTAACCGCATTCATGATCAATTGCTTCGCCTCTCCGCTTTGCAGCTGCTTCCAGGAGATTCGGATCACTTGGTACCCGAGATTCGTTATGGCGTTGTGGCGCCTTCGTTCTCGGTTGAGTTGCTCAAACGGATCGCCGAATGTGCCGTTGTACTTACCTTCGCCGTCGACCTCAATGACGATGTTGTAGGCGATGAGCATGAAATCGACCCGAGCAATGAAGTTGCCATGGTCATCACCGATGATGACCTGCTGCTTATGGTCGATGAATCCAAGTTCGAACAGAACGAGACGCATGAGTGATTCCGCCGGGCTGTCTGAACGCGAATCGGCGAGATTAACCAGTTGGTTGATGGTTGCAGCAGCCCGACCTCGATGCATCTTCGCGACGCAGTCGAGTATGGCCTGCTTTATGTTGCCCGTCGGTGACAGATTCCGCAGAGCTCCTTCGAGGGCAACCAGCGCTGTTCCGTAGTCAGCGTTCGGCCCGGTGATCGCTCTTCCTGCGATTGCGGCGGCGGTCCATGGCAGCGATGTCGTCGCGAATCCATCCACGACCACCACCTCTCCACCCGGTACCGTCCTCCGGCGAAGGTCCACTCGGACCAACGGATCATGGGTTGGAGTGGATTAGGAACGTTTGCTGTTCGCAGATCCGAGGACAATTCGGCGTGGGGTGCGGATTAGGGGAATGCCATGAAGTGACGCCGCTGCATCGAGAGTGAGAAACCTCGTCGGATACTTCAGAGAAGCTGCGATGCAGAGATAACGGAACCGTTCCCATGGCTTCGCGCCGGACCACAACCTGGTCCGAATGAAGCAACCGGGCAGGAGTCGAATTGCTTGACCATTGTTGACCTTGTTGGCCCATCGTGCACGACCCTTGCCATCTGCGGAAGCAATCTTTATGACCCCGGACTTGTGCAGCCCGGCAATGCCGTCGTGGTGTGATGTGGTCGTCGTTGGATGGACCTGATTATTGGAGTTCCCCTTCACACCTAGTTAGACGCATCGAATTAGCCCTTCGGTTCCCAGAGGGCCGTGCGGGCACTCACTGAATACCCCCGTATGTAGCCGAAGGGAATCGGCTACCTGGGAAAACGAGGTTTGAGACCTACGAACGGAGGGGGCTGGGTGGGACGGAAGACCGGAGGGCGAGGGCAAGGTGCGTTGATCCGTGGAGGGCCGGACAGTGCGTCAGCGTTTGTGGCGCGCTTGGACCAACCGCTCCAGGGCCCCGAGGGCCACCTTCTTGTTCGTGGTTCGCCAGAACGGAGGCATCGACGCGGCCAGCCAGGGTCCATAGCGGGCAGTCGATAGCCGGGGATCAAGCACCGCCACGACACCACGATCTCCGACGGAGCGAAGAAGCCGCCCGGCTCCCTGCGCCAGCAGCAAAGCAGCGTGGGTGGCGGAGACTTCCATGAATCCGCTGCGGCCGGCGGCATCGGCGGCGTCGGCGCGTGCAGATAAAAGCGGGTCATCCGGCCGCGGGAACGGGATTCGGTCGATGAGGACCAGGGACAACGATGGTCCCGGCACATCGACGCCCTGCCAGAGTGTCAAAGTTCCAAAGAGACACGTGTTCTCACTGGCGGCGAACTTATCGACGAGGTTGCCGGTGGAGTCTTCGCCTTGGCAAAGGACGTCGAACGGCAGGCGCTTGCGCATCTCCTCGGCAGCCATTTCGGCACCTCGGCGGGAACTAAATAGGCCTAGGGTACGGCCGCCGGCGGCGCGGATGAGAGCCTCGATTTCGTCGTAGACAGCCGGGTCAGCACCGGTGCGCCCTGGCTTAGGCAGATGCCGCGCGGTGTAGAGGATCCCGGATTTTCCTGGTTCAAATGGGGTACCCACGTCCATTGAATCCCACGAATTCTTAGGCAGCCCCCAAGAGGCAGCCATCGCCCCAAAGTTGCCGCCAAGTGCCAGCGTCGCCGAAGCCAACACAACAGTCGACTCACTGAATAGTCGATTGCGAAGCATCTCGGCCACCGACAGTGGAGCCACGGAGATGACCCGGTTGTCCGTCATCCACACCACGTCCGGGCCGGTGCCATTCTTCTTTGAGTCGTCGCCGCCGACCTGGGCGAGAATTCGCACCACAGTGTCATGGAGATTCTCGAAGGTCACTCGCACGGCTTGGCGCTCGGAAGCATCACCTTGCTGGGAGGTTTGCAGTGCCGTCTGGGCGTTCCACAGTGCCTGGCGAACAGCTACAAGTGCGTCTCCGACCCGGTCGGGCAGGTGGATCCAACGGCCGATGTGGTCGTCGGGAAGCGATCCAAGGGTTTCCCGAAGCAGGTCCATCGCCTCTTCGACATCGGCGATCTGCTCGTCCGCACCGAGTTTGCGGGCACGGCGCACCGCCACGGTGACAGCGGCGGGGGAGATGTCCTCGGTGCTCATGGAAGTGATGCGGCCCTCGAGCTCATGGGCCTCGTCGATAACCACGCAGTCGTGTTCAGGCAGGACAGTGCTGTCACTCATGGCGTCAATGGCGAGCATCGCGTGATTGGTGACAACCACGTCTACCTCGGACGCCTCCATCTTCGCGACCTCTGCGAAGCAGGTATCGCCGAACGGGCAACGAGTCGCGCCGACACATTCGCGGGAGGTCACCGACACCTGCCGCCAGGCCTGGTCGAGCACACCCTTCTCCAAGGAGTCGCGGTCGCCGGTCTCGGTCTCCTGCGCCCATTCGCGCAGCCGCATCACGTGCTTGGCGGTGAGGCTCAGTTGGGCCTCATCGATGATCTCCTCTTGCCCATCATCCTCAGGAGTTTCTCCGAGTTTGCGCTGGCAGAGGTAGTTGTTGCGGCCTTTGAGGATCGCGAAAGTCGGCTTGCGCTTCAGGTGCGGCGTTAAAGCCTCGGTAAGTCTGGGCAGGTCTCGGTCCACCAACTGGCGCTGCAGCGCGATGGTCGCCGTGGAAACGATCACTGTCGAGTCCGTTGACATCGCCCGGTCGATCGCTGGCACCAGGTATGCCAGCGATTTGCCGGTACCAGTGCCGGCTTGGACAGCCAGGTGCCGTTCGTTCGCGAAGGCTCCGTGCACGGCGCGGGTCATCCGGACCTGGCCGTCACGGCGCGAACCGCCAAGAGCGCTTACCGCTTCAGAGAGCAGTTTCTCGACGTTCCCTGCTCCACCTCCCGCAGCCTCATCAGCCGGGGTGGACTCGGTTGTGCTGTCGGTCGTCGACTCAGACATTGTGGTAACGCACGTGCAGCACAGGCTCGTCGCGGGAGAGAGCAAGGCCCTCCCACGGCAGGGAAACCAGAGCTCTGGCGAGGTGCTCGCGGGACTCGCGCAGGGTCGGCTGGCCATCGACAATGTCACCGTCACGGACCATCGGAACGGTCAGTTCGGTGATCTCTAGGTGTCCGACATCGGGAATCGGAGTGCCAATCGGGAAGGCGATTTCCTCGACGGCGGTACCGGAGCGTCGGCAGGCGCGGACGGCTGACTTGGCGCCACCGTGGCTGCGCTTGTCGAGCGAGCGTTTCGCGACCGGGGTGCCGTCGACCTCCACAAGCTTGTAGACCAGTCCAGCGGTCGGGGCGCCGGAGCCGGTGACGACGGAGGTGCCGACTCCGTAGACGTCGACAGGCTCAGCGCGAAGAGCGGCGATGGCAAATTCGTCGAGATCAGAGGAGACCACGATCTGAGTGTTGTGAGCACCTAGGGAATCGAGCTGCTGGCGAACCTGTCGGGCCAGCACACCCAGGTCACCGGAGTCGATGCGGACGGCGCCGAGTTCGGGACCAGCAACCTCGATAGCGGTAGCAACGCCATTGGTGATGTCGTAGGTATCCACCAGAAGCGTCGTGCCGATGCCAAGGGACTCGACCTGCGCTCGGAACGCGGCGGCTTCGTTGTGGGTGCCATCCGGGTTGGTGTGCAGCAGAGTCCAGGCGTGGGCAGAAGTGCCCGAGGCCGGGATCCCGTACCGCATGGCAGCTTCTAAGTTGGAGGTCGCGTCGAAACCTGCGAGATAGGCTGCTCGTGCGGAGCTCACGGCTGCTTGTTCTTGGGTGCGCCTAGAGCCCATCTCGATTATCGGACGGCCATCGGCAGCGGTGACCATGCGGGTCGCGGCAGAGGCGATCGCGGAGTCAGCGTTGAGGATCGACAGGATGAGCGTCTCCAGGATGACGCACTCAGCGAACGAGCCGCGGACCGTCAGCAATGGAGAGGCGGGGAAGTAAATCTCACCCTCGCGGTAGCCATCGATGTCACCGGAGAACCGGTAGTCCCGAAGGAACTGAATGGTCTCGGCATCGAGGAAGTTAAGGGTTGCGAGCTGCTCCTCGGTGAACCGGAAACGCATGATCGCGTCCAGGACCCGGGCGGTTCCGGCGACGACGCCATACCGGCGTTCATTGGGAAGCCGACGGCCGAAAACTTCGAAGGCGCAGCGCCGGTGCGCGGTGCCGTCGCGCAGTGCGGCCTGGAGCATCGTCAGCTCGTACTTGTCGGTGAGAAGGGCAGTCGAATCGGTCACCCGACTGAGTCTATCCGGCACGGTCCGAGGTCGGGTTCATGCACGGCTGTCTGAGGATGCCGTTATCCTTGTTTGCATGACCACACCCGCCGCTTCGCCCATGGAAATCGCCGAGACAGATACGGCGACCGAAGCGGACAAGCCGTGGCTGTGCCTCGTCTGGGATGACCCGGTGAATCTGATGAGTTACGTCACCTACGTGTTCCAGATGCTCTTCGGGATGGGCCGGCAGCAGGCACACGACCTGATGCTCAAGGTGCACAACGACGGTAAGGCGGTAGTCACCTCTGGCGACCGCGACAAGGTTGAGTCGGATGTGAAGAAGCTCCACAAAGCTGGTCTGTGGGCGACGATGCAGCGCTCGGACTAGTCAGCGCCGCAGCCCGGACCACCCGATCCACAGAACTTAAGGACAGCGAGAAGACATGCAGCCGTGGAAACGCAAGCGGGGAATGTTCCGCGGAACGCCGAAGTACCACACCGTAATGGAGATGCAGGAGGTCCAGCTCCTTGGTGAACTAGCCGCCAGTGTCTCTGATGCCCTGATGGAACGAGTCCAGTCCGGACCCAAGGACGAGTTGGCGGAGTTGACCGGAATGCCTTCGGGACATTCGGAGCCGCCGGAAGATCCTCGCCTTGCGCGGTTGCTCCCGGACTTCGAGCAGGACAGCGATCAGCCGACTGACGGTGAAAATGCGATGCTGCGGATGCTCAATGAGTCGGAGATCACTGAGGCCAAGCTCGAGCAGCTTCGGGTTGTTCTCGATGCCCTGGCGGATTCGTCCGGCAATGGCGAGGTCGTCCTCACCGCTGAGCAAGCCCAGAGTTGGATCGCCGGTCTCAATGACCTCCGGCTCTACCTCCATGTGACCTTGGAGAACCTCGCAGGCCCGATGGAACAGTCCCAGCAAGTCGACGCGATGTACCAGTGGCTCGGTTACAACCAGGAGTCCCTCCTGGAGGAGTTGATGAGGGAATGACACGAACCTGGTCCACCCAGCCCTTCGGAGGCCAGTTGAGCGTCGGCGGTGACACGCTGTTTGATCCTGGCTCCTCCGGTGGGGTGTCGGTGGGCCAGGTGCAGGTGGGGGACACCGGTGCCACCCTGCTTCTGTGCGATCAGCCGACTACCGCGGCCGTTGATGTTCGCGGCGGTGGCCCCGGTACCCGGGAGACTGATCTGCTTGATCCGTGGAATACGATGGACAAGGTTCATGCGATCGCGCTGTGCGGTGGTTCAGCGTTCGGGCTCGCTGCGGCGGATGGTGTCATGCGCTCGCTTTCCGACGCCCACCTCGGTATCCAAGTATCCGACCTTCGACCTGAGATCCGCGTTCCCTTGGTTCCCGCTGCCGTCATCTTCGATCTTCTCGTCGGCGAGCCGGACCTGCCGGATTCTGGGACCGGACGTGCTGCGTATGACGCAGCCGTCGCCGCCCGAGAAGCCGGTGTACAGGCGGAGCCCCTCGCATCTGGATCCGTCGGAGCCGGTACCGCGGCAATGGCTGGCGCGATCAAGGGCGGCGTGGGTCGGGCCTCAGTGAAACTGCTCGAATCGGCCGGCGGCTATGAAGTCTCAGTGATCGTCGTGGCGAACCCAGCAGGAGCAGTGGTCGGCCCAGACGGTCGGCTCTACGGGGACCCTGATGCTGGCACGATCCAACCGGAGGCGCGCGAGAAACTTGATCGGTTTTTCGTGGGGATGATGAAGTTTCCGGTGGTGACGGAGACGTCGGGAAGCAAGAAATCTTTGAACACCACCATCGGCGCCGTGCTCACCGACGCTCCGCTGACCGCATCCCAGGCGAAACGCCTGGCCATGTCCGCACACGACGGACTGGCGATCGCCGTGCGGCCGGCTCACCTACCAATGGACGGGGACACATTCTTCGCACTCGCGACAGGCGAGGACGGCACCGTGGCCGACCCTGAACTGGCGATTCTCAGCGCAGCCACAGCAGACGCCACACGTTTCGCCATCGTCGACGCAGTAAGCTCGGCCACCGAAGTAGGAGGAGTGCCCGCCTGGCGGGACATCTCCGAGACAGACGGCTAACCCGAAGGGACACCGCCATGACGTACGTACCGCAGAGGAACAACCCGAAGAAACCCGCATTGCCGGAAAGCTCGGACGGGGGTTTCCGCTCTGCGATTACTGTCGCCATCGGATTCACCGTGGTGACGTGGCTGGTGTATTTCATTGACACGTATCTCACCGGTGGCATGCTGACCCAACTCGGAGGCGTGCGCCCGTGGGACACGTGGGGACTGTTGGGAATCTTCTTCGCCCCGTTCCTGCACGGTGACTTCGCGCACCTGACGGCAAATACCGTGCCGGCGGCGGTGCTCGGTGGTCTGATCGCGTTTACCTCGAAGAAGTTGTGGTTCCAGGTCACGGCAATCGTCATGATTGTCTCCGGCGTACTGACCTGGCTGCTCGGCGGACTGGGAACTAATCACATCGGCGCATCGGGCCTGGTCTACGGCTGGTTGGCGTTCCTCATTGCCCGCGGTATCTGGAACCGGTCCTTCCTGCAGCTGGCACTTGGCGTGGTTCTGGCAGTGTTCTACTCCGGTCTGCTGTGGGGCGTGTTCCCGACTCAGCAGGGCGTGAGCTGGCAGATGCACTTGTTCGGCGCGGTCGGCGGTGTGCTGGCGGCATCGATCCTGCGGACCGGTCGCGGACGGGTAGCGAAGCGGCCGAGAGTGGCCACCGGCGTGCGTTAGGGCGAGCCTGGTTAGTCTTTGGGCATGGATATTCTGCACACGGAGACGGGCGAGCACGGCGCAACCACAGCCGGCACCCCGGACCGGACCGCGCCGATCGGCATCTTCGATTCCGGTGTCGGCGGGCTAACGGTTGCCAGGGCGATCGCGGAGAAGCTGCCGCACGAATCGCTGCTCTACGTTGGTGACACCGAGAACGGCCCGTATGGGCCTCGCAAGCTCGCGGACGTGCGGACGTTTTCCACGGCGATTGGCGATGAGCTGGTTGAGCGTGGGTGCAAGATGATCGTCATTGCCTGCAATACCGCTTCTGCCGCGTTCCTGCGCGATGCTCGTGAGCGGTATCCCGTTCCTGTGGTTGAGGTGATTTTGCCGGCGGTGCGTCGGGCTGTGGCTACCACTCGCAATGGGAAGATTGGAGTTATCGGCACCTCCGCGACGATCCGCTCCCGCGCGTATCAGGACCTCTTCGAGGCGGTTCCCGGAGTTGAGGTTGTCGCTGCGGATTGCCCGAGGTTTGTGGACTTCGTTGAACGAGGAATCACCTCTGGACGGCAGATCCTTGGCTTGGCCGAGGGCTATTTGGCGCCATTGCAGGATGCGGGCGTGGACACCTTGGTGCTGGGCTGCACGCACTACCCACTGCTCTCCGGAGTCATTCAGCTGGCAATGGGGGAGTCAGTCACGCTGGTGTCCTCCGCAGAGGAGACGGCTAATGACGTGCTGCGGGTGCTGTATGAAAAAGACCTGCTTAACGACGTCCCCATCGACACCGACACACCCCCCACTCCTCCGACCCGTCTCTTTGAATCGACGGGCGATCCGGCGCCGTTTACCCGGCTGGCCACCCGTTTCTTAGGGCCCTCAGTGACCGAAGTCACTGCTGGTTTCGGAGAGTGATTTTGGTTTCCATAGACCCAGATCAAGGTAAACCAAGCCTGAGCGTGGCAAAGTGTTAGGCATGAAGATCACAGTTCTCGGATGCTCAGGGAGCGTGAGCGGTCCTGACTGTCCGGCGTCGGGCTATCTGGTGGACGGCCCCACGGGTCAGTTCGTCATGGACCTGGGTCCCGGTACTTTCGGCGAACTGCAGAAGTACACGAATCCGTCGACCGTGGACCTGCTGCTTACTCACTTGCATGCAGACCACTGCCTCGACATCCCCGCCCTGATGATCTGGCGTCGCTATCACCCGACCGGTGCCGCTCAGAGCCGCAACGTGCTGTGGGGCCCGGCAGACACCGCGCTGCGAGTGGGACACGCCTCTGCAGAGATCGGGGAGGGCATTGATGACCTCTCTGACTCTTTGGAACTGCGGAGTCTGGTTTCGCACGAATCATTCGATGTCGCTGGAGTGACCGTTACGCCCTTCCCGATGGTGCATCCGATCGAGGCGTACGGTTTCCGACTCGACGTCGGTGGCCGCTCTCTCGCCTACACCGGTGACACTGCCAAGACCGATGAGGTCATCGAGATGGCCCGTGGCGCGGATGTCCTCATCTGTGAGGCGACGTGGTGCGCGAAGGACAGCGACGACCCGACGATTCCGCCGCAGATGCACATGTCCGGCGCCGAAGCGGGCGAGGCTGCAAGCCGGGCAGGTGTCACTACATTGGTGCTCACTCACATCCCTCCTTATGGGGATCCTGAGGGCGCAGTGGAAGCAGCATCGCGGCATTACGACGGAGAGATCATCGTTGCCGAGCGTGGCATGGTCATCGATCTGCCCTAGTCTGCTTTAGCACAGAGGGGTACCTCAGCTGGTCCTGCGGTACCGCCTTGAGACGGCGCTCACGCCATGTACCGTTTGACGCATGACTGATGTGAACGACAAATCCGGTACGAGCGTGCGCAAGGACGGTCGCGCCTTCGATGAAATGCGCCCCGTCACCATCACCCGTGGCTTCACCAGTAACCCGGCCGGTTCGGTGCTGGTCACCTTCGGCAACACCCGTGTGATGTGCACCGCCTCGGTGGAACAGCGTGTTCCGCGCTTCAAAAAGGACTCCGGCGAGGGCTGGCTGACTGCCGAGTACTCCATGCTCCCGGCGTCGACTCACGAGCGCATGCAGCGTGAGGCCACCAAGGGCAAGGTCAAGGGTCGTACCCAGGAGATCTCCCGCCTCGTCGGCCGCGCACTGCGTGCCGCCGTGGATCTGCGGGCCCTCGGTGAGAACACCATAAACATCGACTGCGATGTCTTGCAGGCCGACGGTGGCACTCGCACCGCGGCGATCACCGGGGCTTACGTCGCGCTTGCCGACGCACTGACCTACCTCAAGGCCGCCGGCGCCGTTCCGGGCGACCCGCTGCAGTCCCCGGTCGCAGCTGTCTCTGTCGGAATCATCGACGGCGAAGTCCGCCTGGACCTGCCCTACGAAGAAGACTCCCGCGCAGACGTTGACCTCAATGTCGTCATGAATGCACAGGGCGGCCTCGTTGAGGTTCAGGGCACCGGTGAGCAGGACACCTTCTCCCGCGATCAGCTCAACGCCATGCTCGATGTGGCAGAAAAGGGCTTGAAGGAGCTCGTTACTGCGCAGCAGGAAGCTCTCCGCGCCCCGTACCCGGGTGACCTGCCTCACGCAAAGTAGGCCCTGTTCTCGTTACCATTGACTAACGACGTTCGGTCCGGGGCCTCAGGCGCCGGGTCAACCGAGACGAAAAGATTATGGAAGGAACTCCGATGAAACTGCTGGTGGCCACGCGGAATGACAAGAAGCTCATCGAGCTTCGGCGAGTCCTGGAATCTGCAGAGATCGAAGGAATCGAACTTCTGAGCCTGAATGACGTGGAGGAATTTCCCGAGCGTCCGGAAGACGGCCGTAACTTCGAGGACAACGCCCTGATTAAGGCCCTCGACGGGGCTCTGGCGACCGGATTGCCGTGCTTCGCCGATGACTCCGGCCTTTCGGTCGATGAGATGAATGGAATGCCCGGCGTCCTGTCCGCACGCTGGTCCGGGGGCCACGGTGATGACTCCGCGAACAACAACCTCCTGCTCAAGCAGCTCCGCGACATTCCTGCGGGTCGCCGAGGCGCGGCCTTCGTATCCGCCGTGGTCCTGGTTAACCCGGGTGGGGAGAGCGCCGGCGACGGCATCGCGACTGACGACGGGCACGGCGACAGCATCTACACCTTCCGCGGTGAATGGCGCGGTCGCGTTTCCGATGAACTCCGTGGTGAGCACGGATTCGGATACGACCCGCTGTTCATTCCGCACGAGGAAGACCAGCGAGTCAAGGCCGGCCGGGACACTGACAAGTTCCCGGAGCCCCGCAGCGCCGCACAGCTCGATCCGGAGGACAAGGACGAGCTCAGCCACCGCGGCCGCGCGCTGCGTCAGCTGATCCCGACGATTCAGCGCTTGGTCGAAACCGACGGCAACTGATTTCCCTGACCCTCCTGCCAACAGCATCGATAACTGTTGGAAGGGGGGTCGTCATGTCGAAAAGTGGCAAGGATACCTCGTCACACATGACAAAGCCCGAGGGAACCATCGCAATCCAGGTTCGCTCGGGCGTCGTCGGCTGTCGCCTTGAGTTGCCGTAGTAGGGCAGCGGGGCGGCTAGAGTTCCTTGACTCCGAACTGCACTTCCACTTCCTTGCGGCGCTTCGCCTCAACGTAGAAGGACAGGAACGGCACGACACCACCGAGAGCGGTGATGATCCACTTCGATGGAGTCCAACGGGCCTTCACACCGAGGTTCACGATCGAGATGATGAACGCCAGGTAGGCGTACCCGTGGGAGATAGCGATCGGGGCGAACCAGAAAGGCTTCTGCTGGCCGTCGGCGAAGCTGAATCCCATGAATCCGTACACGGCGATCATCGCACCGAGCAGGGACAGCAGCAGCACACCCGTGAGGTACGCGGTGAGCGAGAAGAACATCAGTGCCAACTTCACCCTGCGGCGGCGGACGATGCTGATCGACGACGGACCGGTCGGCGTTCCCGACGGAATTGATCCGAGAGCAGCGGACTGCGAGTCCAGCGGAGGGCCGTCAGCGGTAGGAGGGTTTCCTGCGCTTGCGTCCGGGGTGTCGGAGGATGGGTGGGTCACGGGTATGAACTCCTGAAAATTCGCGGCCCGACATACTCGGGCTGTTATGGAGAGTGCTGCCTAGTGGTCGGATGAATCCGGCGCGGAGTTCCCGGTGATTCCGGTTGCTCCGGACTGGCCAGAAGTATCGGCGCTAGGTCCACGGCGGGACGAGCGTCGTTCATCGACTGCGGTGGGTACTTCCGCGGTCGCAGCCTTGGACTCGGGGAGGAAGTCGTCCGGGATCTCAGTCATCGTGCCTTCGGGGACGATGTAGGCGGCGTCGATGGTGCCGGCGGCGCGTTCCTTTTCGTACTCCATGTACTTGCGGTACGCCCAGATGAAGAAAATGCCGAAGGCAGGCCACTGGAAGGCGTAACCGAGATTTTGCCAGGAGTTCGTGGAGTCCCACCGGCTAAATTGCCAGTAGGCCATGCCCATCGTGATGCCGACTGCGATGGTCAGGAACACGAGCTGAACCACCCGCACGCGTGTGCTGATCGGGTGCTTTTGCTCGGTTGTCTGCTGGGACGAATCTGACTTTCCGGTACTGGGTGTCACGCCGCCAGCCTAACCCCCTATACTGAGTCCTGGTAAATGGACCCCGGTCTCGGGATCCGTTTGTTTGCGCCCGTGGCGGAATTGGCAGACGCGCTGGATTTAGGTTCCAGTGTCTTAGGACGTGGGAGTTCAAGTCTCCCCGGGCGCACCACATAGCAACGCGGCATCTGGAGTTATCCAGGTGCCGCGTTTTGTGTCTTTGCCCCGTGGGTGGGGGGGAATTGGTGGGTAGGTAAACGTCGTTAGGCAAAACTTTCTTTACGTATCCTGAATCCAACAGCCACACCTGGGAGGTCTACCAATGCCATCGCCGGACCGGGAACGCCTTGAGGAACTCGCTGACGCGGCAGCGCCGAATGATGCGAGGAAGCCGGCGCACCTGCAGAAGATCACTCGAGCATCGTGGGCATTCATCATCCGTTCGTCTTACCCGCAGTACAAGGCGAAGGAATGCTCGCACCTAGCTGGCAGCCTGACCTATACCGCGCTGTTCGCTATCTTCCCCAGCATGGTCGCGTTGGTGTCGATGCTGAGCCTGGTGGGGCAGGACGAACGGTCGGTGGATCTGTTCTTGGATGATCTGCAGCGCCTTGCCTCGGAGGACACCTGGGACATTGTGGAACCCATCCTGCGCGGGGTGCTGTCGGCGCCGGCAGCAGGTTTTGGCCTCGTGGTGGGCTTAGCGGCGGCGCTATGGTCCGCGTCAAAGTGGGTCACCGCGTTCAGTGAAGCGATGAATCGGATCTACGGGGTCCCGGAGGGCCGCAAAGGCATCAGGCTCACCATCCAGATGTACGCATTGACCGCGTTCTTGCTGTTGCTTGGGGCGTTGGGAATGCTGTCGATCGTGCTGTCGGGGCCGTGGGTTGATGTGTTGTTCAGTCACTTTGGACTTGGCGAATCGGCCGCGGATGTGTGGATGTACCTCAAATGGTTCGTGTTGGCAGGTGTGATCGTCCTCGTGACCGCGGTGTTGTATTGGCTGACTCCGAACGTTCAGCAGCCGAAGTTTCGCTGGATGACCACCGGCTCATTCATCGCAATTGTGATCACCATCGTCGCCACGCTGATTTTCTCGATCTACGTGCGTAACTTCAGCGACTATGACGCGACTTATGGATCCTTAGCTGGCGTCATTATCTTCCTGGTGTGGCTCTACATCGCCAATTCAATCCTGCTGTTCGGTGCCGTCATTGATAGTGAGATTGAACGCGCCCGCGAACTGCAGGCGGGGCTGGCCGCGGAATGGGACATCCAGCTGCCCGTTCGTGCGAAGGCGGCTTATCAGGAGGAAGAGAAGAAGCGCGATATCCAGGCGGAAAAGGCCCGCGCGCTGCGGCTCAGCGCTGGTCGTACTTCGAGGATTGAGGAAGTAGATACCAAGGTTTTTGAATAAACGCTTCCCGACGTCCCCAGCCAACACCACACATCCTGTGAGTGGAAAGGGCATTATGCTGAGGGGTCGTTTAGGCTGAAGTAAGAATTGCCGTGACAGATTGAGCAGCTGCTCGCCGGGTCAGCCAACTGGCTGGCCCTCAGAAGTGAGAGGACCGCGCGATGCCGTCAAGAGAATCCCAGCGCATGGAGGGGCTCGCGGATGCCGCGGACCCCAACGACAGCCGGAAGCCGAAGAACCTGCGGCAGATCACCGGGCCGTCGTGGAAGTTTATTCTCGCCGGTACCGTCCGTCAGTACACCGACCGTGGGTGCACTGACCTGGCATCGAGCCTGACGTACCGTTCCCTGTTTGCCATGTTCCCCGCGATGATCGCGCTGGTCTCAATGCTGAGCCTTTTCGGCCAGGATGAGTCCTCTGTCGAGGCCATCATGGATGAGGTCCGAAAGATCGCCTCCCCGAGCATGTTCGAGACCATTGAACCTGCGCTGTCTTCGGTGCTGACCGCGCCGGCGGCAGGCCTTGGTCTGTTCCTTGGTCTGCTGACTGCACTGTGGACCGCGTCCAGTTACATCAAGGCGTTCAGTCGGTCGATGAACCTGATCTACCAGGTCCCTGAGGGCCGTAACCCGATCAAGTTCACCATCCAGATGTACATCCTCACGTTCATCCTGCTGTTCCTCGGTGTCATCGCGCTGATCATCTTCGTGGTCTCCGGCCCGATTGCACAGGCGGCCCTGGACGCGTTGGGCCTCGGCTCGACCGCTGAGTACGTGTGGGGTTACGGCAAGTGGCTGATCCTCGGTGGCGTGGTCATTTTGGTGATCGCTCTGCTGTACTACGCCACTCCGAACGTGAAGCAGCCGAAGTTCCGTTGGCTCAGTACCGGTGCCGTCTTGGCAATTGTTGTTGCTTTGCTCGCGACCTTGGGCTTCTTCTTCTACGTCCGTAACTTCGGCAACTACAACGCCACCTACGGTGCCCTGGCCGGTGTCATCATCCTGCTGCTGTGGATCTACATCATCAACGCAATCCTGCTCTTCGGTGCAGTGCTGGACAGTGAGATCGAGCGCGGCCGCCAACTGCAGGCAGGCCTGCCCGCAGAGTGGGAGATCCAGCTTCCGGTGCGTGACTCTGGTGCGTATGAGAAGAAGGAAGAGAAGCGTCAGAAGGAAGCCGAGAAGGCTCGCGCACTGCGTCTGACCGCCGGTCGAAGCAACGAACTCACCGGTGAACCGCAGGCAGCGTCCGCTGCCGACGAGGCAACTTCTCCGGAGCCGGATGAGAAGTCCTCGAACGACAAGGACACCTCTTCGGCGTCATCCAACTGACGCTAGCCGCTCATACAGGGCGATCTGCCTGGCCACCTGATTCTTTTCGCTGAATCGGGCGGCCAGGTTTTTGCTGTGGTGGGAGAATTTCTGGATGAGGATGGGGGCGTCGAGAAGCGAGGCAGTTTTCTCTGC
Source organism: Corynebacterium sputi DSM 45148 (assembly GCF_000427865.1). GTDB lineage: Bacteria > Actinomycetota > Actinomycetes > Mycobacteriales > Mycobacteriaceae > Corynebacterium > Corynebacterium sputi. The sequence goes on along the minus strand of NZ_ATYV01000004.1, from coordinate 13,995 downwards.
CATCTCTGAACTGTCATTCCTCACCACGTATCCATTTTCGCCCTCGGTGAGGACCTCACTGAGTTCTCCGTCGACGATGATGAGCGGACATCCCGCTGCGGCTGCCTCATGAAGGACCAGCCCCTGAGTGCCCGTGACGGAGGGGAACAAAAACACATCCAGCGTGGCGTACGCGACTCCCAGGGTGTTCCGCGGCAGCCTCCCGGTGAAGATGATCCGGTCTCCGTGGCCGGTGTCCTGCGCCAATTCCTCAAGTCTGTCGCGGTGATTGAAGTCGCCGACGAAGAGGAGCTTCAGCCTCGGCCGCTGGGGCGCGAGGTGGGCGAAGGTCTGGATAAGAAGTTCGAGGTTCTTCTCAGCTCCAAGCCTCCCGACGTACCCGATCACCTCATCCTCCCCACCGATTCCCCAGGTTTGACGGAATTCAGCGATCTGCGCCAGGGAGGGCTCCGCCAGGGGATCGACTCCGGTAGGAAGCAGCTCCACGTCAAAGCCGTAGGGGCCGGTGGTGGACCCCAATTGGCGCACGCTCTTGCGAGACAATGCGATGACCCGGTCACAGCGGCTGTAGACCATTGCCAACGTGGCGGAGGCGATCTCCGCGTTCCACACACTGATCCGACGGCGCGGGCGGTACATCGACAACAGGGTGCGTACATCCGTGCCGGTGAGTTTGAAGACAAATGGCAGCATCGCACTGAGAGCGAGGACACCAGGCAGCGCCGATGGGTAATGCGCCGCGTACCTATTCAGGTCGGTGCAGTGCTGGACGACCAACACCGCACCGGTCCGCTGAGCCGCATACACACCGAGCAAACCGACCTGGGTGGGAGTGAGAAAGTGGATGACGTCCAGCTTCAGTGCCGGATCCCGCAATTCCCGAGGAGGGAAGAGAACAGCTGGGCGACTTCCCTCAAAGATCCCCGCGGGTAGGCCGGGTAACCAGATCACGTGGTCGTCGTTATGCGCAGTCCATGCCCGCCGATCCGCCCGGGTGCCTGGGCAGAACACCTACACCTCATGTCCGGCGTCCTCCAGTCGACTCCGGGTGATGTCGACGACTGTGACGATGCCATTCGTCGCTGGGTGATAGGTGTCGGTGAACAGTCCGATCCGCATCCGGGAATCGTATCCGCTTCTCAGGGAATCTACTGGTCTGCGTATCTGGTGCGCATCAGGCTATACCCATTCGTCAGTTCTGAATCTGCGATAGATATTGGCTTCCGCCGATCGCACGGCGCCAGCGACGGCGCCGGACACTGACCGGTGGATGCCTCCGTCCGTTCCTGCGTTCCGGCAGGGCATCCCTGAGAAACGGAAGATGGCATGGGTTCAGACACTGAAGTAAAGGATGAAGGACCCGGCCGTAGCGCGTCGGGAAAGCCGGACAAACCGAAGGGGATGCTGGCCACGTTGGAGCGAGTCGGCAATGCGCTGCCAAACCCATTCTGGCTGTTCGTCATATTCGCAGGGATTGTGATCGTCGCATCCTGGATTGGATCGCTGGCGGGGATGTCGGCGGAAGATCCGTCCTAAAGCGAGACAATTGAAGTCGAGAGTCTGCTCACCACCGCGAACCTGCAGCGGATGGTGACCGATGCTGTCGACAACTTCGTCAGCTTCGTCCCGCTCGGACTAATTCTGGTCTGCATGCTTGGTGTTGCGATTGCGGAGTATTCCGGCTTCATCGGCGCGGCGATCAGGGGAGCGGTCTCGAAGGTGAAGTCGCCGGTGTGGCTGACGTTCGTCTTGGCTCTGGCTGGTGTAACCGGTTCGGTGGCATCCGATGCGATCTACGTGATCATCATCCCGCTCGGCGCCGCAGCCTTCCGTGTGGTGGGACGAAGCCCGATCGTAGGAGCCATGGTCGCCTTTGCTGCCTCCTCGGCCGGATTTAATGCTTCGCTGCTGCTGAACATCACCGACGTGCTGTTGGCAGGAATCTCCACGAACGCGGCCCAGTTCGTGGAGGAGGACTATGTGGTCTCGCCGTTGGCGAACTACTTCTTCTCGATGGCGTCCTCGGTGGTGCTCGCAGCGATCATCACCGCGGTGACCGAGCTATTCGTTGTGAAGTACACCCGCAGGACAATCCCTGATGAGCTGGTCAACCATGAGGCTGCGGTCTTCACCATGCCTCAGAAGTCCGGAGAGCACGGAGTAGTGGACGCCGAGCCAGGCGATAAAGACGGGAAACCGCACTCAGACACCGGTGAACTCGCGCTGGCGGATGCGGAGAAGCGGGGACTCAAAATTGCGGGGCTGACTGCACTTGTTTTCATGGCTGCATGGTTTGCGCTCCTGCTCATTCCGGGCTCGCCGATGCGTGGCGAGGGCGACGGGATCTTGAATTCTCCGCTGCTGGAGAACATTGTCGTGTCCATTGCGGCGATCTTCGCGGCGATCGGAATTGCCTACGGGCTCTCGTACGGGTCGATCCGGAATTCCTCGGACGTGCCGAAGTTTATGGAGAAGGGCCTGGGCACCCTCACGACGATGATGGTGCTGTTCTTCGCGGTATCCCAGTTCACCGCCCATTTCGATTGGTCCAACCTCGGGCAGTGGACTGCCATCAGGGGATCGGAGCTGCTCACCCGGGCAGATCTGCCTCCCTTGGTGCTGTTTGCCGCGTTCGTCCTGATGGTGGCCCTCATCAATCTGGTGATTACCCCGGGGTCGGCGCAGTGGGCACTGATGGCACCGATCGTGGTGCCGATGCTTATGTATGTGGGAATCAGCCCAGAGGTCACCCAGATGCTGTATCGAATTGGAGATTCCCCGACCAACATCATCACCCCGATGTCGCCATACTTCGCGCTGGCACTGACGTTCCTGCAGAAGTATTACAAGGGAGCAGGAGTCGGCACCTTGATGGCGCTGGCCATTCCGTACTCGATCGCGATGATGCTGGGCTGGTTCCTTTTCTTCGTCCTCTGGTACTTGGCGGGTATCCCGCTGGGGCCGGGCGCACCGTTGCGGTAAATCGGACGATCGCGCCGGGCGGTCGGGCGTAGTCTTTTTGCATGAGCATTTCCCAGCACATCGACATCTGGTTCGAAGAACGTGGGATCGAGCCGGACGACACCGTGGTGGTGGATGACCCGTGCGCGGTCTTCGACGGATCCACTGAACATGATGAGCGCCTCCTGGCGGAGCGTGCCGACGGTTCGCTTCCTCGGAGGGTTGAGGGTGAACTGCGCAGGGAAGTGGATGACACGGCTGCGCGAGTTCGAGACTTGTTGGGGTAATCGGCTCGGGGCTCTGATGGCGCGGAGTTCGGGGAAACAGCGTTGACCGGGGATGACTTCACGATAAGACCGGATAACAGCATAAGTTTCGTGGGGTGACATTAATCACAGGTGGTCCGACATTGGGACCTCCGGCGCCGAGCTGTGACCTGCGGGTTATTCGGTTGTGTAGATGAAAATGTAGCGATTCCGGGCCATTGGGGTGCCATGTGATCCAAAACATGACGGAACCCTCACGATTTATGTGGCATATTGGGTCCCCGAAGTAACAGTGTTAGGGCGCTTCGCCATGTCTGCGTGTTTTCGCAGGCGCACATACGTACCAAAGCGAGTCGCCCCAGTCGCTACATCCGATCTAAGGAGTCACCGCGTGACCGTCACCCCCTCTTCGCGTACCGCAGCCGATGCGCTGTCCGTCTTCCGCTCGGCCTCGAGGAACGAAGGCAATGAGCGCGGAATCGAACCGACGCTGGCACAGCGGTTAGCCGGGGGCGAGACGTTCGCCTTCGTCTTCTCCGGACAGGGCTACCCGTGGCTGCAGACCCTGACCACGTGTCTGACCGCCGGAGTCGATGGACGCCTCCGTGATGCACTGCGTGAGTCTGACCGTCGTCTGGAGCCGGTCGCTGACCGTCTGGCCGGACAGCTCCCGGACGGCTTCGAGCCGATCCGTTGGGCTTCTGAGGCCGCAGGTGTTCAGGCCGCTGCCGCGAACCCCGTCGCGGATCCGACCGCTGACCTCACCGAGGACGCCGGAACCCCCGAGTTCATCCCGGTTCCGGGCCTGCCGGACCTGGAAGCTCCGGCTGTCTCCGCCCCGGGCATCGTCGCAGCTCAGATCGGCATGATCGACCTGCTTGACGCACAAGGCATCGACGCCTCCCGCGCCACTGACGCCATTGGCCACTCGCAGGGCGTACTTGGTGCGGCAGTTGCCAAGAACCCGGAGCGCGTTGGTGAGATCCTCACCCTCGCCCGCATCCTCGGTGTCACCGTGGCACGCCACGGGCGCGTCCACGGACTCATTGCTGACAATGCCGGCCGCACCCCGATGCTGGCTGTCAATGGTGCTGACGCAGCAGCGGTGTCCCCGCACCTGGCCGGTGATGCAGTCATCGGACTGGTCAATGGCCGCGAGCGCGTCGTCATCGTCGGCACCCCCGCCGACCTTGAGGCCACCCGCGAGAACCTGGACAAGGCCGCAGAGGCCGACGCTGAGACTCTGCACAACAAGGAGCGCGGTGGAAAGCCGTTCGCTCCGCGTACCTCGTGGCTGAAGGTCGGCTCCGGCTTCCACCACCCGGTGATGGCTTCCGCTGTTGAAGAGTCCGTCGAGCTGGCGACCGCCGCTGGCCTGGACGAGGACTTCGTCCGCCCGCTGGCACAGCACGTGCTGCAGGACCAGATCGACTGGCCCGCCGAGATCGGTTCCCTCGACGCTGACTGGATCATCGAGATGGGCCCCGGCGAGGGCGTTGCCCCGCTGACCCGTGAGCTGCTGGAGGGCACTGACGGTGTCGTCGTCACCGCAGCAGTCGACCAGGGCCAAGCTGAGCTCTTCGAGCCGGGCAGCGCCCCGGTCAAGCCGACCCCGTGGTCGGAGTTCGCTCCGAAGCTCGTGATGAAGGACGGTCGCGCCCGCGTGGAGACCTCCTTCACCCGCGCTACCGGCCGTTCCCCGATCTTGCTCGGTGGCATGACCCCGACCACGGTCGACCCGGCCATCGTCGCCGCCGCTGCGAACGCTGGCTTCTGGGCCGAGCTCGCCGGTGGTGGACAGGTCACACCGGAGATCTTCCAGGAGAACGTGACCCGCCTAAAGGACCTGCTGGATGACGGCGCATCCGCGCAGTTCAACACCATGTTCCTGGACCCGTACCTGTGGGGCATGCACATGGGTAACCGCCGACTGGTGCAGCGCACCGTCGCCGCCGGTACCCCGATCGACGGCGTGACCATTTCCGCCGGCGTCCCGGAGACCGATGAGGCTGTTGCCATCATCAAGGAACTTGAAGCCACCGGCATCCCGCACGTGTCCTTCAAACCGGGCACCGTCAAGCAGATCCGCCAGGTACTGGAAATTGCTGACTCCACTGACGCGACCGTCATCATCCAGGTCGAGGGCGGCCGCGCCGGCGGACACCACTCCTGGGAAGAGCTCGATGACCTGCTGATTGCTACCTACGGCGAGATCCGCGAGCGCGACAATGCCGTCCTGGCAGTCGGCGGCGGCATCGGTGAGTCCGAGCAGGCAGCGGACTACCTCACCGGTACGTGGGCTGAGAACCACAACCTCCCGGCCATGCCGGTCGACGCCGTCATCATCGGCACCGCCGCGATGGCCGCCAAAGAGTCCACCGCATCCAGCGGAGTGAAGCAGTTGCTGGTCGACACCGCTGGTACCCCGGAGTGGGTCGCCGCCGGTGGCGCCAACCAGGGCATGGCCTCGGGCCGTTCCCAGCTCGGTGCTGACATCCATGAGATCGACAATGCCGCCGCAGTTGCCGGCCGCCTCCTCGATGAGGTTGCCGGTGATGACGAGGCTGTCGCACAGCGTCGCGATGAGATCATCGAGGCCATCAACCGCACCGCCAAGCCGTACTTCGGTGACATCGAGACCATGACCTACGCGGAGATCATCGACCGCTACGTCGAGCTTGCCGCACCGACCGGCGAGTGGGTCGATCCCTCCTGGGCTTCTCGCTTCGGCGCGCTGCTGGACCGTTTCGAGTCCCGCCTCGCATATACCGACTCCGGTGAATTCTCCTCCGTGCGTCCAGCAGGCCCGGTCACCCCGGTCTCTGCGGATGCCGTGCGCGAGGCCTATGACCTCGACGTGCGCATGCACCCGGCTGACGTCGGATTCTTCCTCCGCGCCTGCCGCATCCCCGGCAAGCCGGTCAACTTCGTGCCCGTCATCGACGGTGAGGTTCGCCGCTGGTGGCGCTCGGATTCCTTGTGGCAGGCACACGATGAGCGTTACGACGCCGACGGCGTCTGCATCATCCCCGGCACCGCTGCGGTCGCCGGCATCACAAAGGTCGACGAGCCCGTCGCCGAGATCCTCGGACGTTTCGAGGACGCCACCGTCGAGGCGCTGACCGCCTCCGGTGAGTCCGCCACTGAGGTCGACGCAGACCCGGTCGCCGCCGTGCTCGCAGAGCCCGTCGTCTCCTGGGCCGGTCGCCAGACCATCAACCCGGTGCATCGCCTCGGCGCACTGGAGGAGTGGGACGTGCAGTCCGACGGCTCCGCCACCCACCCGGACACCGGCGCGACCCTAACTCGCGACTCCTCCAAGACCGCTCTGCTGACCGTGCCGCTGGCACGCGTCGGTGAGCCGGCCAGCCTGGAACTTGTCATCAGCGCCCCGGCGTCGATCGGCCGCTCCGCTGTGATCTCCTCCCAGGACGTCGTTCGAGCAATGCGTGAGCTCACCCGTATCGCTGCCGGTGGGCAGCTGCCAGAGATCACCGACGGCATCGCCACCTGGACCAGCACCTGGTCCACCGCGGACACCGCTGACTACGACACCGTCACCGGTGCCAACGGCGCCACCGCACCGGACGTGCTGGTCGGTTACGCCTGGCCCGCCATCTTCGCCTCTGTCGCCGCAGCGACCACCGAGGACGGCATCGATGTGGTCGAGGGCATGCTCTCTCTGGTCCACCTGGAGCACCACGTGAAGCTCCTGGGCGACCTGCCCGCCGACGGCGAGGTTCTCACCGTCACCGCTCACTGCGATGAGGTCGCCGACACCGAAATGGGTCGCCTCGTGGTGGTGCGTGCTGAGGTCTCAGGTGAGCTCAACGGTGTGGATCGGGACGTCGCAACGCTCTCGGAGCGCTTTGCCATCCGTGGCCGCAACGGCGCACACACTGCCAAGACCAACACCACCCCGTTCCCGACCGTCACCGAGACCCCGCGCTCGCACCGCGCTACCGTCACCGTTGACGCACCGAAGGACATGCTGGCGTTCGCGACCGTCTCCGGCGATCGCAACCCGATCCACGTCGACGACCGCGCTGCAGCACTGGCAGGACTGCCGGAGGGCGTTATCGTCCACGGCATGTGGCTGTCCGCCGCCGCTGAGCACGCTGCCGCCTGTGGTGAGGAGATCACCGAGTTCACCGCCACGATGCTGGCGCCGGTCCTGCCGGGCCAGACCGTGACTTTCACCGTCGAGCGCCGCGGACTGGATTCGCGCCCGGGCAACGGCGAGGCCCGCGAGGTCACCGCCACCGTCGACGGCGACCTGGTGCTCACCGCCACTGCCATCATCGCTGCACCGCAGACCTTCTACGCCTTCCCGGGCCAGGGCATCCAGGCCCAGGGCATGGGCATGGCTGCTCGCACCGAGTCCGCCGCAGCTCGCAAGGTCTGGGACTCCGCGGACGCCTACACCCGCAGCGCGCTGGGCTTTTCGGTCCTCGCGATCGTTCGTGACAACCCGACCGAGGTCTACGTTCGTGGTCAGCGCTACTACCACCCCGAAGGTGTCCTCAACCTGACCCAGTTCACCCAGGTCGCCATGGCAACCCTGGGTATGGCTCAGACCGCGCAGATGCGCGAGGCTGGCGTTCTAGACGAAGAGGCATACTTCGCCGGTCACTCAGTCGGTGAGTACAACGCACTGGCAGCATTTGCCGGTGTCGTCGGCCAGGACGAGGTCCTGGAGGTCGTGTACTACCGCGGCCTGACCATGCACTCCCTGGTGCCGCGCGATGAGAACGGCCGCTCCAACTACGGCCTGTCCGCACTGCGCCCGGACAAGATTGGTGTCGCTGAAGAAGACGTTGTCGACTTCGTCAACGGTGTCGCTGAGAAGTCCGGTGAATTCCTCGAGGTCGTTAACCTCAACCTGGCAGGCAAGCAGTACGCCGTTGCCGGAACTGTCGCGGGCCTGCAGGCTCTGGCAGATGTTGCCGGTAAGAAGGGCTTGGTCCGGATTCCCGGCATCGACGTGCCGTTCCACTCGGCAGTCCTGCGCGACGGCGTCAACGCCTTCCGCGACCACCTCGACCGCCTTCTGCCGGCTGAGGTCGACCCGGAGGCCCTCGTCGGCCGCTACATCCCGAACCTCACCGCGACTCAGTTCGCGCTGACCCGCGAGTTCGTGGAGCAGATCAACGAGGTTGTCGATTCCCCGATTATCACGAAGGTTCTCAACAACTTCGACAAGCAGCTCAAGAAGCCGGGCAAGCTCGCTCGCACCCTGCTGATGGAACTGCTCGCATGGCAGTTCTGCTCCCCAGTGCGTTGGATCGAGACCCAGGACCTGGTCCTCGGTGACCTCAACGTCACCCGCATCGTGGAGGTCGGCGTGGCTACCGCACCGACGATCGCCAACCTCGCCGCACGCACCGCAGGTCTGGAGCGCTTTTCTGACCTGGACATCACCGTCCTCAACGTTGAGCGCGACGCCGACGCTGTCTTCGCTCGCGACGAGATCCGCCCGGAGGCTGACGAGGACGAGGTCCTCACCGAGTCCCCGGAGGAGACCTCCGTCCCGGCACAGCCGATGTCCCGCCCGGTCGAGGCAGCCCCGGCTGCTCCGGTCGCCGCAGCAGGTGCTGAGCGCCCTGCTGATCTGACCATCACCCCGGGTGACGCCACTGAGCTGCTTATCGCTCTGTGGACCAAGGTCCGCCCGGACCAGATGGGTGCCGCCGATTCCATCGAGACCCTCGTTGACGGTGTCTCCTCCCGCCGGAACCAGCTTCTGCTGGATCTGGGCACGGAGTTCGGACTGGGCGCCATTGACGGTGCCGCCGACGCCGACCTGCCCTCGTTGAAGGACAAGGTCTCCGGCATGGTCCGTTCCTGGTCCCCGTGGGGCCCGGTCCTGGGCGAGGCATTGACCGACGGCATCCGCCGCATCACCGGTCCCGCCGGTGCGCGTGCCTCGGCGATCTCTGATCGAGTCTCCAAGACGTGGGAGCTCGGCGAAGGCTGGGTTGCCGCTGTCACCGCAGAGGTTGTCATGGGCTCGCGCGAAGGCGCGTCGCTGCGTGGCGGAGACTTGGGCCACCTGACCACGACGGTGCCGTCGTCAAGCGCAGAGCTTGATTCGCTTATCGACGCCGCCGTCCAGTCCGTCGGCTCCAAGCGCGGCATCACCGTGGCCATGCCCTCTGCCGGCGGAGCCGCCGGTGGAGTCGTCGACTCCGCAGCACTCGGCGAGTTCGCAGAGCAGGTCACCGGTGAGTCCGGTGTCCTGGCAACTGTCGCTCGCAACATCTTGGAGCAGCTGGGGCACCAGGTCACCGACTCGGTGGACCTGCTTGCCGACGACGCCGACGACCAGATCGTCGACCTGGTTACCGCCGAGCTCGGCTCTGATTGGACCCGCCTGGTTACCCCGTCCTTCGATGCGAACCGCACGGTCCTCATCGATGACCGTTGGGCCACTGAGCGCGAGGACCTTGCTCGCATGTGGACCGGTGGCGCTGCTCCGAAGCGCGTGACCGGTGCCGCTATCGGTCAGGCCACCTGGTGGGCCGAGCGCGCCGAGAAGGCAGGCCACACCGGCCTGGCTGCGGCCTACCGTGCCCTGGCTGACGAGGCTGCTGCCGCAGATAAGTCCGGTGAGTCCACCAAGTACGCCGGCGATGTCGCCGTCGTCACCGGAGGTTCCCCGGGATCCATCGCAGCCGCCGTGACCGCAGGCCTGCTGGCCGGTGGCGCGACCGTCGTGGCAACGACCTCGTCACTGTCGAATGATCGTCTGTCGTTCTACAAGGAGCTCTTCCGCGACAACGCCTCCGAGGGCGCAGCCCTGTGGGTCGTCCCCGCGAACCTGACCTCCTACCAGGACCTGGACGCCGTTATCGACTGGGTCGGTAACGCTTGGACCACCACCGTTGGTGCAGACACTGTGGAGCTCAAGCCGGCCATGAAGCCGACCTTGCTGTTCCCGTTCGCCGCGCCGCGCGTCATGGGAACCCTGGCCGATGCAGGCTCCGCTGCCGAGATGCAGATGCGTCTGTTGCTGTGGAGCGTTGAGCGCCTGGTCGCCGGACTCTCTGCGATCAACGCAGACACAAACATCGGCCGCCGCCTCCACGTGGTGCTGCCAGGCTCCCCGAACCGTGGCCGCTTCGGTGGCGACGGTGCCTACGGTGAGTCGAAGGCTGCCCTTGACGCGTTGGTGTCCCGCTGGCACGTTGAGGATGCCTGGAATGGCAACGTTTCGCTGGTCCACGCCCTCATCGGTTGGGTCCGTGGCACGGGCCTGATGGGCGGCAACGACCCGCTGGTCGACATCGTCGAGGGCAAGGGCGTGCAGACCTGGTCCACCGACGAGATGGCTGCTCAGCTGCTCCGTCAGACCTCCGCACGTACCCGCCTGATCGCTGCGTCTGACCCGGTGGTCGTGGACTTGACCGGTGGTCTCGGTGACGTGGACCTGAACATGTCCGCTTTGGCCGCAGAAGCTGCAGAGGCCGCTGAGGCTGCCGCCGCAGACTCTGAGGATGAGGCAGAGGCCACCCGCGCCCTGCGCGCACTGCCGAATGCACTGAAGCCGTTGACCTCCACGGCACCGGATTTCAGCACCGTCGACGTGGCCCCTGAGGACATGATCGTCATCGTTGGCGCCGGCGAGCTGGGACCCTACGGTTCCTCTCGTACCCGCTTCGAGGCTGAGGTCGGCGACCTGTCTGCCGCCGGCATCGTCGAGTTGGCCTGGAACATGGGCCTGGTCACCTGGGACGAGGGCTGGCTCGACGCTGAGGGCAACGAGCTCGACGAGGAAGACATCGCTGAGCGTTTCCGCGACGAGGTTGTCGCCCGCGTGGGCGTTCGCCGTTACGGCAACGACGGCGACCTGGTCGACAACACCATGACCGAGCTGACCACCGTCTACCTCGACCGCGACCTGTCCTTCCCGGTGCGTGACCGCTCCGAGGCGGAGACCTTCGTCTCCTCCGACCCGGAGAACACCACCGCGCGTTACGACGAGGACAACGCCGAGTGGATCGTCACCCGCAAGTCCGGCACCAACGTGCAGGTACCGCGCCGCATGGCGATGTCCCGCTATGTCGGTGGCCAGATCCCTGAGGGCTTCGACCCGACGGTCTACGGCATCCCGGCGGAGATGGTCGAGAATCTCGATCGCGTTTCCCTGTGGAACATCGTCTGCACCGTGGACGCCTTCCTCTCTTCCGGATTCTCCCCGGCGGAGCTGCTGGAGAACGTCCACCCGGGCCTGGTGTCCTCGACGCAGGGCACCGGTATCGGCGCCATGGAGTCGCTGCGCAGCCTGTACATCGACGGAATCCTCGGCCAGCCGCGCGCCAGCGATGTGCTGCAGGAGGCCCTGCCGAACGTCATCGCAGCGCACGTTATGCAGTCCTACGTTGGTGGCTACGGCCAGATGATCCACCCGGTCGCCGCGTGTGCGACTGCGGCGGTCTCCGTCGAGGAAGGCCTGGACAAGCTCATCCTGGGCAAGTCTGACTTCGTCGTCGCCGGCGGCTTCGATGACCTGTCCACTGAGGGCATTACCGGCTTCGGCGACATGAGCGCCACTGCGGACTCGGCAACGATGGACGGAAAGGGCATCGACCGCAGGTTCTTCTCGCGTCCGAACGACCGCCGTCGCGGTGGCTTCGTCGAGTCGCAGGGTGGCGGCACGGTCCTGCTGGCCCGCGGTTCCGTTGCTCGGGACATGGGACTTCCGGTCCTCGGTGTCGTGGCGTACGCCTCGTCCTTCGCGGACGGCGCACACACCTCGATCCCGGCCCCGGGACTGGGCGCACTTGGTGCCGCTCGTGGTGGTGAAAAGTCGGCACTGGCTCGTGCTCTCAACAAGCACGGCGTCAGCGCAGACGAGGTGGCGGTGATCTCCAAGCACGACACCTCCACCAACGCCAACGACCCGAACGAGTCCGAGCTCCACGAGCGTCTGGCCGATTCCATCGGCCGCGATGAGCGCAACCCGCTGTTCATCGTCTCCCAGAAGTCCCTGACCGGACACGCTAAGGGTGGCGCTGCTGCCTTCCAGATGATCGGTCTGACTCAGGTGCTGCGCTCCGGCCTCATCCCGGCGAACCGCTCCCTGGACTGTGTCGACCCGGTGCTGTCCAAGCACGGCCGTCTGGTCTGGTCCCGGACTCCGCTGAACTTCGGCGACACCCTGCCGCTGAAGGCCGGTCTGGTGACCTCTCTCGGCTTCGGTCACGTCTCGGCACTGGTCGCGATCTTGCACCCAGAGGCGTTCTACGCATCCGTCGCGAAGTTCGATGGTCAGGACGCCTCCGACAAGTGGCGCGTCCTCGCCGAGGCCCGTGAGATCTCCGGACTGCGTCGCATCGACCACGCGATCTACGGTGGCGATTCGCTCTACGAGCGCCCGGAAGGCCGCCGGCTCGGTGACGGCACCGGCTACAAGTCCATCGCGGAACTGGAGAAGGCAGCCATCCTCAACCCGGATGCTCGCCTGGTCGATGGTGTGCTCAACCCGACCGGCGGATGTCGCTGATGACGATCGACGGCAGCTCGTAGTTCGCCTGCCGGACTGCTGGAGGCCTGGCCCTTGATCTCGGAACACCGAGTGATGGGGCCGGGTCTTTCGTCATGTCAGGAAGGCTCAGAGTCACCAGTGCAGAGGCGAAGTGAGCGTTCGCTGTGGAAATCTATACGGCCCGGGAACTTTCGAGACACTGCTGGGAAATCGATCCACAATAGCGTTTCTTTCCATGGGAAAATCATCGATCAACCTCTCCGGCGAAGACACTGCAAACCTTCTGGCTAGGCGATTCGGGCGACGCCGCGTCCTTCAAATGGCCGCAGCCCTGGGCGCCGCAGGTGCCGGATCAGGATTGGTCGGTTGCGGGCACAACGGACACAACGCGGCAGCAACTGCGTCAACGCCCACACGAGCGGCCTCTGCAGGCCAGATCTTGCAATCAGGCGTCGGGACGATACAGGCGGACCACTACCTCGCGTCGGAGCCGGACAAGGTGCTGTGGGGATATGTGCCCTCCACGGACAGCACACCGGTGCTGCGAATGCGCTCGGGCGAGACCGTCACTGTGGACACCGTCAGCCACGAAGGAATCATGGAGGACCAAGGGCGAGACCCAGATGCCTGGTTTGGTGAGCATGGTGTGGACCCTTCTGAGGTGCTCGACGACGCCCGAGACATCGCCGCGAACTACGACCGCACCGAGCGCGACTTCGACAAGGACGGTCCGCACATCGTCACTGGTCCGGTCTATGTGGAAGGCGCCGAACCCGGGGATGTGCTGAAGATCGAAACTCTCGAAACGTCGCTGCGCGTTCCTTACGGAGTCGTCTCCAGCCGCCACGGCAAGGGCGCATTGCGCAAGACCCCGGAGGGAGGAGCCCCGGACGGCATCTCTGAGGACGAGGTCATGCCTCCAATCGGCTCCGATGAGAACGTCTCGGTATTCACTCGCGCTGAAAATGACCGCGGTATCATGCGCTCGGGAGACTTGGAGCTAACGTTCCCGCTCCGGCCGTTCATGGGCATGATGGGCGTCGCCACCACCAGCGAAGGCGATCTGACCGATGAGAGCCGGAACTCGATCCCGCCAACACTTGGCGGCGGCAATATCGACATCAGGCATCTGGGGTCCGGATCCACCTTCTATTTGCCAGTAGTTGCGGATGGAGCCCTCTTCTACTGAAGTGAACCCCAAAAGTTGGAGAGAAGACCACAAAGTCCCACTCCAACCACCAAAGGGGAAAGCACTATGGGTGACACACCCAAAGATTTCAG